>NZ_JBICWL010000025.1:0-90433 GCF_043199735.1 Streptomyces sp. NPDC048566
GCAAAGCCCCTGGCGAGCCTTCCAGCAGCCGACGTCCACCGATCGCCGTGGCCTTGAACAACCGGTGGCACGACCACTAAAGCAACGGCATTGGAACGGATGACCTGGGGGGTGGTGTCACCGGGCCCGAGGGGTGCCGTCGGAGACGCTGATCAGAGGCCCGACCACCGTCCGGCCGGGCGTAATGCCCGGCCGTTTTGCGGGCGGCAGGTCTGCATAACGTGGATGCGCGAGAACGGCTCCCGACCCTGGGCCGGCACGGCATCGACGCATGTGGGGGCACGATGGTCGACATCGACAAGGTGGGCGTCTTCCTGGGCTTGGACGTCGGCAAGCACACGCACCACGGACACGGCCTGACCCTGGCCGGGAAGAGGGTCTTCGACAAGCCGCTGCCGAACAGCGAACCGAAGCTCCGAGCTGTCTTCGACAAGCTCACGGCCAAGTTCGGCACGGTCTTGGTGATCGTGGACCAGCCCGCTTCCATCGGCGCCCTCCCACTGACCGTCGCCAGGGACGCCGGCTGTCAGGTCGCCTACCTGCCAGGACTCGCCATGCGCAGGATCGCCGACCTCTACCCCGGCGAGGCCAAGACCGACGCCAAGGACGCCGCCGTCATCGCGGACGCCGCCCGCACCATGCCCCACACCCTGCGCGCCCTCGACCTGACCGACGAGGTCACCGCGGAGCTGACCATGCTGGTCGGCTTCGACCAGGACCTCGTCGGCGAGGCCAACCGCACCTCCAACCGCATCCGCGGCCTGCTCACCCAGTTCCACCCCAGCCTGGAGCGCGTCCTGGGACCGCGTCTGGACCACCAGGCCGTCACCTGGCTCCTCGAGCGTTACGGATCCCCGCAGGCACTGCGGAAGGCAGGCCGCCGCAGGCTCATCGAGGTCATCCGCCCCAGGGCTCCGCGGATGGCCGAGCGGCTGGTCGACGACATCTTCGCCGCACTCGACGAGCAGACCGTCGTCGTCCCCGGCACCGGCACCCTCGACGTGATCGTTCCGTCCCTGGCGAAGTCACTGGCTGCCGTCCATGAACAACGCCGGGCCCTGGAGGCCCGGATCGAAGCCCTGCTGGAGGCCCACCCTCTTTCCCAGGTCCTGACCTCGATGCCCGGCATCGGCGTCAGGACCGCCGCAGTCCTCCTGGCCACCGTCGGCGACGGCAGCTCGTTCCCCACCGCCGCCCACCTGGCCTCCTACGCGGGACTCGCCCCGGCAACCCGCCAGTCCGGCACGTCGATCCACGGTGAACACGCCCCCCGAGGCGGCAACCGGCAGCTGAAACGAGCGATGTTCCTCTCCGCGTTCGCAGCCCTGCACGACCCCGCCTCCCGGACCTACTACGACCGCTGCAGAGCCCGAGGCAAAACCCACACCCAAGCCCTCCTCCGCCTCGCCCGCCACCGCATCAGCGTCCTCTTCGCCATGCTCCGCGACGGAACCTTCTACGAACCCAGAAGCCCTCGCACAGCTTGACGAAAGACATAGAGGCACCCCCCGGCACGGCCCCGCCGCCCGCGCGCGGCCTCCTCGCGCACCGCGTCCCGCACTCGGTGCCGCCCGCTCGGCGGCTGCGCACCGGCCGGCCGTCTCCGTCTCGGCCTCGCTGCCTCCGCGGACACCGCCTCGGCCCGCGTGCCCCCCGGCCCCGGCGCGCGCGTCTCGGTGCGGGAGTCTCAGGACTCGTCGCCGGACCGGCCGGTGTCCTCGCGCCGCCGCAGTTCCTCCTCGCGGCGCCTGAGGTCGGCCTCCCAGTCCTTCAGCAGGGACTCGTCCTTGCGGTTCTCGGCCTTGAGGGACCTGAGGAAGTCGGGGTTGTCGTCCGGGGCGACGTAGGCGGTGCGGTGGTTGCGGTGCCACTCCGAGGGGGTCGAGCCGCCGGCGGGACCGCGGCGGTTGCGGCCCGCCACCAGCCAGGCGATCGGGCCGACGAGCACTTCACCGAAGAGCAGGATGATGATCACCCAGACCACCTTCGGCAGCCCCCTGACCTCCTCCTCCGGCGTGTTCAGGCAGTCGATGAAGGCGTAGATCCACAACGCCAGCACCAGCAGGAACGGCAGATACCTGAACATGACGAAACGGCCCCCAGAACGCGACGGAGGGACCGCTCGGGGCCCCGGTGACGGGCACAGGGTAGCCGGTGGCCGATACTGGAACACATGGCTTACGACGATCTTCGCTCCCTGCTCAGGGCGCTGGAGCGCGAGGGAGACCTCAAGCGCATCAAGGCCGAGGTGGATCCGTACCTGGAGGTCGGGGAGATCGTCGACCGGGTGCAGAAGGCGGGCGGGCCCGCGCTCCTCTTCGAGAACGTGCGCGGGTCGGCGATGCCGCTCGCCATGAACGTCTTCGGCACCGACCGCCGCCTGCTCAAGGCCCTCGGCCTGAAGTCCTACGCCGACATCTCCGACAAGATCGGCGGGCTGCTCCGGCCCGAGCTGCCGCAGGGGTTCGTCGGGATGCGCGAGGCCTTCGGCAAGCTCGGCGCGATGGCGCACGTGCCGCCGAAGAAGGTCAAGGACGCGCCGGTGCAGGAGGTGGTGCTGCGCGGCGACGACGTCGACCTCGACACGCTGCCCGCCCTGTTCACCTGGCCCGACGACGGCGGCTCCTTCTTCAACCTGGGGCTCACCCACACCAAGGACCCCGAGTCCGGGGTCCGCAACCTCGGCCTGTACCGGCTCCAGCGGCACGACAAGCGCACCATCGGCATGCACTGGCAGATCCACAAGGACAGCCGGAACCACTACCAGGTGGCGGCCCGGCGCGGCGAGCGGCTGCCCGTCGCGATCGCCTTCGGCTGCCCGCCCGCCGTGACCTACGCCTCCACCGCCCCGCTGCCCGGGGACATCGACGAGTACCTCTTCGCCGGCTTCGTCCAGGGCAAGCGGATCGAGATGGTCGACTGCAAGACCGTGCCGCTCCAGGTGCCGGCGAACGCCGAGGTCGTCCTGGAGGGCTGGCTGGAACCGGGCGAGATGCTGCCCGAGGGCCCCTTCGGCGACCACACCGGGTTCTACACCCCGCAGGAGCCGTTCCCGGCGCTGACCATCGACTGCGTGACGATGCGCAAGCGGCCGCTGCTCCAGTCGATCGTGGTGGGCCGGCCGCCCACCGAGGACGGGCCGCTCGGCCGGGCCACGGAGCGGTTCTTCCTGCCGCTGCTCAAGATCATCGTGCCGGACATCGTGGACTACCACCTGCCGGAGGCGGGCGGCTTCCACAACTGCGCGATCGTGTCGATCGACAAGAGGTACCCCAAGCACGCCCAGAAGGTCATGCACGCCGTCTGGGGCGCCCACATGATGTCCCTGACGAAGCTCATCGTGGTCGTCGACGCCGACTGCGACGTCCACGACCTGCACGAGGTCGCCTGGCGCGCCCTCGGCAACACGGACTACAGCCGCGACCTGACCGTCGTGGAGGGCCCGGTGGACCACCTCGACCACGCCTCCTACCAGCAGTTCTGGGGCGGCAAGGCGGGGATCGACGCGACGAGGAAGTGGCCCGAGGAGGGCTACACCCGGGACGGCGGCTGGCCCGAGATGGTGCTGTCCGACCCGGAGACGGCGGCGAAGGTCGACCGCCGCTGGAAGGAGTACGGGCTGTGAGTTCAGCTTCCGCGGCGCTTCCGCAGCCGGGCCGCACCAAGGCGTTCCTGCGGCTCGTCATGATCGAGCACTCGGTGTTCGCGCTGCCCTTCGCGTACATCGCCGCGCTGACGGCGATGTACGAGGTGGACGGGAACATCCACTGGGGGCGGCTGCTCCTGGTGACCGTGGCGATGGTGGGGCTGCGCACCTTCGCGATGGCGGCGAACCGGATCATCGACCGCGAGATCGACGCCCGCAACCCGCGCACCGCCCACCGCGAACTGGTCACCGGCGCGATGAGCGTGCGGCACGCCTGGACGGGCGCGTTCGTCGCCCTCGTCTTCTTCCTGGGCGCCGCGGCCCTGCTGAACCCGCTCTGCCTGGCGCTGGCGCCGATCGCCGTCATCCCGATGGTCGTCTACCCCTACGGCAAGCGGTTCACCAACTTCCCGCAGGCCATCCTCGGTCTCGCGCAGGCCATGGGCCCGATCGGCGCCTGGATCGCCGTCACCGGGACCTGGTCCTGGGACGCGGTGATCCTCGGTCTTGCGGTCGGCGTCTGGATCGGCGGCTTCGACCTGATCTACGCCTGCCAGGACGTCGAGACCGACCGGGAGATCGGCGTGCTGTCGGTGCCGGCCCGCTTCGGCATCCCGGCCGCCGTCCAGGGCGCCCGCGTCTGCCACGCGGTGACGACCGGGCTGTTCGTCTGGTACGGGCTGGCCACCGGGGCCGGCGTGTTCTTCTGGCTCGGCCTGGTGATCGTCGCGGGCGCGTTCCTCTACGAGCACACGATCGTGAGGCCGCACGACCTGTCCCGCCTCAACCGCGCCTTCTTCCAGGTCAACGGATTCATCGGGATCGCGCTGTTCGTGTGCGCCCTGCTGGATCTGCTGGTGCGCGGGCTCACGGTCTGAATCAGGGCGGTGGCCGGATAGGCTCGACATCATGAAGCCAGGACAGACGGAGCGCCGGCCTTGGATCGTGGGGGTGTCCGGCGCGTCCGGTACGCCGTACGCGGGGGCGGTGCTGCGCTCGCTGCTGGAGGCGGGGGAGAGCGTCGACCTGGTCGTCAGCCGGGCCTCGCGGCTCACGCTGCTCGACGAGACGGGCCTGCCGTTCCGGGACGCGCACTGGCGGGAGGACCTGCGCGGATGGCTGGCGCGGGGCGCGGACGGCAAGCCCGGCACCTTCACCGCCTTCGAGGAGCACCTCGACGCGGTGCGGCACTGGAGCGCGGGCGACCTCGCGGCGGGTCCCTCGTCGGGCTCGTACCCGGTCAAGGGCATGATCATCGTGCCCGCGTCCACGGCCTGCGTGGCCGGAGTGGCCCTCGGCCTCTCCAAGGACCTGCTCCAGCGGGCCGCGAGCGTCACGCTCAAGGAGCGGCGCAGACTGGTCGTCGCCGTGCGGGAGACCCCGCTGAACGGGCAGACCCTGCGGCACCTGGTCTCCCTCGACGACGCGGGAGCGACGGTGGTCCCGGCCTCGCCGGCCTTCTACGCGGGCGCCACGCACATCCAGGACCTGGTGGACTTCGTCGCCGGGCGGGTCCTCGACGCGGCGGGCGTCGGCCACGACCTGTACCGGCGGTGGAAGGGCGAACTCGGGGGCGGCTCCCGGGGCGACACCACCTGAGCAACCCGGGCGGCGCACCCCGGGTCCTCCCGGCCGGTCCGCCGCCCTTCGGATTTCTTCGGACACATACAGCGGAAGGCTTCGATCGCATGGACGCGGTGGACAGGCAGCTCATCCAGGCCCTGAGAGAGAACGGCCGGGCCTCCTACGCGGAGCTGGGACGACTCGTCGGGCTGTCGGGGCCGAGCGTCACCGACCGGATCAACCGGCTGGAGGCGGCCGGTGTGATCACCGGCTACCGCGCGACGGTCGACTCGGCGTCGCTCGGGCTCGGTGTCACCGCGCTGATCGGCATCTCGCTCTCCGACGCCGCCGACCACGAGGACGTGGCGCACCGGCTGCGCGACCTCGGCGAGATCGAGGACTGCTGGTTCATCGCGGGTGACGACTCGTTCATGCTCAAGGTGCGCTCCAGCGACGTCGACGGCCTGGAGCGGACCATCCGGCGCCTGTCGGGCACCAAGGGCGTCTCCCGGACCCGTACGACCATCGTGCTCTCCACCAAGTGGGAGAACCGGGTCGGGGAGCTCCCCGAGGAGGAGTGACACGGGCCACCCGCGAAGCCCCTGGTGGGGCCCGGGTGCCGGAAGGCGGGGGAGTACGGTGGGCAGGGTTCGTCACAGGGAGAGGTAAACGCATGGATGTCGGGCTCAAGCGCGAGCTGGAGGACAAGGTCCGGGCCGGTGAGCGGCTGACCCGCGAGGACGGCATCGCGCTCTACGAGTCGGACGACCTGGCGTGGCTCGGCGGCCTCGCGCACGAGGTGCGCACGCGCAAGAACGGCGACGTCGTCCACTTCAACGTCAACCGTCACCTCAACATGACGAACGTGTGCACCGCGTCCTGCGCGTACTGCTCGTTCCAGCGCAAGCCGGGCGAGAAGGACGCGTACACGATGCGCATCGAGGAGGCCGTCAAGCTCGCGACGGCCATGCGCGGCGAGAACCTCACCGAGCTGCACATCGTCAACGGCCTGCACCCGAACCTGCCGTGGCGGTACTACCCGCGCTCCCTGAGCGAGCTGAAGAAGGCCCTGCCCGAGGTCTCCCTGAAGGCCTTCACGGCCACCGAGATCCACCACTTCGAGACGATCTCCGGGCTGTCCGCCTCCGAGATCCTCGACGAGCTGATCGACGCCGGCCTGGAGTCGCTGACCGGCGGCGGGGCGGAGATCTTCGACTGGGAGGTCCGGCAGCACATCGTCGACCACCGCACCCACTGGGAGGACTGGTCGCGCATCCATCGGCTCGCGCACGAGAAGGGTCTCAAGACCCCGTGCACGATGCTCTACGGGCACATCGAGGAGCCCCGGCACCGGGTCGACCACGTGCTGCGGCTGCGTGAGCTGCAGGACGAGACCGGCGGCTTCCAGGTCTTCATCCCGCTGCGCTACCAGCACGACTTCGTCGACATGCAGGACGGCAAGGTCCGCAACCGGCTCCAGGCCCGCACCCAGATGGCGACCGGCGCCGAGGCGCTGAAGACCTTCGCGGTGTCCCGGCTGCTCTTCGACAACGTGCCGCACGTCAAGGTCTTCTGGGTCATGCACGGCGTGCAGACCGCGCAGCTCGCGCTCCAGCACGGCGCCGACGACATGGACGGATCGGTCGTCGAGTACAAGATCACGCACGACGCGGACAACTACGGGACGCCCAACAAGCTGACCCGCGAGGACCTCCTCGACCTGATCCGCGACGCCGGCTTCCGCCCCGTCGAGCGCAACACCCGCTACGAGATCATCCGCGAGTACGACGGCCCGGACCCCGAGCGCCGCGAGTCGCCGCAGCCCATGCGGGTCTGACGTGACCCTGCGCTTCGAGCCGGACCCGGCGGTCACCCCCGCCCTGCGGGACGGGGTGACCGCCCTGTGGGCGGACGTCTCGAACGCGGGCGGCTCCGTCGGCTTCGTGCCGCCGGTGACGGCGGCCGACGTGCGCCCCGAACTCCTCCGGCACCTGCGTGCCATGGCCGAGGGCCGGACCCGGCTGCTGGTCGGCCGGGACGAGGACGGGCGGGTCGCCGCGACCGCCTTCCTCACGCACAACGGCCACCGGCTGATGCGGCACTGGGTGTGGCTGTACACCGTGATGGTGCACCCCCGTCACCAGGGCCGCGGATACGGCCGCGACCTGCTCGCCGCGGCCGAGACGGCGGCCCGCTCGCTCCCCGGGGTGGAGGCGATCCGGCTCACCTGCCGGGGTGGCGAGGGCCTGGAGCGCTTCTACGCCTCCTGCGGCTACCAGGAGGTCGGCCGGGTGCCCGGGGCGATCCGCGTCGCGCCGGGCGAGGACCGCGACGACGTCACCATGCTGCTCCCCCTCGGCCGGTGCGACTGAGGCCCCCCTGAAAGATCGACCTCTCGGCGTGCTTCACTGGACGGTGTTCTTCGGGACCGTTCGGAACGGAAAGAGTGGATTGGGATGTTCCGCTACACACTGATGCGCCTCGGTGTCTTCCTGGGCTGCCTCGTGGTCGTCTGGGGCCTCGTCTACTCGGGTGTCGCCCCGCGCGGCCTCGGCGACTCGAACTACATGTGGGTGGTCCTGCTCGCCCTGGTGATCTCCGCGCCGATCAGCTTCGTCGTCCTGCGCGGCGAGCGCGACCGGGCCTCCGCCCAGGTCGTCGCCCGGGTCGACCGCGTCAAGGCCAACCTGGACCGCAACCGCAGCCAGGAGGACGAGGTCCTGGACGAGACGGCCCGCGGAGCCGGCGGCCGCACCTCCTGATCCCGGCCCGCGGCCCCGCCCGGTATCGGCGCGCCCGGCCCGGCGCCGCGCGATCGTACGCTTGCCCGCATGGGTGCTGTGAAGAGCAGGCGGATGCCCCGCGCGGTCCGCGAACAGCAGATGCTGGACGCCGCCGTCCGGACCTTCGGGCAGCGGGGCTACCGGGCCGCCTCGATGGACGAGATCGCCGAACTGGCGGGCGTGTCCAAGCCGTTGGTGTATCTGTACCTGAACTCCAAGGAAGAGCTGTTCACCGCGTGCATCCGGCGTGAGGCCGCGGCGCTCACCGCGGCCGTCCGTGCCGGTGTCGCCCGCGGGCTGCCCGCCGACCGCCAGCTCTGGGAAGGGCTCGGGGCGTTCTTCACGCACACCGCCCAGCACCCGGACGGCTGGACGGTGCTGCACCTCCAGGCCCGCACGCACGGCGAGCCGTTCGCGACCGTGGTCTCCGCGATGCGTGAGGAACTCGTCGCGTTCGTCACGGAGTTGATCGTCGAAGCGGCCCGGGAGGCGCACCGCGACCCGTCCCTGCCGGAGCGGGAGGCGGCCGGGCTGGCGCAGGCCCTCGTCGGCGCGGCCGAGTCGCTGGCCGCCTGGGCGAACGCGACGCCCGGCGTCTCGGCCCGGGAGGCGGCCGGCACCCTGATGAACTTCGCCTGGGCCGGGCTCGGTGACCTCCTGCGCGACCGCCCCTGGACCCCGCCCCGCAGCGGCCGGCCGTAGCCGTCGCCCGCCCGGCGTTCCCGCCGGCCGCCGGTCGTCAGGGGGCCGTCGGGTCCGGGGCACCGTCCGCCGCCCCGCCCGCGTCCGCCGCCCGCACGGGAAGCGGGCGCACGTGCCCGGTCAGGTGGACGCGCCCGCCCGAGCGGAGGGCGAAGGCCAGGCCCTGTGCCGCGTAGGTGACGGTGCCCGGCAGCAGGACCGGCGCCCGGAAGTCGGCCCGTACCTCCACCGCGCCCTGCGGTCCGAACTCCGCGAGGCAGCGGGCGACGGTCCACATCCCGTGCGCGACGGCGCGCGGGAAGCCGAAGAGGCGTGCGGTCAGCGGGTGCAGGTGGATGGGGTTGCGGTCGCCGGAGACGGCGCCGTAGCGGCGGCCGACGTCCCGGCCGAGCCGCCACTCGGCGAGCGGCGGCAGCGGTCCGCGCGGATCGGGTGCGGCCGGTTCCGCGGCGCCCGCCGCGAGGGGGTGCGGCCCGTCGGCGGCCGGTCCGCGCGCCGTGTCCGCCGGGGTGCTCGCCGGGCCGCCGCGCGGGGGAGCAGGTGGGCGTGCCGGGTGCCGGGCGAGATAGGTGCTCCGCGACGCCCACACGAGCCCGTCCGCGGTCCGCGCCTCGGTCAGCACCGTCGCCTCGGTGCCCCTCCGGTGCGGCGCCAGTCCCTCGACCCGCACCGCGAGGTCGTACGCCGCGTTCACGGCGGGAGCCGCGTATTGGGTGATCGTGATCGAGGTGTGCACCAGCCCCGGCAGCGGCAGCGGGAAGTCCCGTCCCGCCATGATCCGCATCGCCAGCGGGAAGGCCAGGACGTGCGGATAGGTGACCGGCAGGACCTCCTGCCCGGTCGCGAACCCGCACACCCGCTCGTACGCGGCGAGCCGGGCGAGGTCGACGCGCACGCCCGGCAGGACGAGCCGGCCGGGCGGGGCGGGCGCGTGGGGGCGGGGGCGCTTGAACGGGGAGAGCAGGGCGCCGCGGGCCAGCAGCGGCGTGAGGGCGGGCGCGGCCGTGAGGGTCCGGGTCGCCGGCTCGGGGCGGGCGGAGGGGGGCGTGCGCATCTCGTTCTCCGGGGTGGTCGGCGGGTCCGGCGGCGGGGCTTCGCGAGGAGCGGCGCGGGGGAGGGCGCGGCTCTTCGCCGGAGACGGAGGCGCACTCTCTTACTCCGCAGTAAGGTTACCGCGGGTAAGGCCGGATAGGTCGGGGATGCGGGCCGAGGCGGACGCGTCGGACCGGGACGTCGCGCGGCGGTGCGGCGGAGCCCGGTGGCGGCGCGTGCCGCATCGGATCGCACCCTCACCGCTACCTCGGGTAACCCCCACCTGGCCCGCCCCAAAGCGACACAAACCCCACACGCGGGCGCCGTAGGCTCCCCGGTCTGACCGGGGCGCCGCCCCTGAACTCCCCGCCCCCCGGGCCCGTATGAGGGTGCGCGCCCCGCTTCCCCCAGTCCGCCCGCACCCGCTTCGCACCCGCCCCGGCCGCAGGCCGACAAGGAGCCGCCTTGTGTCCAGCACGTACGCCCACGACGCCGCGCCGCCCCTGAGGGAACCCGAGATCCGGCGCCTGGACGGCGTCGTGCGGGAGGTCGCGGTGCCCCCGCTCGCCGGCCGCGTGACGCACGGCTCGCTGGCCGACATCCCGTTCGACAACGCGGCGGCGGCACCCGGCGAGGCGGTGCTCAGCAGGAAGACGCCCGACGGCGACGGCTGGATCGACGTGAGCGCCGCGGAGTACGCCGGCCAGGTGCTCGCCGTCGCCAAGGGCCTCGTCGCCGAGGGCCTGATGCCCGGTGACCGCATCGCCATCATGGCCCGCACGACCTACGAGTGGACCCTCCTCGACTTCGCCGCCTGGGCCGCCGGACTCGTCACCGTCCCCGTCTATCCCACGTCCTCCGTCTTCCAGACCCGCTGGATCCTCCAGGACTCCGGAGCCGTCGCCGTCGCCGTGGAGAGCGCGGCCCAGGCCGCGACGCTGGGCCCCGAACGCGAACGCATCCCCGACCTGCGGCACATGTGGGTCTTCGACAAGGGCCACGTGGAGCGCCTCGCGGAACTCGGCCGCGACGTCCCCGACCAGGAGGTCGCCGTCCGCCGCGGCGTGCTGGGACCCGACACGCTCGCCACGCTGATCTACACCTCGGGCACCACCGGCCGCCCCAAGGGCTGCGCCCTGACCCACGGCAACTTCTTCGCCGAGGTCGACAACGCGGTGGAACTGCTCCACCCGATCTTCAAGGCGCGCACCCGGGACCCCGCCTCCACCCTGCTCTTCCTCCCCCTCTCGCACGTCTTCGGCCGCATGGTCGCCGTCGCCTGCATGCGCGCCCGGGTGCGGCTCGGGCACGCCCCGAGCCTCCAGACCGAGGAACTCCTCGCCGACCTCGGCACGTTCCGGCCGACCTTCCTGCTGGCGATCCCCTACGTCCTGGAGAAGGTCTTCAACACCGGCCGCGCCACCGCCGAGCGGATGGGCCGCGGCTCGTCCTTCGACCGCGCCGCCCGCATCGCCCGCTCGTACGGCGAGGCGGTCGAGGCCCGGCAGCACGGCACCGGCCCCGGACCCGGCCGCGGGCTGCGCGCCGCCCGCGCCCTGTACGACCCGCTCGTCTACCGCCGCATCCGCAACGCGCTGGGCGGCAGGGTCCGCTACGCCATCTGCGGCGGCTCCCCGCTCGGGCGCCGGCTCGCCGCGTTCTACGCGGGTGCCGGCATCGAGGTCTTCGAGGGGTACGGCCTCACCGAGACGACCGCCGCCGCCACGGTCACACCCCCGGTCAGGCCCCGGCTGGGCACCGTCGGCTGGCCGCTGCCCGGCACCCGGGTGCGGATAGCCGCCGACGGCGAGGTGCTGCTGAGCGGCGAGCAGGTCTTCCGCGGCTACTGGGACCCGCACGCGGGCGGTGTCGTCGACGCCGCGCCCGACGGCTGGCTGGCGACCGGCGACATCGGCGCACTCGACGACGGCGGCTACCTCACCATCACCGGGCGCAAGAAGGAGATCCTGATCACCGCCGGGGGCAAGAACGTCGCGCCGGCGCCGCTGGAGGACTGGCTCCGCTCCCACCCGCTGATCGCCCAGTGCATGGTGGTCGGCGACCGCCGCCCCTTCGTCTCCGCGCTCGTCACCCTCGACCCCGAGGGCGTCACGCACTGGCGCCGGATGAACGGCAAGCACGGCGTGCCGCCCGAACTCATCCTCGACGACCCGGAGTTGCTGGCGATCCTGCAACGGGCGGTCGACGAGGCGAACAAGCTGGTCTCCCGCCCGGAGTCCATCCGCCGGTTCACCGTGCTGCCCGGCGAGTTCACCGAGGCGGCGGGGCATCTCACCCCGTCGATGAAACTGCGGCGCGCGGCGATCGAGGCGGACTTCGCCCGCGAGATCGAGGCGATCTACGCCCGCTGAGCGGCCGGCGCCCGCCTCCTGCTGCCGGGCGGCAAGGCAGGAGCCCCGCGACCGGCCGGTGCGGGGCTCCTTGGGTACTGCTCTCAGGTCCTGATCAAAGCATCGGCTCCAGGAGCCGACCCCTTACATCGGGGTGACGTTCTCCGCCTGCGGGCCCTTCGGACCCTGCGTGACGTCGAAGGAGACCGCCTGGTTCTCCTCCAGGGAGCGGAAGCCGCTCGCGTTGATCGCGGAGTAGTGGACGAAGACGTCCGGGCCGCCGCCTTCCTGGGCGATGAAACCAAAGCCCTTTTCGGCGTTGAACCACTTCACGGTTCCGGTAGCCATAAGCCCTCCTTGGGCCCAAAGGGTTGCCCTGCTCCAGAACCTGCGATTGTGTAAACAACTGCATATGTCTGAAAACGACGAGAGCCCGCGGTCACATGCTCCGCAGGCTCTGTACTGCAAGGGAAACCAAACTGCAACTTGCGGGCGAGCCTAGCACGCGGGCCGCCGGAAGCAATAGAGGCGAAGATCACGCCACCGGGAAGTTTCGCCCGGACGGACGAGCCGCCTGACGTGCGTTGATTTCGCGGTGTCATCAGGGTTGACGCAGGGGAACCGGGCGGTTTCCGCCACGGTTGCGGACCCTGCGGGTCGCACCGTATCCCACGGGGTCTAGCCTCGCGATGTGGACAATTCTCGCACCCGGCCGCGCGTGGGCCACATCCAGTTCCTGAACTGCCTGCCCCTGTACTGGGGGCTCGCGAGAACGGGCACGCTCCTCGACTTCGAGCTCACCAAGGACACCCCGGAGAAGCTCAGCGAGCAGCTGGTGCGGGGCGACCTCGACATCGGGCCCATCACCCTCGTGGAGTTCCTCAAGCACGCCGACGAGCTGGTGGCCTTCCCCGACATCGCGGTCGGCTGCGACGGCCCCGTGATGTCCTGCGTGATCGTCTCGCAGGTCCCGCTCGACCGGCTGGACGGCGCACGCGTCGCCCTCGGCTCGACGTCGCGCACGTCCGTGCGGCTGGCGCAACTGCTGCTCGCCGAGAAGGTCGGCGTGCGGCCGTCGTACTACACCTGCCCCCCCGATCTGAGCCTGATGATGCAGGAGGCCGACGCCGCCGTCCTCATCGGCGACGCCGCGCTGCGGGCCAACCTGCTCGACGGCCCGAAGTACGGGCTCCAGGTGCACGACCTCGGCACCCTGTGGAAGGAGTGGACGGGCCTTCCGTTCGTCTTCGCCGTGTGGGCCGCCCGCCGCGACTACCTGGAGCGCGAGCCGCTCGTCACCCGCAGGGTGCACGAGGCGTTCCTCGCCTCCCGTGACCTCTCGCTCGACGAGGTCTCCAAGGTGGCCGAGCAGGCGGCCCGCTGGGAGGGCTTCGACGAGGCGGTCCTGGAGCAGTACTTCACGACGCTCGACTTCCGCTTCGGCGACCCCCAGCTCGCGGCGGTGCAGGAGTTCGCGCGCCGGGTCGGCCCGACCACGGGCTTCCCGGCGGACGTGTCGGTGCGGCTCCTGACGCCCTGACCCGCTCCCGGAGAGGGGGCCGGCGCGGCGCACGGCACTACGCTGCTGGGCAGTGTGTACGGGGGAGGGGTGATCCGTGGGTGCCATGCAGCCACTCGGCGTCGACGAACCCACGGCCGTGGGGCCCTACCGGCTGCTGGGCCGGCTGGGCTCCGGAGGCATGGGCCGGGTGTACCTCGGCCGCAGCGCGGGCGGACGCACGGTCGCGGTCAAGATCGTGCACCCGCACTTCGCGCTCGACGAGGAGTTCCGCGCCCGTTTCCGCCGTGAGGTCGAGGCGGCCCGGCGGGTGGGCGGCGCCTGGACCGCGCCCGTGCTCGACGCCGACCCGGAGGCGCCGGTGCCCTGGGTCGCCACCGGCTACGCGGCCGGGCCGTCGCTGACGGCGGCCGTCGCCGACGCCGGACCGCTCCCCGACCACTCCGTGCGGGCCCTCGGCGCCGGACTCGCCGAGGCCCTCACGGCCGTGCACGCGCTGGGGCTCGTCCACCGGGACGTCAAGCCGTCCAACGTGCTGCTGACCCTCGACGGTCCGCTGCTGATCGACTTCGGGATCGCCCGCGCCACCGACGGCACCGCCTCCCTGACCTCGACCGGCGTCTCGGTCGGCTCGCCCGGCTACATGTCCCCGGAGCAGATCCTCGGCAAGGGCGTCACGGGCGCCGCCGACGTCTTCTCGCTCGGCGCCGTCCTCGCGTACGCGGCCACCGGCGAGCCCCCGTTCCCCGGCGACTCCTCCGCCTCCCTCCTCTACATGGTCGTCCACGAGGAACCCCGGCTGGACGCCGTGGAGGGCACGCTGCGGGACCTGGTGGCGGCCTGTCTGGCGAAGGAGCCCACGCGGCGGCCCACCCCGGAGCAGATCGCCGCCCGGCTCGCCCCGCAGGGCGCGGCGCGCCTGGTCACGGCCGGCTGGCTGCCGGGCCCGCTGGTGGAGCAGGTGAGCCGCAGTGCCGTGCAGCTGCTCAACCTCGACGCGGCCGGGTCCGGGGGGTCGCCCGCGTCCGGAGTCGTGGGGTTCAGCAGCCCGGCGGTGGAGACGGGCGCGGCCGGCCCCGGGGACACCGGCGGCGCGGGCGCCTTCGGTCCGCCCGGCTCCGGGGCCGGTGCGCCGTCCGCGGGGACGGACCCGGGCCGCTCCGCGGCGGCCGGCGCGCCGGTGCCCGGGTTCGGCCCGCCCCCGCCGGGCTTCGGCCCGCCACCCGCGACAGCGCCCCGCCCGCCCGGCCGGCCGGACACCGCGGCCGGTGCGCTCCGGGACGCCGGCCCCCGCGACCGGGCGCCCGGCGAACCGGAGCCGGACCGGCCGGGCAAGCTCCCGGCGCAGCAGCGGCCGGGCAAGGTCTCCGTCAGCGTCGCCGCCACCAGCGGGCCCGGCACGGACGGCCGCGGCCGGAGGACGAGCTGCACGGTCGCGCTCGCCGTCGCCGGGGCGCTGGCCGCCGTGACGGTCGGCTCGGCGTTCCTCTTCGACCTGCTCCCCGGCACGGGCTCCGGCGGCCGGGACAGCGCCGCGGGCTCCGCCCCGACGGCCCCGGGCGACGCCGGCGAGTCCGGCACCGGAGAGCCGTCCGCGGGCGCGACGGCCGCCGAGCCCGCTCCCACCGGCGGCACGCCGGGCGCGTCCGGCCGCCCGACCGCCGTCCCCGCCTCCTACCTCGGCACCTGGGAGGGCAACGGACTCGGCCTGGGTGGCACCCTGCCGATGGGCACGTTCCGCGTCACCGTCCACCAGGCCGCCGTCGGCGAGGAACTGGGCACCTTTCGGCAGACCGACCAGATCGGCGGGGTCTGCGACGACACCCTCATCCTGAAGAAGGTCACCGACCGGCAGATCCTCGCCACCAGCGTGGCCGCCGCGTCCAACCGCGACGTCTGCACCACCGGCCGCCACGCGGTACGCCTGACCCCGGCCTCCGGCACCCTCACCTACGAGACGGACAACGCCGAGGCGGGCGATCCGGTGGCCCGGATGACACGGGTCGAGTAGCCCCGGCGGTCGGTTCGGCCGGACCGCGCCTACGGGGACGCCGTCCGGCGGTCGGCCGCGGGCCGCGCCCGCTGGGACGTCTTCCGTGGTCGGCCGGGCGGGCCGCGCCCCGGCGTGCGATCGCGTGCCCCGCAGGGTGGGAGCGGCGGGGGCCGGTGAGGCCGGGGGCCCGGCGCCGAGCGGCTCCCACACCGGGCCGTCCCCGTGGCGGGTCGCCGTCAGGCGGTCACCCCTGCGTCGGGGCGCCGCCAGCCGGGCCGGGCCGCTCCCGTGGCGGGTCGCCGCCGCCCGGGCCGGGCGGCTCCCGTCTCGGGGCGCCGCACCCGTGCCGGACCGTTCCCGCGCCGCTTCGCGTCCGTACGGGGTCGCCGTCCCGTCGGGTCGGGCCGTGCCGGACCGTGCCCGTCCGGGCTCGCACCGGGTCGCCGCATCGTCGGGCCAGGCCGCGCGGGACCGCCCCCGTGCCGGGTCGCTCCCGGGTGGCGCCGTGCCGGGCCCGTGGCGGACCGTCGTCGCGCCGTGCCCGCGCGACCGCGGGTGCGGGTCAGATCGGTGTCGTCACCGTCAGCGGTTCGCCGTCGCCCAGGTGCAGCAGGCCCTTGCCCGGCGCGACCGGGCCGCCGACCATGCTGCGGCTGGTGCGGATGCCGATCAGCTCGCCCGCGGAGGAGTCCTGCGGAGACAGCAGGATGCCCCGGCGGCCCTTCTTCATCTCCACCTGCCAGCCCGAGAAGCCGCTGCACACGTCCTCCTCGTCCCCGGCGATGACGAGTGCGAGGCCGCGTTCGCCGCCGCGCTGCACGATCCGCTTGAAGACCGTCTCGGCGTCGCAGTCCTCCAGGACCTCACCGTCGTCGACGAGCACCACGACCGGCTCCTCCAAGGTCGCCGAGCCGATGGCCTCGCGCAGGTCGTCGCCCTCGATGTCGTCCTCGTCGAACACCTTCAACACGCCGTCCACACCGTCGAGTTCGCGCAGCGGGGAGGGCCGCGGCGCCGCGACGACCAGCCGGACCCCCTGGGTCAGATAGGAGCGGGCCAGGTTCATCAGCGTGGTGCTGCGGCCCGACTTGGCGGGCCCGGCGACCACGAACGTCGGCACGCCCCGGGCCAGGTCCGGACCGAAACCCGTGATGTCGTCGCCGCCGATGCCGACGAGACCCCACAGCGGGGACCGCGAGGCCTCGGGGTCGCGCATCTCCCAGGCGTCGGCGAAACCGATCCGGGTGGGCAGCACGTCCACGCGGAACGGACGCCTCTCGCGCGGCAGCCCCGCGTCCCGGGCCGCCGCGGCCTCGCCGATCGCGGTGACGGCCGCGGCCTGCCCCTGACCCGTCGCGTCCTCGGCGAGGAGCGCGAACTGGGTCTCCGTGCCGTGCTCGTTGCGGTAGCCGCGGCCCGCCGGGATCTCCTCGGGGACCTTGCGGGCGTTCACGCCGATCAGCGAGAAGTCGGAGCGGTCCGCCAGCCGCAGGGCGTACTTGTCCTCGGTGAGCGAGCCGATCCGTGAGGAGAGGATCTGCCGGTCGCCCGTCATCACCAGGTGCATCCCGACGCTCGCGCCCTCGCGCAGCATCGCGGTCAGCTGGTCGGTGAGGTCGCCGTGGTCGTACTCGCCGAGCGTCGGCAGCCAGCCCTCCCAGCGGTCGAGCAGGACCACGATGTGCGGCAGCCGCTGCCCCTCCGGCACGGCGGCCCGCTGCTCACCGATGTCGGCGAACCCCTTCTCCGCCAAGAGGTCCTGCCTGCGCGTCAGTTCACCCTTGAGGCGGGCGATCAGCCGGACCACGCGCTCGGTCTGGTTGCGGCCCACGACGGCACCGCAGTGCGGCAGCCGCGTCAGCGCGTTGAGGGCGCCGTTGCCGCAGTCGATGCCGTACAGGTGGACGTCGGCGGCCGAGTGCGTACGGGCCAGCGAGCCGGCGAGGGTGCGCAGGATCTGGGACCGGCCGCTGCGCGGGGCGCCGCCCACGAGCAGGTGCCCGAAGGTGGCGAAGTCCACCACGACCGGCCGGCGCGCCTGGTCGGCGGGCCGGTCCTCGACGCCGTACGGGGCGGGCGGCAGCGCGCCGGGACCACCCGCGAACGCCGGCACGGCGATCTCGTCCAGCAGCAGCGTCTCGGACAGCGCCGGCAGCCAGGGGCTGTGCTGCGGGGGAATGCCCAGCGTCCGGTTGGCGTCGCGGACCGCGTCCACCAGCACCTTCAGGTCGGTGATCTCCTCCTCCTCGCGCCGCTCCGCCTTCGGCTTCACCAGCGCGGCCCGCCCGAGGTCCTCCCAGCCCAGCGGCCCCGCCCACGGCGCGAGCGCCGCCGGATCGGCGGCACCGGGCCGCCGCCCGCCGACCCGTCCCGACTGGAACGGCACCAGCGAGGCGTGCCCGAGCCGCACGTACGCCCGGCCCGGGGTGTTCTTGGAGATGTGCCCGGCCTCGGGGGAGTCGATGACGTCGCTGGACTCGCCGCCGTCGGTCACGCGCAGCGCGATCCGCAGATTGGTGTTGGCCCGGATCTCCGGCGAGACGACACCGCTCGGGCGCTGGGTGGCGAGCAGCAGGTGGATGCCGAGCGACCGGCCCCGCTGCGCGATGTTGACCAGGCCCGTCACGAAGTCCGGCAGGTCGCGCACCATGGAGGCGAACTCGTCGATGACGATGAGCAGTCGGGGAACCGGCGGGTGCGAGGCGTCGCGGCGGACGAGGTCCTGGTAGTCCTCGATGTCCTTGGCGTCCGCCGCGGCGAGAATGTGCTCACGCCGCTTCAACTCCGCGCCCAGCGACTCCAGGGCCCGCTCCACCAGATGGGCGTCCAGGTCGGTCACCATGCCGACGGTGTGCGGGAGTTGCACGCAGTCCTTGAACGCCGAGCCGCCCTTGTAGTCGACGAGGACGAACGTCATGTTCTCGGGGGTGTTGGCCACTGCCAGCGACGCCACGATGGTCTGGAGCAGCTCCGACTTGCCGGAGCCCGTCGTGCCGGCGATCAGGCCGTGCGGCCCGTCCCGCCGCATGTCGATGCCGAACGGCCCGTCGTAGGACTCCCCGATGACGGCCGTCGTCGACTGGCCGCCCATCCGCCAGCGCGCGCTGATCGCGTCGCTCGTCGGCGGCTCCAGCCCGAGCACGTCGAGCAGCCGGCTCGACCCGGGCAGTGCCGAGTCCTCGGTCTCGCCGCTGATGTCGCGCAGTGGGGACAGCGCACGCGCCAGCCGTCCGCACCAGGCCGCGGACACGAGGTCGGGCCGCACGTCGCCGACCCGCGCGATGCCCGTCTGCTGCACCCGCAGTCGCAGTTCGAGGGCCGTGCCGGTCCCGTCGGCCGGGTCCTCGGCCTCCGCCGCGTGCCAGGCGTGGAAGGAGGGGAAGCCGCCGGGCACCGCAGGCGCGGCCGGAGCGGCCGGAGCGGCCTGCGGGGGCGACGCGGGCCGCCGCGCCGCCGTGTGCTCCCCGGCCCTCGGCTCGGCGATCACGATGGCCTGGCACTCGCCGGGCAGGAACCGCTCCTCCGTGTCCAGGCAGATGGCGTACATCGCCACGGCGGGCCCCTCGCGCAGCAGCCGCACCACTCCCGGCAGGGACCGCAGCCGGCGGGACCCGTCCCACACGACGACGATGTCGGGATCGCCGAAGTCGGCCCTGTTGCCGTTCTCCTTCGCGGCCTTCTGGCGGGCGTCGAGGAACTGGGTGAGTTCGCCGATCCGGGCGCCGACGGTCTCGGCGTCCGTGCCGATGAGCACGTTGGCGTCCTGGGCGCCGGCGGGCCGGCTGTGCGGCAGCCAGCGCACCCAGTCCCAGTCGTCCCGGCCGCCGTTCTCGGTGAGCACGTAGACCTGCACGTCCAGCGGGCTGTGCAGCACCGCGGCCTGCGCGACGGCCCAACGCCCCAGCGCCCGCGCCGAGTCGCCGGGACCGGCGACGCCGACGACCCCGCGTTCGGCGAGCGGCAGGGACACCGGCGCGTCCTCGATGGTCCAGGTCACCTGTCGCTTGTGGTCGTCCTGCTCCGGGTCGTCGAGCACGACCTCGGACGACAGCCGGCCGGTGCCGACCCGCAGCAGCAGATGGTCGGCGTCGGTGCGCCGCCGCTCCCACAGCCGGGTGCGCGGGCCGGTGCCGAGCGACAGCACGGTGGCCGGATCGGGTATCGCTCGGCGCCGGTCGAGCCGCTCGGCGGTGAGCGCCTCCCGGGCGTCCTTCTCGATGCGCTCCTTGTGCTCCTTGTACTCCTTGACCTGCTTGGCATGGGACGTGCGTCCGTGCTTCTTGTCCATGAAGAAGTTGCCCAGCAGGATGAGCGGGCTCATCAGAGCCATGATCATGTAGTACCAGCGGCCGAAGACGATCACCATGACGACGGCGCTCACCAGCGGGGTCAACGCCATCAGCCAGGGCAACGGCCGTGCCTCGTAGTCCCGTACGGGAGCGGGCAGTCTGAACGTCGTCTCCCGCTCCGGCGGGCGCAGCCGCGGCGGCCGGTTGTAGTCCAGACCCGCACCGTCCTCCGACCACTTCAGCGCCGCGTTCGGCGGAGCGTAACGGTCCAGCTCCAGCAGGGTGTTGCCGACGGCGATCTGGCCGCCGAGCGGCCAGCCGTCGTCCTCGGCCGGCGCGAACGGCTCCCCGTCGAGCCGCACCCCGCCGTCCCGCCCCGACCCCTCGGGCTCGGTGCCGTCCTCGCTGCGCCCGGCCTTCCGGGTCCGCTTGCCGCGCCGACCGTCCGCGGCCTCCCGCGGTGCCCCGTGGACGTCGAGGCGGCAGGTTCCGTCGGTTGCAACCGACAACGTCAGCGCGCGGGAGGCCAGTTCGGGGTCGTCGATGCGGATGGGGCAGGCGGCGCCGCTGCCGATGTCGTAGCGGCCGACGCCGAGCCGGTGCACGGCGCCGGCGGCCGGGCCGCCGGCCACCCGCAGCTCGACCAGGCCGGTCGGCTCCCCGGGCAGGCAGCCGGCCGGGTCGTGCAGGCTGACGACGGCGCCCTCGCGCAGGGGCGAGGTGCCGATGGTGGCGTCGGCATCGACCGCGTACCCGTCGACGTACGCGACGGGCGCGCCTGCGCCCGAGGTGCCCTGACGGTGCCCGAGCGGGATGATCCGCGCGCCGCCGGCGTATCCGACGTGCCCGGCCAGCTCCTTGGCGATGTCCCCCACCGAGGACTCGGGATCCGCGTCCAGAACGACGTCGGCGGTGACCCCGCCGAGCGGATCGACGACGGTCAGAGTGAGCCGCACGCTCGTCCTCCCCCTGGTACCCGCGGCCGCTTCCGGAACGCGCGCCACAGTGGCCCCGACGATATCGGCTCACCCCTTCCCGCAGGCAACGGGTGATGTGAGGGAGGCGCGCAGGCAGCTCGGGGCAGGAAGACCCCGGGCCCGAGGGGGCGCCCCCTTCACCCGAAGAGGCGCTTCCCTCGCATGAGGGAGATCCGCTCGGGGGCCGCGGGACACTCGGCGGGGTGTGAACGGAGTCGTCCGAAAGGAAGGTCGGCGGGACGTCGCGCGAGGCGCGGGACGTGACATGGTTCGGCATCGGCCGGTGCGCCGCGCCTGGCACGGCCGAGCCCTCCTGCCGGGGGAAGCGCCCCGCGCTGGCAGAGGCGGACCACTCCGTCACGTGCGGCCGTACGGCCCCGGTCGGGCTCGGTGAACGGCCGGCTGTCACTGCGTTGGCGGGCACATCGCACGAGGCTCGCGCGGGCGGTCGACCGAACCGCTCGGCCGTCGTCCGGAGCCGGGCCGGACCTCGCCTCTGGTGCTCGCTCGTGACGGAACCAGGGTGTGCTCCTGCAAGCGCGATAAGTAAGCTGCAAGCTCACCGCGGACGATCGCATCATCCGCATCAGGAGCCACGGGGGTTGGCCCTGCGGCGAGTTGAGTATGGAGGGCGCCACATGGCCGGCGGCAAAGACGCTGACATCACGTACGACAAGATGCGGCACGCTGCGAAGAAGCTGGGCCACGAGAAGGAGAAGATGGAGGACAAGCTCCACGCCCTCGACAGCTACATCGACGGCCTTGTCGCCGACGGCTACACCACGTCCAAGGGCTCGCAGGCCTTCGACGACTCCTTCAAGGACTTCACCAGGGGCATGAAGGAGACCCTGAAGGGTCTCCAGGGTATGGCCAAGTTCATCGAGGACGCCGCGAAGGCGTACGAGGAACTGGACATCCAGCTGGCCAACGGGGTCAAGGGCTCCTAGCGGCTCGCGCGGCAGCGCCGGGTGCGCCGGAGCGGGGCTGTGCTCCGGCGGCACCGGCGGCCGTGGGCCGGCCGAGCGAGCCGTCCGCGGGCGACATCCAGTCGGCAGGGCAGAGTGCGTCGGCTGTCGCCTCGGGCGCCGTCTGCGTGACGGGAAGCCCAGCACCTTGTTCACCAGGTCGTCCTTGGGCCGGAGCGGGCGTCCGGGATGTCGGTGTCGGAGGCGTTGCCTGCCGCGGAACCGAGCGCCGCTGTGATGGCGGCTCCCGCGGTCAGGAGCCGTCGTGTTGACGTCCCGTTCGGCAGTGCATCCCTCGTCCCGGGAACGCGTGTGGGCCCGCCGGCGTTCGTCAGCGGTTGACCGACTGGATCTCCTGCACCGTCACGTCCTGCGTGGTCCCGAAGACGCCGTCGGGCAGATCGCCGCCCGCGCCGCCCGAGCCGGTCCAGGTGACGGTGGCCTTGAGTTCGTAGGGCGCCTGGCCCGAGGCGCGCAGGTACGTGATCCCGCACGGGGGTGTCTCGGTGGCCCTGCCCTTGGCGTACGGCTCACCGATCGAGCCGTCGTCGTCGATCCGGCACTCACCCGAAGCGGGGTGGGTCTCCGCGTCGGCCGTACCGGGTTCGAGGGTGAGCGCGACGGGCCGCGCGGTGGTGGTGGCGGAGATGTTCAACCCGGCGACATCGAGCGACGCGGTGACGGACACGTCCTTGAAGGCCGTCTTGTCGAGCCAGGCCCAGGTGGGCAGGTTGACCTTGGTGGCATTCTCGGGGGCGAGAGCGACCTTGGTGTCGGGGAGACGTATGGCGTTGTAGGCGGCCTCAGCCAGAACCTGGGGGGTCACTGCCTGGGGGACACCGGGATCGTCGCCGTTCGCCACCCAGAAGGGCAGCTCGCCGCATTTCATACTGGCGGGATCATCTAGTCGGTCCGGGTTCTGTACCGCGACCCACCAGTTCCCTTCGTCGACCTTGTCCTTGTTGTAGTCCTTGTACTCGCCGTCCTTGTAGGTGTCGCGGAACTGGCCGACGGCCGTCTTCGCGTAGTTCGCCTGCCCTGGTGCATTGATCGTCTCGTCGTACATCGTTTCGACGTACTTGCTGAACTCCGCGACCGAGCGGGGCTCGTACCAGCATGCGGGTGGTGTCCAGTCGCCGACTGGCTGCACGGACTTCGTGTCACCGGACGGACGGACGGAACCGCGGTAGGTGACCCTCGAGATGAGAGTCCCGGACTGTGAGTCCGCGCTTTGGCGTGTGTCGCCTTGGGTTCCCGAGTCGGGCGGCCAGTCGGCGAACGCGGTTCCCGACACCAGGACGAGCGAGCCTGTGGAGAACGCAACCACAAAGGTGCGATTCCACCCCGTCAGCCCGTACACGACGCGTGTCCCCTCTTCGAGGTCAGCTTTGTCGTCTTCCACACGCCGCGCCTGTCCTTTTCCACACGGGTGGAATAGAGGACGTACGACTTGTCGGTGACCTCGGTCCTGTGGACTTCGCCCGACTTGCGGTCCTTGGCGAAGGCCTTGGACTGGTCCTCGCAGTAGACGACCCCCGCCGAGCCGTCGTCGAAGACATCGACCTTGGCGTTGTAGTAGCGATTGACGCCGGTGATCGTGTAGCCACCCTTGACGATGGTGGAGACCCAGTCGCCGGCCTCGGCCAGGGCCGTTCCCTCGTAGTAGTAGCCGAGCGCCGGGAGATCGGGTTCGCCTTTGACGATGGCGTAGTTGGTGGCGTCCACGCGACCCTCGACGTCGGCCAGGATGGCGTCCTTGACCGTCTCGCCGGTCTTCCATCCCTCGAAGCGGTCGGTGAGGTCCTTCGGAAGAGTGATCTCCGGGCGGTCGACCGACGGGGTACTCGTGGCAGCCGACGGAGAAGCGGACGCCCCCTCCTCCGCCCCCGCGATCTTGTCGTTCGCCTTCGTGTCGTCGTCCCCGCCGCCGCACGCGGACAGCAGGAGGGTCGCCGTCGCGGCGAACGCGGCAGCAACGGGCAAAGAGCGGCGCTTCACTGGTGAACTCCCCGTGGGACATCGGTCGAGCGAAGGTGGTCGAGGGCCTTGACGCTATCGGTGGGGCGGGCGGTTTCGCCAGGCGGTAACTCCCCCTGGAAGCGCCCGTACCGGGACATTCGGTGGGGGTGGCCGCTGTTCGCGGAGCGCGTGGGCGGACGTCCGCGGGTCGCGGAACCGGCCGTGTGCTTCAGGGTTCGACGGCCTTCCGGCAGCGTCGGGACTTTGCTTTCCCTACTCTTTTGGCGCCCGGGATACCCCGCACCGGATGGGCCGGCGTGTCGATCGGCGAGGTGACCGGCTGCCGGGACGCCTCCGCCCGCCGACCGTCGCCGGTCGACCGCCCGCGTGTGGGTGCGTGCGTCAGGCGAGCGTGCGGATGGCCCCCCTCCCACACCGCTCACCCGTGCGTCTCCTGTGCGGACATCGTGGACGGTCCGTGACGAGCCAGAGGTCGGGGTATGTGCCGGGGCTTCGCTGCCGCACAGGGTGGACGGCTGCTGAACCCGGGTGTCCAACAGGGAACCACGGGACTCTGGTTGCGCGTCGACACCGTTGGGTCGGGCGTGCTCCGGGTGAATTGACGTGCCTTGAGGGGCTTATGTGCGGCTGATACGGTGCCTTGGCCTGACACGCGCTTGAGCGCCGGTTGTCCGGCCAGGTCGGGCGGTACACCCCGCCACCAGGGGTGTGGGGGCGAAGTGTCCTGTTGGGCACGTTATTCGGCAGACATCTTCTTGGGTGTACGGGGAGCGGTTGCGTGAAAATCCAAGAGCGTACGGGGGCGGGCGCGGGCCGTTCCGCCTCGTCGGCGCATCCGGTGATGGGCGACCGGCTTCCCACGCCGCCTCGCGAGCGCAAACCCGCGCTGGCCGCTCTCGCCGTCCTGCTCATCCTCGTCGGCGCGCTCGGCGCCACCATGCTGGTGCTGCGGGCCGGTGACCGCGTCGAGGTCGTGAAGGTGACCGGCGAGATCCAGGCCGGCGAGTCCGTGGGGAACCGCGTGCAGTCGGTCCTGGTAGCGGACGACCCCGACATCAACTACGTCAAGTGGAGCCAGCTCGGGCAGCTGCGCAAGCTCAAGGCGAAGTCGACGATCTACAAGGGGACGGTCGTCATCGGCGACATGTTCTCCGTCGGCGCGTCCCTCCCGGAGGGCAAGGCGTCCGTGGGGGTGTCCCTCAAGGAGGGGCAGTACCCGGCGGGCATCAAGACGGGTGACACGGTCGCCGTCTACCGGGTCGGGGACGAGGGCTCCGGCAGCCGGGGGTCGTCCGCCTCCGCCGCAGCCGGGTCGTCGAGCGGTGACGGTCCCCTGGTCGAGCAGGCCAAGGTGGCGTCCGTGAAGGCCGGTTCGGACTCCACGATCAGCAGCACCAACCTGCCGGTCACCCTGATCGTGGACAGCGCGGACGCCGCTGCCGTCGCCCAGGCGTCCTCGGCCGGCAAGGTCGCCCTCGTCCTCGTCCCCGGCAACTAGAGGCGGGACAGGAGACAGCCATGGCGCTCATCGCCCTCGCCGCCGACAAGGGTTCCCCCGGAGTGACCACCGCCGCGGTGGCGCTCTCCGCGGTCTGGCCCCGCCGCGTCCTGCTCGCCGAGACCGACCCGGCCGGCGGCGACCTCGTGTACCGCAGCGCGGCGGCCCACGGCGGCCCGCTGAACCCCAACACCGGAATGCTGTCGATCGCGGCCACCGCGCGGCGCGGCCTGGTACCCGACCAACTCTGGGACCACGTCCAGCCGTTGAGCGGTGGCCTCGAAGTCCTCGTGGGTCTCGGCTCGTCCGAGCAGGCGGCCGGGCTCGCCGGGCTGTGGCCCACCCTCGGCCGCGCCTTCAGCCGGCTCGCCGACTCCCCGGCCGCGCCCGCCGACGTCATCGCCGACTGCGGCCGGATCAGCGGGGACACCCCGGCCGGTGAACTGTTCCCGCACGCCGCCCTGGTGCTGCTGCTCGCCCGCACCGAGCCCGAGTCGATCGCGCGGGTCCGCGACCGGGCCGCGGCGCTCACCGCCCGGCTGCACGGCGGCCCGCGCGGCTCCGCGGGCAGCGCCACTCCGCTCGTCGGCGTGATCCTCGTCGCCGATCCGGGCGACTCCGCCAAACTCGTCCACCAGGTCGACGACATGCTCGTGGCGGGGCAGACCGGGGCCCGCGTCGTCGGCACGCTCGCCGCCGACCCGGCCGGAGCGGAGCAGTTGGCCGGCCGGCGGCGCGGGCGGCTCGACAAGTCGCTGCTCATCCGCTCGGCGCGCAAGGTGACGGCGGACCTGTACCAGCAGTACGGCGCGGCCTGGTCCGTACCGGCCGACGGCGCCCCGGTCGCCCCGGGAGCGCCCGCGCCCGACGGCTCCACCGCGCCGCACGGTCCCGTCGGGCCGCACGGGCAGCCCGCCGCCGGGGCCGGGCGATGACCGCCGTCGACCACCAGCTCGTCAAGCGGTTCCGGCAGGACGCCGGCGACCGCATCTCCGAGCAGCGGCGGCAGGACCAGGTCCGCGGCGTCACCCCGATGTCCGGCGAGGACGAGCGGCACTACGCCCGCGCCGTCATCGCGCAGATACTGGAGGACCACGCCCGCACCGAGATCAACCTCGGCCGCACCCCGCTCGACGCGGAGACCGAGGAGCAGTATGCGGCCGCCGTGCACGCCGCGCTGTTCGGTGTCGGCCGGCTCCAGCCGCTGCTGGACGACGCCGACGTCGAGAACATCGACATCAACGGCTACGACCAGGTCTTCATCGGATACGCCGACGGCCGGGAGACGACCGGGGATCCCGTCGCGGAGACCGACGAGGAACTGATCGAACTGATCCAGGTCCTCGGCGCCTACTCCGGCCTGTCGTCGCGCCCCTTCGACTCCGCCAACCCGCAGCTCGACCTGCGGCTGCCGGACGGCTCCCGGCTCTCCGCCGTCATGGACGTCACCCGCCGTCCCGCGCTGTCGATCCGCCGCGCCCGCATGGGCAAGGTCTTCATGTCCGACCTGGTGGGGAACGGGACCCTCACCCCCGAGGTCGCGCACTTCCTGGCCTGCGCGGTCCGGGCCCGCAAGAACATCATGATCGCGGGCGCCACCAACGCCGGCAAGACGACGCTGCTGCGCGCCCTCGCCAACGAGATCCCGCCGCACGAGCGCCTCATCACGGTCGAGCGCGCACTGGAACTCGGGCTCGACACCTTCGCCGACCTGCACCCGAACGTGGTCGCCTTCGAGGAGCGGTTGCCCAACTCGGAGGGTCAAGGCGCCATCACCATGGCCGAGTTGGTGCGCCGCTCGCTGCGTATGAACCCCTCCCGCGTCATCGTCGGCGAGGTGCTCGGCGACGAGATCGTGACGATGCTGAACGCCATGTCGCAGGGCAACGACGGCTCCCTGTCGACGATCCACGCGAACAGCTCCAGCGAGGTCTTCAACCGTATCTCCACGTACGCGCTCCAGGCGGCCGAGCGCCTGCCCATCGAGGCGAGCCAGATGCTCATCGCGGGCGCGGTGAACTTCGTCGTCTTCATCCAGCGGCGCAACGACTACGAGTCCGGGGGCCGGCTCCAGCGCATGGTGACCTCCGTGCGGGAGGTCAACGGCGTCGACGGACGGGTGCTGTCCAGCGAGGTGTTCGCCGAGGCCCCCGACGGCCGGATCGTTCCGCACGCGCCCATCGCCTGCCTCGACGAACTCGTCGCGCAGGGCTACCGGCTGCCCGGCAGCGGGAACTGGTGATGACGATGACCCTCACGACCACGACGGCCGCCGCCCTCACACCGGCGGGGTCCACCGCCGTCCCGCCGGCCGGTGGCCGCGGCGCGGCGGCGCTCGCGCTCGGCTCGCCCGGCACCATGGGCGGCCTGTTCTCCCCGACCGTGCTCTACGCGATCGGCTGCGGGGTCGCGGTGGGCGGCGGCCTCGCGCTCCTCGCCGTCGCGGTCCGGGGCCTGCCCGCCAAGCCCGAGCACGAGCGGCAGAAGTCCGCCGAGCGGGCCGGCGAGCTGATCCGGTTCGCCGGCCGGCGCGGCTCGGTCGCGGCGATCGCGGGTCTGGTCGTCCTGCTGCTCACCGGCTGGGCCGTGGCGGGGATCGCCGCGGGCGTCCTCGTCTTCTTCTGGAACAAGCTCTTCGGCGGTGCCTCGGAGGAACGGGCCGCGATGCGCCGCGTGGAGGCGCTCGCCTCGTGGACCGAGTCGCTGCGGGACACCATCGCGGGCGCGGTCGGCCTGGAGCAGGCCATCCCGGCCTCGGCGCGCGCCGCCGCCCCCGTCCTGCGCCCGCATCTCGACGCCCTGGTGGACCGCCTGCGGTCGCGCACACCGCTGCCCGAGGCGCTCCAGCAACTCGCCGACGAGATCGACGACGCGTCCGCCGACATCATCGTCGCCGCGCTCATCCTCAACGCGCGCCTGCGCGGCCCCGGTCTGCGGCAGGTGCTCGGGGCGCTCGCCAAGTCCGCCCGCGAGGAGGTCGACATGCGTCAGCGCGTGATGGCGCAGCGTGCCTCGACACGGCGGTCGGTGCAGATCGTCGTCGCGGTGTCGATCGCCTTCGTCCTCGGACTGTCGATCTTCAACCGGGACTTCGTCGAGCCGTACGGAACGGCGGTCGGGCAGCTCGTCCTCGCCTGCGTCTGCGGCCTGTTCGCGCTCGGCTTCTGGTGGCTGCGCAAACTGTCCACCATCGAGACACCCGAGCGGTTCCTGGTGCGCGAGGAGGCGTCCGTGCGGTTCGTGGGCCCCCGGACCCCGGTGCCCGGTGAGGAGGCGGTACGCCGATGAACCTGACCATGCCGATCCTCATCGGCGCCGTGCTCGGACTCGGGATCTACGCCCTGGTCCGCGCGCTCATGCCCTCGAAGCGCAGCGCGGTCGCCCAGGTCGCCCGGATCGACGCGATGCGGGCGCGCGGCGCCGCCTACGCGTCGGCGCACCCGGGGCGGCGGGACAGCGGCCGGCTCGCCGGACTGCGGGCCCAGGTGGGTGCCCGCGTGGCCGACTTCTACTTCCAGCAGGGCTGGGAGCAGCGGTCGCTGCGCGCCGACCTGGCCGTGCTGGACCGGAGTTGGGAGAAGTTCCTCGCGACGAAGGTGCTGCTGGCCGCGGCGGGGGTGTTCTTCGGTCCGCTGCTGTTTGCGGTCGTGTGGACGATGGGCTTCGGGCACAGCCCGATCGTCCCGGTCTGGCTGGCCCTCCTCTTCGCCGGCGTGTTCTTCTTCCTGCCCGACCTGGAGGTCCGGCGCGACGCGGTGGAACGGCGGCGCGACCTGCGGCGCGTGATCGGCGCGTACCTGGACCTCGTCTCGATGAGCCTGGCGGGCGGGCGGGGGCTGCCGGAGGCGCTGATGGCCGCCGCCGAGATCTCCGACGGCTGGGCGACCCGGCGCATCCGCAACGCCCTGGCCGACGCGCGGATCACCGGCATCAGCCAGTGGCAGGCGCTCGGCTCGCTCGGCGAGGAACTCGGCGTCGAGGAGCTGAAGGACCTGTCCGCCTCGCTGGCGCTGGTCGCGGACGACGGTGCGAAGGTGCGGGAGTCGCTCGCCTCGCGCGCCGAGACGATGCGGCACCGCGAGCTCTCGGAGATCGAGGGCAGCGCGGGAGAGCAGTCGCAGTCGATGCTGGTGGCCCAACTCCTGCTGTGTGCGGGCTTCCTGGTGTTCCTGATCTTCCCGGCGGCGATGCGTGTGTTCCAGGTCTGAACGTCTCCCGGGCCACCGCAAGCGCCCCACCTCGGCGCCCCGCCGACCACCGAAACGACTTCGAGAGGACAACCCACCATGAACGGACGGAACGTCAGCACCGGTATCCCGGGGGTGGACTTCCTGATCACCTTCCTCCAGGGGCGCGTGCAGCGTGCCCGCTCCGGCGAGCTCGACCGGGGCGCGTCCGCGGTGGAGTGGGTCATCATCTCCGCGGTCGTCGTCGCGATCGTCGGCGTGGTCGCCGCGATCATCAACGCGGCGCTGAGCGACGGTGCCAA
The DNA here is from genome assembly GCF_043199735.1 of Streptomyces sp. NPDC048566. NCBI lineage: Bacteria > Bacillati > Actinomycetota > Actinomycetes > Kitasatosporales > Streptomycetaceae > Streptomyces > Streptomyces sp. NPDC048566. The sequence continues at coordinate 29,788 of NZ_JBICWL010000025.1, forward strand.
CAAGGTCGGCGACTGCATCAAGGGCGCCGACGCGGGCAAGACCTGCTGAACGCGACGCGGACGGGGACGCCGGTGCGCGCACGCCGAGGGGTACACCGCTGGGTGCGCCGCAGGGTGGAGGCTGCCTCCGCCCGCGGCGACTCCGGCATGACCGCGATCGAGTTCGTGCTGCTCACCCCGGTGCTCTTCTTCATGATCTTCGCGACCGTGCAGTTCGCGCTGTACTTCTTCGCCGACCATGTGGCCCAGGCGGCGGCGCAGGCGGGCGCGCGCAAGGCGCGGGCGACGGCGGACGAGCGGCCCGGGGCGTGGCGCGGGGACGCGCGGGACGTGGCGGACAGCTACATCCGCCAGCTCGGTCCGCAGCTGGTGCTGTCCCCGGACGTGAGGACGCTCCAGCCGGAGCCGGGAACGGTCGGTGTCGAGATCACGGCGAGCATCCCCACGGTCTTCCCCGGTCTCGACCTGACGGTGCACGCGCGGTCGGCGGGGCCCGTGGAGCGGTTCGTGAAGGACGTGGGGCCGTGACGGAGCCGACATCGCCGCCGGGGGCGCTGCGCGCCCTGGCATCCGCCGGCCGCGGGGACCGGGGCCTGTCCACCGTCGAGGTGGTGATCCTCGCTCCCGTGATGATCCTGTTCGTCCTGGTGCTGGTCGCCTTCGGCCAACTGGTCGACGGGCGCGGGGCTCTGGACGGAGCGGCCCGGGACGCGGCCCGCGCGGGCTCGATCCAGAAGGACCACGGGACCGCCCTGGCGGAGGCGCGCAAGGCGGCCGAGGCCGACCTCGCGGACGTCTGCTCCGGTCCGGTCACGGTGACGCAGACGAGTACCGGGTTCGAGCCGAACACGATCTTCTCCGTCGAGGTGAGCTGCCGGGTGCGGGGCCTGGCGATGATCGGCCTCGACATCCCCACGACCCTGACGTCCCGCTTCAGTTCGCCCCTCGACCCGTTCCGGAGGACGGCATGAGGCGGAGCCTCCCAGTCGGCGCCCGCTGCGGCGCCTGGATCGCGGCACGCGGCGCCCGAGGGGACGACCGGGGGTCGGGTGCGGGCGCGGTCATCGTGTTCGCGCTCGTCTTCCTGTCCCTGGCGGCGTTCGTCATCGACGGGGGCATGTCGATCTCGAAGCGGGAGCGCGCCGCCGACATCGCCGAGCAGGCCGCCCGCTTCGCCGCCCAGGACGTCGACTTGGAGTCGCTCTACGAGAACAAGAACGGCGCCGCCCCGATCAACTTCCGCAACTGCGGCGCCCGGGTCCGCGCCTTCGCCCGCGAGATGGGCATGTCGGGTCCGGACATCGCCGCCACGCACTGCGTGACCGCGGACGCCGACCGGGTCGAGGTCGAGGTGCAGTTGACCTACTCACCGGTCTTCACCGGCATGTTCTACGGGGGCGACGTGATCGTCCACGGATCGGCGGTGGCGGAGAACGAGGTGGGCTGAGGCCGGGAGCCGGGAGCCGGGAGCCGGGAGCGGCCATCGTGCGGGTCGGCCCGGGGCGTCGTGGTGCGCTAGGCGCCCTTGCCCTTCCGCCCGCGGTCGTCCTTCATCTTCACCCCGTCCCTCACTTCCCTGGCCAGCTTGTCGTCGAGTTTGCGGAACTCCCGGACCACGGCGTCGGACATCTCGGCGAGAGCGTCGAGAGCCTGGCCGATGTCCTCCCGTCCGTCCTCCCAGCCCGACTCGAAGTCGTCGAGGGCGTCGTGGACGGTGTCGTCGCCGAGGTCGTCGCGGTAGGACTCGAACAACTTCCTGGTGCGGTTCAGCCGCTTCTTGATGTCCCGCAGCCGCCCGCCGTAGTCCTCCAGCTCACTCAACGGGAGCGCGAGGTCGCTCTCGCCGCCACCACTCATGCCGGTTCCCTCTCCTGGAGTCCTGCGGTCTGGGTCAGACGAAGCGGAAGGTGCCGGTCACCGCGTCGAAGATGTCGTGGAACGCCTCGGCGAGGTCCAGCACGGGGCTGGCGCCGGAGACGAGGACGATGCGGTCGGCGGTTCCCGGGACGGGGATGTACGTCTGGGTGAGCACCATCCGCAGGGTGCGGGTGTCGCCCTGGGCGACGGGCACGTCCTCGACACCGAACGTCCTTGCCGCGAGCCCGACGTCGGGGAGGTCGACGATGGTCACGGTGCGCCAGGCGTCTCCCTCGCGTCGGGGTGTGATCGTGCGGAGGCCGCCCGCGATGTCCCGCGGGTCCGTGGACAGGGTTGCGCCCTGCTTGCCGTCGGCTCCGACCACGGACACCGTGATCGTCGCCGAGAGGGGGACGCCGTCGAGGTTCTCCGCCATGCACCCCATGTACACGGCCCCGGAGTCGTGCGCGTCCTTGGCCATCCCGCGGAGCAGGGTGGCCAGGTCCGACCGGTGGGGAGCGAGGTCGGGGACCTCCCGGACCCGTTCGTCGACGAGCGCCCGAATGGTGGCGTCCCTGCCTTCCGGGCGGATGTCGAACTCCCACCAGGAGTCGGGGACCGCGAGGGAGAAGCCGGTCGATATATCCCGACGTTCGAGGTGGTCGGGGGTCGATGCCACGTCGTGATCCTCTGTTGTTGGTTGGTTGAGATTCCTGGGCCTGCGGTCAGCCGAGACTCATCCTCAAATCCTCGGTGAAGATCTCACGCAAACGCTCTTCCGGCACAGCGGGGACGCGGTAGTCGGAATTTCTCACATGCTGAATGAAATCTGGATCGAGGGAGAGATGGTATTTCGCGAGATAGTAAGCAAGATCCTGGCGCCACAACCATCTTCCGTCGGTGAAGAGTGATCCGATTCCGGACAGTTCGGGGGCCTCGAAGTCCAGAACGTCGGGCCCTGCGCTCATCTCACTCCACACGCCCGCGCCTGCTCTGAGGTATGCGACAATCTTTTCCTCATCGGCAGCCGCGACGCCGTTCACGTGATCGCGCATATGGCCTTCGATCGGAAAACCCCAACTTGAGGGAAGTTCAGCGAAAAACCCTACGGTTCGAATCATCTGGCCTCCTTGGCCGCTCCGTGGTGTCGGCGCTCCCCGACTCTAAGCCATCGGCAGGAATGTCAGCCAACTGCCGCCGTCGTTGATTGTCGGCTTGAAGGGGCCCTTGCCGAAGCTCGGGACGCCCACCACGTTCGTCGGTGCCTTGACCGGAACTCCCAAGGAATTGGCAATTCCCTGAATGGCCTGAGGTTGCGCGACCCCGGAGTGGCAGGTGAGCATCCTGATGGGCCCTCCGTCGTATCCCGGTATCTGCCGGATCGTGTCGAGGACGTGATTCGGATGGACGGTATGCCCCGCGGTTGCCTGTCCCGCACGGTTTGCTTGGCCCGCCAGCATTCTTCCGTCAGTGGTCCCGTGGATAATGACGTCCTGATATCCCGGAAGCCGCTCGGCCACGTCGAAGTTCCGAAGGGTGGAGGGATCGTAGCCGATGGCTGTAGCCCCGTCCTTGTGGTAGACGGGTATGTCGGACGGCAGGGAATCGGAGGTGGGTCTGGTGGGTGGGCCGGCGTGGGGTGAGTCCGTTTTCCACCAGCGTCTCTTCCCCATGCCGCTGAACGCTGAAAAGCGCAGATTCTTGGCACTGCGGATGCTCGCGGCCAGACCTGTGAGACCCCCGCCGATGCCCTTCAGCGCACCGCCGCCCAGTGCGCGCAGACCGCCCGCCTTCCAGAGTTTGCCGAGCTTGGCGAGGCTGGTGAATCCCTTGGTCGCCGGGATGCAGTCGAGAGCGGCGAAGATCAGGTCGCCCCAGCCGGCCTGTCCTTCGAGCATTTTTCTGACGGTGTCGGCCAGGACGACCAGTGCTGCCGCGAAGACGAGCCAGCCCAGTGGGCCGCCCACGATCATGACGATGACGCCGACGATGGTCACGACCCACTTGCACACCGTGACGATCTCGTCCCAGTGGTCGGAGACCCAGTCGATGGGCTCCTCCCACCAGTGCCGGTTGTGGATGCCGGCGTCCGACGCCTCGTGCAGTTTCTTCACCGTGCGGCGTGCCGCGTCCTCGCGAAGCCCCTTGGCGTGGGCGGCGAGCTTCTTCGCGGCGTCGAGCAGGCCCTGGGCGTCGTCGACGTCCTTGCGGGCTGCCGTCTGCCGTTCCCTGGCGTGCCGGGCGTCGCGTGTGGCGCGGCGGACGTCGGCTTCGTCGGGTGCCGGAACGTCCTTGCCCTTGTGCGTGGACAGGTCGTAGGCGTCGGCCTTGGCCGTGGCCGTTCGTACCCAGTCGTCGGCGCCGGTCAGCGCCTGCTGCGCGGTGCCGAGTTCCGACCGGGCCTTGCGGCCGTCGCGCAGTGCCTTGTCGGCCGTGTCCTGCGCGTCCTCCAGGTCGGGCCAGTACGAGGCCAGCGCGTCGCCCGCGAGGGTGTAGGACTTCTTGAGCTTCTTGAGCTTGGAGGGGACGTCCTCGAACTCCGACGCGAAGGAGTCGGCCGTCTTGCCGGCCCACTTCAGGACCGCGTCGTCGTGGGCCAGACCCTTGATGTCCCGCAGGATGTCCGACACGTCGTCGGCGAAGTCGTGCAGCGAGCCCGCCAAGGTGCGGACGCGTTGCGGGTCACCCGGTGTCGGATCGTGGTCCAGGTCGAGTATGTGCCAGTCCGTCGGCCTGTTCGACACATTGTCCCCCGTAGCACCCGCACCTTCTTGATCAGGATGTGAGGGTGAATCTATCGCGCCGATTGTTGGGGGCTGTTCGCTCGACAGGCCCCCCGTACAAAGGTTGTTACGCGCCCGGCGCGGTGACCGCTCCCGTGCGGATCGCTTCCAGGAGGTGGCCGATGGGGGCCGGGGTCGTGGTGAGGATCGTGGCGGGGTCGTCGGACTCGCGGAGGTGCAGCGTCGTGGGGGTGGAGGCGAGTTCGACGCAGGAGTCGCCGTCCCCCGGGCCCGAGAAGGAGGACTTCCGCCAGTTGCGGGGGGTGTTCATCGGTGCCTCACAGCTCCTTCGACAACCTGTGGATGAAGTCGCGGGACCTCTTGGCGCCCAGCGAAACGGCCTCCACTTTACGGAAAAGCGTTCTATAGGCGTCGAGTTGGGCTGCCGAGTCGATGAAGGCGGCGCCCTGTGGCGCGTCCCGGACGACGGTGTCCAGCCTCGGCACCCGCCCTCCTGCGTAGGTCATGGCGCTGGTGGCCCCGGCGAATCCCTCCAGGGCGAAGGGGATCACCCGCACGGTGACGTGCGGCGACTCGGACAGCGCGGCGAGGTGGGCCAGTTGGGCGCGGGAGGCGGCCCGGTCCCCGACCATGATCCGCAGCGCCGCCTCGTGGATCACGCCGTCGTACGGCGTCGGCGTGGGGCCGTCGAGGATCACCTTGCGCTGCATGCGGTGCTGGACGCGCAACTCGACATCGGTGTGCGTGAGTTCGGGGAGGCGGTAGGAGAAGACGGCGCGCGCGTAGTCCTCCGTCTGGAGCGGCCCGGGGACGTAGAGGAACTGGACCTCGCGGAGGAAGGTCGCGTGGTGCTCCAACTCCGCGAGGTCCAGGAACGGCGAGGGCAGCAGCCCCCGGTACCGCTCCCACCAGCCGCGCGTGCGCTCCGTCGCCAGCGCGGCCAGCGCGTCGACGAACGCCTCGTCCGTGCAGGCGTACTGGGCCGTCAGCCGGCGCAGCCGCCTCTCGCTCACTCCGGCCAGACCCGCCTCGATCTGGCTGATCTGCGCCGGGTTCACGCCGAGCAGGATCGCCGCCTCCCGCGAGGTGAGGCCCGCCGCCTCGCGCAACCGGCGCAGTTCGACCGCCAGGCGTGCCTGGCGTGCGGTCACCTCGCCCCTCAATGCCATGGCATGCCTCTCCGGAGCGCGCGGCGAGCCTCGTCGGGCGCTCAGATTACGTGACCGGCGGGCGGTGGGCAGAGGGACGTGGCGCCGCCCCGGGGAGGCACGGAGAGAAGGGGCCGAGGCGCGCGGATGCGGGCATATCGGCGATGTGCGGCGGCTGGTCACCGAAGGTCCCGGCAGTTGTCCACACCCCCTGCCCGGCCTGCGGCGCCCTCCCTAAGATCTCAGGAGGGCCGGTTCACGCCGACCCCACCGCAATCTCCCTCCGCACACGACCCCGGGACACCCGCCATGGCGCGACGCACCACTTCCAGCTCGACGGGCACCTCGCCGAGTCCGAGGAATCGGACGCCGCAGCCCCTGCCCCGGCGCCGCAGAACGGTCGGGGACTTCGTGAAGGCGTTCGGGGCGCTCCTCGCGCTCCTCGTCCTGCTCGTCGGCGTCCCCGGCGCGCTCGCCGTCGGCGTCGGCTGGCCGCTGCCGCACGGTGCGCCCGGCCTGGACTGGCTGCAACGGGAGATCTCCGTCGGCACGTTCGTCAACGTGCTGACGGTCATGGTGTGGTGCGCGTGGGCGCAGTTCACGGCCTGTGTGCTCGTCGAGGTGAAGGCCGCACTGTCGGGCGTCGGCATGCCCAACCGGGTGCCCGGCGCCGGCCCCAGCCAGTTGCTGGCCCGCCAACTCGTCGCCTCGCTGCTCCTGGTCGGCGCCGCCGCCGCGAGCTTCACCCCGGGCCTCTCGCAGCTCGGCCAGGGACCGGAGGCCGGCCGGCAGGCTCCCGTGGCCGCCGCCGCGCAGCAGACGCCCGGACTGTTCGGCGGGCAGCAGGAGCAGAGCGCCTCCCGCGCCGCCGCCGCGGTCGCCGAGCAGGCCGCCACGGCGGCCGGCGCCGCGGTCCGCGCCGACGGCTCGGGCGAGGACGCCGCGACGAAGTACTACCGGATTCACCCGCCCGAGGGCCGGCACCACGACTCCCTCTGGGAGGTCGCCCAGCGCCACCTCGGCGACGGCCGCCGCTACAAGGAGATCTACCGGCTGAACAAGGACCGTACGCAGCCCGACGGTTCGAAGCTGTCCGAGGCCAGCCTCATCCGGCCCGGCTGGATCCTGGAGATGCCCGGAGACGCCCACGGCGGCGAACTCGTCGAGATGCCCGGCGCGGCCCCCGAGGTCCCGCAGCCGCTCCGGCAGCAGATCCACGACTACGCCGAGACCGGCGACCAGCACCGGGGCGCCGCGGCCGGCGGGCAGAGCGATCGGGGCGACCGGGACACCGCGCACCTCTCCCTGCCGCGTCAGCGCCCCACGGACGAGCAGCCGGCGGGCGGCGAGGAGCACGGCCGGCCCGCCCCCGCCGAGGCCACGCCGGACCGGCGGGCGGCGGCAGACAGGGCCGAACGCGCCACCGCGGACGGCGACTCCTTCGGGCTGCCGGAAGCCCTCCTCGGCGCACCGCTGCTCGCCGCCGGCCTCCTCGGCGCCCTAGGCCGGCGCCGCCGCCAGGCCCTGTGGCAGTCGGCGCTCGGTGCGGTCGGAGGGCGGCGCTCCGCTGAGCCGCCGGTCCCGACGGGGTCCGCCGCGGACGCCCAGGACGCCCTGCTCGTCGGCGCCGACCCCGAGGGCGTCCGGCTGCTCGACCTCTCGCTGCGCGGCCTGGCGGCGGCGCTCGCCGCCGAGTCCCGCCCGCTGCCGACCGTCTACGCGGCCTGGCTGGGCGGCAACGGCGACCTGCACCTCCAACTGGCCCAGCCCGCGGGCAAGCCGCCCACGCCGTGGCAGCTCGGGCAGGACCAGACGTTCTGGATGCTGGCCCGCGCGGACGCCGAGCGCTGCGAGGAGGCCGACACGGCCGCCCCGTACCCGGGGCTGGTCAGCCTGGGCACCATGGACGACTCGCGCCTGCTGCTCAACCTGGAGGCGGTGCCCGGCATCGTCTCGCTGAGCGGGGACGCGGCCGACCGCGCCGGCGTCTTCGCGTCCGTCGCGGCCGAACTGGCCACCAACGGCTGGTCCGACCGCATGACGATCACCCTCGTCGGATTCGGTGAGGAGCTCACCCCCCTCGCGCCCAGCCGGCTGCGGTACCTCGACGGCGTCGAGGCGCTCCTGGAGGCCATGGAAGCGGAGACCCGGCAGCGGCGCGGAGCCCTCGGCGCCGCCGGTCACGACTCGGTCCTCACCGGGCGCACCGGACCGGCGCAGCACACCCGCTGGGCCCCGCACCTCGTCCTCCTCGCCACCGAACCCGACGCCGACGACGCCGTCCGGCTCGCCGAACTCGCTGCGGACGCGGCGCGGTTGGGCATCGGATACCTGGTGGGCACCGAAGGCGGTGAACTGCCGGGCGCCGCCTGGGAGATGGAGATCACCGCCGAGGGCAGGCTGCTCGCACCCCTGCTGGGCCTCGAACTCGACGCGCAGGTCCTGCCGACTCGGCAGCGGCAGGCGGTCGTCGAGCTGTTCGTCGAAGCCGATCCCGAGGACGATCCGGACGGGCCGACCACCACCCCGCCGTTCCTGGTCGACGTCAGCGAACAGGGCAGGCCGGCCGTCTACGCGCGCCTGGTCGGCTCGTACGAGATCATCGGCCTGGAGACGCCCGACGGCGAGCGCAGCCCGCTGCTCCACGAGGCTCTCGCACTGCTCCTGCTGCACCGCGAAGGCGTGCACCCGCGGGTGCTGTCGGCGGCGCTGTGGCCGCGCGGGGTGACCGACGACGTGCGGGACGCCCTCGTCGAGCGGCTGCACGGCTGGCTCGGAACCGACCCCGACGGCACGGCGCGCCTGCGCACCGACGCGGCGGGGCGGCTCACCCTCGCGCCGTCCGTCGTCTCCGACCTGGACGTGCTGCGCTCGCTGTACCACGAGGCCACCCAGGGCAAGGGAGCCGACAGCCGTGTGGTGCGCGGCCGGCTGCTCACCGACGCCCTCGTCCTCGTCCGGGGCCCGTTGCTCGCCGACCGCCCGCAGGGCCGGTACGGCTGGCTCACGCACGAGATCATCGACGCCCGGCTGCCGCTGCTGGTCGCGGACATCGGCCTCGCCCTGTCCGCCTTCCACCTGGAGAAGGCTCGCGCGGAGAAGGCCATCGAGGCACTGGACGCCGCCCTCGGCTCGGCGCCGCACGACGAGCGGCTGTGGAACGAACTGCTGCGCGCCACCCACGCGACCGGTGACACCGACCGGTTGAGGCGGCTCGCCGCCGACCTGGTCGCCCGCGGCGGTGTCCGGGGGCTGCCGCCCCGCACCGAGGCGCTCCTCGACGAGCTTCTCCCCGCCTGGCGGACGGGGGAGGCAGCCGTGGGCTGACCGCCGCGCGCCACCGCGCCGCCCCCGCCCGACCCCGGTGACCGGGACGCCGACGCCCGCTCCCGGCGACCCGGCATCCTCACCCCGGTCCCCGGTCCCCGGTCCCCGGTCCCCGGTCCCCGGTCCCCGGTCCCCGGTCCCCGGTCCCGGCCCGTGGTCCGCGAGATGGGGGAGCGGGGCCGGCCGGGTGCCCGGCCTGCGGGCGCCGTACGGTCGCTGCTCCGAGGGCGGCGGCTGACTGCCTCGGAGCGGGGCACGACCCCGCAGACTCCGCTGCGGGGCACGGCCCCGCACACTCCGTACCGACTCTTCCCGGGGGGAACGCGTGGATCCCGACCTCTGGACGGCCGGCGCCGCCGCGCTGTGGGGTGCGGCGGCCGGCCTGTTCGTGCCGAGGCCCGCCTACCGGTTCGCCGTCGACCCCGGCGAGCCGTGGCGCGACCGGTGCCCGGACGGGGAGGCGATCACCGGCCCGGCGCGCGGCTGGCTCGGACTCGCGCGGTCGCGGGGCACCCGCTACGGGCCCGCCGCGGGCCCCGTCTGCCTCGTCACCGCGCTGCTCTGCGCCGGGCTCGCGCTCGCCACCGGCGTCCGGCCGGAACTGGCCGCCTGGCTGCTGCTCGCCCCGCTCGGCGTGCTGCTCGCCCTGGTGGACTTCCGGGTGCAGCGGCTGCCGGACCCGCTGACCCTGCCGTTCGCGGCGGCGGCCCTCGTCCTGCTCGGAGTGGCCGCCGCGCTGCCCGAGCACGCGGGGGACTGGCCCACCGCCCTGTTCGGCGCGGGCGCCCTCGGCGGAGGCTACTTCGTCCTCTTCCTCGTCAACCCCGACGGCATGGGCTTCGGGGACGTCAAGCTGGCCCTGGGGCTCGGCGCCGTGCTCGGCTGGTACGGGTGGAGCGCCGTGTTCCTCGGCACCTTCGCCGGGTTCCTGTTCGGCGGGCTGTACGGGCTGGGCCTGGTGATCGTGCGGCGGGCGGGCCGCAAGACGTCGATCCCGTTCGGCCCGTTCCTGATCGCGGGGGCCTACGTGGGGCTGCTGGCCGGCGCATACGCGGCCTGAGCCCGCCGGCCGGACCGGCCGGCGCCGCGCGCGGGGCGTGCCCTACCCGCGCGCGGCCTGCCCACCCGCACGCGCCGCGCCCCGCCCCCGTCCGCTCTTGCCCTGCCCCCGCCCGCACGCGGACGCCCCGCCCGTGCCGACGGGACCGCCGCCCCGCGCAACCGGCCGCTTCCCTCGTCGGGTCGGGTCGGGCGGGGCGGACCCGAGGGGCGGACCTGCGGGGACGCGGCCTGGCGTCGGGACCTCCGAGGGGCTGGCGTAGGCTGGCTTGGTCTGTCCACAACCCTTACGAAAGGGACGCTCCCGGTGACCGAGAAGGCCGACCTTCAGTCCGTCCTCGACCGTGCCGCCGCGGGTGGGCGGATCACCCCGGAAGAGGCGCTCGTCCTCTACCGCGACGCCCCGCTGCACGCCCTCGGCGCCGCCGCCGACGCCGTCCGCCGCCGCCGGTACGCGGGTACCGAGCACATCGCGACGTACATCATCGAGCGGAACATCAACTACACGAACGTGTGCGTCACGGCGTGCAAGTTCTGCGCCTTCTACGCGGCTCCGAAGGACACCGCCAAGGGCTGGACGCGCGACCTCGACGACATCCTGCGGCGCTGCGCCGAGACCGTCGAGCTGGGCGGCACGCAGATCATGTTCCAGGGCGGGCACCACCCCGACTACGGCGTCGAGTACTACGAGAAGCACTTCGCCGCGATCAAGGCCGCCTACCCCGAGCTGGTCATCCACTCCCTCGGCGCGTCCGAGGTCGAGCACATGGCGCGGATCTCCGGGGTGAGCGTCGAGGACGCGATCCGGCGCATCCACGCCGCCGGTCTCGACTCCTTCGCCGGCGCCGGCGCCGAGCTGCTCCCGGCCCGCCCGCGCAAGGCGATCGCGCCGCTCAAGGAGAGCGGCGAGCGCTGGCTGGAGATCATGGAGATCGCGCACGGGCTGGGCGTCGAGTCGACGTCCACCATGCTGATGGGCACCGGCGAGACCAACGCCGAGCGCATCGAGCACCTGCGGATGATCCGCGACGTGCAGGACCGCACGGGCGGCTTCCGCGCCTTCATCCCGTACACGTACCAGCCCGAGAACAACCATCTGAAGGGCCGCACGCAGGCGACGCTCTTCGAGTACCTGCGGATGATCGCGATCGCCCGGCTGTTCCTGGACAACGTGGCGCACATCCAGGGCTCGTGGCTGACCACCGGCAAGGAGGTCGGTCAGCTCTCGCTGCACTACGGCGCCGACGACCTCGGCTCGATCATGCTGGAGGAGAACGTCGTCTCCTCCGCCGGTGCCAAGCACCGCTCCAACCGTCTGGAGATCATCGACCTCATCCGCAAGGCGGGCCGCGTGCCCGCGCAGCGGACGACGACGTACGAGCACATCGTCGTGCACGACGACCCGGCGGACGACCCGGTCGACGAGCGCGTGATGTCCCACATCTCCTCGACCGCCATCGACGGTGGCACGGCCCACCCCGAGCTGAAGCTGCTGGCCTCCAACTGACGCCTCCATGCTGACGATTCACGCAGCCGAGCGGTCGCCGGAGGCGGCGGTCCTGGTCGACGGGGCCACCGTCGCCGCCGTGGGCCCGTACGAGGAGCTGGCCGCCGCCCACCCCGGCGCGCGGGTGCGGCGATGGCCCGGCATCCTGACGCCGGGGCTGCTGAACCCGTACGGCCCCGAGCTGCTGGAGGGCACGTACCACCCGGATCCGCGGGAGGCCGACGCCCTCGGCACCGCGCCGATCGGCGGGGAACGCGGCCGGACCATCCTCCGCGGCGAGCCGTCGCGTCTGGGCGCCAGCGCGCGGCGCGGCATCCAGCGGATGCTCGCGCACGGCACCGTGGCGGTGGCCGGGGAGCCGCGGTCGCGGGCCGTCGCGGACGCCGTCCGCCGGGCCGGCCTCGCGGTCGGCCGGCGGCCGGACCGGCTCCCGGGGCCGCCGGCACTGTCGCCGACGCCGCTCGTCCTGCTCCCGGCGCTGGTGCCGGGCGGCCCCGCCCGGTTCGCCGTGTTCGACGTCGCGGACCGCGCCGAACTTGTCGCGCGGGGGGCGGGGACCTGCGTGGCGACCGTGATCGGCGGGCGGCTGGTGTACCGGGCCCGCTGACCGGGCCGCCGGCGGAGGCGCTCAGCCGGCGAGGGCCTCGGCGAACGCGCCCGGGGTCTGCCGCACGCCGCTGCAGTCGGTGGCGGCGTCTGCGGCGGCGGCCCCTCGCGCGCAACTCCGGTCGCGGAAGGCCGACCACATGGACACCCAGGCGATCTCCTTCCCCTCGGCGAACGCCCGTACCTGTGCCGCGTCGTCGAGGGTGAACGTCTCGTTGTCCACGTCGTTGACGCCGATCATCGAGGTGAGCGCGAGTCCCCGCCAGGCGTCCCGCGCCGACAGCCCGAAGACCTTCTCCAGCTGCCGGTGGGCGGCCCCGGCCGAGGCGATCGCGTAGTCGCCCATGTCCTCGGCGTACGAGCTGCCGTAGTTCATGGTCATGATGTTGACGGTGGAGACCTCCACCGCGTGGTCGTTGGCCGACTCCAGCAGGGCCAGGCCGTCGGCGTCGAGGCCGGAGGGCATCACGGGGAGCGTGTAGGAGACCTTGAGGTCGCCGCGTTCCTTCTGGAGCAGCGCGATGGCCTCGGAGCGCCGGGCGACCGAGGCGGAGTCGGCGAGTTGGGAGCCCTCCACGTCGAAGTCGGCCTGGGAGGAGCCCGCCTGGTCCAGTGCCGTGGCGTAGGCGTCCGCCAGTTCCCTCGCGCTGCCGCACACCGAGGCGAGCTCCTTGCCAAAGGCCCCGCCGAAGGAGACGCGCACGCTCGCGCCGGACGTGCGGAGCGCCGCGATCCGGGACCGCACCGCCGGGTCGTCGACGGCCTCCGTGCCGTTCCACGCCGGTGCGCACGTGCTGCCGTCCGCGATGACGAAGGCCAGGTTGTACGTGGCCGGGGAGCCGGCGGCGTCCGTGGCGCCGGCCGTCGTCGCGCTCACGTAGGGGGCGTAGGACGTGCCGGACGCGGCCGACGACGACGGCGATGACGACGACGTCGCGGCCGACGGGCCCGCCGCGGCGTCGGTGCCGCCCGCTCCGCCCGAGGAGCACCCGGCACACGCCAGGGCCACCAGGCAAAGGACTCCCGCGGCCGGTTTCGGAAAACTCCTCATTGCGTACGCACCCGCTCTCGTGAAGTCTGTCTCGCAACAAAAACGGTCGTCTCCTGACGGGAATTGGGTCACTTCCGCAAGGAGATACCGAAGGATTCCTGCGGAGGCAGCCCCGGAATGGGGAGTCGGCCACCGCACGGGAGGATTTCGCCCTGGGCGGGAGGGTGTTGTGGTGGTGCGTTCAAGCCCATGACGGGCACGACCGGAGCATCGGCACGGTGAGAATTCCCCCGGCTGCACCGCCGGTCCCCTGGTGAAAAATACAGCGTGGGATGCCCCTGTGGGCCGTTCACGCGGAAAGTGGAATTTCCTCGGGCCTGACGTCGTGCGCATCCGTCCGCGAACAGCGCGCGCCGGTGCGGGGCCCTGCTGCGAACGCGGCAGCGGGACCGCGGACGGGGCCTTTCCCGGACACCGGCGCCGCGCCCGGTTCCCGCGCGGAGCCGGATTCCTGGCCGGTGCGGGCCGCCTCGGCCGAGCAGCCGTGCCCGCCATGACCTTCCCGCGCCGGTGCGCCTCCCGGACGGCGGCCGGCTCGGCCGTGCCCGGGTGGCCGGCGACGTGCCCCCGCCGCCGGCCGCCCTGCTGCGCGCCCCGGGGCGGGGTGCGCCGGATGCCGGGGCCCGCCTCGCCGCCGTCCCGACCGGCAGGGGCGCGGGGGAGCGGCGTTCGGCCGGGCGCCGCCGGATCGCGCGGACCGCCCTGCCACAATGGGCGGGTGACCCGCGCATCCCTGGACAAGCAGCCGCACGAAGTCGCCTCGATGTTCGACGACGTGGCGGAACGGTACGACCTGACCAACGACCTGCTGTCGCTCGGACAGGACCGGGTGTGGCGCAAGGAGGTCGCGAAGGCGGTCGACGCGCGGCCCGCGCAGAAGGTCCTGGACCTGGCGGCGGGCACGGCGACCTCGTCCCTGCCCTTCGCCCGCAGCGGCGCGTACGTCGTCCCCTGCGACTTCTCGCTCGGCATGCTGCGGGTGGGCAAGCGCAACCATCCGTGGCTGCCGATGACCGCCGGCGACGCGACGCGACTGCCGTTCAAGGACGACACCTTCGACGCGGTGACGATCTCCTTCGGGCTGCGCAACGTGCAGGACACCGACGCGGCCCTCGGGGAGCTGTACCGCGTCACCAAGCCCGGCGGGCGCGTCGTGATCTGCGAGTTCTCGCACCCCACCTGGGCGCCGTTCCGCACGGTCTACACCGAGTACCTGATGCGCGCGCTGCCGCCGGTGGCCCGCGCGGTCTCCTCGAACCCCGACGCCTACGTGTATCTCGCCGAGTCCATCCGCGCCTGGCCCACCCAGCCGGAGCTGGCCGAGCGGCTGCGCAAGGCGGGCTGGTCCCGGACCGGCTGGCGCAACCTCTCCGGCGGCATCGTGGCACTCCACCGCGGCTTCAAGCAGGTCTGAGGCCGCCACCCGGGACCGGGTCCGCGCGGCCGAGGGGCGGGTAGGCGCCGCTCAGAGGGCCAGCCGGTAGCGGTGGCCCTCGGCGTTCGACGACGGCAGGGTGAAGCGTTCGGCGAGTTCCATGCCGAGGCGCCGCGTCACCGCGATGGAGCGGGTGTTGCCCGCGTTGACCATGGCGACGACGTCCGTGACGCCGGCCGAGCGCACCCGCTCCAGGGTGGTCGTGGCGGCGGCGGTGACGTACCCCTTGCCCCAGTGCTCGCGGCCGAGCCGCCAGCCGATCTCGATGCGGCCGGCCGGCCCCCACGCGTGCGGCCAGGGCTGGGCGCCGGTGAAGCCCAGCACCTCGCCGCGCGCGTCGACCAGCGTCCACAGGCAGAACCCGTGCTCCGCGTCGTGCCGCCGCTGGCGCGCGGTGAGCTCCTCGTACACCGACAGCTCGGCCGCGCGGCCTCCGTGGAACTCCATGACCTCCGGGTCGGCGAAGATCCGGTGCCACGCGTGGGCGTCCTCGTCGGTGGGAACGCGCAGGCGCACATCGGGGAGAGCTCGGTTCACAGGGGGCAGCCCTTCAGCCGGTGATCGGTACCGCTGCATAGACTGCCCATGTCCAGTGCCCGTCGGCACGTTGATTTCGAGCCTTGGGGAGACCCCGCCGTGACCGAGCCCCAACCCCTCTCCGAGAACACCGCCGACGTCATCGTCGTCGGGGCCGGGCCAGCCGGGTCCACCACCGCCTACTACCTGGCGAAGGCGGGGCTCGACGTCCTGCTCCTGGAGAAGACCGCCTTCCCGCGCGAGAAGGTGTGCGGCGACGGCCTGACGCCCCGCGCCACCAAGCAGCTGGTGTCGATGGGCATCGACATCTCCGAGGAGGCCGGCTGGCTGCGCAACAAGGGGCTGCGCATCATCGGCGGCGGCGTCCGGCTCCAGCTGGACTGGCCGGAACTCGCCTCCTTCCCCGACTACGGACTCGTGCGCAAGCGGGACGACTTCGACGAGCAGCTGGCGCGGCAGGCGCAGAAGGCGGGCGCGCGGCTGCACGAGCGCTGCACCGTGGGCGCCCCGATCGTCGACGACCGCACCGGCCGCATCACCGGCGTGCACGCCAAGCTCGGCGACGCCGACTCCAAGGAGAAGCGCGAGGTCACCTTCCACGCCCCGCTGGTCGTGGCGGCCGACGGCAACTCCTCCCGGCTCTCCCTCGCGATGGGCCTGCACCGCCGCGAGGACCGCCCGATGGGCGTGGCGGTGCGTACCTACTTCACCTCGCCGCGTCACGACGACGACTACCTGGAGTCCTGGCTGGAGCTGTGGGACCGCCGGGGCGGCGAGGACCGGCTGCTGCCCGGCTACGGCTGGATCTTCGGCATGGGCGACGGCACGTCGAACGTGGGTCTCGGTGTCCTCAACACCTCCGAGTCCTTCAAGGAGCTGGACTGGCGCGAGGTGCTGAAGGCGTGGTGCGCCTCGATGCCGGAGGACTGGGGGTACACCCCGGAGAACATGACCGGCCCGATCCGCGGTGCCGCCCTGCCGATGGCCTTCAACCGCCAGCCGCACTACACCAAGGGCCTGCTGCTCGTCGGTGACGCCGGCGGGCTGGTGAACCCCTTCAACGGCGAGGGCATCGCCTACGCGATGGAGTCCGGCCAGATCGTCGCCGACGTGATCGTCCAGGCGCACGCGCGGGCCACCCCGGGCCAGCGCGAACTGGCCCTCCAGCGGTACCCGCGCGTCCTCAAGGACACCTACGGCGGCTACTACACGCTGGGCCGCGCCTTCGTGAAGCTCATCGGCAACCCGAAGGTCATGAAGATCGCCACGCAGCGCGGGCTCACCCACCCGATGCTGATGAAGTTCACCCTGAAGATGCTGGCGAACCTCACCGACCCCACCGGCGGCGACGCGGCGGACCGCATCATCAACGGCCTGTCGAAGGTGGCCCCGAAGGCCTGACCGGTCGGAGCCGGGCCGCTCGTCGCGGAGCGGAGCGGAGCGGCCGGCCCGGAGCGCGGTGGCCGCCCGTGGCGCGGGCGCCCGCCCCGGGCGCCGGTGAGCCGGCCGGCTCCCTGGCCGACGGGCCGGTGCCCGCAGGCTCTCTGCCGATGGGCCGGTGCCCGCAGGCTCTCTGGCCGATGGGCCGGTGCCCGCAGGCTCTCTGGCCGATGGGCCGGTGCCCGCAGGCTCTCTGGCCGACGGGCCGGTGCCCGCAGGCTCTCTGGCCGACCGGCCGGTGTCGGCAGGCTCCTCGGCCGTCCTTCCGGTGCCGGCAGGCCCGGGCGGCGGGGGCCGGAGCACGTCCCGGGGACGCCGGCGCGGACCGCTGCGGGCGGCCAGGGCGCGCGCACGCGTGCGCCCGGCACCGCCGACGCGCGACGCGGGGCCCGCCGCCTCCCGCGAGCCGAACAGCAGGAAGGACCGCCCCCCTTGTCGGGGGCGGTCCTTCCTGCTGTTCGGCTCGCGGGTTCAGAGCACGCGTACCGCGCCCGTCGCCGGGTAGCCCGAGAGGTCCTGGATCACGACGCCCTTGGAGGGGTTGGCCGCGTCGAGGTACTGCCCGCCACCGATGTACACCCCGACGTGGTAGGCCGAGCCCGCCGAACCCCAGTACAGGATGTCGCCGACCTGGACGTTCGACAGTGAAACCGGCGTACCGGACGTCGACTGGGCCTCCGAGACGCGCGGCAGGTCGACGCCCACCTGCTTGAACGCCGCCTGGACCAGACCCGAGCAGTCCCACGCGTTGGGTCCGGTGCCGCCCATGACGTACGCGTCGCCGACCTGGGCCTTCAGGAAGGAGATGACGGTCGCGACGCTGCCGCCGGCGGGTGCCGGGGCGTTCGTCGAGGCGGACGAGCCGGCGGAGGGGGAGGCGGAGGCGGACAGGACGGTCCGCTCCGAGGAGCGCGATGCGGCCCGCTCCGCCGCGGCGCGCCGTGCGGCCTCGGCCTTCTTCTTCGCCTCGGCCTTCTTCTTGGCGTCGGCCAGGTCGGCCTTGGCCTGCTTGGCGGCCTTCGCCGCCGCCGCGTCGCGCTCCGCCTGGAGCTCGTAGTTCGCCGCGGCCTGCTGCGTGGCGTCCGCGGACTGCGCGACCTGCGTGGCCAGGTCGGCCGTCAGGGTCGGCAGTTCCAGCGTCTGCGTCACGGGCTCGGCGGCGTTCGCCGAACCCGACGCCCCGGCCACGGCCAGGGTGCTGAGAACGCCACCGGCAACTCCGGCGCGCATCGCGAGCGACGACGCGTTGCGGCGGGGCTTCCGGTGGCTTCGTATGTGAGCGGTGTGGGACATGGGAACAAGCGGTACCAGGGGCTCCTCCATACCTTCAAGAAACGTGTGGTGCGCCACAGTTGTTCAATCGGCGGTCGAATTCACCGCGCGACGCTCCTTATTGACGCCGTAACGGGCATTGCGGACACCGTCCGCCAGGGCCGTGATCATGGCCTTTCGGTAATACGTCCGAATTGCCCCCGACCTACCATCGGTTGAGGCCGGTGGCCAAGCCCGGTTTATCTGACTCACAGGCAGATGTGGCGGAGGTCACGGAACGGTCACCGGCGCCGTCGCGTCCCGCGCGGGTGAGGGGGTGGCCCCCCGCTCGTGAACGCGTGCACGCGTCCACATCCGTCCCCTCGTCCCTCCGACGTGTGAACGCCGTCCTCTATCAAGGCCCCGCGTCCAGCACCAATTTGCATGCAGCGGAAGTCTCTTGATATGGAGACGACCCCTCGGACCTGCGGTGACGAGCGGAAATGTCACCTCTGGTGATCGACCGGACGCTTCGCGTGTGAAGATCACCGCTCATCCGACTTCATGATCGTTCGTCAGGTGGTGGAGATCACAAAGCTTGTGCAATACCCCGTGTCGCAGATCACAGACCGCCGGGCATAGGATGCGTGGCAGTTGGGCTTGTGACCTGCTTCACATGTCCGCGATCTTCGTCGGTACGGGTGGGGGTCGCGGTGCTGACGAGGCGGGGGCGGGCCCTGGAACGCCACCAGTCAGTGCCGACTGAGAGGAGCGAGGAGCGTGAACGCGTATGCGCCGATCCTCGTACTGGGAGCCCTCGGGGCAGGCTTTGCGATCTTCTCCGTGGTCATGGCCACGCTGATCGGTCCGAAGCGGTACAACCGCGCCAAGCTCGATGCCTACGAGTGCGGCATCGAGCCGACCCCCACGCCGGCCGGCGGCGGGCGTTTTCCCATCAAGTACTACCTGACGGCGATGCTCTTCATCGTCTTCGACATCGAGATCGTCTTCCTCTACCCCTGGGCTGTCACCTTCGACGCCCTGGGTGTTTTCGGGCTCGTGGAGATGCTGCTCTTCGTGCTCACCGTCTTCGTCGCGTACGCGTACGTATGGCGGCGCGGCGGCCTGGAATGGGACTGAGGGGCCTTTAAGACATGGGACTCGAAGAAAAGCTGCCGAGCGGATTCCTGCTGACCACGGTCGAGCAGGCCGCGGGCTGGGTGCGCAAGGCGTCCGTCTTCCCCGCGACATTCGGACTCGCCTGCTGCGCCATCGAGATGATGACGACCGGCGCCGGGCGCTACGACCTGGCGCGCTTCGGTATGGAGGTCTTCCGCGGGTCGCCCCGCCAGGCCGACCTGATGATCGTGGCGGGCCGGGTCAGCCAGAAGATGGCGCCGGTGCTGCGGCAGGTCTACGACCAGATGCCCAACCCCAAGTGGGTCATCTCCATGGGGGTTTGTGCCTCATCGGGCGGAATGTTCAACAACTACGCCATCGTGCAGGGTGTCGACCACATCGTCCCGGTCGACATCTATCTGCCCGGATGCCCGCCGCGGCCCGAGATGCTGATGGACGCGATCCTCAAGCTCCACCAGAAGATCCAGAGCTCCAAGCTCGGCGTCAACGCCGAGGAGGCGGCCCGCGAGGCGGAGGAAGCGGCGCTCAAGGCGCTCCCCACCATCGAGATGAAGGGCCTGCTGCGGTGAGTGACGCGAACGGCAACGGGGTCAACCCCGAAAAGGACCTCGGCGCCTCCAACCTCCCCGGCCAGCGAGGCGACCAGGGCGAGGAGATCCGCGTCCAGCGCGGCATGTTCGGCGCCGCCAACGGCGGCGACACCTCCGGCTACGGCGGCCTCGTCCGCTCGATCCGACTGCCCGGTCCGGCGAGCCGCCCCTACGGCGGCTGGTTCGACGAGGTGGCCGACGAGCTGGAGGGCGCCCTGGAGGAGCAGGGACTCGTCCCCGGGAACGTCGTCGAGAAGACGGTCGTCGACCGCGACGAGATCACCTTCCACGTCGAACGCGAGTACCTCGTCGCCGTCGCCCGCACCCTGCGCGACGACCCGGCGCTCCGCTTCGAGCTGTGCACCGGCGTCTCGGGCGTCCACTACCCGCACGACAAGGGCCGCGAGCTGCACGCCGTCTACCACCTGCGCTCGATCACCCACAACCGGCTGATCCGCCTGGAGGTCAGCGCCCCCGACGCCGACCCGCACGTCCCCTCGCTCGTCCCGGTCTATCCGACGAACGACTGGCACGAGCGCGAGGCGTACGACTTCTTCGGGCTGATCTTCGACGGTCACCCCGCGCTGACGCGGATCATGATGCCGGACGACTGGCAGGGCTTCCCGCAGCGCAAGGACTACCCCCTCGGCGGCATCCCCGTCGAGTACAAGGGCGCCCAGATCCCGGCTCCGGACCAGCGGAGGTCGTACTCATGAGCACGCACACCCCTTCCGGGGCATCGGCAGCCTCGTCCCGCGAGACGACCGAGGGCCCCGTCTACACGGTGACCGGCGGCGACTGGGACGAGATCGCCCAGTCCGCGGCCAGGTCCGACGACGAGCGCATCATCGTCAACATGGGCCCGCAGCACCCGTCCACCCACGGCGTGCTCCGGCTCATCCTGGAGATCGACGGCGAGACGGTCACCGAGGCCCGCTGCGGCATCGGCTACCTGCACACCGGCATCGAGAAGAACCTCGAGTTCCGCACGTGGACCCAGGGCACCACGTTCGTGACGCGCATGGACTACCTGACGCCGTTCTTCAACGAGACGGCCTACTGCCTCGGCGTCGAGAAGCTCCTCGGGATCACCGACCAGATCCCCGACCGCGCCTCGATCATCCGCGTGCTCCTGATGGAGCTGAACCGGCTCTCCTCCCACCTGGTGTGCATCGCCACCGGCGGCATGGAGCTGGGCGCCACCACGATCATGATCTACGGATTCCGTGATCGTGAACTCATTCTCGACATCTACGAGCTGATCACCGGCCTGCGGATGAACCACGCGTACATCCGCCCCGGCGGACTCGCCCAGGACCTGCCGCCCGGCGCGGTCGACCAGGTCCGCGAGTTCGTGAAGAAGATGAAGAAGAACCTCCCCGAGTACGACAAGCTCGCCACCGGGAACCCCATCTTCAAGGCCCGTATGCAGGACGTCGGCTACCTCGACCTGGCCGGCTGCATGGCCCTCGGCGCCACCGGCCCGATCCTGCGCTCCGCCGGCCTGCCCCACGACCTGCGCAAGGCCCAGCCGTACTGCGGCTACGAGACCTACGACTTCGAGGTCCCGACGGCCGACACCTGCGACTCCTACGGACGCTTCCTCGTCCGCCTGGAGGAGATGCGCCAGTCGCTGGAGATCATCGAGCAGTGCCTCGACCGGCTCCAGCCCGGCCCGGTCATGGTCGCCGACAAGAAGATCGCCTGGCCCGCCCAGCTCGCGCTCGGCCCCGACGGCCTCGGCAACTCGCTCGACCACATCAAGAAGATCATGGGCACCTCCATGGAGGCCCTGATCCACCACTTCAAGCTGGTGACCGAGGGCTTCCGCGTGCCGCCGGGACAGGCGTACACGGCGGTCGAGTCACCCAAGGGCGAACTCGGGGTGCACGTCGCCTCCGACGGAGGCACCCGGCCCTACCGGGTCCACTTCCGGGACCCGTCCTTCACCAACCTTCAGGCCATGGCGGCGATGTGCGAGGGCGGCCAGGTCGCCGACGTCATCGTCGCCGTCGCGTCCATCGACCCCGTGATGGGAGGCGTCGACCGGTGACCACCACCCCCGAGGGCGTCAGCCTGGGCATGCCCCGACTGCCCGCGCCCGCCTACCCGGACGACGTCCGGGCCCGGCTGGAGGCGGACGCGCGCGAGATCATCGCCCGCTACCCCGACTCCCGCTCGGCCCTCCTGCCGCTGCTGCACCTGGTCCAGTCGGAGGAAGG
This sequence comes from Streptomyces sp. NPDC048566, assembly GCF_043199735.1. Lineage (NCBI taxonomy): Bacteria > Bacillati > Actinomycetota > Actinomycetes > Kitasatosporales > Streptomycetaceae > Streptomyces > Streptomyces sp. NPDC048566. The sequence continues at coordinate 51,702 of NZ_JBICWL010000025.1, forward strand.
CCACGTCACCCGCACCGGGCAGCAGTTCTGCGCGGAGGTGCTGGGCCTGACGACCGCCGAGGTCAACGCCGTCGCGACGTTCTACTCGATGTACCGGCGCAAGCCGAGCGGCGACTACCAGGTGGGCGTCTGCACCAACACCCTCTGCGCCGTCATGGGCGGCGACGCCATCTTCGAAGCCCTCCAGGACCACCTGGGCGTGGGCAACGGCGAGACCACCGGCGACGGAAAGGTGACGCTGGAGCACATCGAGTGCAACGCGGCCTGCGACTTCGCCCCGGTCGTGATGGTCAACTGGGAGTTCTTCGACAACCAGACCGTGGGCTCGGCCAAGCGCCTCGTCGACGACCTGCGCGCGGGGACCGACGTCGAACCCACCCGCGGCGCCCGGCTGTGCACCTTCAAGGACACCGCCCGCATCCTGGCCGGCTTCCCCGACGAGCGCGAGGGCGCCGTGGAGGCGGGCGGCAGCGCGGGCCACGCCTCGCTCGTCGGACTGCGGCTGGCCAAGGGCGAGACCGGCCCCGCACGGGTGGTGCACCCCCGCGGCGCGGAGGCGTCCCGCGAGCGGACCTCCGAGGAGCCCGCCCCCGATGACCGGGGCACCGGGGACCGCACCGCCTCGGACCAGCCGCCCGCCGGACACCAGAGCTCGCACGACGCGCCGCAGGACACGTCGGCCTCCGACCCGTCCCACTCGGCGGGTCCGGTCGCAGAGGAGGGGGAGTGATGACCTTGGCAGCAGAGATCGACGAGACGAGTCCCGAAAAGCTGCTGGCACCCGTGCTGTCGGCCTTCTGGGACGAGGACAGGTCCTGGACGCTGGACGTCTACCGCCGGCACGACGGGTACGAGGGCCTGCGCAAGGCCCTCGCCATGTCGCCCGACGACCTGATCGCCTACGTCAAGGACTCCGGGCTGCGGGGCCGCGGCGGCGCCGGATTCCCCACCGGGATGAAGTGGCAGTTCATTCCGCAGGGGGACGGCAAACCCCACTACCTCGTCGTCAACGCCGACGAGTCGGAGCCGGGCACCTGCAAGGACATCCCGCTCCTCTTCGCGAACCCGCACAGCCTCATCGAGGGCATCGTGATCGCGTGCTACGCCATCCGCTCCTCGCACGCCTTCATCTACCTGCGGGGCGAAGTCGTCCCCGTCCTGCGGCGGTTGCACGAAGCCGTGCGCGAGGCGTACGAGGCCGGCTACCTCGGCGAGAACATCCTGGGCAGCGGACTCGACCTCCAGCTCACCGTGCACGCGGGCGCGGGCGCGTACATCTGCGGTGAGGAGACCGCGCTCCTCGACTCGCTCGAAGGACGCCGTGGACAGCCGCGGCTGCGCCCTCCCTTCCCCGCCGTCGCGGGCCTCTACGCGTGCCCCACCGTGGTGAACAACGTCGAGTCCATCGCGTCGGTTCCCGCGATCCTCCACCACGGCAAGGAATGGTTCCGGTCGATGGGCAGCGAGAAGTCCCCGGGCTTCACGCTCTACTCGCTCAGCGGCCACGTCGCCAGCCCCGGCCAGTACGAGGCACCCCTCGGCATCACCCTGCGCCAGCTCCTCGACATGAGCGGCGGGATGCGGCCCGGCCACCGGCTGAAGTTCTGGACGCCGGGCGGCTCCTCGACCCCCATGTTCACCGACGAGCACCTCGACGTCCCCCTGGACTACGAAGGAGTGGGCGCCGCGGGTTCCATGCTCGGCACCAAGGCGCTCCAGTGCTTCGACGAGACCACCTGCGTCGTCCGCGCCGTGACCCGGTGGACCGAGTTCTACGCCCACGAGTCCTGCGGCAAGTGCACCCCCTGCCGCGAGGGCACCTACTGGCTCGTGCAGCTGCTGCGCGACATCGAGGCGGGCAAGGGCGTCATGTCCGACCTCGACAAGCTCAACGACATCGCCGACAACATCAACGGCAAGTCCTTCTGCGCCCTCGGCGACGGTGCCGCCTCGCCGATCTTCTCCTCGCTCACGTACTTCCGCGACGAGTACGAGCAGCACATCACGGGCGGCGGCTGCCCCTTCGACCCCGCCAGGTCGACGGCCTGGGCCGACAAGCACACGGAGGTGAACGCATGACAGTGACCACCAGCGCTCCCTCCGGAGGCGGGGAAGCGGCGGTCCCCCCGGAGGACCTGGTCGCGCTGACCATCGACGGCGTGGAGATCAGCGTGCCCAAGGGCACCCTGGTGATCCGGGCCGCGGAACAGCTCGGCATCGAGATCCCCCGCTTCTGCGACCACCCGCTCCTCGACCCGGCCGGCGCCTGCCGCCAGTGCATCGTCGAGGTCGAGGGCCAGCGCAAGCCGATGGCGTCCTGCACCATCACGTGCACGGACGGCATGGTCGTCAAGACCCAGCTCACCTCGCCGGTCGCCGAGAAGGCCCAGCACGGCGTGATGGAGCTGCTGCTCATCAACCACCCGCTGGACTGCCCGGTCTGCGACAAGGGCGGCGAGTGCCCGCTGCAGAACCAGGCGATGTCGCACGGCAACGCCGAGTCCCGCTTCGAGGGCCGCAAGCGGACCTACGAGAAGCCGGTCCCCATCTCGGCGCAGGTGCTGCTCGACCGCGAGCGGTGCGTGCTGTGCGCCCGCTGCACGCGCTTCTCGAACCAGATCGCCGGCGACCCGATGATCGAGCTGATCGAGCGGGGCGCGCTCCAGCAGGTCGGCACCGGCGACGGCGACCCCTTCGAGTCGTACTTCTCCGGCAACACCATCCAGATCTGTCCGGTCGGCGCTCTGACCTCGGCCGCCTACCGCTTCCGCTCGCGTCCCTTCGACCTCATCTCCTCGCCGTCCGTGTGCGAGCACTGCTCCGGAGGCTGCGCGACGCGCACCGACCACCGGCGCGGCAAGGTCATGCGGCGTCTCGCCGCCGCGGACCCCGAGGTCAACGAGGAGTGGATCTGCGACAAGGGACGGTTCGGGTTCCGGTACGCGCAGACACGCGACCGCCTCGACACGCCCCTGGTGCGCAACGCCGAGGGGGTCCTGGAACCGGCGTCGTGGCCGGAGGCCCTGGAGGTGGCGGCGCGGGGGCTGACGGCCGCCCGCGGCCGGACCGGTGTCCTCGCCGGCGGCCGGCTCACCGTCGAGGACGCCTACGCGTACAGCAAGTTCGCGCGCGTCGCCCTCGACACCAACGACATCGACTTCCGCGCGCGCGTGCACAGCTCCGAGGAGGCCGACTTCCTGGCCGCCAGGGTCGCCGGCCGGGGCCGGGACCTCGACGGTACGGGCGTCACCTACACCTCGCTGGAGAAGGCGCCCGCCGTGCTGCTGGTGGGCTTCGAGTCCGAGGAGGAGGCCCCCGGGGTCTTCCTGCGGCTGCGCAAGGGGTGGCGGGGGCACGGTCAGAAGACCTACGCCCTGGCCACGCACGCCACCCCCGGTCTGGCGAAGGCGGGCGGCACCCTGCTGCCGGCCGCGCCCGGCACCGAGACCGCGTGGCTGGACGCGCTCGCGAGCGGCGTCGGCCTCGAAGGCGACGGGGCGACGGCCGCCGAGGCGCTGCGCGCCGAGGGTGCGGTGATCGTCGTCGGCGAGCGGCTCGCCGGGGTGGCGGGCGGGCTCACCGCCGTCGTCCGGGCCGCCTCCGCCGTCGGAGCCCGGCTGGTGTGGATTCCGCGCCGGGCGGGCGAACGCGGCGCGATCGAGGCCGGTGCGCTGCCGTCGCTGCTGCCGGGCGGACGTCCGGCCACCGACCCGCGCGCGCGGGAGGAGGTCGCCGCCGTCTGGGGCCTGTCCGAGCTTCCGCACCGCCACGGCCGGGACACCGGCCAGATCGTCGAGGCCGCGGCGGGCGGTGAACTGCGTGCCCTGGTGGTCGCGGGCGTGGAGGTCGCCGACCTTCCCGACCCGGCCCGCGCGCGGGAGGCACTGTCCGAGGCGGGCTTCGTGGTGTCCCTCGAACTGCGGGCCGGCGAGGTCACCGACCACGCGGACGTGGTCCTGCCGGTCGCCGCGGTCGCGGAGAAGGCCGGAAGCTTCCTCGACTGGGAGGGCCGGATGCGCTCCTTCGAGGCGGCCCTCAAGCCCGACCAGATGACCCGGCGGCTCGCTCCGAGCGACGCGCGCGTGCTCCAGATGCTGGCCGACGCCATGGACGTGCACCTGGGGCTGCCGGACCTGCGCACCGCGCGGGCGGAGCTGGACCGGCTCGGCGCCTGGGACGGCCCGTACGCCGCGGACCCCGCGGAGCCGGGAGCGCAGTTGCCGCGTCCGGCCGCCGGCGAGGCCGTGCTGGCCGGGCACCGGCTCCTCCTCGACCAGGGTCTCCTCCAGCGGGGCGACGACGCGCTCGCCGGAACCCGGCACGCGGCGTACGCGCGCGTGTCGGCCGCCACGGCCGCCGAGGCGGGCGTGGCGGACGGCGCACCGCTCGCCGTGACCGGCCCCGCCGGGATCGTCGAACTCCCGCTGCAGGTCACGGAGATGCCCGACCGGGTGGTGTGGCTCCCGCTCAACTCGACCGGCGGGGGCGTCGCCTCCGACACCGGGGCGCTGCCCGGCGCACTCGTCCGCATCGGCCCGGCGGCCGTCGCCGCCGAGGCCCCCAAGGAGGTGGAGGCATGACGCCGTACCTCGCCGCAGAAGACCTCTCGATGTTCGGCCGCGACCCCTGGTGGCTGGTCGTCGTCAAGGCGGTGTTCTGCTTCGCCTTCCTGATGGTGACCGTGCTGTTCTCCATCGTGTGGGAGCGCAAGGTCGTCGCCTGGATGCAGTTGCGCATCGGCCCCAACCGGCACGGTCCGTGGGGGATGCTCCAGTCGCTCGCCGACGGCGTCAAGCTGATGCTGAAGGAGGACGTCGTCGTCAAACGCGCGGACAAGGTGGTCTACGTCCTCGCGCCGGTCGTCGCCGCCATCCCGGCGTTCATGGCGATCGCGGTGATCCCCTTCGGCCCCGCGGGCAACGAGGTCTCGATCTTCGGTCAGCGCACGACGATGCAGCTCACCGACCTGCCGATCGCGATGCTCTTCATCCTGGCGGTCGCCTCGGTGGGCATCTACGGCATCGTGCTCGCCGGCTGGAGTTCCGGGTCGACGTACCCGCTGCTCGGCGGCCTGCGGTCCTGCGCCCAGATGATCTCGTACGAGATCGCCATGGGCGCCGCGTTCGCCTCGGTCTTCCTGTACTCCGGCTCGATGTCGACCTCGGCGATCGTCGAGCAGCAGCACGACCGCTGGTACATCCTGCTGCTGCCGGTGTCGTTCATCATCTACGTCGTCACGATGGTCGGCGAGACCAACCGGGCCCCCTTCGACATGCCGGAGTCCGAGGGCGACCTCGTCGGCGGCTTCAACACCGAGTACTCGTCGATCAAGTTCGCGCTGTTCATGCTCGCCGAGTACGTGAACATGGTGACGGTCTCGGCCGTGACGACGACGCTCTTCCTGGGCGGCTGGCGGGCCCCGTGGCCGATCAGCACCTTCTGGGAGGGCGCCAACCACGGCTGGTGGCCGCTGCTCTGGTTCGTGGTGAAGGTGCAGCTGCTGCTGTTCTTCTTCATCTGGCTGCGCGGCACGCTGCCGCGGGTCCGCTACGACCAGCTGATGAAGCTCGGCTGGAAGGTCCTCATCCCGGTCTCCGTGGTCTGGCTGATGCTCGTCGCGACCGTCCGGACGCTGCGGAACGAGAACTACGACTTCGCGGACATCGCCCTGTACGTCGGCGGAGGCGTCCTGGCCCTGCTGCTGCTGTCGTTCGTGGCGGACGTCTTCCGCGACCGGCGCAAGGCCGAGGAGGCGCCGGCCGAGCCCGCCGCGTTCGACCCGATGGCGGGCGGGTTCCCCGTGCCGCCGCTGCCCGGTCAGGAGCTGCCGCCGGTACCGCGGCGCCGCCCGCGCCGGGAGCGGGAGTTGATTGTCAGTGGTGGGTCCGATACTGCGAGTGACGGATCGACCGCCGGATCTCGTGACGGAAAGGAGGGGTCCGATGGCTGAGGAGCCGAAGGAGACCAAACCGGGTTTCCAGAACCCTGTCGCCGGTTTCGGCGTGACCTTCAAGGCCATGTTCAAGAAGCGGCTGACCGAGCAGTACCCGGAGCAGCCGAAGACCACCGCGCCGCGCTTCCACGGCCGGCACCAGCTCAACCGTCACCCGGACGGTCTGGAGAAGTGCGTCGGCTGCGAGCTGTGCGCCTGGGCCTGCCCGGCGGACGCGATCTACGTGGAGGGCGCCGACAACACCGACGAGGAGCGCTACTCCCCGGGCGAGCGGTACGGCCGCGTCTACCAGATCAACTATGCCCGCTGCATCCTGTGCGGCCTGTGCATCGAGGCGTGCCCCACGCGCGCGCTGACGATGACGAACGAGTTCGAGCTCGCCGACAGCAGCCGCGCCAACCTCATCTACACCAAGGAGCAGCTGCTCGCCGGTCTGGAGGAGGGCATGGTCGACTCGCCGCACTCGATCTTCCCGGGTACGGACGAGCAGGACTACTACCGGGGGCTGGTGACCGAGGCGGCGCCCGGCACCGAGCGGCAGGTGGCCGTCTCCCGGGGCGAGTCCCCCCACGCGGAGCGCGCCTCGGGTGCGGCGGCGGAGAAGGAGGCGCAGGCATGACCGAGCTGGCCGCCTACACGACCTCCACCGGTGAGGCCTTCCAGTTCTGGGTCCTCGGCACGGTCGCGGTGATCGGCGCCCTGTGCACCGTCTTCATGAGGAAGGCCGTGCACAGCGCGCTGTGCCTCGCCGGAACCATGATCGTCCTGGCGGTGTTCTACCTCGCCAACGGGGCGTACTTCCTTGGCATCGTCCAGATCGTCGTCTACACCGGCGCGATCATGATGCTCTTCCTCTTCGTCGTCATGCTCGTGGGTGTCACCGCGGCGGACTCGCTGAAGGAGACCATCAAGGGACAGCGCTGGCTGGCCCTGGTGTGCGGAGTCGGCTTCGGTGTCCTGCTGTTCGCCGGCATCGGCAACGCGGCGATCACGGACTTCGACGGACTGGCGAAGGCCAACGCGAACGGCAACGTGGAGGGCCTCGCCGCCCTCGTCTTCACCAAGTACGTGTTCGCCTTCGAGATCACCGGAGCCCTGCTCATCACGGCCGCGGTCGGCGCCATGGTGCTCACGCACCGCGAGCGCACCGAGCGGGCCAGGACCCAGCGCGAGCTGTCCGAGCAGCGGGTCCGCGAGGGCCGGCACCTCCCGCCGCTGCCGGCCCCCGGTGTCTACGCCCGGCACAACGCCGTGGACATCGCCGGCCTGCTCCCCGACGGCACCCCGTCGGAGCTGACCGTCAGCAAGACGCTGCGCGACCGCGGCCAGGTCCGCGACGTGTCGGCGGAGGCGCTCAGCGACCTGAAGGCGCTGGAGCAGCGCGCCGAGGAGCGCCTCGGGCGCACGAAGCCGGAGGAGGCGTCCCAGTGAATCCGGTCAACTACCTCTATCTCGCGGCCCTGTTGTTCACGATCGGCGCCACCGGCGTGCTGATCAGGAGGAACGCGATCGTGGTGTTCATGTGCGTCGAGCTGATGCTCAACGCCTGCAACCTCGCCTTCGTGGCCTTCTCCCGCCTGCACGGCAATCTCGACGGCCAGGTCTTCGCGTTCTTCACGATGGTCGTCGCCGCCGCGGAGGTCGTGGTCGGGCTCGCGATCATCGTGTCGCTGTTCCGTTCCCGCCACTCGGCCTCGGTCGACGACGCCAGCCTGATGAAGCTGTAAGGGGTCGCTGAATCGTGGACAATCTCATTGCGCTGCTGATCGCGGCGCCTCTGCTCGGAGCCGCCGTCCTGCTGTGCGGCGGCCGGCGGCTGGACGCGGTCGGCCACTGGATCGGCACCGCGCTCGCGGCGGCCTCCTTCGTCGTCGCCGCCGTGCTCTTCACCGACATGCTGGGAAGGAGCGCCGAGGACCGGACGCTGACCCAGCACCTGTTCACCTGGATTCCCGTCGGGGGCTTCCGCGCCGACGTCGGCTTCCAGCTCGACCAGCTGTCGATGACGTTCGTGCTGCTGATCACGGGCGTCGGCTCGCTCATCCATGTGTACTCCACGGGGTACATGGAGCACGACGAGCGCCGCCGCCGCTTCTTCGGCTATCTGAACCTCTTCCTCGCGGCGATGCTGCTGCTCGTCCTCGCCGACAACTACCTGCTGCTGTACGTCGGCTGGGAGGGCGTCGGTCTCGCCTCGTACCTGCTGATCGGCTTCTGGCAGCACAAGCCCAGCGCCGCCACCGCCGCGAAGAAGGCCTTCCTGGTCAACCGCGTCGGCGACATGGGCCTGTCCATCGCCATCATGCTGATGTTCACCACCTTCGGGACGTTCGCCTTCGGTCCGGTGCTCGGCACCGAGGAGAACCCGGGTCTGGTCGGGGACGCCACGGAGGGCAAGCTCACCGCCGTCGCCCTGATGCTGCTCCTGGCCGCCTGCGGCAAGTCGGCCCAGGTGCCGCTGCAGTCCTGGCTCGGGGACGCGATGGAGGGCCCGACCCCGGTCTCGGCCCTCATCCACGCGGCGACGATGGTCACCGCGGGCGTGTACCTGATCGTCCGCTCCGCCAACGTGTTCAACGCGGCGCCCGACGCGCAGCTCGTCGTCACCGTGGTCGGCGGCGTCACGCTCCTGTTCGGTGCGATCGTCGGTTGCGCGAAGGACGACATCAAGAAGGCGCTGGCCGGCTCGACCATGTCGCAGATCGGCTACATGGTGCTGGCGGCGGGCCTCGGCCCGATCGGCTACGTCTTCGCGATCATGCACCTGGTGACGCACGGCTTCTTCAAGGCCGGTCTCTTCCTCGGCGCCGGTTCGGTCATGCACGGCATGAACGACGAGGTGGACATGCGGAAGTTCGGCGGCCTGCGCCGGTACATGCCGGTCACCTTCGTGACGTTCGGTCTCGGCTACCTGGCGATCATCGGCTTCCCGGGCCTGTCCGGCTTCTTCTCCAAGGACAAGATCATCGAGGCGGCGTTCGCCAAGGGCGGCACCGAGGGCTGGATCCTCGGCAGCGTGGCCCTGCTGGGCGCCGCGATCACCGCGTACTACATGACCCGCGTGATGATCATGACGTTCTTCGGTGAGAAGCGCTGGCAGCCCGACGCGGAAGGCCACGAGCCGCACCCGCACGAGTCGCCGAGCTCCATGACGATCCCCATGATCGTGCTGGCCTTCGGGTCCGTGTTCGCCGGAGCCTTCTTCGGCATCGGCGACCGCTTCCTGCACTGGCTGGAGCCGGTCACCGGGCACGCCGAGGGTGACTCGCCCGTCAGCGCCCTCACGGTCACGGCGGCCACGATGGTGCTGCTGGTCGTCGGCGCGGGCATCGCCTACCTCCAGTACGGCCGGCGTTCCGTCCCGGTCGTCGCCCCGCGGGGTTCCCTGCTCACCCGGGCCGCCCGGCGCGACCTGCTCCAGGACGACTTCAACCACGTCGTGCTGGTGCGCGGCGGTGAGCACCTCACCCGCTCCCTGGTGTACGTCGACCACACGCTGGTCGACGGAGTGGTCAACGGAACGGCCGCCTCGGTCGGCGGCCTCTCCGGGCGGCTGCGCAAGCTGCAGAACGGCTACGCGCGCAGTTACGCGGTCTCGATGTTCGGCGGTGCGGCCATCCTCGTCGCCGCGACCCTGCTGATGAGGGCGGTCTGATACCGATGTCCTTTCCTCTGCTGACAGCGACGGCGGTGCTCCCGGCCCTCGGGGCGATCGCCACGGCAGCGGTGCCCGCCGCGCGGCGGGCCGCCGCCAAGTGGCTCGCCCTGCTGGTCTCCCTGGGCACCCTGGCGCTCGCCGTGGTCACCCTGGTGCGCTTCGACCCGGGCGGTGACCGCTACCAGCTCACCGAATCGCACGCCTGGATCGCGGACTTCGGTGTGCGCTACGAGCTGGGTGTGGACGGCATCGGGGTGGCGCTCGTCGCGCTCACCGCGCTGCTGATGCCGTTCGTGATCCTCGCGGGCTGGCACGACGCCGACCCGCACGAGACCGGCAGCAAGCGGTGGCGGCCGACCCAGGGCTTCTTCGCCCTGATCCTGGCCGTCGAGGCGATGGTGATCATCTCCTTCGAGGCCACCGACGTGTTCCTCTTCTACATCTTCTTCGAAGCCATGCTCATCCCGATGTACTTCCTCATCGGCGGCTTCGGGGACCGGGCCCACGAGCACGGCGACGAGGCGGCGGCCACCCAGCGCTCGTACGCCGCGGTGAAGTTCCTCCTCTACAACCTGGTCGGCGGCCTGATCATGCTGGCCGCGGTGATCGGGCTGTACGTCGTCGCGGGGAACTTCTCGCTCCAGGAGATCGTCCAGGCCCGGGCCGACGGGTCGCTGCACATGGCGACCAGCACCGAGCGGTGGCTGTTCCTCGGCTTCTTCTTCGCCTTCGCCGTGAAGGCGCCGCTCTGGCCGCTGCACACCTGGCTGCCCAACGCCATGGGTGAGGCCACCGCCCCGGTCGCCGTCCTGATCACCGCGGTCGTCGACAAGGTCGGCACCTTCGCGATGCTCCGCTTCTGCCTCCAGCTCTTCCCGGAGGCCAGCAAGTGGGCCACGCCCGTGATCCTCGTGCTGGCGCTGGTCAGCATCGTCTACGGGGCACTGCTCGCGGTCGGGCAGCGCGACATCAAGCGGCTGGTGGCGTACGCGTCGATCTCGCACTTCGGCTTCATCATCCTGGGCATCTTCGCGATGACCAGCCAGGGCCAGTCGGGCGCGACGCTGTACATGGTCAACCACGGGATCTCGACGGCCGCGCTGATGCTGGTGGCCGGATTCCTGATCTCGCGGCGCGGCTCGCGCCTGATCGCCGACTACGGAGGGGTGCAGAAGGTCGCCCCGGTGCTCGCGGGCACCTTCCTCATCGGCGGCCTCGCGACCCTGTCGCTCCCCGGCCTCGCGCCCTTCGTGAGCGAGTTCCTGGTCCTGGTGGGCACGTTCGCGCGCTACCCGGCCGTCGGCATCATCGCCACCTTCGGCATCGTCCTCGCCGCGCTCTACACCCTCGTCCTGTACCAGCGGACGATGACGGGCCCGGTCAAGGCGGAGGTCGCCGAGATGCCGGACCTCAGGGTGCGCGAGCTCCTGGTGGTCGCCCCGCTGATCGCGCTGCTGATCTTCCTGGGCGTCTACCCGAAGCCGGTCACCGACATCGTCAACCCGGCGGTCAAGCAGACCATGTCAGACGTACACGAGAAGGACCCCCGGCCCGAGGTGGAGGCGGCCCAGTGAGCGCATCAGCCGTCCACAGCCTGTGGACAACGGCGGCAGTCGCAGCCGACCCGATCCCCAAGATCAACGCACCGAAGATCGAATACGGGCAGTTGTCGCCCGTGCTGATCATCCTCGGCGCCGCGATCGTCGGGATCCTGGTCGAGGCGTTCGTGCCGCGCAAGTCCCGTTACCACGCCCAGCTGTTCGTCTCCGTCGTCGCTCTCGCCGCCGCGTTCGCCGCGGTCGTCGCGCTCGCGGCCGGCGGGTACGGCACCACCAAGGCCCACATCGCGGCCATGGGCGCCATCGCCGTCGACGGACCCGCCCTGTTCCTCCAGGGCACGATCCTGCTGGCCGGACTCCTCGGCGTGTTCACCTTCGCCGAGCGGCGCCTCGACCCCGAGGCGCACGGCAACCGCGTCGACTCCTTCGCCGCGCAGGCCGCGTCCGTACCGGGCAGCGACAGCGAGAAGGCGGCCGTGAAGGCCGGGTTCACCACCACCGAGGTGTTCCCGCTGCTGCTCTTCGCGGTCAGCGGCATGCTGGTCTTCCCGGCGGCCGACGACCTGCTGACGCTGTTCATCGCCCTGGAGGTCTTCTCCCTCCCGCTGTACCTGCTCTGCGCCCTGGCCCGCCGCAAGCGGCTCATGTCGCAGGAGGCCGCGGTGAAGTACTTCCTGCTCGGCGCCTTCGCCTCCGCCTTCACCCTGTTCGGCATCGCCCTGCTCTACGGCTACGCGGGCTCCGTGTCCTACGCGACGATCGCCCAGGTCGTCGACGGCACGGTCACCAGCGTCGACCCGGCGCTCGCCGGCACCATGGGCAACGACGTGCTGCTGCTCATCGGCACCGCGCTGATCGTCATGGGCCTGCTCTTCAAGGTCGGCGCCGTCCCCTTCCACATGTGGACACCGGACGTCTACCAGGGAGCCCCGACGCCGGTCACCGGCTTCATGGCCGCGGCGACGAAGGTGGCCGCGTTCGGCGCCCTGCTGCGCCTGCTGTACGTCGTCCTGCCGGGCCTGCGCTGGGACTGGCGGCCGGTCATGTGGGCCGTGGCGATCGTCACCATGCTGGGCGGCGCGATCGTCGCGATCACCCAGACCGACATCAAGCGGCTGCTGGCGTACTCGTCGATCGCGCACGCGGGATTCATCCTCGCGGGTGTCATCGCGACCTCGCCCGACGGTGTCTCCTCCGTCCTCTTCTACCTGGGGGCGTACTCGTTCGTCACGATCGGCGCCTTCGCCGTCGTCACGCTCGTCCGGGACGCGGGCGGTGAGGCCACGCACCTGTCCAAGTGGGCGGGTCTCGGACGCCGTTCCCCGCTGGTGGCCGCGGTGTTCGCGATCTTCCTGCTCGCCTTCGCGGGCATTCCGCTGACCTCGGGCTTCGCCGGGAAGTTCGCCGTGTTCAAGGCGGCGGCGGAGGGCGGAGCGGGCGCGCTGGTCGTGGTCGGTGTGATCTCGTCGGCCATCGCCGCGTTCTTCTACATCCGGGTGATCGTGCTGATGTTCTTCAGCGAACCGAAGCCGGAGGGGCCGACGGTCGCCGTGCCCTCGCCGCTGACCATGACCGCGATCGCGGTCGGTGTGGCGGTCACGCTGGTGCTGGGTGTGGCACCGCAGTACTTCCTCGACCTGGCCGGCCAGGCGGGGGTCTTCGTGCGCTGAGCGTCACGCGCCCCGGGCCGGTTCCGCTCCCTTCGGGATGCGGAACCGGCCCTTTCGCGTTCACCGCCGGCGCAGCGGAGCGGCCCGCAGGGCGCTGTCGGGAGCGCGCGCTCGCACTCGTGCCTCCCGGACGCCGACCGCGTTCCCCGCGAGCTTCGCCACTTGTCGCGAAAAGGGCTGTTTGCTCTTCTTTGGATGAATGAGGGAACACCTTGTAGCGGCCATGGGATGAACTTGGGATACCGATTAGTATGACCGGCGTCTTTCTTTCGATCTTGTTCGCCGGGGCTCGCCTGTCCCGGGCAAGACGCTGTTCCCATGGGATGAAGGAGCCGAACGCTACATGCCGTCACGACTGAAGACTGCAGGGGAGCGGCTCCTTCCGCCTCGCGTTCGTATCCGCCGGAAGCGGGAGCGCGACGAGGCGCTCCGCCTGGAGGCGGCCAGGAGAGCCGAGCGAGACCGGCTCACGGCCGAACGCGAGCGGACGGCCAGGATCGAGGCGCGCCGCGAGGAGTGGCTTCAGGGGGACGGCGACCTGTCGGCGTTCGACGTGGAGGGGCGGACCTACTTCGGTCGCCGAGTGACGTCGTTCCCCGCCGGCGGGGCATCGGCGCGCAATCTCTCCCTGGTGGCGGACGCCCTGGACCATGCCGGCGTCGAGTACTTCCTCGTGCCGGGCCGCTCACCGGTGCGTCACGTCGTCGGCGTCCGTATAGGGGACCGCAAAGCCCTGCTCACCGCGTTGCGGGAACTGTACGCGTCGACGGCGATGTACGCGGTGAAGCCCGGCAAGGACGCCTGGCCCTCCGACGCGGCCCTCTACGCGGACGGCGCCCTGCCCGCCTCCCTCAAGCGCAGCGGCACCATCCGCTTCGGTGAAATCCTGCTGGGCCGCACGGGCGAGGTCTTCGCGGACCTCTCCCACGGCTGCGACGTCGAGTTCTGGACCGAGGGCGACGACCTCGTGGCGGCGAGCGAGGGCGGCGACGGGCGGGCCTCCGAGCGGATCGACGCCCTGCGCACCCAGACGCCGCTCTCGGTGCTCTCGGGCGCGCTGGTCGCCCCCCGTTCCAACGCCGTCTCCGATGTCCTGCCCGCGGACGCGCTCGAACCGGCCGTTCGCGAGATATCCGGCCGGGCCTACCCGACGTGGACCGACTACGCGCAGCCCACGATCGGCGCCGTCGACTTCCCGATCGACGTGGTCTACACCTGGGTCGACGGAAACGACCCGGTCCACGCCGCCAAACGCCGGGCCCACCGTGACGGCACCGCCTCCCGCATCCACGCCCGCGAGACGGGCGCTTCCCGGTACACCAGCCACGACGAGCTGCGGTACTCGCTGCGGTCGCTCCAGATGTACGCGCCGTTCGTCCGCACGGTCTATCTCGTGACCGACGGCCAGACCCCCCACTGGCTCGACACGGACGCCGCGGGCATCGAGGTCGTCGACCACAAGGACATCTTCAGCGACCCGACCGCGCTGCCGGTGTTCAACTCCCATGCCATCGGCACCCGGCTCCACCACATCGACGGGCTGTCCGAGCACTACCTCTACTTCAACGACGACGTCTTCCTCGGCCGTCCCATAACGGCCGGCCACTTCTTCCACGGCAACGGCATCGCCAAGCTCCCGTTCTCCCCGTTCCAGCTCGGACTGGGCGCGCCCCACGCGGACGAACCCGCGCCCAACGCGGCGGGAAAGAACGTCCGCAGCCTTCTGCTGAAGGAGCACGGGCGGTTCACCGTCAACAAGTTCATGCACACGCCGCACCCGCAAATCCGCTCCGTCATGCGGGACATCGAGAACCGATTCGCCGAAGACGTCCAGCGGACCAGCCGTTCCCGGTTCCGGGCCACCGACGACATCGCCATGGGCGCGTCACTGCACCACCATCACGCCTACCTCACCGGCCGTGCCGTTCCGGGAACGTTCAAGCTGCGCTACATCGACGTCGCCAAGCCCGAGGCCCCCGAGCGCATGGCGGACCTGCTGGCGACCCGCCGTTTCGACTTCTTCTGCCTCAACGACGTGAACACGCCCGAGGACCGGCAGCGCCAGGTCTCCGAACGGCTCGAAGCCTTCCTGGAATCCTATTTCCCCTTTCCCAGTCGCTTCGAGCTTCCCGACTCCGGCGCCACCGCGGCCGATCGCCGCTCCGTCTCGTAGGTCCGACACGGTACGGATTGGTGCCGGCCGCTGTGCTCGCGGCGGGGGCCGACGTCGTACCGGCCGGGGGACGGCGCCGGACGGTCACCGCCGCCGGCGCCACCAGGGCGTCCGGGCAGCGGGCCGTGCCGGCGGCGGATCGGCGGCCGGAGCCCAGCGTGCCAGCAGGTGCCGGTACGCGGCGGGGTCCCGCGCGAAGTCCGTGGCAGCGGCGAGCGCCGCCCACTCGGCGTCCTGGCCCCTGAGCAGGTCGACCGAGGTCTGCGCACAGCGTTCCGGCAGGCCGTCCCGCTCCGCCTCGGCCAGCAACGCCCCCAGTTCGGCGACGGCGCGGCCGGCGCGCGCCCGGGCCACCGGTCCGGCCCGCAAGCTGCTCCGCAGGTCGGCCGAGGGTGCCGTGTCCTGAAGCAGTCCGTCGAGCCGCCGTGCGATCGCCCGTCCGCGGGCGGCCGTCTCGCCCGCGGACGGGCCCGCCTCCTTGAGCACCCAGAGCGCGGTGACCAGTCGCGCACCCGGGCCGCTGCCGGTGTCGCGGGACAGGTCGGCATGGCGTCCGGCCTCCCGCACCGCGGCCAGGGCCCGTTCGTAGTCGTCGGCCACGCGGGCCGCCGCCGAGGACAGGCCCATCGCACGGCGGACGAGCGGTGCCCGCACCCCGAGGGTCCGAGGCAGCGCCCGCAGATTGCCGCCGATCAGGCCGAGGGTGACGAGCGGTGCCCCCAGCAGCAGGAAGACGTCCGCGGACCCGAGGCCGGTATCGGCTCCGGCATCTTCGAGATCTCCTCGGTGCCGTCCCTCGGTCAGCATGAACCCGCTCTCCCAGCCGTAGCCGCCGCCGTCGGCCCACTGCGGCGCCTTCAGCAGGTCGGACCGGCCCGGGTCGCACCGGTACGGCTCTTCCCTCGTCCGGTCCTGATACGGGTCGTGCCACCGCACCCGGCACGCCCCGTCGGGCTTCTCGTCGAGCACCGTCAGATCGATCTGGCGCGTGTCCGGCAGGCCCGGCCCGAACGCGTACAGCCCCACCGCGCAGGTGAAGAGCACGAAGCCCAGCGTCAGGACCCAGCGGAAGAATGGAACATGCCTCATCCCGTCCCCTCCCCGTGGCGCCGCCAGCCTCCCGCGAAGCCGCCGCCGGCACGAGGGGCGACTCCGGCAGCGCGCGGGACAGCGGCCCTGCCGGGCCCCGGCACGGGCGTCGGCTGCGTGGCGGGACACGCGGCCCGGCGGCGCCCCGGCACGGGCCCCGGTCGCCCGCGCGGCGGCCGGAGGGCCCGCCGGAGCAGGAGCCGGGCCGGACTTCGGCGAGCGCGGGGGCGCCGTCCCGGTGCCGGGACGATGTGCGGCCCACCCGGTGCGCGGAGGAGCCGGCCGGTCGCAGC
Organism: Streptomyces sp. NPDC048566; assembly: GCF_043199735.1. Lineage (NCBI taxonomy): Bacteria > Bacillati > Actinomycetota > Actinomycetes > Kitasatosporales > Streptomycetaceae > Streptomyces > Streptomyces sp. NPDC048566. The sequence continues at coordinate 68,097 of NZ_JBICWL010000025.1, forward strand.
CTGTGGACACGTCTCGGGGTGTCGGCGCGGACCCCTATCGTGGACGGTGTGGTCGAGGCGCGAGGTGCGGGGGACAGGACGATGGGCGGGACGGGTGTGACGACCGGAGCGGACGTGACGGAGACGCCGGGCGGGAGCGAGGCGCTGGCCACCCTCCACCGGGTCTTCGGCTACGACGCCTTCCGCGGCGAGCAGGAAGCGATCATCGAGCACGTGGTGGCGGGCGGTGACGCCGTCGTCCTGATGCCGACCGGCGGCGGCAAGTCCCTCTGCTACCAGATTCCGTCCCTGGTCAGGCCGGGGACGGGCATCGTGGTCTCCCCGCTCATCGCGCTCATGCAGGACCAGGTGGACGCGCTGCGGGCGCTGGGCGTGCGCGCGGGGTTCATGAACTCCACGCAGGACTTCGACGAGCGGCGCGTGGTCGAGGCCGAGTTCCTGGCCGGCGAGCTCGACCTGCTCTACCTCGCCCCGGAGCGGCTGCGCCTGGAGTCCACGCTGGATCTGATCTCGCGGGGGAAGGTCTCCCTCTTCGCGATCGACGAGGCGCACTGCGTCGCCCAGTGGGGGCACGACTTCCGCCCCGACTACCTGGCCCTGTCGCTGCTGGGCGAGCGCTGGCCGGACGTTCCGCGGCTCGCGCTGACGGCCACCGCGACCCGCGCGACGCACCGGGAGATCACCCAGCGCCTCGGCATGCCGGCCGCCCGGCACTTCGAGGCGAGCTTCGACCGTCCCAACATCCAGTACCGGATCGTGCCGAAGGCCGACCCCAAGAAGCAGCTGCTGGCCTTCCTGCGCGAGGAGCACGCCGGCGACGCGGGCATCGTGTACTGCCTCTCGCGCAACTCCGTGGAGAAGACCGCCGAGTTCCTCTCCCGCAACGGCGTGGAGGCGGTGCCCTACCACGCGGGGCTCGACGCCGGGACCCGCGCCGCCCACCAGGCGCGGTTCCTGCGGGAGGAGGGCCTGGTGGTGGTCGCGACGATCGCGTTCGGCATGGGCATCGACAAGCCGGACGTCCGGTTCGTCGCCCACCTCGACCTGCCGAAGTCGGTGGAGGGGTACTACCAGGAGACGGGCCGCGCGGGCCGCGACGGGCTGCCGTCCACCGCGTGGATGGCCTACGGGCTCCAGGACGTGGTCCAGCAGCGCAAGCTGATCCAGGGCTCGGAGGGGGACGAGGCGTTCCGCCGCCGCGCCGCCTCCCACCTGGACGCGATGCTCGCCCTGTGCGAGACCGCCCAGTGCCGGCGCTCCCAGCTCCTCGCCTACTTCGGGCAGGACCCCGACACCCCGGCCTGCGGCAACTGCGACACCTGTCTGACGCCCCCCGAGACCTGGGACGGCACGGTCGCCGCGCAGAAACTGCTGTCCACCGTGGTGCGCCTGCAACGGGAGCGGGGGCAGAAGTTCGGCGCGGGGCAGATCGTGGACATCCTGCTCGGCCGCAGGACCGCCAAGGTGATCCAGTTCGACCACGACCAGCTGTCCGTCTTCGGGATCGGCGAGGAGCTGGCCGAGGCCGAATGGCGCGGGGTGGTCCGGCAGTTGCTGGCTCAGGGGCTCATCGCGGTCGAGGGCGAGTACGGCACGCTGGTGCTGACCGAGGCCAGCGGGACCGTGCTGCGGCGCGAGCGCGAGGTGCCGCTGCGCAAGGAGCCGCCGAAGCAGGCCGCCTCCCGCTCCTCGGGCTCCAGGGGGGAGCGCAAGGCCAAGGCCGCGGCGGCCGAGCTGCCCGCCGAACTCGTCCCCGCCTTCGAGGCGCTGCGCGCCTGGCGTGCCGAGCAGGCGCGCGAGCAGGGCGTCCCGGCGTACGTCATCTTCCACGACGCCACCTTGCGGGAGATCGCCACGGTGTGGCCCACGTCGGTGAGGGACCTGGGCTCCGTCGGCGGGGTGGGCGAGAAGAAGCTCGCGACCTACGGCGAGGGGGTGATCGGGGTGCTCGCCGGGCTCGGCGACGGTGCGGCCCAGGCGGGCCCGGCACCGGACTCCGGCGCCCCGGCCCGGGCCGCGGCACCGGCGACGGGCCGGCTGCCGGACCCGGCCGCCGGCCATGTGCCGGACCCCGACTGGCCCGAGCTGGACCAGGAACCGGAGCCCGAGGACTGGATGTAGGCCGCCCCGGCGCCCGACCGGCCCGGCCTCCGGTCCCGCTCGGTCCGGATCGGACCAGAGCGGGCCCCCGAGGGGTTCTCGGACGCGGGGTGTGGCGTGCCCTGCCGCAGGCGCGGTGGGTGCGGCCGGCCGGCCGGTCCCCGCTGTCGGCGGACGCCCTGCCCGCCGTCGGCGGAACAGGGCGTCGCGGGCCCGGCGCCCTATCCGGCGACCGCCGGCGCGATGCGGCCCCGGACCTCGCCCAGGCCCACCCGGGAGCCGCCCGGGCCGGGTGCCCAGGCGGTCAGGGTGACCTCGTCGCCGTCCTCCAGGAACGTGCGCTTGCCGTCGGGGAGTTCGAGGGCGTCGCGGCCGTTCCAGGTGAGTTCGAGCAGGGAGCCGCGCTCCGCGTCGGAGGGGCCGCTGACGGTGCCGGAGCCGTAGAGGTCGCCGGTGCGCAGCGAGGCCCCGTTGACCGTCATGTGCGCCAGTTGCTGGGCCGCCGTCCAGTACATGGTGGAGAACGGGGGCTCGGAGACGACGTGGCCGTTGACGGCGACCGAGATCCTCAGGTCGTAGCCGCCCGGGTCCTCGGAGGCGTCGTCGAGGTAGGGCAGGAGGGGGTGCGTGCGGGCCGGGGGCGCGACGCGGGCCTCGTCGAGGGCGTCGAGCGGCGTGATCCAGGCCGACACCGAGGTGGCGAACGACTTGCCGAGGAAGGGGCCGAGGGGCACGTACTCCCACGCCTGGAGATCGCGGGCCGACCAGTCGTTGAGCAGGCAGAGCCCGAAGACGTGGTCGCGGTAGTCGCCGAGCGCGACCGGGCGGCCCATCGCGGAGGGGGTGCCGACGACGAAGCCGACCTCGGCCTCGATGTCGAGGCGGATCGAGGGGCCGAAGACCGGGTCGGCGTCGGCGGGCGCCTTGCGCTGGCCCGACGGGCGCACCACGTCCGTGCCGGAGACCACGACCGTGCCGGAGCGGCCGTGGTAGCCGATCGGCAGGTGCTTCCAGTTGGGGGTGAGGGAGTCGGCGGCCTCGGGGCGGAAGATCCGGCCGACGTTGCGGGCGTGGTTCTCCGAGGCGTAGAAGTCGACGTAGTCCGCGACGGTGAAGGGCAGGTGGAGGGTCACCTCGGACAGCGGGTGGAAGTGGGGGGCGAGGGCGTCCCGGTGGGCGGGGACGGTCACCCACGCCGTCAGCGCGCGGCGGACGTCGGACCAGGCGGTGCGGCCCGCGGCGAGCAGCGGGTCCAGTGTCGGCTGCGCGAGCAGCCCGGCGTAGGGGGAGCCGAGGGCCCGGGCCGCGGCGCCCGCGTCCAGCACGTGGTCGCCGAGGCGTACGCCCACGCGCCGCTCACCGGTGCCCTGCGGTCCGGCCGGGGAGAAGACTCCGTAGGGGAGGTTGTGCGGGCCGAAGGGATCGCCCTCGGGAACATCGAAGGGGGGCATCGGGTGCTGCCTCGCTTTCGGATTCGTACTCGCCATGTGATCCGTGCGTTCCACGCGTTTCGTGTGGTCGGAGCACACGTTACGGGGGAGGGGCCCCACAGCGGCAGTGTCTAAAGAGTTTGCAATGTCCGGTATGGCCTTGTCGGAGGTGGCAATTCCGGCTTAGCGTCCTTTGGGGGAAACGGGCGGGGTGGGTCCGGTCCGCAGGGGGACATGTGGGGGGCGCATGGCCAGGAGTTCCAGTGGTGTGCCGGTCGACGCCGACCGTGAAGTCCCGGGTCTCATCGTCAAGTTCGGAAACTATCCGCTGCACCACGGCGGAGTGGGTGCCATCCGGAGCCTGGGCCGGCTGGGCGTGCCGATGTACGCCATCACCGAGGACCGGTACACGCCGGCCGCCGCGTCGCGGTATCTGCGGCGCGCGTTCGTGTGGCCGACCCGGGGGACGGAGGAGCCCGGGCGGCTCGTCGAGGGGTTGCTGCGCGTGGGCCGGCGCATCGGCCGGCCGACGGTGCTGGTCCCGACCGACGAGGAGGCCGCGGTCCTGATCGCGGAGCACCAGGAGGAGTTGGCGGGCCGCTTCCTCTTCCCGCGGGTGGAGGCCGGGCTGCCGCGGCGGCTCGCCAGCAAGCAGGGGCTGCACGAGCTGTGCGCGGAGCACGGCGTCCCGAGCCCCGCCGCCGCGTTCCCCGAGTCGTACGACGAGATCGAGGCGTTCGCCGAGAAGGCGCTCTTCCCGCTCGTCGCCAAGAACCGGGAGGCGTTCGTGCGGCGCAGCCGGCCCGCGGTGAACGGGACGACGCGGATCGCGACCCGCGAGGGGCTGCTGGCCCTCGCCCGGGACTGGGGGCCGCGGCCCGGTGTGATCCTCCAGGAGTACCTGCCGAGGGAGGAGGCGGAGGACTGGATCGTGCACGCCTGCTTCGACGCGGACTCGACGCCGCTGTCGATGTTCACCGGCGTGAAGGTCCGCTCGTGGCCGCCGCACGCGGGCATGACGGCGCACGCGTACGTCGTCGACAACCCGGAACTCGCGGACATCGCCGCGCGGTTCGTCCAGCGGATCGGCTTCACCGGCGTCATCGACCTCGACCTGCGGTTCGACCGCCGGGACGGCCGGTACAAGCTGCTCGACTTCAACCCGCGCATGGGCGCCCAGTTCCGCCTCTTCGAGAGCGAGTCGGGGATCGACGTCGTCCGTGCGCTGCACCTGCATCTGACCGGCCGCCGGGTTCCGGAGGGGGAACAGCGCACCGGGCACCGGTACGTCGTGGAGAACATCGACCTGCCGGCCCTGCTCGCCTACCGGCGCAGCGGCTACACGACACCGCACGCGCCGGCCCGGGCGAGCGGTACGGAGCTGGCCTGGCTCGCGGGTGACGACCTGCGGCCGTTCTTCACGATGCTCGCGCGCCTGGTCCGGCCGGGCGCGCGCCATCTCCACCAGCTGTGGCGGACCAGCCGCCGCGGCGGCGGTTCCACCACGAAGTAGGCGTCGTACGTCCTGGGGAGGGACTTCGTGAACCATCCGGTAGCAGTCATCGGCGCGGGGCCGTTCGGGCTGTCCACCGCCGCCCATCTGCGGGCGCGGGGCATTCCGGTGCGGGTCTTCGGCGAACCCATGGTCAGCTGGCGCGACCACATGCCCGAGGGGATGCTCCTGAAGTCGACCCCGGCCGCGTCGAGCATCGACGCCCCGCAGCGGGGGCACACCCTCGGCGACTACTGCGCTGCCGCGGGGACGCGGCCGCTCGCCACGGACGAGGACATCATTCCCGTCGAGACGTTCATCGGCTACGGGCAGTGGTTCCAGGAGCGGCTCGTGCCCGGTCTGGAGCAGGTCCGGGTCGTCTCGGTCGACCGCGGGAGCGGCCGGGGCTCCCCGGGCGGCCCGGACGGTTTCGTCCTCAAGCTCGACTCGGGGGAGTCCTTCACGGCGCGGGCGGTCGTCGTGGCCACCGGGCTGTCCGGGCTGGCGTATCTGCCCGCCGCGCTGGCCGAGGCGGCGGCGGACGGGCCGACGCCCTCGGGACCCCTGTCGCACAGCTCGCAGCACCACGACCTGAGCCGGTTCGCCGGCAAGGACCTGATCGTCGTCGGCGCGGGCCAGTCCGCGCTGGAGACGGCGGTGCTGGCGGCGGAGGCGGGCGCGCGGGTGACGGTGGTGTCCCGGGGGCGGGGAGCGGTGGACTTCGGCGCGCCGCCGTGGGACCAGCCGAAGCTGCGCCCGGAGTCGCCGTTCGGGCGGGCCTGGTCGCTGTGGGCCCTCAGCCACCACGCGCAGCCCTACCGCCATCTGCCCGCCGGGGCACGGCACTACCTGGTCCGCCGGGTGCTCGGACCGCTCGGCGCCTGGTGGCTGCGGGACCGCTTCGAGGGCAGGGTCGCCGTCCGCGAGGTGCGGCGGATCGTCCGGGCGGGAGCCGCGGAGGGCAAGCCCGTCCTCACGGTGCAGACCCACGGCGGCCGGCTGGACGACCTGTCCGCCGACCACGTCGTGGCGGCGACCGGATACCGCGTGGACATCGCCGCGATGGACTTCCTCGGGGACGGGCTGCGGACCGCGCTGGCCGTCAGCCGCGGCACTCCGCGGCTGGGCGCCGGATACCGCTCGTCGGTTCCCGGCCTGTACTTCACCGGCCTGCCCGCGGCGTCCTCGTACGGTCCGGTCATGCGGTTCGTGTGCGGCACCCGGTTCGCGTCGCCGCGTCTGGCCCGGCATCTGGCGGCCGCCCACGGGTGAGCGTCCGGTGGCCGGTCACCGGTGGACCCGGGACCGGCCGGGCGCGTGGACGTCCGTCGCCCGATCGGGCGACGGACGTTTCCGCCTGCCCGCCGGGGTGACCGCCCGCGTCCCCCCCCGGTCCCGGAACCGGCCGCCGGCACCCCGTCGTGTGCTGCCGCTCCGGTGGTTCGGGTGGGACGGGCGCGGGGGGAACGGCGGTGTTGAGCCGTTGTGATCGGTCCTGCACGGGAAAGTCCGACCGGACGGAAGCGGGCCGTGCGTGATCCCAACCGGTCGCAACGCGCCTGCCACCGTGCGGTGAACGGCGTTGCCGACGGGATACCGGACGTCGTCCGGTTCCGGCGGGGTCGACGGGTCCCGCGATCCGTATTCTTCGGATCATGGCCGCTCCGACTGCATATTCACTCATCGCCACTGACCTGGACGGAACGCTGCTCCGCGGCGACGACACGCTCTCCGACCGGTCGCGGGCCGCGTTGGCGAAAGTGACCGCGGCAGGTGCCCGGCACCTGGTGGTGACGGGCCGCCCCGCACCGCGGGTCAGGCCGCTGCTGGACGAACTCGGCGGCCGGGGACTGGCGGTGTGCGGGCAGGGCGCGCAGCTCTACGACGCCGGAACCGACCGGATGCTCTGGTCGGTCACGCTGGAACGGGAGTTGGCGGAGACGGCGCTCGGCAAGATCGAGGCGGAGGTCGGCCTGCTGTACGCGGCGGTGGACCAGGACGGCGTGGACGGGCTGACCCTCATCGAGCCGGGCTACGTCATGCCGCACCCGACGCTGCCCGCTGTGCGGGTGCGGAGCCGGGACGACCTGTGGGCGCAGCCGATCAGCAAGGTGCTGCTGCGCCATCCGTCGCTGTCCGACGACGAGTTGGCCTCGGCGGCGCGGGGAGTGGTCGGTTCGCTGGCGACGGTCACCATGTCGGGGCCCGGTACCGTCGAACTCCAGCCATGCGGAGTGACCAAGGCCACCGGTCTCGCGCTCGCCGCGGCCCGTCTCGGGCTGAGCCCGTCGGGGACGCTCGCGTTCGGGGACATGCCGAACGACATCCCGATGTTCGACTGGGCGGCACACGGGGTCGCGATGGCCAACGCGCATCCCGAACTGAAAGCGGTGGCCGACGAGGTGACGCTGTCCAACGAGGACGACGGCATCGCGGTGGTCCTGGAGCGGGTCTTCGGGTGCGGAGAGCGCTGCTGACCCGGGCCTCGGTACCGGCGCCGCCCGCCCCGCGGCCTCGGGAGGGTGCCCGCGCGGACCTCCCGGCGGGGCCCGGCGGGCCGGGCCCCCGGAGGGTGCCCGCGCGATCCGGAGGCGCCCCTCTCGTACGGCACCGCCGGCGGACCCGTGGGTGCCGCCGGCCGATGTCGTGGTGTGGGGGGAGAGGGTGCGCCGCGGGGATCAGTAGGCGCCGTTGACGTTGTCGATCGAGCCGTACTTCGCGGCGGCGTAGTTGCAGGCCGCCGTGATGTTGGCGACCGGGTCGTAGGGGTCCATCGAGGTGCCGGGCACGTGGTAGGCCAGGAACGTGGGGTCGATGACCTGGAGGAGCCCCTTGGAGGGGGTGCCCGCGACGGCGTTGGAGTCCCAGTTGTTGATGGCCTTCGGGTTGCCCGAGGACTCGCGCATCACGTTGCGGTGAATGCCGTCATAGGTGCCGGGGATGCCCGCCTTGCCCATGATGTCCAGGGACTCCTTGATCCAGCCGTCCAGGTTGTTCGCGTACGTGGTGGCGGACGCCTGGGTGGCCGTGGTCTTGGCGGTCGTCGTGGCCGCGGCCGACTTCAGGGTCTTGGTGCCGACCGTGAGCGTCAGGCCCGTGCGCAGGTGGCTCGGGTCGTTCCCGATGACCGCGCGGTTCGCCGTGTACAGCTTCTTCCAGCCGCCGCTCGACGGGTACTTCTTCGCGATCTTGGTCAGCGTGTCGCCGGCGACCACCTTGTAGGTGATGAGCTGGACGTTGGGGACGGCCGCGGTCTTGGCGGCCTGGGGGGTGGCGGCGTGGGCGCCGGTCGCGCTCACGAGCGGCAGGGCCAAGGCCAGGGCGCCCGTCCCCGCGGCGATCATTCCGCGGGTGACGATGTTCTTGCGGGCGGGGCGGTGCGTGCCTGCGGGCATGACGAATTGTCCTCTCCGACGCCTGCGAGGTGAGCTGTCGGGTTCGGGCGGGAGATGCCCGGCCGCGTTTCGGGCGCGGCTTCACCCCTAGCCGGTCCGGTCTTCCGGATCGGCGGCCTACCTGTGGTTCCCCCGCTCCTGCCGTGTGTGCGTGGGTGGATGGGTTCCGGGCGACGGCAGGATTCGGCGATCCGCCCGGGGTCGACGAGAACGTATGCGACTGCACATGTCGGGAACAAGGCCCGATGTGGCGTTGAAGATCGCTTTCGCCCTTTTGGGGGCGTGGCGAAACGTCCGTTTGCGCCGGAATTGAATCCTCAACTTGCCTTTGGTGAAGGGGTTCGTGGGTGGTGGGCCGAGGGTGATCCACTGGTCGGCGGGTGACTCAATTCACGCGTGCAACGGTCGCCAACGCGGCATGACGGGCAAGTCGGGCATTACGCCACCGCCGTTTGGCGTGCCGGGAGTTACGGGACGGTCACGGTGGCGCCCGCATGCCGGACAGGCCCTGCCGGGGTGCGTCACGCACGAGCGGACCGGCGGAGGCGCCGCAGGCCGGCCGGCCCGGCGAACGCCGCGCCGCGCGCGATGAGTTGACGGGGGTGGGGCGGAAGCGGCGCGGGCCGCCGGGCGAACGCCGTTGCGTGCGCGGCCGATTGGGCCCGGCGTCGGTCCGCCGGACCTCGGAGAAAGGAGGCGGCGTCAGGGGACGGGACGCCGTCGACTCAGCGGGGCGACGTTGTGCCCCGCCCCGATTCGACCCGACCCGCCTCGACCCGACCCGACCCGCATCGACCCGATCCGATGTGACCCGGCGCCGGGCTTGGCGCCGGGCCGACCCCGCGCGGGCGGTCAACCGGAGACGGGTGAAGCCTGCCGGGCGCCCCGTCCATGTGCCACGCCCCATCACCTCACGGGCGGGCACCGGGCCGGCGGTCCGGCCGCCGGGGCGGGCACGGCTGACCCCCGGGCGGGCCCGTGCCGAGGTCGGAACCGCCTGGAGGGGGTGCCCGTGCGTCACGGCGGTCGTCCGCCCGGCGGACCGCGACGACCGCCCCCGGCGGGGCGGGCGCGCGGGTGGCGCCCCGCGGCGCGGTCGGGCGGTCCCGATGGGATGCCGAACCGAACCGCCCGCGCGGCCGGTGGCCAGGGTCGGGGTGGCGGGCCGCTGGGCGACCGAGGTCCCGGCACGCGGAAGGGCCTCCGGTCGTGCCCCGCGCGACGTCCGGCGTGCCGTCCGCCGTGCCGTCCGCTGTGCCGAGACCGTGCAGGGCGGCCCCGGACGCGGGCGGGGGGCGGAGTCCGGCTTACCCAGGGGTGCCGGCGGCCGTGTGGTGGGGTCCGGCCGGTCGGCGGGTCGGGGAGGCGCCCCCGGAGCGTCGGAGCGTCGGGGTGGCTTGTCGGCCGCCGGGCGCCGCGTCCGGGCGAGCGGTCGGGCGCCGTCGGGGAGGGGTGGAGTGGGGCGAGGGCGTCCTGCGCGCGGCTCCACGGGGGAGGGCCGGACGGATGCCCGGGGGCTCGCCTCGGCGCACGGGACGCGTCGAACGGTGGTGCGGCAACCGGACCGGGTCGTGGGGGACGGCGGGCGGGAGGGAGGAGGCGCGGGGGCGGCGCGGCCGAGGTCGCGCGGGACGGCGTGGGGGAGGACGCGGGGGCGTGCGGGCGGCGGTTCCGTGCCCCTGGCGGAAAGCCGCGCCGGGGGAGCGGGACGGGTCGGGGGCGGGGTGATCGTCCGCGGGCCGGGCTCGGGGCCGGACGCGGACGAACCGGGGGCCACGCCCCTCTCTCCCGTGCGCCCCCGGCCCCGCAGGGCCCGGGGGCGGGGCGCCGGGCCGTCGGCGGAGCAGTAGGTGATCGTGAACATGTCGACGGCCGTCGGATACCGCCCGGACGGGAGGGGTACCCGCGGCATGCGGCGCACGGGCGGTTCCGTGTGTCTTACAGGTGTATTCCGGCGTACCTCCCGGCGGGGTCACGTCGGCCGGGGGACGGTGGGCGCTCGTGGTGATCGAAACGTGACCGGATACGCTGACTTGAGTGATGGCAGCGACACATCGACAAACCGTGTCATCGAAAGAATGATCGACCGAGTTCGCCATGTGATCGTCAGCAGACAGGAGAACCTCTCGTGACCGTCGTCGGGCCGTTCGGGCTGAGCGTGCGGGACCAGGCTCTCGAAGCCGATGTCCAGGCCGGATTGGCGGCTGTCGAGGAGGGTTTGCTCGAAGCCACCAAGAGCGGGGTCCCCTTCATCACGGAAGCCGCCCAGCACCTCGTGCGGGCCGGCGGGAAGCGGTTCCGGCCGCTCCTCGTGATGCTCGCCGCCCAGTTCGGTGATCCCTACGCGCCGGGTGTCGTGCCCTCGGCCGTGGTCGTCGAGCTGACGCACCTCGCCACGCTGTACCACGACGACGTGATGGACGAGGCCGACGTCAGGCGCGGCGTCGACAGCGCCAACGTCCGCTGGGGCAACTCGGTGGCCGTCCTCACCGGCGACTTCCTCTTCGCCCGCGCCTCCTACATCCTGGCCGACCTGGGTCCCGACGCCGTCCGCATCCAGGCCGAGGCGTTCGAGCGGCTGGTGACCGGCCAGATCCTGGAGACCGCCGGGCCGCGCGACGGGCGGGACCCGGTCGACCACTACCTGGACGTGCTGAGCGGCAAGACCGGCTCGCTGGTCGCCGTGGCCTGCCGCTTCGGGGCGATGATGTCGGGCGCCGACGAGACGGTCGTCGACGTGCTGACGCAGTACGGCGAGCGGCTCGGCGTCGCCTTCCAGCTCGCGGACGACGTCCTCGACATCGCGTCCGAGTCGCACGAGTCCGGCAAGACCCCGGGCACCGACCTGCGCGAGGGCATTCCCACGCTGCCGGTGTTGCGGCTGCGCGAGCGGGCCGAGCGGCTGGGGCTCGCCGAGGACGTCGCGCTGTGCGAGCTGCTGGACTCCGACCTGACGGACGACGCGCGGCACGCGGAGGCGCTGGCCCGGCTGCGGGAGCACCCCGCGCTGGAGCAGGCCCGCCGGGACACCGTGCGCTACGCGGAGGACGCGCGGGCCGCGCTCGCGCCGCTGCCCGACGGCGACGCGAAGGCCGCGCTGGTCGAGTTGGCGGACGCCGTGGTGCACCGCGCCGGCTGAGTGGCCGCCGGGGCCGCCCCGCGGCCCCCGCACCGGCTTCCCCCGGTGCCGGGCCGGAAGGATGCACCGGCCCGTGACGCCCGGTGCGGCCCCACGCCGTGCCGCCGCGTGACCCGCCGTGCGGTGGATGCCGTCGGTGCCCCCTCCGGCGGTGCGTGCCGGTCGGTGACCCGTGCGCCGTGCGGGGCGTCCGCGACGCGTGACACGCCGGGGGCACGTGCTCCCCGTACGACCCCTACGGGTCCGGCCGGATGCCGTCGTCCGGCGTCATACCGCAGGACTACGCGGAGTTGATTCCGCGGGCTGACGCTTCCGTCCGGCCGATTTGGTCATATGGAGAACACCACTCCTCACCGGTTCGGGTGAGAATGGCGGCCCAGGGGTGGAGCAGGGACAGGACCACAGAGCCGCCGCCGACGACGGAGGTAAGGCACACATGGCACCGTACGAAACCGACGACCGCGCGAAGGCCGCCGACGAGGCCGACGACCGACGCGCCGGGCGACACAGGGCCGCGCGCTACGTCGTTCCGGTCGCGGTGGTGGGGGTCGCGGCGGCGACGATCGGGCTCGTCCCCGCCCTCGCGTCCTCCGGGGACCCCGACCTGCCCAAGGTCACCGCCCGGGAACTCCTGGAGAAGATCGCCGCGTCGGACGTCGAGCAGCTGTCCGGCACGGTGAAGGTCTCCGCCGACCTCGGGCTGCCCGATCTGGGCGGCCTGGCGGGCGGCTTCGCCTCCGGAGCCGTCCGGGGGGACGGCGATTCCTCCGCCGACCCGCAGTCCAAGCTGATGGAGCTGGTCTCGGGAACGCACACCCTGCGCGTCGCGACCGACGGCCCCGACCGGGGCAAGGTCTCGCTCCTGGAGGACGCCGCCGAGTACAGCGTCGTCCACAACGGCAAGGACGTGTGGGGCTACGACAGCAAGTCCAACGAGGTCTACCACGCGACGGCCCCCGCGGGCGCCGGGCGCAAGGCGCCGCACGACATGCCGGCCACCCCCGGGGACCTCGCCGACGAGGCGCTCGAGTCCGTCGACGACACGACGTCCGTGAAGGTCGACGGCACCGCGCAGGTCGCGGGCCGCGACGCCTACAAGCTGGTCGTCGAGCCGAAGCAGTCCGGCTCCACCGTCGGCGCGATCTCCATCGCGGTGGACGCGAGGACCGGGCTGCCGCTGAAGTTCACGCTGACCCCGGCGAGCGGGGGAGCGGCGGTCGTGGACGTCGGCTTCACCAAGGTCGACTTCTCCCGGCCGGCGGCGTCCACCTTCGACTTCACCCCGCCGAAGGGCGCGAAGGTCACCGAGGGCGACGACCACGCGGACACGGGGAAGGGCCTGCCCCGGGGCATGGGCCGGGCGATGCCCCCGGGAGCGGGCACGGCGGTGCCGAAGGGCGGCGAGGGGCTCGACGGGGTGAAGACCATCGGCAAGGGGTGGAGCACCATCGCCGAGTTCCACACCGGCGGCACGGGCCTGCCGTCCGGCGGCAAGGGCTCCTCCGGGAACAGCGACGTCGACGGGTTCCTGAACTCCCTCGGCGACCACGTCACCGGCTCGTTCGGCTCCGGCACGGTCTTCTCGACCCGCCTGGTCAACGCGCTGATCACGGACGACGGCACGGTCTACGCGGGTGCCGTCACCAAGGACGCGCTGGTTAAGGCGGCCGAAGCGGCCCACTGAGTCCCCAGGCACACCGAACCGAGGGAGCCCATGGAGGAGCTGTCCGCCGCCGGGTCCGAGGCGTCCGCCCCGGAGCCGGCGCCCGCCCCGCGCGGCGGCGTGTCCGACGCGGACGCGGTGATCGCGACGCGCTCCCTGAGCAAGCGCTACCGGGGCGGGCAGCTCGCCGTGGACGCCCTGGACCTCACCGTCCCGGCGGGCAGTGTCTTCGGCTTCCTCGGGCCGAACGGCTCGGGCAAGACCACCACCATCCGCATGCTGATGGGCCTGATCGAGCCGACCTCGGGCACGGCCCGCGTCCTGGGGCAGCCGATGCCCCGGGCCGCGCGGTCCGTGCTGCCCCACGTCGGGGCGCTCATCGAGGGCCCCGCGCTGTACGGCTTCCTCTCCGGGCGGGACAACCTCCTGCGGTACGACGCCGCCGACCCCGCGGCCGACCCCCGTACCCGGCGGGCCCGGGTGGCGGCGGCCCTCGACCGGGTCGGCCTGACCGCGGCGGGCGGCCGGAAGGCCAAGGCGTACTCCCTGGGCATGAAGCAGCGGCTCGGGCTCGCCGCCGCGCTCCTGCGGCCTCGGCGGCTGCTCGTCCTGGACGAGCCGACCAACGGCCTCGACCCGCAGGGCATGCGCGAGATCCGCTCCCTGGTCAGGGAGCTGGCCTCGGACGGCACCACCGTCTTCCTCTCCTCGCACCTCCTCGACGAGATCGAGCAGGTCTGCACGCACGCGGCCGTGATGGCGCGGGGCCGGCTGATCACCCAGGGGGCGGTCGCCGACCTGGCGGCGGGAGCACGCGGGCGGCTGGTCGTGACCACCCCGGACACCGCGGACGCGGCCCGGGTACTGGAGGAACAGGGCCTGGCGGACCTGGTCGTCACGCGGACCACCGTGACCGCCGAACCGCCGGACCGTGAACTGGCCGACGTGAACGCCGCGTTGGTCGAGGAGGGCGTGCGGGTGCGCGGCTTCGGCATCGAACGGGCCTCGCTGGAGGACGCGTTCGTGGCGCTCACCGGGGAGGGTTTCGATGTCGCGGGCTGAGGACCGCCGCGACGAGCGCCCCGGTGCGGTGGTGGGACCGGGGGCGCGGTCGCGGTCCGGACCGGTGCCCGCCAACCCGTCGGAGGCCGCCGCGGGCACACGGCCCGAGGGCTCCGCCACCCGCCCCGCACCCGCCGGGCCGCCTCCGGGGCGGCTGTGGACGCTGGGCCTGTTCGGCAACGAGGTGGTCACCACCTTCCGGCGCTGGCGGACGATCGCGCTGCTCGGCGTCCTCGCGGCCGTGCCGGTGCTCATCGGCGTGGCGGTCAGGATCGAGACGAGCGACGGCTCGCCGGTGGGCGGACGCGGCGGCGAGGGCCCCGCCTTCATCGCGCAGATCACCAACAACGGCCTGTTCCTGGTCTTCACGGCGCTGGCCGCGACCCTCCCCTTCTTCCTGCCGATGGCGGTCGGCGTCGTCGCGGGCGACGCGATCGCCGGCGAGGCCGGCACGGGCACCCTGCGCTACCTCCTCGTCGCCCCCGCGGGCCGGACCCGGCTGCTCCTGACCAAGTACGCGACGACCCTGACGTTCTGCCTGGCCGCGACCCTCGTGGTGGCGGTCTCGGCCCTCACCGTGGGAGCCCTGCTGTTCCCGCTCGGCGACCTGGCCACCATCTCCGGGACCCGGATCGGCTTCGGCGAGGGGCTGGGCCGGGCGTTCCTCATCGCGCTCGTCGTCGCCGCGTCCCTGGTCGGGGTCGCCGCGCTCGGTCTGTTCGTGTCGACCCTCACCACCAGCGGCATCGCGGCCATGGCGACGACGGTCGGTCTCCTCATCACCGTCCAGATCCTCGACCAGATCCCGCAACTGCACGCGATCCAGCCGTACTTCTTCTCCCACTACTGGCTGTCGTTCGCCGACCTGATGCGCGACCCGGTCTACTGGGACGACCTGACGCGCGACCTCGGCCTCCAGGCGCTGTACGCCGCCGTGTTCGGATCGGCGGCGTGGGCGCGCTTTACGGCCGGGGACATCACCGCCTGAGCGCGCGGCGGCTCCCGGTGCTCACCTCTCGCCGGGGAAGCGGGCGAACGGGGCCTCCCCCGCGAAGAACGTCTTCGCGCGGGCCAGGGCGGCGGCGTCCTCCAGCACGTCACCGGGCCGGCTGCCGTTGCCGAGCAGGACGCCGCCGAACCGCATCCCCATGTAGGCGGCCGAGTTGTTCAGCGTGCCGATCAGCGGGTCGGCTACCTCCGGCTGCTCGTGCGCGAGGGCGGTGACGCCCCAGAGCGTGCGGCCGGCCAGCGTCGCCCTGAAGTCGACGCCGGGCGTGCGCAGCCAGCCTGACCAGTGGTCCAGGTACCGCTTGGTGAGGCCGGACACCGCGTACCAGTACAGCGGCGAGACGATCACGATGTCGGTGGCCGCGAGGGTGGCGTCGAGGAGCGTCGCCGCGACGCTGCCGGCGGGCGGGCGGACGTGGTCGCCGTCGCGGCGCAGGTCGACGAAGTCGGGGAGCGCGGGCTCGGCCAGGCTCAGCCAGCGCTGCCCGGTGTCCGGGGGGAGTTGCTCGGCCGCTCTGCGGGCCAGCAGTTCGCTGTTGCCCTCGGTGCGGCTGCTGCCCAGTACGAACAGGAAACTGCGGGTCATGGCTCCCCCTGGAGGCGCACCGCGATGCGGCGACGACTGGATGCGACGAGGATATATGCACGTGCATCTACATGTCCAGGGTGCTGCGCCCGGCCCTGGGACGAGCCTGTGACGTGGCGGTGACCTGGGAGGCAGGGGACAGCGGGGAGACTCGGTGGTGGACGCGGGCGGCCCCGGCCGGGCAGCCCCGGACGGCGGGCGGCGGAGGCCCTTCGGCCGGCGGTCCACTCCGTGGGCGGAGCGGCGCCGCATCCATCGATCATCCGGAATCCCGGCCTGGCCGGACGAGTGCGGGGGCGAGAATGGGGACCATCCCGCGCGCGGGAGTGACCGGGCGGTCGCGGTGGGTGGCGACGGCAAAGGAGCGGGTACCCGCACAGGGAGCCGGCGACGACGCCGTGGCCGTCCACCGACGGCGGCGGGTCCGCCCTCGCCGGCTCGCCCGACGGGCGACGGGCCCAGTCCCGCCGTCACCCCCTCGCCCCGTGTCCCCGCCCCTGCTCCCCATCCCGTCCTCACCCCCGACCACCCCTTCGTGAGGGAACCGATGTCTCGACCCAGCCGCGACCGGCAGCGCGAACCCCAGTGGCAGGACCCGGCGGCCGACGCCGGGGACCTCCCGGCCGCGGGAGCGGTCCCGGTCGACGTCCGTGTGACCGCCGCGCCGGCCGGCGCGGCCTCCGGCACCCCGGACGCCGTGGCGACGGCGGACGGCAGTCCGATCACGGCCGCACCGGGCGAGCCGGTGCAGGCCGCCGTCCTCCGCCACCTGCGTGGCCTGGCGCGTGCCGCCGGGCACCCGGTGGTCGCCGCCGTGCACGACGAGCGCATCGGCTTCGTCGTGCCGCTCCAGGTCTCCGCCGACGGCTCCAGTCGCTACGCGGGCGAGCCGGTGCGGACGCCGCCGCGGTCCGGGACGGCCGCGGCCCGCCCGGAGGCGGCTCCCGTGCAGGCGCCGGCGGCGCCCGCCTACGCGCCACCGCCGGTGGCGGGCCCGGTTCCCCCGCACGCGCCCGTCGCAGCCGCGCCCCGCCCCGAATCCGCACCCGCGGCTCCGGCGCCCCGCCGCCTCGACGACGCCGGTTCCGCCGGCCCCGCACCCGCCGCCCCACCCGCCGCCGCACCGGTGGCACCCGCGCCCACGCCCGTCCCGACGGCGTCGGGCGAGGCCGCCGAACCGGTCCGGCCCTCCGGACCAGCGACGTCCGCCCCCTCCGCCCCCTCCACGGTCCCGTCGCCGTCGGCTGGGGCCGGGGCTGGGGCGGGGCCTCGGCAGGAGCCCGCGCCGCTGCCCGGCGGCGCGGCGACCGGGATCGTGCCCGGCGGGCCCGCACCGGCCCCGCTGGGCGAGTTCGGCCCCGCCCCGGTGCTGGACCCCTCGGTGGAGTTGCCGCCCGTACCGGCGCCGGCGGCCCCCGCTCCCACGGAGGCGGTGTCCCCGACCGCCTCCGTGCGGGAACCGGACCCGAAACCCGCTCCCGCGCGCGGGTTCGACGCCCTGGCCGAGGCGATGCTCGCCCCGGAGGCGGAAGCGTCCCTCACGCCGGCCTCGTCCCGCGCGGGGGACGGTGCCACGGCGTTCTCCGCGGAGCCGGTAGCCCGCATCAACGCGGCGGTGCGGACGGGCCGCATCGACGAGGCCGCCGCCCTCGCGGAACGCACCGCCGCGGCTGCCGCGCAGGCCCTCGGCGACGAGCATCCCGAGGTGCTGAGGCTGCGCGAGACGACCGCCTACATCGCCTACCTGGCCGGGGACGCGCTCAGGTCCTTCCACCTGTCGCTCGACCTGGCCCGGGTCCGGCGCCGGCTGCGGGACGCGGAGGGGGCGTACGGCAACGTGCAGAGCGCTGCCACGGCGTGGCGTGCCGTGCGCGACCCGCTGCAAGGGCTGCACCTCGGACGGGACCTGATCGGCGTGTGGACCGAGCTCGCGGCCGACGGCGGCCCGGCGGCCGACGACATCGGGCCGCTGGAGTCCGCCCGTACCCGGATGGGCCGCCTCGCCGGGCGGGCCCGCGCCCTGAACGACACCCCGTGACGTCATCCGGCGGCCCACGCCCCCGACCGGCCCCGCCGCCCGTCCCGGTCCCTCGGAGCGCGTGACGGCCGCGGGTCGGGGGAAAGGATGGGGGAGAGGCGACGGGAGGGACGTCCGATGGGTCGAGGGGCGGGAAACAGGAGAGTGCCCGGCGTCGGGCGCGCCGAGGCGGAGGCCGAGGCCGAGGCCGTGCAGAAGACGCCGGGCGGGCTGGGGATCGTGCCCGTGGCCGGGCGCGGCTCGCGCCGGGCCGCCGGCACGGCCGTACCGCGCGCCGTCGTTTCCCTGCTCCCCGATCCCGTGCTCGACCGGGCCCGGGTCGCCGCCGCCCACGCCCGTCCGGCGGTGTCCCGCCGCGGTTCCGTCGCCCGCGACGCCCCGCGCCCGCGGGTGGAGGTGAGCGTCAACGAGCTGACCGGGATGATGAGCTGGCGCACGGTCCGGCCGCCGGCGGCCGGAGCAGGGAACCGGCCGGGTGCCGGGCCGCGCCGGGACCGGACCGCCCCGGCCCCGCCCGGTGTCCGCCCCGCCACCTCCGAGGGAGCCGCGCCCCTGCCCACGAATCCGGCGGACGTCCGGGCCGCCGTGAACGTCTCGGTGGCGTCGCTGCCTCCGGAGCACCTGCGCCGTCACCTGGCCGTGGTCGCCGTGCTCCGCTCGCACGTCAAAGCCGATCTGGCCCTCGGCGCGCGGCTGCCCCGCTCGGTGGCGGCCCCGCTGCGTGCGGCGGCCAC
This sequence comes from Streptomyces sp. NPDC048566, assembly GCF_043199735.1. Taxonomy (NCBI): domain Bacteria; kingdom Bacillati; phylum Actinomycetota; class Actinomycetes; order Kitasatosporales; family Streptomycetaceae; genus Streptomyces; species Streptomyces sp. NPDC048566. Next base: position 86,744 of record NZ_JBICWL010000025.1, read on the forward strand.
CCCGGCGTCCGTGCACGCGCTCGGCGAGGAGCGCGCCGACACGACACGGGAGTTGGGCCGCAGGAGCGCCGCCGCGCGACCGGTGCCGCAGGTCACCGCGCCCGCCCGCGGCCGTCACCGCTGAGCACCGCGCCCGCCGTGCGCGGCGGGCCGGGGCCGCGGCCGGGACCGGCGGTGGGACGCGCCGGCGTCAGTGCACGCAGAACTCGTTCCCCTCGGGGTCCGCCATCACCACCCACGCGCCGGACGGCTCCCGCACGTCCCGCAGCACCGTCGCCCCCAGGGCGCCCAGCCGCTCCACCTCGGCGGCCCGGCGCCCCTCGCCGGGGTGGAGGTCGAGGTGGAGGCGGTTCTTGCCGGACTTCGGTTCGGGCACCCGCTGGAAGAGAACGCGTCGCCCGAGCCCGGTGCCGCGCTCGGCGTCGTAGGGGTCGTCGGGATGCCGTACGGCGATGAGGTCCCGGAAGGCCGGGCGGCCGTCGACCTCCGTGACGGCCGCGGACGGCAGGGCGCCGAGGCCCAGCAACCGCTCGACGAAAGCGCTGTTGTCCTCGATCTCGTACCCGAGGGCGGCGGACCAGAACGCGGCCTGTGCGTGCGGGTCGGCGGCGTCGATGACCAGTTTCCAGTGCACGGGTACGGGAGTCGGCGTCATGCCTCCACTTATACGCACCCGGGGTGCCGCTCGCGCGGGAAGCGGCCTTTCGCGCTCTCGTACCGCCCTCGCCCCGGCCTCGTGCGGCGCCGGGGCGCGGCTCCCGTCCGGTGCGGGGCCGCCGCGGACGGCGTCGCTCAGGCGCCGGGGGCGCCGGACTCCTCCCGCACGGCGGGGACCGTCACCCCGGTGGGGTTCGCCGCGGCGCGGGCCGACGCGCGCAGTGCACGGGCTCCGTTGCGGGCGGTCCGCAACGCGTCGAACGTCAGCAGCGACAGGGCGAGCCAGACCAGCGCGAACCCGGCCCACCGCTCGGCGGGCATGGCCTCGTGGAAGTAGAGGATGCCGAGGAGGAACTGGAAGACGGGCGCCAGATACTGGAGCAGGCCCAGCGTGGACAGCGGGACGCGGATCGCGGCGGCGCCGAAGCAGACCAGCGGGATCGCGGTGACCACGCCGGTCGCCGCGAGGAGCGCGGCGTGCCCCGCCCCCTCCGTGCCGAACGTCGCGTCGCCCCGGGAGCCCAGCCACAGCAGGTAGGCCAGCGCCGGCAGGAACTGGATCGCGGTCTCGGCGGCCAGCGACTCGATGCCGCCGAGGTTGACCTTCTTCTTCACGAGGCCGTACGTGGCGAAGGAGAAGGCGAGGCAGAGCGAGATCCAGGGCGGTCGGCCGTACCCGATGGTCAGGACCACGACGGCGGCGAGGCCGACGCCCACCGCCGCCCACTGCACCGGCCGCAGCCGTTCCTTGAGGAGCAGCACGCCCATCGCGATGGTGACGAGGGGGTTGATGAAGTAGCCGAGCGAGGCCTCGACCACGTGCCCCGAGTTCACCGACCAGATGTAGATGCCCCAGTTGACGGTGATGACGGCGGCGGCGACGGCCACGAGGCCCAGCCTGCGGGGCTGGCGCAGCAGCTCTCCCGCCCACGCCCAGCGGCGCATGACGAGGAGGACGGCGCCGACCACCACCAGCGACCAGGCCATGCGGTGGGCGAGGATCTCACCGGCCCCGGCGGGTTTGAGGAGCGGCCAGAACAGCGGGACCAGTCCCCACATGCCGTACGCGGCGAAGCCGTTCAGCAGACCCGCGCGCTGCTCGCCCTTCGGCTTCCCGGCCACCGGCAACTCCTTCTCGTGCGGCTCGTGGACGCCCGTCGCGTCCCGGCCGCCCGTCCGGGTTCCGTGTACCGGAACCGGGTGCGGCCACCAAGAAGGTAGCGCCGCACCCCACCGCCTGTCATGCCCGTATCGCCATACGGTCATGACAGGCGCCTACGAGGTCCCGGGGTCCCGCGCCCGAGGGCGGCGGGCCGGCCCGTCAGCCCTTGAGGCCGGCCGCCACGGCCTCCGCGAGCGGGGTGCTGGGGCGGCCGGTGAGCCGGGACAGGTCGCCGCCGGTGGCGGCCAGCTCGCCCTTCTCGATGGCGGCCTCGACGCCGGTCAGGATTCCGGCGAGCGCCTCGGGGAGTCCGGCGCCGGTCAGCATCGCGGCGTAGTCCTCGGGCGAGACGGAGCGGTAGGCGATCTCCCGGCCGGTCTGCCGGCCCACCTCGGCCGCGTACTCGGCGAATCCCCACGCCGTGTCGCCGCTCAATTCGTAGGTCGCGTTCTCGTGGCCCTCGCCGGTCAGCACGGCGACCGCCGCCGCGGCGTAGTCGGCGCGCGAGGCGGAGGCGACCCGGCCGTCCCCGGCGGCCTGCACGACCGCTCCGTGCTCCAGGACGGGGGCCAGGTTCTCCGTGTAGTTCTCGTGGTACCAGCCGTTGCGCAGCAGGGTGTGGGGCACTCCCGAGGCCAGCAGGGCCTTCTCGGTGGCGCGGTGGTCGTCCGCCAGCGAGGCCGTGAGGCCGCCGGGTGCGCTCGTGTACGCGAGCAGGGCGACTCCGGCCGCCCCGGCCGCGTCGATGACGACCTGGTGCTGTGCGGCGCGGCCCTTGGCGAACTCGTTGCCCGAGATGAGCAGCACCCGGTCGCCGGCGGAGAAGAGGCCGTCGAAGGTGGCGGGCGTGTTGTAGTCCGCGACCGCGAGCCGCACGCCGCGGGCCTCGAGGTCGGCGGCCTTGGCCTCGTCGCGGACGACGGCGGTGATCTGCTCGGCCGGTACCTTCTCCAGCAGCTGCCCGACGACGTGGCGGCCGAGGTGTCCGGTGGCTCCGGTGACGACGATGCTCATGGTGTGTCTCTCCCTGTGGGGTGCGGTGAACACTCACCCTAGGAGGGGCGCTAACTCTTGGAAAGTACCCACCTTGAAGTAAGGTACTGGCATGACGGTAAGCAGCAAGGGGGTGGACGGGCGCGACGTGGGCGAGGCGATGTGCCCGTATCGCCTGGTCCTCGAACACGTCACCAGCCGCTGGGGCGTCCTCGTCCTGATCGAGCTGCTGGAGCGGCCGTACCGGTTCGGCGAGCTGCGCCGGGCGGTGGGCCGGGTGGGCAGGCAGGTCAGCGAGAAGATGCTGACCCAGACCCTCCAGACGCTGGAGCGGGACGGCCTGGTCCACCGTGACGCCAAGCCGGTGATCCCGCCGCGCGTCGACTACTCGCTCACCGAGCTGGGCCGTGAGGCCGCCGAGCAGGTACGCGGACTGGCGCTGTGGACCAAGGAGCGGATGGCCGACGTCGAACGCTCCCGTCACGCGTACGACGAGGCCCGGGAACTGCGGGACCGGCCCGCGCCGCCGCCCGGGCCGACGGCGCGCCTCGCGCACCGGACCCGGGACGCGTAGGCACCGGACGCGGGGCCCCGCCGAGCCGCGCGGGGCCCCGCCCGAGGTGCGCGGGGCTCCGCCCGAGGTGCGCGGGGCTCCGCCGGGCCACGCCGGCCCGGGCGCTCGTGCCGCAGGTCGGTGACCGCCGCGCCGGCCGCCGGGCGTGCCGCCGTGGGCCGGCCGGGCCGGCGCGGGCGCACCGCGCCGGCCCGGCCGCGGCGTTCTGCTCAGCCGATGACGGTCCAGGTGTCGGCGCCGGTGAGGAGGGTGGTGAGGTCGCCTTTGCCGTCGCGTTCGGTGGCGGTGTCGAGTTGGTCGCTCA
>NZ_JBICWL010000026.1:0-84462 GCF_043199735.1 Streptomyces sp. NPDC048566
TACCAGCGCGTCGCCGACACCATCCCGGTGTGGGACTACGCCCTCAACTCCCTGAAGGTGGCCGCGGCGAACGTGGTCACCAACTGCACGGGCTCACGAACCTGACATGTCTCGGTGAAACGCGGGCAACCGCATTCCACGGGACCCTTGCTCCGGGTCCGAGGTCATAGGTGGAGGTGCCTGCCGCTATGGGGACGAAGGTGCTCGAACAATTTCCCGCGGGGGCGCCCCGCGGTTCCTGGACCGCCGAGGAGTACGCCGCCCGGCGGCGCACCGAGGGCCTGCCGGCGACGGTCGTGATGGACCTGAAGTCGGACGCCTTCCTCGTGGTCGTCCCCGCCGGCGAGGAGGACTGACCCCCGCGGCGGAGGGCCGTACCGGGTCACCGGCTCGCCCCGCCGCCGACCGGAGCCAGTGACGAGCCGCTCTCCAGACGGGCCGTCAGCCGGGGCCGCGCGCCCCGCGGAGCCCGCACGGCGAGCGTACGGCCGTCCTGCCGGGCCGTGACCGCGCCGGTCACCTCGATCCGCGTGACGGCCCTGCTGCCCGCGGCCAGCAGGTACCAGTGCCCCGCGTCCGACCTCCAGTGGGCGGAGGCCACCACGTGCTGGCCGAACCGGCTGCAGGCCGCCGTGGACCGGGCCCGCGCCACGTCGCGGGCCGGGGCGGACGCGGAGGCGGCGGGCAGCCGCAGCATGATCCGTACGTCTCCCGGACCCCGCCAGGTGCCGGCCCGCGCGCAGGACCAGACGGCGCGCCCGCCGTTCTCCGGCAGGTTCTGCTCCGCGAAGTCCCAGGCGTTGACCTCCCGGACCCCGCTCCCGCGCAGCGTCTCCAGCCCGCACGCCATGTGCGCCCACGCCACCAGCGCGGGGGTGCCCGTCGCCTCCCGTGGCCGGCGGGCCGGAGGGGTCCCGTGTCCGGGCGGCGGGGTGTACGTGAGGTGCACGGGCGACGGCTCGCCCAGGTCGGTCAGCAGGAAGGCGTGCCGCTCCACGATGCGCTCGGACGACCGCAGCTGGAGCACCGGCCGGTGCTCGCAGGCCGCGCCCGCGGTGGGCGCCGCCACCGGCGCGGTGACGCCGTCGGGCGCCACGTCCACCGGGCGCGCGGGGGCGTCCGGCCGGAGCAGGTCGCGGGTCCCCGCCTCAGCGATCCAGGGAGCGAGCAGGAACCTCGTCCCCCGGGCGCCGCGCCCGACGACCAGGGCCGCGGCCGTGGTCACGTCCGCGTCGTCGGTCCGGGCGAAGGCGAGCGAGCCGCGCCCCGGCGCGTCCCGTGGTTCGCTGTAGCGCACCACGCGCTGTCCGTCGTGCAGCAGCACCACGGCCTCGCCGCCGACGTTCCCCGCGTAGAGCAGCCGCGGCGTCCGGGGCGGCGGGTCGAGCGGGGTGGCCGCCGTCCTGGTCACCCGGGCGGCGCGGGCGGGCCGGGACCAGGCGGACAGCGCCCGGCCCAGCAGGTCCCGGTCGCCGGTGCGGCCGCCGCGCGGCGGCCACGCCGTGAAGTCGACCCGGGAGGTGTCGGCCCAGGCGTCCGCCGGTGTGCGCAGGAGGTCCGCGGGGCCCGGCAGCGACGCGCCCGCGGGCCGCCCGGGCCCGTCCGGCACCCGGCCGGGTCCGGGCAGCGACACCACCAGCAGCACCGCGCTCAGCACGACGAGGGACAGCGCGCCCCACAGCAGCCGGAACCGGCGCCTGCGGCGCAGCAGGTCGGTGGGCGCGGTCCGTACCGTGCAGGCGTCGAACTCCCGTGACCTCAGCAGCGTCCGGGCCGTGTCGCCCGCGCTCTCGCCGAGCCGGGCGGCGGAGCGCAGGGCACCGTCGACATCGGCGATCCCCGCGGCGCGCAGCAGCGTCGCGATCGCGGTGTCGGTCCGCCCGTCCACGCTGCCGAGGACGAAGGCGGCGCGCCCGGCGGCCGTCGTCCCCGACAGGGCCTGACCGAGCGCGATCTCCTCGGCGCCCCCGGCGCCGGGGAACAGCCGCAGACCCCAGACGACCGGCAGGGCCGGCAGCAAAGTGCGCGGCGACGGCAGGCGGCGGGGCCAGCCGCGCGGCGACCGCCCGTAGGCGACCGAGGCGCGCACGACCGCGGCGCGCAGCCGGTCGTGCTCGGCCACGGACCGGCGGGCCGTGCCGCGCGGGGTCGGCACGTGCGGCCCCGGATACCGGTCCCGGGCGCCGGGCAGGGACCGCTGCACCACGGAGTGGGCGACCAGGATTCTGCGATGCCTGTTCATCGAGGGAGGCAGCGTGAGGTACGCGAGACGCACCAGGTCGCCGTACTCCTCGACAAGGGCGGACTCGGCCCGGTCGAGTGCGCTCCGGCCGCGGAGGACCGTACGCGGTAGCGAGGGGATGGGCATGGAACGAATGCCTTCCGACGGAGCTGACGTCGTGTCACGCCGCTCCGTCAAACGAGTGACTCATCGGATGGTCACAGGACGGCCGCCCGGGGCGGTGACCGGACGGAGCGCGCGTCGGGGCCTCGCGGGGCCCCGGCGCGCTCACCGCGAGGAGCCCGGGCACCTGCGCCGCCTCGACGCCGCCGACCGGGACCGAGCCCTGGTCCGCGGCCCGCGCGCGGGCAGGCGCGCCACGGCGACGAGCGGATGCGGCGAGGCGGTCCTCGAAGAAGAATCTCCCGCGGGCTTGGCGGTGTGTGTCGATCCGGCCGTCGCCCGTTCGTGTAGTCGGTGGGACACCGCCCGACCACAACCGAGGAGACACGTCATGACGTACTACCTGCTCAGTGTGATGCAGCCGCAGGGCGAGCCGCCCGAGCCCGAGATCCTGCGCGCGATCACCCGCGACCTGGAGGTGTTCCACACGGAGCTGCGCGAGGCCGGGGCCTGGGTGTTCGCCGGCGGCCTGCACGGACCGGACGCGGCCACCGTGCTGCGCGCCCGCGACGGCGACGTCGTCGTCACCGACGGGCCCTACACCGAGAGCAAGGAGTTCCTGGGCGGCATCTGCCTGATCACGGCGCCCGACCTGGACGCGGCGCTCGCCTGGGGGCGCAAGGCCGCGCTCGCGACCACCCTTCCCATCGAGGTGCGGCCGTTCCTGCACGAGGCCGACGACCGGTGACCCCGGACGCCGCCGGGGTGGAGGCCGTCTTCCGGGCCGAGTACGGCCGGGCGGTCTCCGTCCTCATCCGCCTCCTCGGCGACATCGACCTCGCCGAGGAGGCGGTCCAGGACGCCTTCACCACGGCGGTCGCCCGATGGCCCGAGTCGGGAACCCCGCCGAGCCCGGCCGGCTGGATCATCACCACCGCACGCAACCGCGCCGTCGACCGGCTGCGCCGCGAGGCATCCCGCCGGTCCCGGCAGGCCGAGGCGGTGCGCCTGCTGGCCCCGGACCCACCCGTGGAGGAAGGCCCCGTGCGCGACGACCGGCTCCGCCTCATCTTCACCTGCTGCCACCCGGCGCTCGCCCCGCAGGCACAGGTGGCCCTCACCCTGCGGCTCCTGGGCGGCCTCACCACGCCGCGCATCGCGCGCGCCTTCCTGGTCCCGGAGTCCACCATGGCCCAGCGCATCGTCCGCGCCAAGGCCAAGATCCGCGACGCGGGCATCCCGTACCGCGTCCCCCGGGACGCCGACCTCCCCGACCGCGTCCGCGGGGTCCTCGCCGTCATCTACCTGATCTACAACGAGGGGTACGGCGGCCGGGAGGAGCTGTGCGCCGAGGCGGTACGTCTGGGGCGCCTGCTGGCCGACCTCATGCCGGACGAGCCGGAGGCGCTCGGCCTGCTCGCGCTGATGCTGCTCGTCGAGGCCCGCCGGCCTGCACGCACCGGCGCCGACGGCGAACTCGTCCTCCTCGCCGACCAGGACCGCACCCGCTGGGACGCCGGCCTGATCGCCGAGGGACAGGACCTGGTGCGCCGCTGCCTCCGCCGGAACCGGCCGGGCCCGTACCAGATCCAGGCCGCCGTCAACGCCGTGCACGGCGACGCCCCGACTCCGGACGCCACGGACTGGGGGCAGATCGTCCGGCTCTACGACCAGCTCATGGACCTCGCGCCCACCCCCGTCGTGGCCCTCAACCGGGCGGTCGCCGTCGCCGAGACGGAGGGGCCCGCGGCAGCCCTCGCCCTCGTCGCGGACCTCGGTCTCGACGGCTACCCGCCCTTCCACGCCGTACGGGCGGACCTGCTGCGCCGGCTCGGCCGCACGGACGAGGCCGTCGCGGCGTACACCGCCGCCGTCGCGCTGACCGACAACGCGGCGGAACGCGCCCACCTCCGACGGACGCGGGACGCACTCGTCGACAACTGACCGTGCGAACCGCCCCGTTCGCGGGCGGACGCCCCGGCCGGGCCGGTGGCGGCGCGTCCGCGCGCCCGAGCGGTCGCGCGCGTCCCGCGCCCGCGGCCCGTCCCGCGACCGGGACCGCCGGCCCTCCGGGCGTCGCCCCGACCCGCGCGCCGCGCCGGCGGACGTGATCCGGCGCGCCCGGGTGCCGGGAGGGGGCGCCGCCCGCGCGGCCCGTACGCTGCGCCGGCGGGCGTGCACGGGCCGCACCCGAGCATCCCTGGGGCAGCGGGGGCGTCACACGCTGAGCGCCTCCCGCACCGCATGCTCCGCCTCCCGGCCGGCCTCCCCGGACGAGGTGACCCGGCCCGCCTCCAGTACGTGGTACCGCTGGGCCGCCCGCATCGCGAAGTCGACGTGCTGTTCGACCAGCAGCACCGACAGTCCGCCGCGGGCCGACAGGGACAGGATCGTCTCCTCGATCTCCGCGACCACCGAGGGCTGGATACCCTCGGTCGGTTCGTCGAGCAGCAGCACCCGCGGTTCCGTCACCAGCGCCCGCGCGATGGCCAGTTGCTGCCGCTGGCCGCCGGACAGCAGTCCCGCGCGGCGGCCGGTGAGCGCGCGCAGCGCCGGGAACAGGTCGAGCGCCTCGGTGACGGCCCGCTGCCCGCGCCGCCGTCCGTCGGCGACCAGCCGGAGGTTCTCGGCCGTGGTGAGATGCGGGAACACCTGCTGGCCCTGGGGCACGTAGGCCATGCCGCGTGCCACCCGTTCGTGCGGGCTGCGGCGGGTGATGTCCTCGCCGTCGAGGCGGACGGCGCCGCTCCGCGGTGTGAGCAGGCCGACGGCGGCGCGCAGCAGCGTGCTCTTGCCCGCTCCGTTGTGCCCGAGCACGACGGTCACCCCGTCCCGGGGCACCTCGACCCGGACGCCGTGCAGCACGAGGCTGCGGTCGTACCCGACCCGGACGCCGTCGATCTCCAGCATCACGCCTCCCGCACGGCGTTCGGTGCGGGCGCGGTGGCCGCCGGCGCCCCCGGTTCCGGTTCCGGTGCGGGCCGGTGCCCCAGGTAGACCTCCTGCACCTGCGGGTCGGCCTGCACCCGGGCCACCGTCCCCTCGCTCAGCACCCGGCCCGCGTGCAGCACGCTGACGCTGCGGGCGAAGGAGCGCATGAAGTCCATGTCGTGTTCGATGACGACGACCGTGCGGTCCGCGCTGATCCGCCCCAACAGCTCGCCGGTGGACTGCCGTTCGTCGTGGCTCATGCCCGCGACCGGCTCGTCGAGCAGCAGCAGCCGTACGTCCTGCACCAGCAGCATGCCGATCTCCAGCCACTGCTTCTGCCCGTGCGCGAGCGTGCCCGCCGCCCTGTCGGCGTGACCGGTGAGGCCGACCGTCTCCAGCGCGCGGGCGACGGACTCCGGCACCTGCCTGCGCCGCCGCAGCATGGTCAGGGCGCCGCGCCCCGCGCCAGCGGCGATGTCCAGGTTCTGGAGGACGGTCAGTTCCTCGAAGACGGTGGCCGTCTGGAAGGTGCGGCCGATGCCCGAGCGGGCGATCCGGTGCACGCTCCGCCCGAGGACCTCGGCGCCCCCGAAGCGCACCGAGCCCGTGGCCCGCACCAGACCGGTGACCGCGTCGACCAGCGTCGTCTTGCCCGCGCCGTTCGGGCCGATGAGGAAGCGCAGGTCGCCCGGCAGGACGTCCAGGTCCACCCCGTCGACCGCGGTGAACCCGTCGAAGGCCACCCGCAGGTCCCTGATCCGCAGCCCCGCGGGCCCGTCGTCCCGGTCAGCCGTCATACCGTCTCTCCGGCGAGTGCGCGGCCCGCCCGGCGCCGCCTGGCGACGGCGGCCAGCGAGGCGAGTCCGCCCGGCAGGAACGCCAGGGCGACGATGAACAGCAGGCCCTGGAAATAGGTCCAGGCGGCGGGGAACTCCTCCGACAGGGCCGTCTTCGCCCAGGCGACGCCGATCGCGCCGAGCACCGCGCCCGCCAGGCTGGCCCGGCCGCCGACCGCCGCTCCGATGACCAGCTCGATCGACGGCACGATCCCGACCAGTGCCGGGGAGATGATGCCGACGGCGGGCACGAACAGCGCACCCGCGAGCCCGGCCATACCCGCCGCGACCACGTACGCCACCAGTTTGACGTTCGCCGGGTCGTAGCCGAGGAAGCGGACCCGCTCCTCCGAGTCCCGCACGGCGACGAGGAGTTCGCCGTAGCGGCTGTGCATCAGCTGGCGGGCCGCCGCGACGAGCAGCAGCAGCACCGAGGCGATGACGAAGTACACCATCCGCTGATTGGCCGGGTCGTCCAGGGCGTAGCCGAAGAAGCCCCGGATGTCGGTCAGCCCGTTGGTGCCGCCGGTGGTGGCCTGCTGGCCGACCAGCCAGATGGCGAACGCCGCCGCGAGCGCCTGGCTGAGGATCGCGAAGTAGGCGCCCTTCACCCGCCGCCGGAAGACGAACGAGCCGAGGACGGCCGCGACCGCCATCGGCAGCAGCACCGTCGCCGCGAGGGCGAACACCGGGTCGGCGAACGGCCGCCACCACCAGGGGAGGCGGGTGGCGGTGCCGTACAGCTGCATGAAGTCGGGCAGGTTCCCGGGGCCGGCGTCCGCGATCTTCAGGTGCATGGCCATGGCGTAGCCGCCCAGTCCGAAGAACACGCCCTGGCCGAGCGTCAGCAGGCCGCCGCGCCCCCAGGCCAGCGCGATCCCGACCGCGACCATCGCCGTGCACAGGTACTTGGCGAGCAGGCCGAGCCGGAAGTCGGACAGGAGCAGTGGTGCGACGGCGAACAGAGCCAGTGCCGCGGCGGCGAATCCGGCCGCGGGCCTCGCCGCGCCGAGACGGCCCCGGACGGCCGTCGCCCGGCGCGACTTCGGGGGGAGGGGAGCGGTGGCGGTCATACGAGACTCCTCGTGCGCAGGGTGTACAGGCCCTGGGGCCGCCACTGGAGGAAGGCGACGATGGCCACGAGCACCAGCACCTTCGCCACACTGACGGTCGTCGAGTATTCGAGGACCGACTGGAGCACGCCGAGCGCGAACGCGACGATCACGCTGCCCCGGAGCCGGCCGATGCCGCCGACCACGATCACCAGGAACGCGTCGATGATGACGTTGGTGCCCATCGTCGGCCCGATCGGGCCGACCAGGGTGAGCGCGACCCCGGCGACCCCCGCGAGCCCCGAGCCGATGAAGAACGCGGTGCGGTCCACCCGGGCGGTGGAGATGCCCGACACCTCCGCCAGGTCCCGGTTCTGCACCACCGCCCGAATCCGCCGCCCGAGCGGGGTCAGCCGGAGGGTCAGGGACAGGGCCACCACCGCGGCCACCGCGAGCGCGAGGATGAACAGCCGGCTGTTGGCGAAGGTGAGCGGATCGTCGCCGCCGGCCACGGTGACGTTCCCGGTGAGCACGTCGGGGGCGCGGGTCTGGACGTTGGGCGCGCCGAACAGGTCCCGGGCGAGCTGCTGGAGCATCAGGGAGACGCCCCAGGTGACGAGCAGGGTGTCGAGGGGCCGCAGGTAGAGGCGACGGATCAGCAGCCGTTCCAGCAGCGCGCCCAGCGCTCCCGAGACGAGGAAGGCGACCGGCAGGGCGACGACGAGCGACACGCCGGCGCTGGAGATGGACTTCTGCAGGACGTAGGTCGTGTAGGCGCCGGCCATGATGAACTCGCCGTGGGCCATGTTGATGACGTTCATCTGGCCGAAGGTGAGCGAGAGGCCGAGCGCGATGAGCAGCAGGACGGCACCGATGCTGACGCCGGTGAACACCTGCCCGAGGATCACGGTCACGGGGCGGCTCCGGGGAGTCGGGACGCGGGGGCCTTCGCGCGAAGGCCCCCGCGGCACGGGCGGTCAGGACAGGCCGGTCGCCCAGTCGTAGCCCTTGAGGTAGGGGTCCGGCTTGATCGGCTTCCCGGAGTCCCAGATCTGCTCGATGAGCCCGTCGGAGCCGATCCTGCCGATGCGCGCCGTCTTGTAGAGGTGCTGGGTGGCGCCGTCGACGGTCACCTCGCCCTCGGGGGCGTCGAAGGTGATGCCGTCGGAGGCGGCCTTGACCTTCGCGGGATCGAAGGACTTCGCCTTCTCGACCATCGCCTTCCACAGGTACACCGAGGTGTAGGCGGCCTCCATCGGGTCGCTGGTCGGCTTGTCCCGGCCGTAGCGGGCCTTGTACGCCTTCACGAAGCGGGTGTTCGCCGCTCCCGCTGTGGTCTGGTAGTAGTTCCAGGCCGTCAGCTGGCCCGCGAGGTACTGGGCGCCGATCGACTTGACCTCCTCCTCGGCGATCGACACCGAGACCACCGGCATGCTCCCGGCCGTCAGGCCGGCGGACTTGTACTCCTTGAAGAAGGCCACGTTGGAGTCGCCGTTGAGCGTGTTGAAGACGGCGTCCGCCTTCGACGCCTTCACCTTGTTGGCGATGGTGCCGAACTCGGTCGAACCGAGCGGCGCGTAGTCCTCGCCGAGCACCTTCATACCGTTGGCCTTCGCGTACGCCGTGATCTCCTTGTTGGCGGTCCGCGGGAAGACGTAGTCGCTGCCCACCAGGTAGATGCGCTTGCGGCCCTGGGACTTGAGGTAGTCGAGGGCGGGGACGATCTGCTGGTTGGTGGTGGCGCCGGTGTAGAAGATGTACGGCGACTGTTCGAGGCCCTCGTACTGCACGGGGTAGAAGAGCAGCGACCTGTTCTTCTCGAACACCGGCTTGACCGCCTTGCGGCTCGCCGACGTCCAGCAGCCGAAGGTGGCCGCGACCCGGTCCTGGCGGATCAGCTTGCCCGCCTTCTCGGCGAACGTCGGCCAGTCCGAGGCGCCGTCCTCGCTGATCGGCCTGATCTTCTTCCCGAGCACGCCGCCCGAGGCGTTGATCTCGTCGATGGCCAGTTTCAGCGAGTCGCGGACGGTCACCTCGCTGATCGCCATCGTGCCCGACAGCGAGTTGAGCAGACCGACCTTGACGGTGTCACCGCCGACGTCGGCCCGCGCGGCCTTGTCGGACGTGCCGTCCGCGTCGGTCTTGGCGCCGCACCCACAGAGCGCGACGACGGCCGCGAAGGCGGCCACGCCGGCTGCCGCCCGGCGCCGTGGAACACGAGTACCGCTGGACAATGGAACCCCCTCGGGCTGTGGAGGAGACGACCTCCCGCACTGCGGTCCACAGCCTCAAGTCACGCTGTTTCCATGGCGTTTCACCGCACTTTCCCGGTCGTATCTTCCCGCTCCCGGGGAGGCGGAGGGCGGGTGAGCGGGACCAGGGGGAACGCCAGGGGCGGAATGCGGCACGCCGGATGCGCGGCGGGCGTCGCGCGTGACGAACGCTCCCCTCCGTCAGGGGCGGGTGCGGGAGCGGACCGTCCACCGGCGGACCCGCGTGCGCACAGGCGGCGCGTCCACCCCCGCCACACACTCGCATCCGCGCGCCGCCGGCGCCGCGGGAGACCGCCGCGGCCCGGCCCTCCCGGGACGTCGGGCCGCCGCCCTCCGGCGCCGGAGCGTTCGGCGGACACACGCGGCGCGGCGGGGCGCCGGCGCCACTCTCCGAAGCGGAGCGTCGCGGAAAGTAGTGGGGCCGACCCGGAATGCGCCCGCCCGAGAGAAGGTTGGCATATACATCCAGCTGTGGTCGGCGTGTGCCGCCGGCCGCGGAGAGCCGCGCGCCCCCCCCGGGGGGCCGCGCCCGACGAGCGAGGCACCGTGAACCACCCGACCACCGAAGCGCCCGCCGACACCGTCTCCCGGCTGCGCGCCACCTTCCGGTCCGGCCGCACCGCGCCCGTGCAGTGGCGCACCGGGCAGCTCCGGCGGCTGCGCGAGCTGCTGACCACGCACGGCGAGGAGCTGGCCGCAGCCCTCCACACGGATCTCGGCAAGAGCTCCGCGGAGGCGTTCCGCACCGAGATCGACTTCACCGTGCGGGAGATCGACCACACCCTGGAACACCTCGACGGGTGGCTGCGCCCCGAGCCGGCTCCCGTCCCCGCGCACCTCGGCACGGACGCCACCGCCTGGACGCGGTACGACCCGCTGGGCGTCGTCCTCGTCATCGCCCCCTGGAACTACCCGGTCCAGCTCCTGCTCACCCCGCTGCTCGGCGCGCTGGCCGCGGGCAACGCGGTGGTGGCCAAGCCCAGCGAACTGGCACCCGCGACCTCGGCGGCCCTCGCCCGGCTCGTCCCGCGCTACCTGGACACCGACGCGGTCGCCGTCGTCGAGGGCGGCGTCCCCGAGACGACGGCCCTGCTGGCCGAGCGGTTCGACCACATCTTCTACACCGGCAACGGCACGGTTGGGCGGATCGTGATGCGCGCCGCCGCCGAGCACCTCACCCCGGTCGCCCTCGAACTGGGCGGCAAGTCGCCCGCGTTCGTCGACCGCGGCACCGACCCGGCCCAGGTCGCCGAGCGGCTCGTACGCGGCAAGTTCCTCAACGCCGGACAGACCTGCGTCGCGCCCGACTACGTCCTCACCGACCCCGAGACCGCCCGCGCGCTGGAGCCGAGGCTCGCCGAGGCCGTCGAGGCGCTCTTCGGCACCGAGCCCAAGGAGTCCGCGGCGTTCGGCAGGATCGTGAACGAGCGGCACTTCGACCGGCTCGCGGCACTGCTCGGTTCCGGACGCACCGTCACGGGCGGCGACAGCGACCGCTCCGCCCGGTACATCGCCCCGACCGTCCTGGCCGACGTCGATCCGCGGTCGCCCGTCATGGGGGAGGAGATCTTCGGCCCGATCCTGCCGATCGTCACCGTGGCCGGCCTCGACGAGGCCATCGCCTTCGTCAACGACCGCGACAAGCCGCTCGCGCTCTACGTGTTCACCGAGTCGGACACGACACGGGAGCGGATCGCCGCCGAGACCTCGTCCGGCGGGCTCGGCTTCGGCCTGCCGCTCGCCCATCTGACCGTCTCCGACCTGCCCTTCGGCGGAGTCGGCGAGAGCGGTATGGGCAGCTACCACGGCCGGTACTCCATCGACACGTTCAGCCACCGCAAGGCCGTGCTGGACAAGCCGCTGGCCTGACCCTCACGCGCTCCGGAGCGCCGGGCGCGGGACCGCCCGGAGACCGCGTCGCGGGCGGACCGGCCGGGCCGGGGCCGCCGTCACGGCGTCTTGCGCCCCCACTGCGGTCCCAGGCGCTCCCATTCGCGCGCCCACCGGTCGTAGCGGCGCTGGTCGAGCCGCCACCGGGCGAGTCCGCCGACCGCGAGGGCCAGTCCGCCGAGCGCCACGGCCGCCCCGGCACCGAGCAGACCCGCCTCGGTGGCCGCCGCGCCGGCGCTCGGCGGCGCCCCCGTGAGCCGGCCCGCGTCGTCCATCCAGACCACGACGTGCGCACCCGCCTTGTGCCCGGACTCCACTAGGGCGCGGCCGGTCCGCGGCGTGCCGTCCGCGGCGGTCCACCGCACCGTCGCGCGCACCTGTTCGTAGCTCGATCCCTCGCCGGAGGGGACCGCCGCGCCCGTGCCGTCGACCAGCACGGCCGGCACCGGGTGCCTCTCGTCGCGCAGCCGGTCGAAGGAGTCGCCCGCGGCACGCGCCGTGACCAGTCCGGCCGCGGCGCCGCCCAGCACGATCACCGTCCAGACGACCAGCACGATCCACGCTTCGACGACGTCGTCACGGCGGCGCAGCGGATTCCTCCGCCAGCGCCAGCACCACTGCCTCGCACCCCGTGGTCCCTGTGCTCCGCGCATGGCACCGCACCTCCTCGCTACACCACCCACAGTGCAAGCCGATCCCGGCGGGCGCGAGCGGGGGCGCCCGCCGACGCCGAGGCCCTCGCGCCCCGGACGGGCGGCGAGTCCCGCATCGTGCCCGGTCAGAGCGGCGTCACGGCTCGGCCGGGGTTCCCTCACCGGACGCCGACGCGGACCGCGAACCGCCCGTGCCGAGTCCGAACGTTCCCCACGCCGTCCAGGCCGGCCGCGCCGTCCGTGACCTCCTCGCCCCGTCCGGGCTGTCCGCGCCGCCGGTGACCTCCACGCCGTCCGAGCTGTCCGGGTCTGCCCGGGCCGTCCGTGCCGCAGGGCGCACGCCTGCCCACGTGCCCAGGCGTCGCCGGAACCCTCCGAGGCTGCTCACCGGCCGCCGAGCGCGCGGCCGGGCCGCGACGCCGGGACGCGGGCGCGCGCCCCCGGCCCTCCCTCGCGCAGCGGCGCATCCGGACCCGGCGCGCATCCGGACCCGGCGCGCATCCGGACCCGGCGCGCATCCGGACCGGGCGCGGGACGCCCGCCGTCGCGCCCGCCCCGATGCGGCCCCGCCCGCCGGCGGCGGAGCCGGCCCGCACCGGCGAGGACGCCCGGACACCGCGGTGCCCGGGCCGGTCCGCTCCCGCCGGCGACCGGCGCGGCTCCGACGGCTACAGCACCTCGGTCTCCTCGCGCGCCGCCTCGCCCCAGAGGGTGTGGAAGCTGCCCTCGCGGTCGGTGCGCCGGTAGGTGTGGGCGCCGAAGAAGTCCCGCTGGCCCTGGGTGAGCGCGGCGGGCAGCCGGTCCGCGCGCAGCGTGTCGTAGTACGACAGCGCGGCGGAGAAGGCGGGCACCGGGACACCCCGGCGGGTGGCGGTGGAGACCACCTCGCGCCACGGCACCTGCGCGTCCTTGATCTCGCGCGCGAAGCCGGCGTCCGACAGCAGGCTGACCAGACCGGGATCGACGGCGTAGGCGGCCCGGATGCGGTCGAGGAACGCCGCGCGCACGATGCAGCCGCCACGCCAGATCTTCGCGACCTCGCCGAGGTCGATGTCCCAGCCGTACTCGGCGGCGGCGTCCAGGATCATCTTCCAGCCCTGGTCGTAGGCGATCAGCTTCGAGGCGTACAGGGCGTGTTCGACCTGGCTGGTGAACCGCTCGGCCTCGGTGGCGGACAGGTCCCAGTGGGTTCCGCCGGGCAGGTCGCGGTAGGCGGCCCGCAGCGCCGCCTGACCGGAGGCGGCGCGCGCGAACGTCGCCTGAGCGATCGCCGTGACCGGGGAACCCAGGTCCAGGGCGGTCTGCACCGTCCAGCGCCCGGTGCCCTTCTGCCCGGCGGAGTCGACCACGACGTCGACGAACGGTTCGCCGGTGGCCCCGTCCTTGTGGGCGAGGACCTCGGAAGTGATCTCGATGAGGTACGAGTCCAGGCGGCCCCGGTTCCAGCGCCGGAAGATCTCCGCGATCTGCGCGGGCTGGTAGCCGCCCACCCGGCGCAGCAGATCGTAGGCCTCGCCGATGAGCTGCATGTCGGCGTACTCGATGCCGTTGTGCACCATCTTCACGAAGTGGCCCGCGCCGTCCGTGCCGATGTGGGTGGCGCAGGGCTCGCCGTCCACCTTGGCGCTGATCGACTCGAACATCGGGCCCAGCGAGGCGTACGACTCCGGGGACCCGCCCGGCATGATGCTCGGACCGTGCAGCGCGCCCTCCTCGCCGCCCGACACGCCCACGCCGACGAAGTGGATGCCGCGCTCGCGCAGCGACTGCTCACGGCGCCGGGTGTCGGCGAAGTGCGCGTTGCCGCCGTCGATGATCATGTCGCCGTCCTCCAGGAGCGGCGCGAACTCCTCGATGACGGCGTCGGTGGCCGAACCGGCCTGCACCATGATCATCAGCCGGCGGGGGCGCTCCAGCGCCGCGACGAGGTCTGCCGCCGACTCGGCCGGCACGAAGGAGCCCTCGTGCCCGAACTCCTCCATCAGCGCCTTGGTCCGGGCCGGGGTGCGGTTGTGGACCGCGACGGTGTAGCCGTTCCGGGCGAAGTTGCGGGCCAGGTTGCGGCCCATCACCGCGAGCCCTGTGACGCCGATCTGCGCGGTCGCCTTCATGGTGTGCTCCTAGGGTCCGGATCTGCGTCCCCGCGTACCTGACGGGCGAGCAGACGACTGTCGCTGTGCCGATCAGTACGCACGGCGGGGGCCGGGTTGTTCACCGCGGCCGCGTCCCGCCGGACGTGCGGCCGTCGGGGCCGGGCGGCACCGCGGCGGGCACACCGCCGCGCGGGACGCGGCGGCCCGTGCGCGCGGGCCGCCGACGCGGACACCCGCGGACCCGTTCACGGGCTTCGGCGCAGCGCCCATCCGTGGTCGACCGGACCGATACCGGCGCCGAGCGGGAATCCGGCCGCGATCGCCGCGGTGACGTACTCCTTGGCCCGCCGTACGGCGTCCGGCACCGCGCGGCCCTCGGCGAGGCCCACCGCGAGTGCCGAGGCCAGGGTGCAACCGGTGCCGTGCGTATGCCGGTTGTCGTGACGCGGCGCCCGCAGCCAGTGCTCGGCCGTCCCGTCGGTCAGCAGGTCGACCGCCTGACCCGGCAGGTGACCGCCCTTGACCAGCACCCAGCGCGGGCCGTACGCCAGCAGCCGGCCCGCGGCCCGCAGCATGCCCGCCTCGTCGGCCACCCGCACGCCCGTCAGCTGCGCCACCTCGTCCAGGTTCGGGGTGGCCACCGTGGCCCTCGGCAGCAGCCGGGTCCGCACCGCGTCGAGGGCGTCCTCCGCCAGCAGCCTGTCCCCGTGCTTGGAGACGCTCACCGGATCGACGACGACGGGCACGTCCGCGTCGGCCAGCAGCTCGGCGACCGTCGAGACCAGCGACGGCGACGCCAGCATGCCGGTCTTCACGGCCTGGACGCCGATGTCGTCGACGACGCTGCGGTACTGCGCGCGCACCGACTCCCCGGTCAGCTCCCAGGCACCCTGCACACCCACGGAGTTCTGCGCCGTGACCGCGGTGAGCACGCTCATCCCGTGGGCGCCGAGCGCCAGCATCGTCTTCAGGTCGGCCTGGATCCCGGCGCCTCCGCCGGAGTCCGATCCGGCGATCGTCAGGACACGGGGCGGCGTGGTCATGAGGGTGTTCCTCTCGGAGTACGGCACCGGTCCCGCCTGCCCGAGGGGCGGACGAACCGGCGCGAGGCGGAGGTCGGGGCCGTGCCGGGACCGGCGCGGCCCGGCGCTGGGGCGTGTCGCGCGCCCCCTCTGCCGCCCTCCGGGCGAACGAGGGACGTCGGCGACACGCCCTAGACCCGGCGGCGGCGCAACCGCAGCGGGGCGTAGAGGACGAGGGCGACGAGGAACGCCACGTAGTACGAGAGATCGGCGCCGTGCAGGGCGGCTGCCACCGGGCCCACGTACAGGCCGGTGTCCATGAACGGGACCGCGGCGGCGAAGGCGCCGGCGAAGGCGAGTACCGGCGGCCCCACGGCAGGACGCCGGGCCGACTCCTCGGCGAGGTCCGGCGGGGCGCCGCCGCGCTCGCGCGCACGCGCCGCCCAGTCCACGCCGACCACCGCGACGAACCCGGGAATCCAGTACCCCACGAACAGCAGGACGTTCTGGAAGCGGGCCGCGGTGTCGGCGGCGTGCATCCACAGGACGAGCGGGAAACCGAGCGCCGCGGCCACGGCGGCGGCCACCGGGCGCGGCATCCGCACCCCCAGCGTCTGGAGGGCCAGCGAACCGCTGTAGTCGTTCATCGCGTTGCTGCACACCGCCGCCAGCGCCACGGCGAGCAGCCCGAACGCGCCGGCCGCCCCGCCGCCCAGCACCCTCTCCACGCCCGCCGCCGTCTGGTCGGTGAGCACGGACGCGCCCCACAGGCCGAGCACCTGCACGGAGACGAACGACGCGACGAGACCGAGCAGCGTGCACCAGAACATCCGGGGGCGCGAGGTGGCGCGCGGCAGGTAGCGGCTGAAGTCACTCGCGTACGGGGCCCAGGACAGCGACAGGCTCAGCGCGACGGTACTGGTGAGCACGAAGGCGCCCGCCCGGTCGGCGCCGTGCGCGGAGCCCGTCGCGGCGGGGTGGACGCCGTCCAGCATGCGCCACGCGATCACCGCGAAGGCGACGGCGAGCACGAAGGTCATCACGATCTGGAGCCGGTGCACCGCTTCGTAGCCGAGGACGCCGAGCGCACCCTGCGCGGCCATCACGACGAGGACGCCGACCCAGAACGGCCAGCCGCACAGCCGTGCCAGCGCGTCCCCGCCGAACAGCCCGATCAGCGCGTCCCAGGCCACCGAGGACGCCCACTGCAACAGCCCGGGAAGCACCACCGCCCTGCCGAACGCAAGCCGTGCCAGGGGGAGTTGACCGATCCCGGTGAGGCTGCCCCAGGTGCACAGCACGGCGGTGGGCAGCGCTCCGACCACCGTCCCGAAGACCACGGCCGCCAGAGCGGTGCGGAAGTCCAGGCCGAGGGCGATGCCGATGGTCCCCGTGAACACACCCGTCATCGTCAGGTTCGGGGCGAACCACACGGTGAACAGCCGCCAGGGCCCGCCGTACCGGTTGGCCTCCGGCACCGGCCCGATGCCGTGGCCCTCCACCCGCAGGTCGCCGGGGGCGGCGGGCATCGCCCCGTCGAAGACGGCCGCCCGTGCGTCGACGGGCAGCCCGTCGGAAACATGCGCCGATGGCATGGAAGACATCCCTCCGCCAGTACGAACTGGTTCAGGTTCGACGGGTGTGATCTCAGCCCTCGGTCGGGGCACCCCGTGTCCGGTACGACGGACACACTAACCCCATCCCCGGGCTCGCGTGCACGGCGGACCCGCGCCCTCCGGCCGCCTGCGCGGACCACCCGGAACCCCGTGCCCCGCCCCCGTACACCTCACCGGACCCGGCCGGGCCGCCTGCAGCGCGCGGTGTGCCGCCCCTCGGTACTGTCGGAGGTGATCGCCGCCCGCTCTCTCGTTCCCGGGCTCCCGGACCCGGGTGGCCGGGCGGAAGGAGGCAGGCGCCGTGACCGTGATCTCCCTGAAGACCGCGCGACTGCGCGAGGGGCCGACCCTTCCGTACGCGGAGGCCGGCTACCCCGGCGGCACCCCGGTCGTGTTCGTGCACGGCCTCGCCGACTCCTGGTGGTCCTTCGAGCCGCTGCTGCGCCGGCTGCCGCCCTCCCTGCACGGGTACGCGCCCACCCAGCGCGGCCACGGAGACGCGGAACGGCCCCCGGACGGCTACGCCCCGGAGGACTTCGCCGCCGACCTCGTCGCCTTCCTCGACGCCGCCGAGATCCCGCGGGCCGTGCTCGTCGGGGCGTCCAGCGGAGGCATAGCCGCCCGCATCGTCGCGGGCAGCCACCCCGACCGCATCGCCGGACTCGCCCTGCTCGGCGTCCCCGCGACCCTCGCCGGCAACGCCGCCGCGGACGCCTGGGCGGAGCGGCTGGACGGCCTCGCCGACCCCGTGCCCCGCGCGTTCGCCGAGGAGTTCGTCGCCGCGATGTCGGCCGGCCCGCTCGCCCGGGGCTTCGCCGAGACGATGGTCGAGGAAGCCGTCAAAGTCCCCGTCCGCGTCTGGCGGGAGACCGCCCACGCGCTGCGCGACACCGACCTGCGCGCGACCCTCGGCGGCATCCTGGTCCCCACCCTGGTGGTCTGGGGGGAACAGGACCCGTTCCTGACCCGCGACGACCAGCAGACGATCCTCGACGCGGTGCACGGAGCGGCCTTCCTCTCCTACGAGGGCACGGGCCACGCCGTCCACTGGGAGCGGCCGGAACGCGTCCTCGCCGACCTCACCGCCTTCGCCACCCGGGTCGCGCCGGCCGGCCCGGCCTGAGCCGCGGGCCGGCGGACCCGGCCCGCGCATCGCCGCCCACGGCCGGCGGGCCGTGCCGCGGTGGCGGCGACCCCGCGCATCCCGCGGGAGCGTGTGCGAGACTGCCGCGATGACCGCAGAGACGATCACCGCGGCCGCCGCGGGCACCTGGACGCTGGGCGATCTCACCGTCAACCGCATCGGTTTCGGGGCCATGCGGCTGACCGGCAGCGCGGCCTTCCACCACGGCACGCCCAGCGAGCGGGACCGCTCGATCACCGTCCTGCGCACGGCGATCGCGTCGGGCGTCGACCACATCGACACCGCGGCCTTCTACTTCTCCGCGCTGCGCTCCGCCAACGAACTCATCAACAGCGCACTCGCCCCGTACCCCGACGACCTGGTCATCGCCACCAAGGTGGGGCCCTTCCGCGACTACTCGGGGGAGTGGGGGACCTCGGCCCGTCCGGACCAACTGCGCGCCCACGTCGAGGAGAACCTGCGCCAGCTCGGCCGTGACCACCTGGACCTCGTGTACCTGCGGCGGATGCGGCAGGCGTCCGTCGCCGAGCACTTCGGCGCCCTCGCCGAACTGCGCGAGGCCGGGCTCGTCCGGCACCTCGGCCTGTCCGACGTCTCGGTCACCCACCTGGAGGAGGCCCGCGTCATCGCGCCCGTGGTCGCCGTCCAGAACCGCTACGGACTCGGCGGCACCACAGAGGCCGACGAGGACCTGCTGCGGGTCTGCGGCGAACTCGGCATCGCCTTCGTGCCGTTCTACGCCATCGCCGGCCGAGGCGGAGAACTGGGCCCGAAGGAGGACCCGACGGACGACGCGGTGCGCGCGGTCGCGGCGGCGCACGGCGCGAGCCCCGCGCAGGTCCGCATCGCCTGGACCCTGCGGCGCGGCCCGCACGTGCTCGCGATCCCCGGCACGGGCGACCCGGACCACCTGGCGGAGAACATCGCGGCGGGCGCCCTGCGCCTGACGGACGAGGACCTCGCCCGCCTCGACGCGTCGCAGGCGGACCCGGCCGGCGGGTCCGGGACCCGATGAGGCGGGCCCCGGACGCGCCGCACCGACGCGGGCGGCGGGGCTAAGCCACGGCTGCCCGGTGCCCGGTGCCCCGTGCCCGTTGCCCGTTCCCGGGGCGCCGGACGCCGGCGACGGGCCGGCCGGCGAGGGGCGCCTCGCACGAGCCGGCGGCCGGGCCCCGCGGAAGGGACCGGCCGATCCGCCCGCTCAGCCGGCGTAGGCCCTCAGCGGGTAGTGGTCCGAGAGGTTCGTGTACGTGTAGTCGGTGCCCCAGCTCGACACCGTCCAGGGCGCGCACCGCTCCTGCACGACCTCGTTCTTCCAGACGGCGGGACGCGCGTGACCGGCCCGGTGCAGCACGTGGTCGAGATCCTCGCGGGGGTCGTCCGGATAGCGGTCGTGCGCGATCGAGTTCTCCCGGGTGTCGAAGGAGTACGGATGCCCGGTGCGCTCGTCGGCGCCCACCAGGCCTGCGTCCGCGAGCATCGAGGAGTACTCCGCGCTCCGCGAGTCGACGTTCATGTCGCCCGCCACCAGCACCTGTTCGTCGGCCGGGATGTGCCGGGCGTCGAGGAACGCGTCGATGGCGCGGAACTGCCGGGCGCGCACCGCGGCGGCCTCGCCCGCGCCGCAGCCGGGGTCCGTCGACTGGGCGTGCGTGCCGACGACGTGCACCCGCACGCCGTTCACGTCCAGCACCACGTAGGCGAATCCCTTGTCGGACCACCAGTCCGAGCCGCAGGCGTCCTTGTACACGTACTGTTCCCGGTGCAGGATCGGCCACTTGCTCAGGACGGTCACCCCGCCGTCCTCGGGTGTGGCCGAGGAGTAGGCGCCGCCCGTGGCGTCCCAGCCGCTCCTGCCGCGGCCCACCACGGGGGTCTGGTACGGGTACTCGGCCGCCGCGGCGCTCTTCAGCGCGTCCGAGGTCGTGTTGTCGAAGGCCTCCTCCAGCACCACGACGTCGTTGCCGCGAAAGAACGAGGTCTTCGGGATCTCGGCCGCCCGGTGCTGCTGGCCCCAGTTCGGATAGAGGCTCCGGCTCATGAGGAAGACGTTGTAGGTGAGCACGCTCAGCGAGGGCGTCGTCCCGCTCGCGGGGGCGGAGGCCGACGCCGGCGGCGCGCCGACGAGCAGCGCGGCGGTCAGCGACGACGCGAGGGCGGCAGCGCACCGCGCACGGCGCGGTGAGGAGTGCGGCACTGGGGCTCCCTGGGGGTGAGGGGGGTCGGTGTGGCGCCGCACATCCCATCATTCGGGACTACCCCCTGGTAACTCCCGTGCAGGGAAAGGATGTCGAGGAGAAGTACGTCCGGCGACCACCGCCGGGACGGTCCGCGCGCCGACGCGGCGTCGGCCGAGCAGCTCGTACCGGAACGGCGCGGTGCTCGTCCGGGCGTGCTCAGCCCGCCATGCTCGGCCGACGCCGACGCCGACGCCGACGCCGACGCCGACGCCGCCTCTGTGTGTGTGCCTCCGTTCGAAGCGGCCGTGCCCGGCCGGGCACGCCCCCGTCACCCCACCGCCCCCGTCACCCCACCGCCCTCGGCGGCCCGCCCGCCGGTGAGCGGGCACGTGCCGGGGAAGACGACGGCGCGCGGCCGGGGCGAGGGTGGCGGACGGGAGGGGTTCCGGAGCACTTGACGGGATGCCGTACGCTACGTGTTACGTATAACTCCGGAGAGGTCCGATGAGACGCATCGCACTGGTCACCCTGGTCGTGGACGACTACGACGAGGCGATCCGCCACTACACCGAAGCCCTCGGGTTCCGGCTGGCCGAGGACGCCCCCCGGCCCGACGGCTCCCGCTGGGTCGTCGTCGAGCCCGGCAGCGCGGGCGGTGGGACCGGGCTGCTGCTCGCCCGCGCCCGCGGCGACGCGCAGCGCGGCCGGATCGGCGACCAGACCGGCGGCCGGGTCGGCTTCTTCCTCCACACCGACGACTTCGCCCGCGACCACGCCCGGATGCTCGCCGCCGGCGTGACCTTCCTGGAGGAGCCCCGCCACGAGCCGTACGGGTCCGTGGCCGTCTTCCAGGACCTCTACGGCAACCGCTGGGACCTGCTCCAGCCCGCGGAGTGAGCCCCGCCCTCCGCCGCCCGACCTCCCCGCTCCGCTCCTTCCGCTCCGAACGACCTGCCGAGGAACTCCGCACATGACCGCGTCCCGCATCGACATCGACACCATCCGCCGGCTCCCCAAGGCGGTGCTGCACGACCACCTCGACGGCGGTCTGCGCCCGGCCACGCTGGTCGAGCTGGCCGGGGCCGTCGGCCACGCCCTTCCGACCACCGACCCGGAGGAACTGGCCGCGTGGTACTACGAGGCCGCCAACTCCGGCGACCTGGTGCGCTACATAGCCACCTTCGAGCACACCCTCGCCGTGATGCAGTCCCGCGAGGGCCTGCTGCGCACGGCCGAGGAGTACGTGCTCGACCTCGCCGAGGACGGAGTCGTGTACGGCGAGGTGCGGTACGCGCCCGAGCTCATGGTGAACGGCGGGCTGACGCTGCCCGAGGTCGTGGAGGCCGTCCAGGAGGGGCTCGCCGCCGGCATGGCGAAGGCCGCCGCCGCGGGCACCCCGGTACGGGTCGGCACCCTGCTGTGCGGGATGCGGATGTTCGACCGCACGCGGGAGATCGCCGACCTCGCGGTGGCCTACCGGGACGCCGGCGTGCTCGGGTTCGACATCGCGGGCGCCGAGGACGGCTTCCCGCCCGCCGACCACCTGGCGGCCTTCGAGCACCTGCGCAGCGAGAGCGTCCCGTTCACCATCCACGCCGGTGAGGCGCACGGGCTGCCCAGCATCCACCAGGCACTCCAGGTGTGCGGCGCCCAGCGCATCGGGCACGGTGTCCGGATCACCGAGGACATCGTGGACGGCAAGCTCGGCCGACTGGCCGGCTGGGTCCGCGACCGCCGCATCGCGCTGGAGATGTGCCCCACCTCCAACCTCCAGACGGGCGCCGCCCGGTCCATCGCCGAGCACCCCATCACGGCCCTGCGCGACCTCGGCTTCCGCGTCACGCTGAACACCGACAACCGCCTGGTCTCGGGCACCACGATGACGCGCGAGATGGCCCTGCTCGTCGACGAGGCGGGCTGGGGCCTGGACGACCTGCGCACGGTCACGGTGAACGCGGTCAAGAGCGCGTTCATCCCCTTCGACGAGCGCCGGGCGCTCATCGAGGACGTCGTACTCCCGGGCTACGCGCGCTGAAGCAGTCCGCGGACGTAGGCGGCCTGTCCGACGTGCTGGAGATCGTCGGACAGGACGCTGACCAGGCGCACCCCGAGGGTGACGGCCGGGTCCCAGCGGTCGTCGACGACGCGGTCCAGGTCCTCACCGGTCAGGGTGCCGAGGAACGCCAGCGTGCGGTCCCGGACGGCGTCGTGGTAGCCGGCGAGCAGCTCGCCCGACACGCCCCGGACCCGCGCGACCCGGTCGGTGGTGTGGCCGTACCCGGTGTCCCGCGGGGGCAGGTCGAGAGCGAACCGCTCCGACCAGTCGCCGCTCAGCCAGACCTGCGGGGTCCCGGCGGCGTCGGCCACGTGGTCGTCCTGGATGCGGGTGAGGTGCCAGACCAGCCAGGAGATCGAGTTGGCCGTCCCACCGGGGCGGGCGTCGAGGTCCTCGGGCGCGAGGCCCTCGACAACGGCGTGGACTTCTTCGCGGATGCGGCCGAACGCGTCGATGAGGATGTCCTGTGAGTGCATCACTCCACCATCGCCCATCCCGCCCGGGCCCGCGTCCGCCCGGGCCCCGCGTCCGCCGCGTGCGGTGTCAGTCCTGACCCCCGGGGCCGAGCAGGGCCATGAGGGCCCGGGCGGCCGGGCTCGTGGCCTGCGGCGGGGGCAGCATCGCCACCGTCTCGTACGAGGTCTCCGCAGCGCCCTTGAACGGCAGGGCGGCGAGCCCGTCCGCCTCCCGCTTGAGGCCGAAGTGGCGCGGGACGACCGCGATGCCGAGGCCCTCGCGGACCAGCTCCAGCAGGCTGTGCACGTCGTTGACCTCCAGGGCGACCGTGCGCCGCACCCCGGCCGCCGCGAACGCCGCGTCCGTGACGCGCCGCGGACCCCAGTCCGGGTGGAAGTCGACGAAGTCCTGCCCGCCCAGTTCCTCGGGCGTGACCGCGCAGGCCGCCGCGAGGGCGTTCTCCGGGTGGCACAGCACCGTCATCGGCTCACCGGCCAGCGGCACCGAGCGCAGGTGGTCGGAGTCCGCCCGGGTCCGTACCGCGAACGCCAGGTCGAGGCGGCCGGCCGCGACCTCCTCGGCGAGCGCCTCCGCACCCGCCTGGCGCAGCCGGATCTCCACGTCGGGATGCCGGCGGCGGAACGCGGCGAGCAGGGTGGCGCAGTGGACGCCCGCGATGCACTGCTCGGTGCCGAGGGCGAGCGTGCCGCGCAGCACCCCCTGCACGGCGGCCACCGCGTCGTGCGCCGAGCGGACTTGGGCGAGGATCCGCTCCGCCTCGACCAGCAGCGCCCGCCCGGCCTCCGTGAGGGTGACCCGGCGGGTGGTCCGGACGAACAGGGGCGCCTGGAGTTCGCGTTCCAGCGACCGGATCGACGAGGAAAGGCCCGACTGCGAGACCATCAGCCGCTCGGCCGCCCGGGTGAAGTGCTGGTCCTCGGCGACGGCGACGAAGTGCTGGAGGTGACGCAGTTCCATGGGGCACAAGGGTAGACGGCCGGTTGGTACGGCCCCGGACCGATCCCGCCCGCGCTCCCGGGGCGGCGCGGGCGCGGCGGGCGGCCGGTTCGCGGCGCGCCGTCCCGGCGGTGGGTGTCGGGCAGGCCGGGAGCCGACGGATTGAGCGGTTGGACCGCTCAATCCCATCCGATCCTGCTGTTGGACCGATCCCCGGCGGGCGCGCGAGAGTGGAGTCCCCGTTCCCGGCCCCCTGGAGCACGCGTTGTACACCCCCGCCCCCGACCGCTACGCGGACATGCCCTACCGGCGCACCGGGCGCAGCGGCCTCAGGCTCCCCGCGCTGTCGCTCGGACTATGGCACAACTTCGGGCCGGACCGGCCGGCGGAGACCCAGCGGGCCATCCTGCGCCGGGCCTTCGACCTGGGCGTCACGCACTTCGATCTGGCGAACAACTACGGCCCGCCGCCCGGCGCCGCCGAGTCCGCCCTCGGGGACGCCCTGCGGACCGACTTCGCGCGCCACCGCGACGAACTGGTCGTCTCCACGAAGGCCGGCTACCTCATGTGGCCCGGCCCGTACGGCGAATGGGGTTCGCGCAAGCACCTGCTGTCCTCGCTCGACCAGAGCCTGGGCCGCCTCGGCCTGGACCACGTGGACATCTTCTACTCGCACCGCCCCGACCCGGACACCCCCCTGGAGGAGACGATGGGTGCCCTGCACTCGGCGGTCCGCCAGGGCAAGGCGCTCTACGTCGGCGTCTCCAACTACTCGGCCGAGCAGACCCGCGAGGCCGCCCGCATCCTGGCCGATCTCGGCACGCCCCTGCTCATCCACCAGCCGCGCTACTCGATGCTGGACCGGCGGCCGGAGGAGGAGGGGCTGCTGGACACGCTCGACGAACTGCGCGTGGGGTCCATCGCCTACTCGCCGCTGGAGCAGGGCCTGCTCACCGGCCGCTACCTCAACGGCATCCCCCGGGACTCGCGGGCCGCGGGCGACAGCCCGTTCCTCAGCGCGGACACGGTCACCGGGGAACTCGTGGACCGGCTCCGCGCGCTGAACGAGATCGCCGCAACCCGCGGCCAGTCCCTCGCCCAGACAGCGCTGGCCTGGGTCCTGCGCGGCGGCCGGGTGACCTCCGCGCTGATCGGGGCGAGCAGTCCGCGGCAGCTGGAGGACAGCGTCGCGGCGGTCGGCAACCTGGACTTCGACGCGGACGAGCTCGCCCGCATCGACGCCCTGGTCAAGCCGTAGGACCCTCCCCGGGCCGGACCGGACCGGACCGGACCGCGACCCGGCGCGCGGCGCCGGTGCCCCCGCACCACGGCCCGCCGCAGCGTCCGGCGCCGGTGCGGCGGCCCCGGCTGACCGCGTCCCGGCCGTGGAGCGGGGGCGGCTCGCGCGGGGGCGAGCGGTTACCGGTGGCCGCCCGGGTCCTGCCGTGCCCCGGCGGCCGGGCCGCGCGGTCCTCCTCGGCCGCGCATTCCGGCCGCCGCGGTGCCCGCCCCGCTCAGACGGCCGGCACGCGGTCCAGGAAGCCGTGCACACTGCGGATGCGACCGTGGTCGTCCAGGACCACCACGTCGAAGCCGGCGACCGGGGCCGAGCCGTCGGCCTCGGAGACCAGCTCCCAGGCGAAACGGGCCGTGTCGTGATGCCCGTCGACGGTGCCCAGCTGTTGGAACACGTATCCCGGGAACTGCTCGCGGGCGGCCGTGATCACGGCCGCGATGCCGTCGTGTCCCCGTGCGTCGGCGAGCGGGTCGGTGTACCGGCCGTCCGGGGCCCACGCGGCGGCGACCGCCTTCGCGAGCGCGTCCGGCGCGCCCGTGTTCCAGGCGTCCAGGTAGCGGGTGACGGCGGTCGTGTAGCGGTCGGAGCGGGACATGGTGAACCAGCCTCCATCGAGGGACGTATCCGTGGTCGGAACCGATCCGCGTCCCGGCGCCCGTCGTGCCGCTCCGGTCCGCGTGGTGACCAGCCTGACGGGGGTCCCGCCGGCGGTCGATTACCTCGCGGGTCATGGCCGTCGCGGGCCCCCGATGCCGGCCGGCCGACGGCCGGTTCCGTTTCGGCCAAGAGCCACCCGGAATATGCCAGGAGACTGGCTGGAATCGCATGGTGACAGAGTGTCAAGAGTGGCGATACTCAAGTGACAGGGTGATGCAGTCACGCCCTGGCACCGTGACGGTGCCGTGCACATGAGCCGCAGGGAAAGCGAGGCCGGACCGGCGACGAGCGACGCCTATGGGGGAACGATCGTGCACGACGAATTCCTGTGCCACGTCACCGCGTACGGAGTATGCGGAGGTCGGCGCGTCGGCGTACCCCTCGGCACCTACCGCGCTCCCACGCTGGCGCTCGCCCTGTGGTGGATGCGGGACCGCGCGGCCTGGATGGCCGAGCGGCTCGACCCGCAGCCCGAGGACTCCACCTTCCCGCCCGGCGCGATCGCACCGGTGGGGGAGGGGGTGCCCGACGTCCCCTCCATGCTCCGCGCCTGGTGCGGTGACACCAGTCAACAGGAGCTGGTGGCGGAGGAGTTGGCGGCGGGAAAGCTCGTCCGCGTCTCCACGAGCGACGACACCACCGAGTACGAGCTGCTCGCCGAATCGGTCGACGCGCTGCGCATGCACCGCACCGCCGCCGCCCTCGGTGTCCCGGCCGCCTGACGTCCCGCACGCGGCGCCCGTCCCGTCCCGGGCAGGCACGGACAGGGGCGAATAGCTAGAATTCAGGCATGGCAGAGAGGCCGCTCGCGGCGACTGCACCCGAGCTCGTCCTCGAAACCGAGGCGGGCTCGACGGTGATGAGTCCGGGCCACGACTACCACGTCGGCCGTGATCCGCTGTGCGACATCGTGATCGACGACGTCCGGGTCTCGTGGCACCACGCCGTGCTGCGGCCCGACTCCGGCCACTGGACGCTGGAGGACGAGAACAGCACCAACGGCACGTACGCCGACGGCCGCCGCATCCACGAATGGGGCGTCGGGCCCGGCAGCGTCATCCGCTTCGGCAGTCCCGCCGACGGCCCGCGCGCCGTCCTCGTCGGCCGCCCGCCTCCGGTCGTCGAACGCCCCTCGGCCGTCTCCGTGCCCGCCGCGACCGGCACGTTCCGCCGGCCGACCACGGTCCGGCCGCTGCCGTCCCGCACCGTCCGGATCGGCCGCGGCGGCGACAACGACCTCGTGGTGGACGACCTGATCGTCTCGCGGCACCACGCCGAGCTGCTCGCCCGCCCGGACGGCAGCTACGAGATCGTCGACCTCGGCAGCCACAACGGCACGTTCCTCAACGGCCAGCCCGTCGACCGCGCTCCGGTCACTCAGGGTGACATCGTGGGCATAGGTCACTCCGCGTTCTGTCTCGTCGGCGACGAACTCCAGGAGTACGTCGACAGCGGTGAGGTCTCCCTCGACGTGCAGGACCTCGTCGTCGAGGTCGACCGGGGCCGCAAGACGCTGCTGGACGACGTGTCGTTTCCCGTCGGCGAGAAATGCCTCCTTGCGGTCGTCGGCCCGAGCGGTGCCGGAAAGTCCACCCTGCTGAACGCGCTGACCGGTCAGCGGCCCGCCGACCACGGCACCGTCCTCTACGACGGCCGCGACCTGTACCGCGACTACGCCGAACTGCGCCAGCGCATCGGCCTGGTCCCGCAGGACGACATCCTGCACGCCCAGCTCACCGTCCGCCGGGCCCTCGGCTACGCCGCCGAGCTGCGCTTCCCGCAGGACACCGCCAAGGAGGAGCGGCGGGCCAGGGTCGAGGAGGTGATCGGCGAACTGGGGCTGGAGCAGCGGGCCGACCAGCCCATCCACAGCCTCTCCGGCGGCCAGCGCAAGCGCGTCAGCGTCGCCCTGGAACTGCTGACGAAACCGTCCCTGCTCTTCCTCGACGAGCCGACCTCCGGCCTCGACCCCGGCATGGACCGGTCGGTCATGCACATGCTGCGCGGGCTCGCCGACGACGGCCGCACGGTCATCGTCGTCACCCACAGCGTGCTGAGCCTGGACGTCTGCGACCGGCTCCTGGTCCTGGCCCCCGGAGGCCGGATCGCCTACTACGGACCGCCGGACGACACCCTCGCCTTCTTCGGGTACCGGCAGTGGCCCGAGGCGTTCGAGGCCTTCGAGCGGGACACCGACCGGAACTGGGCGGGGGAGTACCGGGACTCGCCCTTCCACCGCCAGTACGTCGACAACTCCACCTCGCAGCCCCGGCGCGCCGACGACACCGCCGCCGCCGCGGTCGGACCACCCCCCAAGGCGCAGAGCTGGGGTGCCCAGCTCCGCACCCTGGTGCGCCGGTACGCCGCCGCGCTCGGCGCCGACCGGACGTTCCTCGCCATCATGATCGCGCTGCCCTTCGTCATGGGCGCGATGGCCCGGGCGCTGGCCGGCAGCAGGCTGACGCAGGAGACGGCGATGAACGCGCTGCTCATCCTGTGCGTCGGCGGCGTCCTGACCGGAGCGGCCAACGCCGTACGGGAACTGGTCAAGGAACGCGTCATCTACCAGCGAGAACGGGCCGTCGGCCTGTCCAGATCGGCGTACCTGATGTCCAAGGTCGTCGTGCTCGGCACCATCACCGTGCTCCAGGCCGTCGTGCTCACGCTCGTCGCCCTGTACGGCGTCGACCTCAACGCCCCCGGCGGCGAGGGGGTCCTGATGCCACCGCTCGTCGAGATCACCCTGGCGGTGGCGCTGCTCGCCTTCACCGCGATGATGCTGGGCCTCCTCGTCTCCGCGCTGGTGCGCAAGGAGGAGGTCACGATGCCGCTGCTGGTGCTCCTCGCCATCGTCCAGGTGGTGTTCTGCGGGGCCCTGCTGAAGCTGCACGGCGTGCCCGGCCTGGAGCAGCTGTCCTGGCTGATCCCCTCCCGCTGGGCCCTTGGCGCCATGGCGGGCACCATCGGCCTCGCCCGGATCGTGCCCGGCGAACTCACCGGCGATCCGCTGTTCCGGCACTCGACGGGCGTCTGGCTGCTGAACATGGGCATGCTGGTCGTGCTCTCCGTCTTCTTCGGCTACCTGGTCGCCCGGCTGCTGCGGCGGCACGAGCCCGCCGTCATGCGGAAGTAGGCGCCGATGACGAGCCCCGCCTTCCGCCCCACGCACGTCGTGCCGCAGGACGGCCTTCCCGCCTGGGAGTCCCCCGACCCGTCCCGGCCCACGGCCGCGCTGGACGCGCTGCTGCCCGTCCAGCTCGTCGACCGCCTCGGCGACTGGGCGCGGATCGTGTGCGCGAACGGCTGGTCCGCGTGGGTCGACGGCCGGCTGCTGGTCGGCGTACCGCAGACGCCGCCCGCCGCGACCGGGCCGGTCACCCGCACCGCCGACCCGCGCCCGTTGCTGGCGCAGGTGGAGGAGGCCCTCGCCCGGTACCGCGAGGCTGCGGGGGAACTGGCTTCCGGACGGCTCGACGGGGAGGAGTTCCGGGCCCGGACACAGGGCCGGCGGATCGGCGTGGTCGTCGACGGCGAGTCGATGTGGCTGTACGACGGCGCGCACGAGCGCTGGGTGTACTGCGACGGGGCGCGGTTGAGCACCTTCGCGGCCGAGCGCAGCCCCGGTACCGCACCCCGTGCGCCCGCGCCGGAGACGCCCGGCGGGCCGGGGGAGCCGGATGCGGCGCTCGGGTCCGCCCCGGGTCCGCCGCCCGTGAAGCCGCCGCCACCGGCCCGGCCGGCCGGGCCGGAATCCGAGCCCGCCGCCTCCGGGCCCGGGCCTGACCCCGAGCGGCGGCCCGCCCCGGACCGCGGCCACGAGCCGACCCGGGTCGTGGCCGAGGAGCCTGCGGAGGAGAGCGGGCCGGCCCGCGGCCGCCGGGACGAGGAGACGCGGGCCGTACCGGAAGCCGCCCCCGGCGGGCACGAGCCCACCCGGGTGGTCGCCTTCGACGACGAGGCGGACCGGTCCTGATGGCGGGCCCCCGCCGCACGGACGGTGACGGCTGATGACGGACGACGGGTCCCGGCGGGAGACCAGCCCGTTCGCCGGACGGCCCTCCGACCTGATCGGGCGGCGCATCGCGGGCTACCGCATCGAGCGGGAGATCGGCCGCGGCGGCATGGCCGTCGTCTATCAGGCCAAGGACCTGCGGCTGGACCGGACCGTCGCCCTGAAGCTGCTCGCCCCGGAACTCGCCCGCAACGACACCTTCCGCGGCCGGTTCACCCATGAGTCGCGGGTGGCGGCGGCCATCGACCACCCGCACATCGTTCCGGTGTTCGAAGCTGGCGAGACCGACGGCGTCCTGTACATCGCCATGCGCTACGTCGCCGGCCGCGACCTGCGGCACCTCCTCGACCGGGAAGGGCCCCTGTCGGTCACCGTGGCCGCACGCATCGCCCTCCAGGTCGCCTCGGCGCTCGACGCGGCCCACGACCACGGGCTCGTCCACCGGGACGTGAAGCCGGGCAACATCCTGGTCGCCCAGGGCACCGACAGCGACCACCCCGAGCACGTCTACCTCACGGACTTCGGGCTGACCAAGAAGTCGCTGTCGCTGACCGGATTCACCAGCGTGGGCCAGTTCGTCGGCACCCTCGACTACGTGGCGCCCGAACAGATCTCCGGCAAGCCGGTCGACGGCCGGTGCGACGTCTACAGCCTCGGCTGCGTCGTCTACGAGACCATGGCGGGGCGCCCGCCCTTCCAGCGCGACGACGACATGGCGCTGCTGTGGGCCCACCAGTACGACCAGCCGCCGGCGCTGACCGCGAAGCGCCCCGACATCCCGGACGAGGTGGACGCGGTCCTCGCCCGGGCACTGGCGAAGAGTCCGGAGGACCGCTACGACTCCTGCCTCGGCTTCGTCGGCGCACTGCGCTCCGCCGCCCGCGGGGCGGCGACCGGCGGCGGGGGGCCGCTCGCCGCCACCGGGGCGCCGGCCGCCGGCGGTCCTCCCGGCCCGCCCCCGGGCGCCCCCGGCTGGGCCCGGCCGGTGTTCCGCTCCTGACCGCACGCTCCCGACCGCGCACCCGGCGCGGGCGGCCGGGTGCGCACCGGGGCGCGGGTGGGGGCGGGGGCGGCGGACCGGCGGCCGGTCAGCGGGCCGGGACCTCGCCGCCCCGCCGCACCCGCCGGGCGAGGAGGGCGCCGAGGAAG
This sequence comes from Streptomyces sp. NPDC048566, assembly GCF_043199735.1. NCBI lineage: Bacteria > Bacillati > Actinomycetota > Actinomycetes > Kitasatosporales > Streptomycetaceae > Streptomyces > Streptomyces sp. NPDC048566. The sequence goes on from NZ_JBICWL010000026.1 coordinate 30,619, forward strand.
CCGCCGACGAGTCCCCACAGCACCGCGAAGCCGAGCGCACCCCCCACCCGCGGCGTGAGCTGCACCTCGCCCTTCAGCCCCCCGCCGATGTCGCCGAGGCCGAGGATGGACAGGCCGTAGTGCGCCGACAGGCGGCCGACGAGACAGATCGTCAGGACCGTGAGCGCCAGCGCGAGGGCCAGGTGGAGCGCGTGCTGCCAGGAGCGCGTCCGGGCCGGTGAGCGCGCCGCGGCCAGGAAGGCGACACCGAGCACGAGCACCGCGTCGACGGCCACCAGCCACCAGACCCGCCCGTCCTGGGCGGCGAGGCTGCGCAGGTTCAGCGTGGAGACGTCCGGCGTGCGCAGGACCTCGTCCAGCAGGCGCGGCATGGGCAGCCCGAAGGGCCCGTCGACACGTCCGTTCCAGGTGGCGCCCAGCCCGATCGTGAACACCGGCCACACGAGGTTGGGCAGACCGAGCAGCAGCACGGCGAACGTCTCCCGCGCGTGCCCGCGGGTCGCGGCGACCACCAGCCCGACGACCAGGCCGATGCCGACACACGCAAGCAGCAGGACCACCATGGCGTAGGCGGCCGGGCGCACCGACTCCTGGAAGCGCAGCAGGCGCGGAGGCAGCGGCGCGCCCCGCGACACCAGCAGCGCGACGACGAACACGCCCGCCAGCCACAGCAGTCCGAAACCGATCGTCGGCCCCGTCTCCGCCCGGAAACCCACCCTCGGTGTCGCGCCGAACAGGTCGCCGATGGCGCCGATGGTGCCGTCGCCGAGGGACACCGTGAAGTCCTGCCGTGCGGCGAGCGTCAGGCCGACCAGGGCGAGTACCCACAGCAGCGCGATCCGCCCGGCCCACCCGGCCAGTTCCGCTGTGCCGGCGACGGCGCGGTGCCGCAGGGGCCGCAGGAAGCCCGCGGCGAGCACCACGACCCCGACGAGCGTCACCGACAGCGGTACCACCGTCAGCCCGGCCCTGGTGTCGGCGATCGCCCCGGCGTCCCCGGTGAACGTCAGGGTGCCGCCGACCGCGCTCACGACGGTCGCGGCCACCACCCGCGGATAGGCGTTGTCGGGCAGCTCCGTGGCTCCGGACGCCCACAGCCCGAGGGCCGCGACGACTCCCATGGCGACCAGGCCCGCCAGCACGGCCGCGAGGGCCTGGAGCCAGCCGTGCCGGGCCGCCCTGCGGCCACCACGGCGGTCGGTCTGCCGGTCGGACGGTGTCTGCGCACTCACACCGCCACGCTAGGCAGCCGCGGCACGTTCCGCCCCCCGGGTGGGCCGACCGCGTCGGCTTGCGGGCGGATGCGGACCGGAGCACACAATGGGGTCGTCGCGGAACATGAGGGCGCACAACGGTGGAAAACACCGCGTCGTGACGCCCCCTCCACCGGGAAGAGGAGCTCGTGAGCGTCGAACCGCCGTCCTCCGGCCGTCCCACCGGCCCGCCCTCGGGGCCGCTGTCGGGTCCCTCGCAGCCCGGTCCCACCGAACCGAGCCCCACCCAGCCGAGCGGCAGCCCGCCCTCCGGCCCGCCCAGCGGCGCCTCCGGTGCGGGCGGGTCGGGACCCGGCGGCCCCGGCCCGGGTGACGGGGCGGGCGGCGGCCCGGGCGAACCTCCCGGGCCCGGCGACTCCGCGGGACCGGGCGGCAGCGGCGGGGGACCCGGCCGGCCCTGGTGGAAGTCCGCGCCGCGCGTCGCGCTCATCACCGGCCTCGTCGCTGCGGCGGTGATCCTCGGCGTCGTCTTCACCGGAGGGGGCGGCGACGGCGGCGGCGGGACGGGGACGGGCCGGACCCAGAACGCCGGCAGCGAGGTCTTCCTCCAGTCCGCCGACACGACGGGACCCGAACCCTTCACCGAGTCGACCGCGAAGGACAGTTCCATCGCGCCGCGGACGCCGACCGCGCCCGGCTCCTCCGAGCCGTCCAACGTGACCCGCGCCGTCGACGGCTCCGCGCCCGGTCTCTACGGGGGCACCCGGGACGTCGCGAGCTGCGACGTGGAGCAGCAGATCACAGCCCTGTCCGCCGACCCCGCGAAGAACAAGGCGTTCGCCTCCGTGGAGGGCGTCCAGCCGTCCGCGGTCCCCGCCTACCTGCGCTCCCTGACCCCCGTACAGCTGCGCATGGACACCCGTGTCACCAACCACGGCTACCGCGACGGCCGTCCCACCGCGTACCAGGCCGTCCTCCAGGCCGGGACGGCCGTCCTGGTCGACGCGCACGGCGTCCCCCGGGTCCGCTGCGCCTGCGGCAACCCGCTCCTGGCACCGGTGCCGCAGAAGGGCACCCCGAAACCGACCGGGGACAGCTGGCCCGGCTACCGGCCGCAGAACGTCGTGGTCGTCGAGCCGTCGAAGACGGTCGTGGAGGTGTTCGTCATCTTCGACCCCGAGACCGGCGAGTGGATCGCCCGGCACACCGGCGCCGACACCCGGCGCGACGAGAAGACCGAGCCGCCGCCCAACCCGTCGCCCTCGGTGAGCGATTCGACCTCCGCGTCCCCCTGCGTGCCGGGTGCTGACTGCCCGCCCTCGTCGGCCGCCCCCGACAGCTCGTCGCCCTCCGCCCCCTCCTCGCCGCCGTCCTCACAGGCGCCCGAGCCCCCTTCCAGCGCGCCTGCGTCCCCCGCGACCGAGTCCGCGCCGGCCTCGGGTTCTGCCGCCGCGGACCTCACCCCTCCGTCCTCCCCGGCCTCCTAGACCCCTCCGGTTCAGAACGGCCGGCGACACGGACCCCGGCGGCGGAGAAGCCGCCGGGGTCCGTGTCGCCGGACCCGGCCGCGTGCCGAATTCACCGAGAGCGCAACGCAGACGGCTTCTCCCGCGGCCCGGCGCTCCTAGTCTGAGAGCGTGAGCGACCACGTGCCGAACGAAGCCCGCGCCATCCCGCCGCGCCCGGTTCCGGCCCGGCGGCCGGGAGCCGTCCCCGGTCTCCGCCCGCTGCGGACCCCGGCGGCCGGTGGCCCGCCCGCCCGGTCACCCGCGGGCCACCGGCCGCCCCAGGGGCGGCCGGCACCGGCAGGTCGCGCTGCCCCGGAGCCGCTGTGGCGGGACCTGGTCGGTGACGTCCTGCGGCGCGAGCGGCTCGCGCAGGAGCGCACACTCCAGGACGTGGCCGACGCGGCACGCATCTCCATGCCCTACCTGTCGGAGGTGGAACGCGGCCGCAAGGAGGCGTCCTCGGAGGTCCTCGCCGCCGCCGCGCGCGCCCTCGGACTGGGGCTCACCGATCTGCTGTCGCTGGCCCAGCGGCAGTTGGCCGGACCCCCCTCCATGCGAGGCATGTCCGGCCGGGACCGCTCCGCCCCGGCCTCCCGCCGCGACGGCATGTGCCTCGCCGCCTGACGACTCCGCGGCCGGACCGTCCGGACGCCCGGACGGTCAGGCCGGTGCCAGCCGGCGGCTCAGCACCTCGTCCGCGAGCCCGTACGCCACGGCCTCGTGCGCGGTGAAGACCTTGTCCCGGTCCGTGTCCGCCCGCAGGGTCGCCGGATCGTGGCCGGTGTGCCGCGCCAGCACCTCCTCGACCTGCGCACGGATCCGGATCATCTCCTTGGCCTGGAGACTGAGGTCGGACACCGTGCCCTGCCGTCCGCCGCTGGCCGGCTGGCCGAGCAGGACCCGCGCGTGCTCCAGGACGAAACGCCGTCCGGGGTCGCCTCCGGCCAGCAGGACCGCCGCGGTCGACGCGGCCTGCCCCACGCAGAACGTGGAGATCGGCGCCTGGACGAACGTCATCGTGTCGTAGATGGCCATCAGCGAGGTGAACGAGCCGCCGGGCGAGTTGATGTACACGGCGATCTCGGATTCCGGACTCGCCGACTCCAGGTGCAGGAGTTGCGCGATGACGACGTTGGCGACGCCGTCGTCGATCTCCGTGCCGAGGAAGATGATCCGTTCGGCGAGCAGCCTGCTGAACACGTCGGAGGACCGCTCGCCCTGCGGGGTGCGCTCGACGACGCTGGGAATCGTGTACGTCGCCATGTCAGAGCCCCGCCCGTCGACGTCCCGCGGCCGGCCGGACGTCGGCCAGCGACTCCACCACCCGGTCCACCATGCCGTACTCGCGGGCCTCTTCGGCCGTGAACCAGCGGTCGCGGTCGCTGTCGCGGGAGATCGTCTCCACGCTCCGGCCGGTGTGCTCCGCGGTGATCCGCTCGATCGCCCGCTTCGTGAACTCCAGGTTCTGCGCCTGGATCTCGATGTCGGCGGTGCTGCCGCCGATGCCCGCGGAGGGCTGGTGCATCATGATCCGTGCGTTGGGCAGCGCGAAGCGCTTGCCGCGCGTCCCCACCGTGAGCAGGAACTGGCCCATGCTCGCGGCGAAGCCCATCGCGAGGGTGGAGACGTCGTTCGGGATGAGCCGCAGGGTGTCGTAGATGGCGAGGCCCGCGGTCACCGAACCGCCCGGGCTGTTGATGTAGAGGGCGATGTCCGTGCGCGGGTCCTCCGCCGACAGCAGCAGCAGTTGGGCGCAGACCCGGTTGGCGGACACCTCGTCGACCTGGGTGCCGAGGAGTACGATCCGGCGGCCCAGGAGCTGGGCGGCCAGGTGGTCGTCGAAGCGGGTCACCGCGGTGTCCCCCTCCTCGGCCCGCGGGGCGGGCGCCGGGGACCGGCCGGAGACGAGTGGCGTCATGGTTCCTCCTGGTCGTCGGGCGACGGGCGTCGCCGCACACCTCACTGTCGACCGGGCCGCGCCGTCCGAGCCGCTTTCTCGGCCCTCGGCAGATTCGCCGAGGGCGGAGCGGCGGCTCATCCGCACCGCGCGGCAGATGAGTTCTCCGCCTCAGGACGGTCGACAGTGGTGACGACACCGCTCCACCCGAGGAGGAACCCATGCCCGCCGACGGTTTCACCACCTGTCTCTGGTTCGACGGCCAGGCCGAGGAGGCCGCGCACTACTACGTCTCCGTCTTCGAGAACTCCGCGCTCGGCAGGATCGGCCGCTACACCGAGGCGGGTCCGGGCCGGGCCGGCACCGTGCTCGCGGCCGAGTTCACGGCCAACGGCCAGAAGTTCGTCGCGCTCAACGGCGGCCCGCAGTTCACGTTCGACGAGGCGATCTCCTTCCAGATCCACTGCGCCGACCAGGAGGAGGTCGACCACTACTGGAACCGGTTCGTCGGGGACGGCGGCGAGGCCGGGCCGTGCGGGTGGGTGAAGGACCGGTACGGGCTGTCCTGGCAGGTCGTCCCCGCCCGGCTGATCGACCTTCTCGGCGACCCCGACCCGGTCAGGGCCGCCCGCACGACCGAGGCGATGCTGGGGATGTCCAAGCTGGACATCGCGGCCCTGGAGAAGGCGCACGCGGGGGAGTAGCCGCGCCGGCCGGGCCGCGGTGCGCTCCCGGGCGCCGGGACGGCCGCCGTCCCTCGGCGCGGCGTCCACGCCCACGGCGTCCCCGCCCGTGACGGGCCGTCCCGGCGGCTCGCCGCTCAGCCGGAGGCGCCGGAGGGGTGCCGCGGACGGATGCGGGCCGCGACGACGGCGACGTCGTCCTCGGCGTGCCGGGCGTCGAGCCGGTGCAGGACCTCGTCGAGCAGCGCGCCCACCCCCGTCCCGAGCGGAAGCCGCAGCGACGCCAGCCGGGCGAGCGAGACGTCGATGTCCTCGCCGCGCCGCTCCACCAGCCCGTCGGTGTACATCACCAGGGTGTCCTCGGGGCCGAGCGCGCGCGTCACCTGTTCGTACCCGCCCACCCCCGTGCCCAGCGGCGGTCCCACCGGAAGGGACAGCAGTTCGCCCGAGCCGTCGCCGGCGAAGACCACCGGGGGCAGATGGCCGGCGCCCGCGATCGCGGCGGTGCCGCGGGCGGGATCGACCCGTACCAGCAGGCAGGTCGCGGGGCGCCGGGTGCCCTCCTCGGCGACCGCCGCGTCCAGTCGGCGCAGCACCCGGTGGGGCGGCAGGTCGGTGGAGGCGACGTACCGGAGCATCGACCGGTACGCGTTCATGTCGACCGCCGCGTCCAGACCGTGCCCCATCACGTCGCCCACCACCAGCAGCGTGCGCCCGTAGTGCAGCCGCACGGTCTCGAACCAGTCGCCGCCCACGAGGGTGCCGCCGCCCGCCGGAAGATGGCGGACGGCCAGGTCGAGGTTCGGGTGAGGCCGGCCAGGTTCGGCGAGCAGCGCGCGCTGCAGATCCAGGACCGTCTCGCGCAGCGCCCGGTGGCGGCGGGCGTGGCCCAGGTGCACGGCGGCGAGGCGTGCGGCGGCGTACAGCGACGCGATGTCCGCGCCCGAGAAGCCCGGCTCCCGCCGGACGGCGACCAGCCTCCCGTGCCCGCCCCCGCGGTCGGGCAGCGGCGCCGACACGATCCGGTGCCGGGCCCGGTCCGGCGACCCGGCCGCCCCCGTGACCGCGGCGCCCTCGGCGGGCGCTTCGCGGGCGGGGGCGGGCGGCGCCGAGGGTGCGGGGAGCAGGTCCGTGCGCCCCACCGCCGCGATCCGGGACAGCGGGGTGTCCCGGCCCGGTTCCGCGGCGGGAGCGTCCGGCGCGGGCAGGTCGACGGCGGCGGCCTCGGCTCCGCGGCGCAGCGCGTACGCGGCGAGTTCCTCGCAGGTGGTGTGCTCGTCGAGCGTGGTGCCGATCGCGTCGACGGCGTCGGCGGGCAGCGCGGCGCCCGCCGCGTCCTCGCCGCCCAGGCCCGTCATCGCACCTCCACCACAGCTCACGCCCGGCTCCATCCACGCACGGCGGCGGCGCCCCCGCACGCCCAGCCGCCCGACGCCGCGCCCGGTGCCGGCCCGCGCGCGGTTCGGCGCGCGACCGCGGCGAAGCCTGGTTAGCGTGAGGAGCGCAACCGTCACCGAACCGAGAAGGTCCTGGCCATGGCCGTAATGCCTGAAGGAACGCCCTGCTGGGTGGACGCGATGTTCAGCGACGTCGAGGGTGCCAAGAGTTTCTACGGCGACGTGCTCGGCTGGACGTTCGGCGACGCGTCCTCGGAGTACGGCAACTACACGCAGGCCTATTCCGACGGGAAGGCCGTGGCGGCGGTCGTCCCGCCGATGCCGGGGCAGGAGGGCCAGTCCGCCTGGTGCCTGTACCTGGCCTCGCCGGACGCCGCGGCGACCGCCGAGAAGATCAAGGACAACGGCGGCGAGGTGCTCATGGAGCCGATGCGCGTCAGCGACTTCGGCACCATGTCCCTGGCCCGCGACCCGGGCGGCGCAGTCTTCGGCGTCTGGCAGGCCGGCGTCCACGAGGGTTTCGAGAAGATCGGCGAACCCGGCGCCTACGCCTGGGCCGAGGTCTTCACCCGCGACCCGGGCAAGTCCGACCCCTTCTTCCCCGCCGTCTTCCCCTTCGGCGCCCAGCAGGTCCAGGACGACAACGTCGACTTCCGGGTCTTCGGCATCGACGGCCGGCCCGTCCTCGGCCGGATGGCGATGACGGACGACTTCCCGCCCGAGGTCCCGTCGTACGTCAACGTGTACTTCGCCGTGGACGACTGCGACGCGGCGGTGGAGCGGGCGACCGCGAGCGGCGCGACCCTGCGGTTCGGACCGGTGGACAGCCCCTACGGCCGGTTCGCGGCGCTCAGCGATCCGCAGGGGGCCGCGTTCTCGGTCATCGACATGTCCACCACCCAGGGCGAGGTGCCCGGGATGGCGGACGTGTCCTGACGCCCCGCCCCGGACCCCCCGCCCGCGGCTGGCCCGCGAGCTCAGCCGGCTGCGCAGTCCCGCCCGCTGCCGGCCTGGACCGACGGGCTCGGCCGCCCCGGCGGCGACACGCTCGGGCCCCTCGCGTCCGCGCTAGCGGCCTACTTCGACACCCTGCTCAAGCCCTACTGGTCGCAGGTGAACGCTGCCGTCGGCAACGACGTCGACCTGCGCTCGCGGACGGTGCTGGACGGCGGTACCCGGGCGCTGTTGGAGGGGCTGCGCCCGCTGGCCCGGTGGCGGGCGCCCGTCCTGGAGGTGGACTATCCCACCGAGCGCGACCTGCACCTGGAGGGACGCGGACTCCTTCTGGTGCCCTCGTTCTTCTGCTGGCGCCGTCCGACCGCGCTGGCCGATCCGGGCCTCGACCCCGTGCTGGTCTACCCGGTGGAGAAGACCCCGCCGGCCCTCGCCCGCACCACGCAGGACGGCGTCGAGCGGCTCCTCGGCCGCACCCGTACCGCCGTCCTGGCCGAGGTCGCCGTCGGCGGCTCCCGCACCACCTCCGACGTCGCCCTGGCGGTGGGGATCGCGATGGCCAGCGCCAGCTACCAGCTGGGCGTCCTGCGCGACGGCGGTCTGGTGGCCTCCCGTCGCGACGGGAAGTACGTGCTGCACCGGGTCACCCCGCTCGGCCTGCGGCTGCTGGCCGTCACCGGGCACCCGGCGCGGTCCTGAGGCCGCTCCCCGTGCACCGGCGCCGCGATCCGGCGTGGCATGATCGGGGCCATGCCTGAACGCGTTGTGGCCGCCTGTGACGGGGCCTCGAAGGGAAACCCCGGACCTGCCGGATGGGCCTGGGTCGTCGCCGACGAGGGCGAGACCCCGACCCGCTGGGAGGCGGGCCCGCTCGGCACGGCCACCAACAACGTCGCCGAACTGACGGCGCTGGAGCGCCTGTTGTCGGCGGTCGCGCCCGAGGTCCCGCTGGAGATCCGGATGGACTCCCAGTACGCGATGAAGGCCGTGACCACCTGGCTGCCGGGCTGGAAGCGCAAGGGCTGGAAGACGGCGGCGGGCAAGCCGGTCGCCAACCGCGAGCTGGTCGTCCGGATCGACGAACTCCTCGCCGGCCGGAGCGTCGAGTTCCGCTACGTCCCCGCGCACCAGGTCGACGGAGACCCGCTGAACGACTTCGCCGACCGGGCCGCCAGCCAGGCCGCCGTCGTGCAGCGGCCCGCCGGCAGCGACCAGGGCTCCCCGGAGCCGCCGGCGTCGTCCGGCACCTCCGGTCCCCCCGCGCCGGCCCGCCGCCGCACGGCCGCCAAGACGTCCCGGCCGGGGGCGACCGGCCGCACCCTGACGGCGAAGTTCGCCGGCCGCTGCGTCTGCGGGCGGTCGTACGCGGCGGGGGAGACCATCGCGAAGAACCCCAAGGGCTGGGGGCACCCCGAGTGCCGTGCGGGGGCGGGCGACGCCTGAGCGGCGGCGGTCAGTCCGTGTCGAAGGTGTAGAACGCGGTGTGGTCCAGGAGGTCCGAGGGCCGGACGTCGTTCCACGGCTTCATCGTCTCGTCCAGGTCGACGACGTCGGGTGTCCCCGCGCGGGGCAGGTAGCCGGAGCCGGGATGGCGCCGCCGCCACCGCGCCCACAGCTTGTCCACGAAGGCGTGGTGCAGCCAGAACACCGGGTCGTTGGGGGACACGCCGGTGCCCATCTGGCCGCCCACCCACACGTGCACCCGGTTGTGCAGGTTGACGCCCCGCCAGCCCTCCAGGTGGTTGCGGAAACCGTCCGAGGCGCTGTTCCAGGGAGCCGTGTCGTAGGTGTCCATCGACAGCACCGACTCCACCTCGGCGCGGGTGGGCAGCTCCCGGACCCCCGCGCCCAGCGCCCGGCGCAGATAGGTCCGGGTGTCCACGCGCACGCTCACCGGCCAGTCGCCGGCCGACGCGGCGAACGGGCCGTCCGTCACCCGTCCGTCGAGGCTGCGGCCCGTTCCCCCGAGGAAGTCCGGTGCCCACAGCGAGGACCGGGCGGAGCGGTCGGCGGTCCAGTCCCAGTACGGCAGCGCCACCGAGGGGTCGACGGACTGCAGCGCCCGCTCGAACTCCAGGAGGAATCTGCGGTGCCAGGGCAGGAACGACGGTGAACGGTGGCCCGTGCGCTCACCGTGGTCGGTGTCGCCGAGGATGAAGGCGTTGTGCGTCGTGACGAAGGCGTCGTAGCGGCCACTGCGCTTGAGCTGGATCACGGCGTCGACGAATCGCCGCTTCTCCTCCCGGGTCAGGTTCGCCTGGTTCTTGCGTACGGTCATGTGCGGAACTCCACGATCTGCTTGCGGGACGGCTCAGTTGGCGGCGAAGGGCACGAGGGGTGCCCCCTGCAGCTCCACGACGGCGGCGCGGGCGGCGGCCCGCGGGGTCGGCACGGGGTCGTAGTGGCTGACGACGCTGATCCAGCTGCCGTCGGCGTTGCTCATCACGTGCAGTTCCACGCCGTCGACGAACACCGCGTAACCGCCGTGGTGGTGGCCGCCCCCGCTGACCGGGCGCCCCGTTATGCGGCGTCCCTGGAAGACCTCGTCGAAGGCCTCCGGGCCGCCGTGGTGGTGGTCGCCGGCCGCGGGGCCGGCGGGTGCGGCAGGCGACGCCGACGCCGAGGGGGTGGTGAGGGCCTGGGCGCCGGCGGCCGTGACGAGTGCGGCGGCTGCCGAGAGGGCGCCGCGGCGGCTGAGGTCCGGCATGCGGACTCCTTCCGGATTCGGTTGGGTTGCGGACCCGATATGCCTATCCGACCGTCGAACAGCACCGGAAATCGCCGCATGCCGGTTGGCCGCGATCAGGACAATCCCGCACATGTCGTGCAGGATTGAACGAAGATGATCTTGCTGTTCCGGGTGGTCCGCGTGGGCGGCGGGAAGCAAATCCTGCGGTGGCGGCCGATGTTGCCGTCGATCTTGCCGGGGCGCCCCGCGGTGAGTGGCGGCGCTCACGCTCCCGAAGTGGCGTGAATTCCGGGAGGGTCGACCCCTGCTACTCTTCGTGGTCAATTGACCGCTTTGTGTAGTGCAAGGGAGTGCTCGTGAAGATCGCGTGCGTCGGTGGCGGACCCGCGGGCCTGTACTTCGCGATCCTGATGAAACTCCAGGACCCGTCCCACGAGATCACCGTCCACGAGCGGAACCCGGCCGGCTCCACCTACGGCTGGGGTGTCACCTACTGGTCGGGCCTGCTCGACAAACTGCGCGCGGGCGACCCGGTGTCGGCCCTCGCCGTCCGCGAGAACTCGGTGAGCTGGCGCGAGGGCGTCGCCCACGTCGGCGGCCGGACGACCGTGCACCCGGGCGACGAGGGGTACGGCATCGGCCGTCGCCGGATGCTCGACCTGCTCGCCGAGCGGGCCCGGTCCCTCGGCGTGCGGGTCGAGTACGAGCGGGAGATCACCCCCGGCGACCTGCCCGAAGCCGACCTCGTCGTGGCCGGCGACGGGGTGAACAGCGCGCTGCGCGAGAGCCACGCCGACCACTTCGGCACCGAGGTCTCCCTCGGGCGCAACCACTACCTGTGGCTCGGCACCACGCGGGTCTTCCCGTCCTTCACCTTCTCCTTCGTGGAGACGGACCACGGCTGGGTCTGGTGCTACGCCTACCGGTTCGCGGAGGACCGCAGCACCCTCGTCGTGGAGTGCTCCCCGCAGACCTGGTCGGGCCTCGGGCTCGACCGGGCGAGCGAGGCCGACAGCCTGGCCCTTCTGGAGAAGGTCTTCGCCGACCTGCTCGACGGGCACCCGCTGATCGGCCGGTCGCAGCCCGACCGCGCCGCCGCCTGGCTCACCTTCCGGACCCTGACCAACCGGACCTGGCACCGCGGCAACCTCGTCCTGCTCGGCGACGCCGCCCACACCACCCACTACTCGATCGGCGCCGGCACCACCCTGGCGCTGGAGGACGCCATCGCGCTGGCCGCCGCGCTGCGGGACCACCCCGACCTGGGCACCGCGCTCGACGCCTACGGGCGGCGGCGCAGGGCGGAGCTGCTGTCGGCGCAGAGCGCCGCCCGCCACAGCGCCCGCTGGTACGAGAACCTGCCGCGCTACATCGGCCTGCCGCCGGACCAGATGTTCGCCCTGCTCGGCCAGCGGCACTCCCCGCTGCTGCCGTACGTGCCGCCGCAGCTGTACTACCGGATCGACCGCGCCGCCGGACGGCTGGAGGCGCTGCGCCGCCTCAAGCGATGGATCGGGCCCAAGGTGGCGCGCGGAGTCCAGTCGCGCACGCGCCGGGGGTGACCCGCGCCCGATGGGGCCGACTGGGGTGAATGACGATTCACCGATAAGGTGAATTGTCATTCACCCCAGTTTTCGTCTCTCCACCGGGAGCGTTCATGGCGGCTCTGCGCGAGCGGCTCGCAATCCCCGTCCTCGCCTTCGGCGGGATTCTCATGGCCGTCATGCAGACGGTGGTCGTCCCGCTGCTGCCCGACCTGCCCCGGCTCACCGGCGCCTCGGCGGGAGCGGTCTCCTGGACGGTCACCGCGACTCTGCTGTCCGGAGCGGTACTGACCCCGGTCCTCGGGCGCGCCGGCGACATGTACGGCAAGCGGCGCGTCCTGCTCATGGCGCTCGGGCTGATGACCACGGGTTCCCTGATGTGCGCGCTCACCTCGGACATCGGCGTGCTGATCGCGGCGCGCGCCCTCCAGGGCGCGGCGGCGGCCGTGGTCCCGCTGTCGATCAGCATCCTGCGTGACGAACTGCCGCCCGAGCGGACGGGCTCCGCCGTCGCCCTGATGAGTTCCACGGTCGGCATCGGCGCCGCCCTGGGCCTCCCGCTCGCCGCCCTGATCGTCCAGTACGCGAACTGGCACGTGATGTTCTGGGCCACGACGGTGCTCGGCGTCCTCGGACTCGCGCTGGCCTGGTGGGCGGTCCGCGAGTCCCCGGTGCGCGAGACCGGCCGCTTCGACATAACCGGCGCGCTCGGCCTGGCGGCGGGCCTGGTGTGCCTGCTCCTCGCCGTGTCGCAGGGCGGCACCTGGGGCTGGACCAGCCCGGGGGTCCTGGGTCTGTTCGCCGGCTGCGTCGTGATCCTCGCGCTGTGGTGGCGACAGCAGTTGCGGACCGCGAGCCCCTTGGTCGACCTGCGCCTGGCGGCCCGCCCCCGCGTCGCCCTGCCGCACGTGGCCGCCCTGCTGACCGGCTTCGCGTTCTACGGGAACTCCCTGGTCACGGCGCAACTCGTGCAGGCGCCGGCGGCCACCGGGTACGGGCTGGGACTGTCCATCGTCGCGACCGGCCTGTGCCTGCTGCCGGGCGGCCTGACGATGCTGCTGCTCTCGCCCGTCTCGGCCCGCATCTCGGCCGCGCGGGGCCCACGGATCACCCTGGCCCTCGGCACGGCGATCATCGCCGCCGGATACGCGCTGCGCGTCCTCGACAGCCGCGACCTGTGGATGATCATCGTCGGGGCGACCGTCTGCGCGGTCGGCACCACGTTCGCGTACTCCGCACTGCCGACGCTGATCCTGCGTGCCGTGCCCGCGGGCCAGACCGCGTCCGCGAACGGGGTCAACGTCCTCATGCGCACCATCGGCCAGGCGGTGTGCAGCGCCGCGGTGGCCGCCGTGCTGGTGCACCACACGAGCGTCTTCCACGGCGCTCCCGTCCCGACGCTGCACGGCTATCTGCTGGCGTTCGTCATGGCGGGCACGGTCGCCCTCGTTGCCTGCGCCGCCGCCCTGTCGATCCCCGGGGACCGCGCCCGGCGGGCGACCCCGCGCGGCGACGGCCCGACCGGCGGCCGCACCGGCGCCTCCCGTGACGAGGCACTCGAAGGAGCCTGAACACCGTGACCACCCCCTCCACCGCCCGCGCCGAGGATCGGACCGCCGAGGCGGCCACCCCGGGCGCGGCCCCCCGCCGCGACGCCGAGGCGAGCCGGGCGGCCATCCTGCGCGCCGCCCGCCATCTGCTCGCCCGGCACGCCCACGCGGACATCACCCTGAAGGCGGTCGCCGACCGGGCCGGGGTGAGCGCCCCGCTGATCCTGAAGTACTTCGGCAACAAGGACGCCCTGTTCGCCCGCGTCATGTCCTTCGAGTCCGACGCCGACGCGCTGCTGGACGCGCCGTTGGAAGACCTCGGCCGGCACATGGTCCGCCATCTGCTCGAAGGGCAGACGCAGCGCGGCGCCGACCCCGTGCTGCGGATCGTCTTCGCGCCCCTGCACGGGGAGCAGGGCGACATACTGCGCGCCAACTTCCGCACCCAGGTCAGCGAGCGCCTCGCCGAGCGGATCGGCGGACCCGGTGCGGGCCTGCGGGCCGAACTCGCGGTGAGCACCCTGCTGGGGCTCGGGGTGATGTACGGCATCGCGCGGGGCACACAGCTGCGCGCGACGCCGATCGACGACATCGTCGACCGGTACGCGCCGGCGGTGCAGGCGCAGCTGGCGCCCTGATCCCGCCGACCGCGCCCGCCCTCCGGGACACCTGCGCGGGCGGGAGCGCTGCCGTTCACCGCACCCCGGCCGGCCGGAACTGGACGCTGATCCGGGGGCCGGTCGCCCGAGCCGACTTGGGGATCGCGTGTTCCCAGGTGCGCTGGCACGAACCGCCCATCACGATGAGGTCGCCGTGCCCCAGCGGGCGCCGCAGGGCCGGCCCGCCGCCCCGGGGCCGCAGCAGGAGGTCGCGGGGCGCGCCCACCGACAGGATGGCGACCATCGTGTCCTCGCGGGAACCCCGCCCGATCCTGTCCCCGTGCCAGGCCACGCTGTCGCGGCCGTCCCGGTAGTAGCACAGCCCCGCGGTCGTGAAGGGTTCGCCGAGTTCGGCCGCGTAGTGGGCGGACAGCGCGTCCCGGGCCTCGGTCAGGACCGGGTGCGGCAGCGGCTCGCCCGCCCCGTGGAAGGACAGCAGCCGGGGCACGTCCACCACCTGGTCGTACATGGGGCGCCGCTCAGCCCGCCACGGGACCTCCGCGGCGAGCCGCGCGAACAGCTCGTCGGCCCCGCCCAGCCAGCCGGGCAGCAGGTCGATCCAGGCGCCGGAGCCCAGCTCGGTGCGGCGGGTCCCGTCGAGCGGACCCAGGTGCAGTTCGTCCCGCTGGTCGAAGAGCGACCCCTGGAGGTGCATGGCCATGCGACCAGCGTACCCCTGTAATCGAATATGCGTTCTATCCGGCATGTTCTGGCAGGTCACGGCACCGCATCACGGCACCGACCCTGCTCCGGTCGGGGCGCCCCGCGGCGGCCGGACCGGCGCGGGGCGAGGCCCCGGCGGGTGGGCGCCCCGGCCGGTCACCAGGGCAGGGAGCCCTGGGCGTCGACATAGCGGCCGGTGGGCCCGTCCCGGCCGACGCGTGCCATGCGGACGATGATCTCGGCGCCCTGCTGCACGCTCTGGACCCCGGTGTTGCCGTTCAGGTCGGTGGCCGTGAAGCCGGGCTCCACCGCGTTGACGCGCAGCTCGGGGAACGCCTTCGCGTACTGCACGGTGATCATGTTGACGGCCGTCTTGGACGCGGGGTAGGCGATGCCGGGGTAGAAGTGGCCGGGCGAGGCGGGATCGCTCATCCCGCCCAGGGACGCCAGGCCGCTGCTCACGTTCACCACGACCGGCGCCGTCGACCGCCGCAGCAGCGGCAGGAAGGCGTGGGTGACGCGCACGACGCCGAAGACGTTCGTCTCGAACAGGTCGCGCAGGGTGTCGGCGGTGGTGTCGGCCGCGCCGACGATGCCGTTCGCCTCGCCGCGTCCCTCGACGCCTGCGTTGTTGACCAGGACGTCCAGGCCGCCGTCCGCCTCGACCGTCCTCGCGGCGGCGGCGACCGAGGCGTCGTCGGTGACGTCGAGGACGAGGAGCCGCGCGCCCAGTTCCTCCGCGGCGCGCCGTCCGCGCCCCGGGTCGCGGCTGCCCACGTAGACGCTGTGTCCCGCCGCGACGAGCCGGCGGGCGGTCTCGAACCCGAGACCCTTGTTCGCTCCGGTGATCAATGTGGTGGTCATGAGCGCCACCCTCCACCGGTCCGGAGGGGGCAGCCAGGCGTCCGGTCTTCCTGGGACCGCGGGTACCAGGCACCCGTGCGCGCCGGGGTGCACAGTGGGAGGCATGGCGAGCACGGAGTTCGGCAGGACGGTACGGCGCTGGCGCGACCGGGTCGCCCCGGAGGCGGCGGGGCTGCCGGGCGGCGGGCACCGGCGCGCGGCGGGACTGCGCCGTGAGGAACTCGCCCTGCTCGCCGGGATCTCGGTGGACTACATCACCCGGCTGGAACAGGGTCGGGCGGCCAACCCCTCGGAGCAGGTCGTCGAGGCCCTCGGCCGGGCCCTGCGGGTGTCGGCGCCGGAGCGCGAGCACCTGTTCCGGGTGGCCGGTCTGGTCCCGCCGGGGCCGCGGCACGGTGCCCACGCACATCACGCCCGGCGTCCACCGCCTGCTGGACCGGCTGACCGGGACGCCCGTCGGGGTCTACGACGCGGCATGGAACCCGCTGCTGGCCAACCCGCTCTACACCGCCCTCCTCGGCGACCCCTCCGAGCGGCACGGCCGCGAACGCAACGGCGTCTGGCGCAACTTCGTCGGGCCCGGCACCCGGGTGCGGCACACGCCGGAGGAACTGCGGACCTTCCAGGCGACACTCGTCGCCGACCTGCGCGTGACGGCGAGCCGCTATCCCGCCGACCCGCGCCTTCGCCGCCTGGTCGACGAACTGCGCGCCGCCAGCGAGCGGTTCGCCACGCTGTGGGACACCGGGACGGTCGCCTCCCACCGGGCCTCGCGCAAGACCGTCGACCACCCGCGGGTCGGCGCGATCACCCTGGACTGCGACGTGCTGGGCGTCGCGGGCGCCGACCTGCGGATCATGGTCTACACGGCCGAGCCCGGCACCGAGGACGCCGAACGCGTCGCGCTGCTCGGCGTTCTCGGGAACCAGGCGATGGTGGACTGAGGGCGCCCGCCCCGGGCCGCCCGGCACGCCTCCGGCACCACCCGGAGCGCGCTCCGGCCCGGGGCGGGCGAACCGTGCGGCCGGCGGGCCGCGGGCGGGAATCCCCCCGGTGCGCATCGGGCGGGCCGCCGCCGGTGCCGCCCCCACCGGGAGGCGAACGGCCCTCCGCCCGCAGTCCGTTCCGCCACATGCCGTGCCGGGAGAGGCAACCTCACGGACCGCGGTGCCGTCTTGATCCGAGACGGGCGACAGGCGCCACGTCCCCACCGAGCGGAATCGCACCGGCACAGGCCGGACCGACTATGAACCGCGCGTATACATGCTGTGTATACACGGAGGTGGGGCCGGCTCCCGCCCACCCGATCCGACGACCGGCCACAGCACCGCCGCCGGACCGCGCCGCCCGCGGCCGGACGGCGAACGACGAAAGGCATCCATGTACGGCAAGGCATCCGCCCCGGAGTACCAGGGCGCCCTGACCACCCTGTCCGTGAACTCCTCGCTGACCGACGTCCTCGCGGCGGGCACCGAGCAACTGCGCGCCGCCGAGCGGGCGGGGCAGCGCGCCGAGGCCGCCCGCTCGGGCCTCGCGGTCGCCGAGGCGCACCGCAGGCTCGGGCAGGTGGCCGAAGCGGACCGCGCCTGGAAGGCGAGCTACCGCACCGCCCGGGACGCGGGCGACGGCGCCGCGATGGCCTGGGCGCTGTGGAGCGGCGGCACCCTGGCCCGTCAGCGCGGCGCGTTCCCGCTGGCCTGGCGGCTGCTGCGGCTGGCCGCCGAACTCGGCGGCCGGTCGGGGGACGTCGTGGTCCGTGGCTACTCCCTCGCGGGCATGGCCGAGACCGGCCGCATCCAGGGCGACTACGAGGCGGTGACCGCCCTCCACGAACAGCTCCTCGCCGAGGCGCGACGACGCGGCGAGGCCCGCCACACCGTATGGGCCCTGGAGGGCATCGCCCAGATCCACCGCAACTCCGGTGCGTACGACACCGCGTACACCCTCTTCGAGGAGGCCGCCGGGATAGCCGCCGCGGCCGAGGACCGGCGCGGGCACGCCTGGGCCCTGCGCGGCCTCGCCGACATCGTCTCCGTCCGGGACGGCGACACCGGGCGCGCCCTGGACCTGCTCACCGAGGCGGAGCGGTCCTGCCGGGCCATGAACCTGTCCGGCGCCCTCGCCTACAACCACAAGATGCGCGGCAACGTCCTCTACCGGGCCGGGCGGTACGGCGAGGCCCGCGACGTCTACGCCCGTGCGCTCGCCGAGTTCGAGGAGATGAGCGAACCCCGCGGACGGGCGCTGTGCCGGCTCGGTCTGGCCAAGGCCCTGGCGCGGCTCGGCCGCGACCGTGCGGAAACGGCCGCCGAACTGGACGAGCTGGCGGTCGCGCTGGACGCCATCGGGCTGCGCCACGCCCGGCGCATGGTCGAGCAGGCCAGGACGGAACTCGGCCTGACCGCCGCGCCCGCGGACACGGAGGCCGCGCGATGACCCCGACCGCCCTGCGCCGCGCGACGCCGCCGGTCGCCGGACCCCCCGCCTCCGACGAGTCCTTGTCCACCGCCGCACACGTCCTGCGCCGCTGCCGCTCCCTCGCGGCGCCCGCGCTCGCGGCGGCCGTCGGCCAACTCCACCCGTGGGTCGCGGAGATGGCCCGCTACGCACTGGGCCGGGACGCGGGCGGCGACGTCGGTCACGGGGGTGGCAAGGGAATCCGCCAGGCGCTCGCCGTCCTCGGCGCGCAGGCCGTCGGCGGCGAGCCGCGGGCGGGGGTGCCCGCCGCAGTGGCGGTGGAACTCGTCCACACCTTCTCGCTGCTCCACGACGACATCATGGACGGTGACGCGCTGCGCCGCGGCCGTCCCGCCGTGTGGAAGGCGTACGGCACCGGACCGGCCGTGCTCGCCGGTGACGCGCTGTTCGCCCTGGGAGTGGACACGCTCGCCGCCGCACCGCACGCGGGACCCGCCGTGCACCGGTTGAGTGCGGCCCTCAAGGACCTGACGAACGGTCAGGCGGACGATCTGCGGTTCGCCGAGCGGCCCTGGACCGGCTCCACGTCGGTCGGCGCGGACGAGTACGCGGCGATGGCGGAACGCAAGACGGGATCGCTGCTCGGCTGCGCGCTCGCCCTCGGGGCGCTGCTGGGCGGCGCGCCCGCCCCCACGGTCGCCTCGCTCGACCGCGCGGGCCGCCACCTCGGCGTCGGCTTCCAGATCGCCGACGACGTGCTCGGCATCTGGGGCGACCCCTCCCGCACCGGCAAGCCGGTCCACGGCGATCTGCTCCGGGGCAGGAAGACCCTGCCGGTCCTCGCCGCCCTCGGTGCGGCTCCCGAGGGCGGTGAACTCGCCGACCTGCTCACCGCTCCGGGTGCTCTCGACGGTGCCGGTGCCCGCCGTGCGGCGGAGCTCGTGGAGCAGGCGGGGGGCCGCGCCCACGCCGAGCGCGAGGCGCGCCGCCGGCTGGCCGCGGCGGACGCGCTGCTGGCGTCCTCGGATCTCGCTCCCGGCCCCCTCGGTGAACTGCGGTCCCTGGTCTCGGCGTTGTCCGGACGGACGGTCTGAGAAGCCCGGTCCGCCGGTGACCGGAATCGGAGCGGCCCGCCCCGGGGCGCTCCGATCGAACGGCGCCCCGCCCCACCACGCTCCGCCGAGGGGGCCGGCACCGCGGGCGGTACGCGCCGGAGGGGGCGTTCCGCATGCCCCGAGCGCATCCGCCCCGTCCGGCCTCCGAACCGCCGGCGCCGCCGTCGGCCGGGCCGCTCCGCCCGGTCCGGCCGACGCGTGCGATGTGTGTCACATCCGCCTGTCCGCCGGGGAGTTGAGGCAACCGCGGGGTGGGCGTCCGCCTCTGTCCGGTCGACGCGCCGCCCGGTCTCCGGAGCGGTCGGCGCGCCGGGGCCTCGACGGCCCCCGCGGCGCCGGACGGCGCCGTGCCGACGGGCGGCCGGCGACTCCGGCCGCCCCGCAGAAGAGAGAGCCGATGCGGAGACCCCCCATACGCAGCGTGGCGATCGCCGTCGCCGTGACGACGGCCGCCACGCTCGCCGGACCGGCCGTCGAGGCCGCGCCCGAGGCACCCGCCCGCACGTCGTCCGCCTCCGACTCGCCCGTGACGGCGGCGGAGGCCGCCGCCTTCGCGCACGCCGCGGCCACGGGTGTGGCCGCGGGCGACACCCTGCGGGCCACGGACGTGATGGCGGACCCCGACGGGAAGCGGCACGTCCGGTTCGTTCGCGCCCACCGGGGTCTGCCGGTCCTCGGCGGTGATCTGGTGGTGCACCTCGACGCGCGGTCGCGGTACCTGGGAGTGACCCGCGCCGCCGGCCACGTCGTCGCTCCGGCGACGGTCACGGCGGTACTGACGCCTGGTCAGGCGCGGCGCCGGGCGGCCCATGCGGCCCGGGGGGAGGCGGGTGCGGCCACCCTCGTCGTGGACGCCCGGGCGGGAGCCACCGCACTCGCCTACCGGGTGAGCGTGACAGGCAGCGGCACCACCGAGGCCGGAGGGTCGCGCACGGTGGTGGTCGACGCGCGCGACGGCCGCATCCGCAGCAGCGTGCCGGACAACGACGAGTTCATCTCGCCCGCGCTGGCCCGCACCCTGCGCGAGCGCGGCACCGCCGCCACCCCGCCGGCCGGGCTCGCCGACGGCGGGGCCGCGCGGACGCGTGCGGCGCGTGCGGGCCGTTACCCGGTGAAGGCGACCGGCAGCGGAGCCTCCCTGTTCGCGGGCAAGGTGACCCTGACGACCACCCGGACCGCGCGCTCCCGCTACCTCCTGAAGGACCCGACCCGGTGGAACACCGAGACCCGGGACGCCGGGGGCCGGGAGCTGGAATCCTTCGCCCGCGGGCGGAAGCTCACCGACAAGAACAACAAGTGGGGCACCGGCACCACGGCCTCCCGGTCCAGTGCCGCGGTCGACGCGCAGTACGGCATCACCAAGACCCTGGACTTCTACCGGTCGGCCTTCGGTCGCAGGGGCATACGGAACAACGGTGCCGGCGCCCGCGGGATGGTCCACTTCGGGCGGAAGGTGGGCAACGCGTTCTGGGACTCGACGTGCGGCTGCATGCTCTACGGCGACGGCGACGGCCGGTACTTCAAGAAGCCGCTCGTCGTCCTCGACGTCACCGGACACGAACTGACCCACGGAGTGGTCGACGCGACCGCCGCGCTCGAACCGACCCGGGTGGACGACGAGGGCAACCAGTACGGTGAGGCGGGTTCGCTCAACGAGTCGCTCGCCGACATCTTCGGCTCGAACGTCGAGTTCGCGGCGAAGAACCCCCGGAACCCGCCCAACTACCTGGTGGGGGAGAAGCTGGGCCTGGCGCAGAAGTTCCTGCGGCGTCTGGACCGCCCCTCCCTCGACGTGCTGGAGGAGGCGGTCGACTACTGGTCGCCCGCTTCCTACGACACCGAGGTGCACGCGGGTTCGGGCGTCTCCTCGCACGCGTACTACCTGCTCGCCGAGGGCAGCGGACGCAAGAGGATCGGCACGGTCACCTACGACTCGCCGACCTACGACGGCGCGCGGGTGACCGGCATCGGCCGGACCAAGGCCAGTGCCGTCTTCTACCGGGCGCTCACCCGGTACATGGTCTCCACGACCGACTTCCACGACGCGCGGAAGGCCACGCTCAAGGCCGCCGCCGACCTGTACGGGGCCGGCGGCACCGAGTACAAGGCGGTGGGCCGGGCCTGGGCGGCGGTGAACGTCACCGCCGCGAACACCCCGGCACGCAGGCGCTGAGGCGGCCGGAGGGGGCGCCGCGCCCGCGGCGCCCCCCTTCCCCGCGCCGCGCCTTCTCCGGCGCGGCCCCCGGCGGGCTCCCGGCCCGCACGGCAGGCGCCGGTCAGTGCTGCTGCGGCTTCTGCGGGGTCACCTCGCTCGGCCGCACCACGACGTACCCCTCGCCCTCCAGCCGCAGTTGGACCACCTCGCCCGACCCTCCGCGGATCATCGAGCCGATGGACTGCGAGCGGTGCAGCGTGGTCCGCA
Source organism: Streptomyces sp. NPDC048566 (assembly GCF_043199735.1). NCBI lineage: Bacteria > Bacillati > Actinomycetota > Actinomycetes > Kitasatosporales > Streptomycetaceae > Streptomyces > Streptomyces sp. NPDC048566. The sequence continues at coordinate 52,196 of NZ_JBICWL010000026.1, forward strand.
GCTGGGCGGTCCAGCCGACGACGGCGTCCGTGTCGACGAACACCGGCTGGTGCGGGGTGACGGGTATGACCAGAGGGCTGCCCTCGCAGATCAGGCCCAGCGCCCCGTGACCGGTGAAGACGCTGTTGAACAGACCGCCGCCGGTGATGCCCGCGCCCTTCACCGTCTTGATGTCGTACGTGAGGGTGGCGTCGAAACACAGCACGTTGCGGCCGTTGACCGTGAAGACGTCGCCGGGCTCGATCTGCACGAGGAAGCAGTTCTGCGCCTCGTGCGCGAACCATGCCTCGCCCTGCCCGCGGACGGCCATCAGCGGAAGGCCCTCGCCGGTCATCGCCCGCTTGAGCATGCCGCCGACGCCCTGGCCCTTGCGCTCGAACCGGAGGTCGCCCCGGTAGGCGACCATCGCGCCCTGGCGCGCGAACATCTCGCCCTGGACGGCGTACTTGATGGACTTGGAGTTCTCCAGCGTCATGCCGGGCGCCGCGGCGGGCCGCACCATGTGGTCGCTGGAAAAGAGATCGCTCTTCATGCGGGCATCCTGTCGCGGAGCCCACAGCTCCGCCAGGGTCCCGGCGATCTTGAGCCACCGGGTGGCCGGACCGTGACACCCGACGGGCCGGCCCGGGGCAACCGGACCGGCCCGCACCGGAGTTGCTCAGGCGACCGCGGCCGCTCCGACGTGGCCGTGCAGCCGGCTCACGACCTCGGTGATCTGCGCCGCGACCTCCGCGTCGTCGGCCGGGTGGGTCTCGGCGAAGCGGACCACCGAGCCGGGGACGGAGAGCTTGACGTCCTCCAGGACGGTGGCACCGGCGATGCCGACGGCCTTGCGGGCCTCGTCCTGCGCCCACACGCCGCCGAACTGGCCGTAGGCGGTGCCGACCACGACGGCGGGCTTGCCGGTGAAGGCGCCGGCCCCGTAGGGGCGCGACAGCCAGTCGATGGCGTTCTTCAGGACGGCGGGGATGGTGCCGTTGTACTCGGGGGAGAAGAGCAGGAAGGCGTCGGCCGCACCGGCAGCCGCGCGCAGCCGGGCCGCGGCGGCGGGGACGTCGCCCTCGACGTCGATGTCCTCGTTGTAGAAGGGGATCTCGGCGAGGCCCTCGAACAGCTCGACCTCCGCGCCCTTGGGGGCGAGCCGGACGGCCGCCTCGGCGAGCTGACGGTTGTGGGAACCGGCGCGCAGACTGCCGACGAGCGCGAGGATGCGAACGGACATGGATATCTCCCGACACTGGAAACACTGAAAGATCACTGAAACACTGCCGCAACAAAACGGACCGAGGTCCGCTTATAGGTGTACCACCGAAGCGGACCGCAGTCCAGTTGTCCCCGGTCGGCGTTACGCTGGCTCCATGCCCTCTGCACTACCGCCGTTCCCGCAGCTGCCGGAACCGTCCGGCGAGCCCGTCCTGATGGAGCTGCGCGCTCCCGGCGCCGCCCCGCTGCGCGCCGACGCGGCCCGCAACCGCGCGCGCCTGCTGGAGGCCGCGGCCCTGCTCGTCGAGCGGGAGGGGGTGGAGCGGCTCACCATGGACGGCGTCGCGGCCGCCGCGGCGGTGGGCAAGGGGACCGTCTTCCGCCGCTTCGGCGATCGCACCGGCCTGCTCATGGCGCTGCTCGACCACACCGAGCAGCGCTTCCAGGCCGCCTTCATGACCGGGCCTGCGCCGCTGGGGCCCGGAGCCGGCCCGGTGGAGCGACTGCACGCCTTCGGCCGCCGCGCGCTGCGAGAGACCTCCGACCGGCTGGACCTGTACCTCGCCGCCGAGCCCGACGCGGCGCGCCGCTTCACCTCCGCGCCGTACCGGGTGCGCCTCACCCACGTGAGCGTGCTGCTGCGCCAGGCGCGCCCCGAAGCCGACGTCGACCTGCTCGCCCGCACCCTCATGGGCTATCTCGATCCGGCGCTCGTCGGCCACCTGATCCGGCAGTGCGCCATGTCGCCGGACCGCCTGGAGGCGGGGTGGCGCGACCTGGTCGACCGCAGTGTCGCTCCGCCGCCCGCACGGCCGGCCGGCGCCTGACCGGAGCCCGCCGGCCCGCACCCTTGCCGTCACGTGGCGGCGGGGCGGGGACCGGACCAGGCCCCGCCCCGCCGCCGGACGGTCCGATCAGCTGAAGGGGTCGAGGGTCACGTACGCCTGCTGCGGGTTGCCGTCGTGGACGAGGGACTCGTGGTTGCCCACGTCGTCGAAGGCGAACGCGTACGCCTTGCCGTCGGCCATCCGCTCGTGGATCAGGCGGGCGTACTGGTTGGTCACCGCGTCCGCGTAGAAGCCGGCCGAGCCGGCGTCCGGCTGGTTGGGGTTGGTCAGCAGGGTCGACCGGTTGAAGCCCGCGCACAGCGTGCGCGAGATCGGCCCGCGGACCAGGTCGTTGGGCGCGTCGAGCTTCTTGTAGCAGCCGAAGATGCTGTCCGAGTCCGGCTTCTGGAAGCTGGTGACGACGGCGCCGGAGCCGTTCGTGAAGTTCATGACCCCGCCGGAGACCCGGCCGTAGTACTTGGTGTTCGGCTGGTCGCCGAACGGGGTCACCGTCAGGGTCGAGGAACTGTACTTCTGCCACACGCGATTGACGTAGTCGTCCATCACGCCGGCCGGAAGCGCGCCCGCCTCGATGCCGTGGCCGGGGGCGAGTGCCCGCAGGACCGTGCCGTCGGAACGGGTCTGGACGAGCCCGGCCCAGCCGCCCGGCCGGCTGCGCAGCGCGTCGAAGAAGCCCGTGTACCCGCCTGCCTTGAGGTGGCCGGTGCTCTTCGTCGATCCGTCGGCCGCCTTGACGCCGACGGCGTAGGGGGCGGAGAACATGTCCACCTGGGTGCTGTTGATCCACAGGCCGGAGTCGTTGAGCGTGTACTCGGACCAGTTGAACAGGATGTCGTGGTTGGGATCGCTCGGGTTCTGCACGGCCGGCTGCACGAGTCCGCCGGTCGTCACCCGGAAGTCCAGTTTCCGGCCGTACGAGAAGTACAGCCGCCCGGAGAACTTCGGCAGCCGGATCGTCTTGGTCTGGCCGTCGGCCGGACCCACGATCGACGCGTCGGGCGCCGGTGTGGGCGGATTGCCGCCCGCGGGCCAGGCGTGGAACGCGCCGCCCGCGTCGGCCCAGCCCTGCCGGCCCGACGAGAGCTGTGTGCCGAGGTCGTAGATGTAGACCGGGCCGCTGCGGCCCGAGTTGTTGGTGAACGTCAGGGGGACGGTCGCCGGGACCGCGGCCTGCGCGGGGGCGGGCGCGCCGAAGGCGAGCAGGGTCGTGGTGAGTGTGGCAGCGGCCAGGGTCCAGGTCGTCCAGCTGGATGTCGCGCGCACTCTCTGCCTCCTTGATGTGGGGGTTCAGCGAGGTGGATTTCCCGCGGACGCGGCTCGTCCGCTTCCATCTGAGAGCGCTCTCAGAATTGCGCGGAGCGACGTGCATGTCAACGATTCATCCAATGTTGGTCCGGTCCAACTCGCCTCATCGACAACCGAGTTCGATGGGACGGATGGCAACTGCCGATTCGGTGCGCGGTATTGACTCGTGCGCGCTCCATTGGTTCAGTGGCTCAGCCACTCGACCACTGCCCTGAGGGGGAACCGTGGAGGCACTGCGCCGGGCCTGAGCAGTTTCGTCCTGCCGGGCCTCGGCCGGGAACTCCGCCGCGAACTGGAGGGCTCCGGCCACCTGGCCACGCTCGGAGCCATGATCGCGGACCGTCCCTCGGGGCGGGTGGCGGGCCGCGGCCCGTTCCCGGTCCGCTACCGCCTCGACCCGCGCGACGGTGACCGGCTGATGACGGCCGTGCGCGCCATGGGACGCCTGCTGTTCGCCGCCGGCGCCGAGGAGGTCCTCACCGGCATCCCGGGCGCGCCCCGCGCCCGCTCGCTCGACGCGCTGGACGAACTCCTCGCCGGGACGGGGCCCCGCGCGCTGCGCCTGTCGGCGTTCCACCCCACCGGCAGCGTCGCGGCCGGTGCCGATCCCGCCCGCGCCCCCGCCGACCCCGAGGGGCGGCTGCGCGGCGTGCGCGGGGTGCTGGTCGGGGACGGCTCGCTGCTGCCGGGATGCCCCGAGGTCAACCCGCAGCTCAGCATCATGGCGGCGTCCCTGGCGGTCTCGCGGGCGTGGCTCGACCGCACGGAGCGGGAGGGCTGAGGGCGGCGCGCCACCCCAATGGGCCCGCGCGGTTCGCCGTCACCGCCGGCGGCGCGGAGCATGAGGGGGTCCGTACGAACGCACGTGGACGCGCCCCGTGCCCGGTCCGTCAGGAAGAGGCGACCCCATGAGCAGACGCCCAACGCCCGGCCCCGGCGGAGCGCGGCGCATCGCCGTCCTGCTGACCGTGATCGCCTGCGGCTCCGCTCTGGTCTCGTGCAGTTCGGGCGACGACAACGGCGGCGGTGCGGCCTCGGCCACGCCCACCCCGCCGAACGCGTCGAACTTCACGGGGACGCCGCCTTCCGCCATGGCCTCGGCCGCCTCCTCGATCATCGAGTCCGCGAGCGGCCGGGCGTCGTCCGCCGCCGCGTCCGCCTCGGCCCGCGCGTCGGAGTTCGCGGCCTCGGTCGACGCCGCCACCGAGCGCGCGGCCGCCGCCGCACGCAACGAGCTGAAGGGCGTCCAGGGGGCGGGCAACGCGACGGCCGACGTCAGCATGACCGGGCTGCCCACCGCGGAGACCGGCGGGCTGCGGGCCGTGGTCCTCACCATCACCAACACCACGGACCAGAAGGCGTCGTACGCCGTGCAGGTCGATTTCAAGGACCCCGACGGCAAGGTCGTGGAGACCCGGTACGCGGGCAAGGAGGACCTGGAACCGGGCAAGCGGGCGCAACCGGTCGTGGTCAGCCGAGAGCCCGCCGAGCCCCGGCTCACCCCGGTACTCGCCAAGGCCCAGCGCTACTGAGACCCGCGCGGCCCGTCCCCGGACGGACCGCGCGCAGCCGCGGGACCGCGGTCGCGGTGCATCGGGCGGTCCCGATGGTGCGGGCGGGGCGGCGCACAGGCGGGCTCACCGGCACGGCGGACGCCCGGGCGGACACGGGCGGGAGTCAGGCCGCCGCCCCGCCGGCGGCCATCGCCGCGAAGGCCGCCGGGCCGGGGGAGGGGCGGGGGGATTCCGGGGCGTTCCCGGGGCGTACTCGGGGGTGGACGAGCAAGGGGGGCCACCTTCCTGGTTCAGGAAGTGAAGGGTGGAGTGTTCGGGAGGAGATGCAGGGGAGCGCTCTCCAGCAGCGCCGCGGCATGTTTTTCATCCTCGTGAACGACGCGTCAAGACATGTGTCCCCGACCCGGGCGCTGGTGCCGCGCACCCGGCCCGACCGACAGGTCCCCGCCCCGGTCAGCGCCCCTTGTCGGGGTGAAGGGTGTACCGGGCGGTCGGGCCGGCGCGTTCACGAGGTGCCCCCGTCGCACACGATGAATTTCCGTCAGCTCTCTTGACGCCCCCGCGTCGCCGCCACAACACTCCTCGACGGGAGAGCGCTCTCCCAGTCTCTTCACCACCTGTGATGGACCGTCACGCGGACGGCTCGGGGCGGCACTCGGCGCATGCCGCCGCCCCGGCCGCCGGCCCCCACCGTCCCCCATCGACGTGGCAGGAGGTCTCCATGGCACGGAGATCGAGAATCGTCTCAGGAATACTCATGTCCAGCGCTCTGGTCCTCACCACGCTCGGCCTCGCCGGCGTGGCGGTCAGCGCCGATCCGACGTCAGGCGCCGGGGTTTCGGCGGCCGAGGTGTCCGCCGTGCACGCGGGGCACGCCATGGCCGCCTCGACGGCGGCCTCGCCCGAGGACCCGGACGGCGACGGCTACATCCCCGCGAATCCGCCGGTCACCGGAGTCGTCCCGTCGAAGGCGGAGCCGGCCCACCGGTACTTCCACGAGTTCCAGGCGAACTGCTCGGTGTCCCACACCCGGCCGGACGACCCGATCGTCTTCCCCGGCCAGCCGGGGAAGTCCCACAACCACACCTTCATGGGCAACACCACGACGGACGCGGCCAGCACCACCGCCTCGCTCGCCGCGGGCCCGACCACCTGCAAGGCCCCCGGCGACACGTCGGCCTACTGGATGCCGACCCTGTACAACGGCAGCACGCCCGTACTCCCGGTCGGCCCCCAGGTCATCTACTACAAGGCGGGCGTCACCGACTACACCAGCGTGCGCCCCTTCCCCAAGGGGCTGCGCTTCGTCGTCGGCAGCCCCATGCAGTCGGCCGCCGACTTCCGCAACCACCCCGGTTTCGTGGAGGGCTGGGAGTGCGGTGACAGCTTCTTCAACGTCGAATTCCCCGCCCAGTGCCCGAACAGGGCCGACGTCCAGCTCAACATCCGCTTCCAGGCGCCCAGTTGCTGGGACGGCAGGTATCTGGACACGCCCGACCACCAGAGCCACATGGCGTACCCGGTGGTCAACCCCGGCACCAACAACAATATCTGCCCGGACGATCACCCGGTCGCCCTGCCGATGATCGAGTTCAAGATGGCCTTCCCGGTCAACGGCGACATGTCCCAGGTACGGCTGGCGAGCGGCACCGGCCATTCCTTCCACTACGACTTCTTCAACGCGTGGGACGCACCGACGCTCAAGGCCCTGGTCGACCACTGCGTCGTCGGCGGACTCCAGTGCGACGCCCGCGGCTACGACCAGACCCACCCCGAAGCGGGCGCGGCGCTCGACGCGAACTACCGGCTGCCCTGACGCCCGCACCCCCGCCGGCCGGTACACGGCCCGGCCGGCGGGGGCCCGCCCCTCCCGGACTCCCGCTCCCCCCATCCCGCACACCGGACGGACACTCATGACCGCATCCCGTACCACCCGGCGCCGCCGCACGGCGCCGCTCGCCGCGGGCCTGCTCGCCGCCGGGGCCCTCGTCGCGCTGCCCTCCGCGCCCGCCCGGGCCGCCGGCAACGTCGTCAAGGTCACCGGCACGCAGGGCAACTGGCACCTGACCGTCAACGGAAGCCCGTACCAGATCAAGGGCCTCACCTGGGGGCCGTCCGTCAACGACGCCCCGCGCTACATGCCCGACCTGAAGTCGATGGGCGTCAACACCGTCCGCACCTGGGGCACCGACGCCTCCAGCAAGCCCCTCTTCGACGCCGCCGCCGCCCAGGGCATCAAGGTGATCGCCGGGTTCTGGCTGCAACCCGGCGGCGGCCCGGGCAGCGGCGGCTGCGTCGACTACGTGACGGACACGTCCTACAAGAACCAGGTCCTCACCGAGTTCCCGCAGTGGGCCGCCACCTACAAGGACAACCCCGGCGTCCTGATGTGGAACGTCGGCAACGAGTCCGTGCTCGGGCTCCAGAACTGCTACAGCGGCGACGAACTGGAGCGCCAGCGCACCGCGTACACCACGCTCGTCAACGACATCGCGAAGAAGATCCACGCCGTCGACCCCGACCACCCGGTGACCTCCACCGACGCCTGGACCGGCGCCTGGCCCTACTACAAGAGGAACGCCCCCGACCTCGACCTCTACGCGGTCAACGCCTACAACGCGGTCTGCGACGTCAGGTCGGCCTGGGAGCAGGGCGGCTACACCAAGCCGTACATCGTCACCGAGACCGGTCCCGCCGGGGAGTGGGAGGTGCCCGACGACGCCAACGGCGTCCCCGCCGAACCCGCCGACCGGGCCAAGGCCGACGGCTACACCCGGGCGTGGAACTGCGTCACCGGTCACCGGGGTGTCGCGCTCGGGGCCACGATGTTCCACTACGGCACCGAGTACGACTTCGGCGGCATCTGGTTCAACCTGCTCCCCGCGGGCGAGAAGCGGCTGTCGTACTACGCCGTGAAGAAGGCGTACGGCGCGGACACCTCGCACGACAACACCCCGCCGGTCGTCTCCGGTCTGACGGTCGAGGGCGACGCGGCCCGGGTGCCCGCAGGCGGCGCCCTCACCCTCGCGGTCCAGGCCGCCGACCCCGACGGCGACCCGATCGGCTACGAGGTGCAGGTCAACAGCAACTACATCGACCAGAGCAAGCAACTCGTCACGCTGCCCGCCACCGACCTCGGCGGCGGCCGGCTGCGGGTCACCGCACCGGACCGGCCCGGCGTCTGGAAGGTCTACGTCAAGGCCAAGGACGGCAAGGGCAACGTCGGTGTGGAGACCCGTTCGTTCCGGGTCGTCCCGCCCGTCCCGGCAGGGACCGACATCGCCCGCGGCAGGCCGGCCACCGCCTCCTCGTTCCAGACGGGCGGTGGGGACTGCCCCTGCACCGCCGCGGGCGCCGTCGACGGCGACCTCTCCACCCGCTGGGCCAGCGACTGGAGCGACCCCCAGTGGATCCGCGTCGACCTCGGCAGCCGCACCGCGTTCCGGCACGTGCAACTGGTCTGGGAGACCTCCTACGCCAAGGCCTACACCGTGCAGACCTCGGACGACGGGCAGAACTGGACGACCCTGCGCAGCGTCACCGACGGCAACGGCGGCGTCGACGACCTCGACGTCTCCGGGACCGGGCGCTACGTCCGGGTCAACGGGACCGCACGCGGGACCGGCTGGGGCTATTCGCTGTACGAGTTCGGCGTCTACAACTGAGTCGGACACCGATGGGAGAGCGCTCTCCCGGAAACGAGGCCGGATTCCATGGACACTGCGGACGCCGAGGCGGAGCGCGAACGGCTCCTCGGCAAACTGACCCTCCGCGAGAAGATCCGGCTGCTGACCGGCGCGACCACCTGGCGCACCCGGGGCGAACCCGCCCTCGGGCTGCGGGAGATGGTGCTGTCGGACGGTCCCGCCGGGGTCCGGGGCCAGTCGTGGGACGAGCGCGAGCCCTCCCTGCTGCTGCCCTCGGCCTCGGCCCTCGGGGCGATGTGGGACGACGGGCTCGTGGAGCGCCTCGGCGGCCTGCTCGCCGCCGAGGCGCGCCGCAAGGACGTCGACGTGGTCCTGGCGCCCACCCTCAACCTCCACCGCACCCCGCTGGCCGGCCGCCACTTCGAGTGCTTCTCCGAGGACCCCGAACTCACCGGCCGGACCGGAGCGGCCCTGATCCGGGGTATGCAGGCCCACGGGGTGGCCGCCACGGCCAAGCACTTCGTGGCCAACGACTCCGAGACCGACCGGCTGACCGTCGACGTCCGCGTCTCGCAGCGGGCCCTGCGCGAGGTGTACCTGGCTCCGTTCGAGGCCGCCGTCGCGGCCGGGGCGCGCGTGGTGATGGCCGGCTACAACGGCGTCAACGGCACCACCATGAGCGCCAGTCCGCTGTTGACCGACCCCCTCAAGGGGGAGTGGGGTTTCGACGGTGTGGTGGTCTCGGACTGGGGCGCGCTGCGCGAGAGCGACCCGGCCGCCCGGGCCGGCCTCGACCTCGCGATGCCCGGACCCGACAGTCCCTGGGAGGCGACGCTCGTCCGGGCCGTGGAGGAGGGGCGGGTCCCCGTCGCGGCCGTCGACGACAAGGTCCGCCGACTGCTCGGACTCGCCGCCTGGTGCGGAGCGCTGGGCGATCCGGCTGCCCCGGTCTTCGCCCCCGCCGCCGGCGGCGGGGGACCGGATACCGGCCCGGGCGGCGGCGGGAGGCCGGGCACCGGCCCGGGCGGCGGCGGGACGGCCGGTGTCACGCGGGCCGCCCGCGGTGCCGCCGAGGGGAGCGCCGGGCCGGGCCCGGCGGCGTCCGCGCCTCCGCCGTCCGGTCCGGAAGCGGGCGGGGAGGGCCCGGCGGGGGCGCCCGGCCCCGTGTCCCCCGGGCCCGGTGGCCGTGGCTCGGCCGTGGCAAGGTCCGTGGTCCCCTGCCCTGCCGGCGAGCCCGCAGGCCACGGGGCCGGCGGGGAGCGCCCGCGGGCGGGAACCGCCGCCTCGCCTCCCGGACGGGCGCGGGCCGGAGACGACGGCGGGGCGGCCGGGCCGGACGAGCGGGCCCTGCTGCGCCGGGCCGTCGCCGCGGGCGCCGTCCTGCTCCAGAACCGCTACGTCCTGCCGCTCGACCCCGGCCGGCTGCGCACCGTCGCCGTGATCGGGGCGCACGCCGCGCAGCCCCGCACGCAGGGCGGCGGCAGCGCCGGCGTCTTTCCGTGCGGGGTGGTCACCGTGCTGGACGGCATCCGGTCCGCCCTGGGCGACCGCACCCGGGTCGTCCACGTACCGGGCCCGTCGACCGGTGCCCCGCCCCGGCCGCTGGGCCCGGACCTGTGCACCGACCCCGACACCGGCGTCCCCGGAGTGCGGCTCCGCGTCCTGGACGCATCGGGTGCCGCGCTGCACTCCGAACACCGTGACAGCGGACGCCAGTTGGAGCCACCGCTGGTCCCGGGCGCGCACACCGTCGAGATCGGCGCCCTGCTGCTGCCGGGCAGCACCGGCCACTGGACGCTCGGCGTCGGCGGATTCGGCCGCATCACCCTCCGCGTGGACGAACGCGTCGTCCAGGACGGGGAGTTCGCCCGCGAGACGGACGACCCCGCGGTCGTGCACGTGAATCCGCCGGTGCACCGCGTGCGCGTCCCGCTCACCGCCGGGCGACCCGTCCGGGTGACCGCCCGCCGCGAACTCGCCGCCGGCACCGGCCGGGCCACCGTCGCGACGGCCGCCCCGCCCCGCCCCGACGACCGGACGGCCCTGGCCGAGGCCGGGCGGGCCGCGCGGCACGCCGACGCCGCGATCGTCGTCGTCGGCACCACCGAGCACGGCGAGTCCGAGGGCCGCGACCGGACGCACCTCGGCCTCGGCGGCCGCCAGGACGACCTGGTCCGGGCCGTCACCGCCGCCAACCCGCACACCGTGGTCGTCGTGAACAGCGGAGGCCCCGTGGAGATGCCCTGGCGCGCCCAGGCCGGTGCCGTCCTGCTGGCCTGGTTCCCGGGCCAGGAAGGCGGGGCGGGTCTCGCCGACGTGCTGTTCGGGCGCGCCGAGCCGGGCGGCCGGCTGCCCACCACGTGGCCGGCCGCGCTCGCCGACGCCCCGGTCGCCCGCACCGGCCCCGCAGGGGGCCGCCTCGACTACGACGAGGGCCTGCACATCGGCTACCGCGCCTGGGCGCGGCACCACCGCACGCCCGCCTACTGGTTCGGCCACGGACTCGGCTACACGACGTGGGCCTACGAGGCGCTCGACGTCCCCGGCGATCTCGCGGCCGGGGAGCCCTTCACCGTCCGGGTCGCCCTGCGCAACACCGGTGGGCGGCCCGGACGCGAGGTCGTCCAGGTGTACCTCGCCGCGCCCCCCGGACCGCCGGACCGCCCGGAGCGCTGGCTCGCCGGGCACACGGCCGTGTACGCCGCGCCCGGCGAGCGGGTGACCGCCCGGGTGGCGGTCCCCGCCCGCGCGCTGCGCCACTGGGCGACGGAGGAGCAGGCGTGGCGGACCCGGCCGGGGCCCTACCGGGTCCTGGCCGGCCGCTCCGCCGGTTCGCTGCCGCTGACGGCCGTCACCCTGCTCCGGGCGGCCGGCTGACCTCCCCGCGGTCGCGGAGAGCGCTCTATCCCGGGACCCGGCCGGGCGGTTAGGGTGCCGCCATGAGCAGACAGGCTCCCACGCTGGAGGATGTCGCGCGGGAGGCCGGAGTCTCCCGCGCGACCGTTTCCCGGGTCATCAACGGCGTCCGCAACGTCGACCCCGGGATACAGGAAGTGGTGCGCCGGGCCATCGAGCGGACCGGCTACGCCCCGAACCGGGCCGCCAGATCGCTGGTGACCCGCCGCAGCCAGACCGTCGCCCTGATCGTGTCCGGGGCGGGAGACACCCCGGGGGAGGAGCAGAACGCCTTCGCGGCCAGGATCTTCGCGGACCCCTTCTTCGGACGGGTCGTCAGCGGTGTGGTGGGCTACCTGCGCCCCAGGTCCATGCACCCGCTGCTGATGTTCGCGGAGTCCGCCGAGACCCGGGCGCAGGTACTGGACGACCTGCGCCAGGGGAGCGCCGACGGGGCGCTCGTCGTCTCCACGCACGCCGACGACCCGCTCCCGGCGCTGCTGGCCGGCGCGGGGCTGCCGGCCGTCCTCTTCGCCCGCCCCTCCCGGCCCGTGCCGCTGAGTTACGTCGACCTCGCCCACCGGGACGGGGCGCGTCTGGCCGCCGAACACCTGCTGAACCGCGGCTGCCGGCGGATCGCGACCGTGACCGGTCCGCTCGCGGTCGCGGCGAGCCAGGACCGGCTGGCCGGGTTCCGCGACACGATGGCCCGCAGGGGACATCCGTATGTTCCGGTCGTCGAGGGCGGTTTCACGCTGGACAGCGGCATGGCCGCGATGTCCGGCCTGCTGTCCGAACACCCGGACGTGGACGGGGTGTTCGCGGCGAACGACCTCATGGCGCAGGGCGTGTGCCAGGTGCTGCGGGAGCAGGGCAGACGCGTGCCGGACGACGTCGCGGTGGTGGGTTTCGACGACTCCAGCGTGGCGGTGACCTGCCGGCCCGCGCTGACCACCGTGCGGCAGCCGGTGGAGGAGATGGCCGCGGCCATGGCCGGGCTCCTCGACGAGCACATCCGCGGGGTGCGCACCGAGCCCACCTCGTTGATCTTCGACCCGGAGCTCGTCGTCCGGGCGTCGGCCTGAGGGCCGCCGCGCACGGCACCGCGCACGGCACCGCGCACCGGGCCCCCGCCCGCTGCCGTACGGGTCCGTCCCCGGTGTGAAGGACACTGGAGCGGTCAGAATGGAAGATCCACCGGGCGTGCGGACGCGCCGGCGACGGAAGGCGGACGCATGACCGACCCGATCACCGTGGGCGTGGACGGTTCACCCGAGAGCCGGGCGGCGCTCGCGTGGGCCGCCCGGGAGGCGGTCCGCCGCGATGCTCCGCTGCGCGTGGTGTACGCCTGGCACTGGCCCCCGCACGACATGGTCGGCGGCGGTGACCGGGAGGACCAGGAGCGCTGGGCCCGCGGTATGGCGGAGGACGCCGCCCGTACGGTGACCGAGCGGCACGGCGGTCTGCGGGTCACGGCGGAGGTGCTCGACGGCGAGGCGGTCGAAGCCCTGCTGGGCGCCGCCCGCGAGGAGGGCGTGCTGGTCCTCGGCTCGCGGGGCTACGGCGCGTTCGTCGGATTCCTGCTCGGCTCGGTCGGCCAGCAGGTCATCGCCCGCGCCGCCGGCCCCGTCGTCCTGGTGCGCACCGAGGACCGCCCCGAGGGCGAGGCCGGCGGCCGGGAGATCGTGGTGGGTCAGCAGGGCGATCCCGACGACAGCGCGCCCGGACTCCGGTTCGCGTTCGAGACCGCGGCGGCCAGGGGAGCCGCGGTGCGGGCGGTGCGGGCCTGGAGCCTGCCCCCGGTGTTCGCCTACAGCCCCGCCTCGCTCCGCCTCCTCGACGAGGCGGGCGGACTGGAGCCCTACGAGAGGAAGGCACTGGCCGAAGCGGTCCGGCCGTGGCGGGAGCGCTTCCCCGGAGTACCCGTCACCGAGCATGTGGAGATGGGCAGCGCGGGCCAGGTCCTGCTGTCCCTCTGTGGCCGGGCCCAGCTGGTGGTCGTGGGACGGCGCGCGGAGCGGTCCGCGGTGGGCGGACGCATCGGGTCCGTGGCGCACGCCGTCATGCACCACGCTCCCTGCCCGGTGGCGGTGGTTCCGCACTCCTGAGGACGCCCCGCTCCGGCCGCCCCGGTCCGGGGGGCCGCCTCCCGTGCACGGGGGCCGATCGGCGGCCCCCGGGGGGTGCCGCACCGGATGCGGCGCGGCGACGGCACCAGGTCCCTCGGGCCGACGCGGGCGGCAGCCTCCCGTTCCGGCTCCGTCATCGGTTGCGGAACCGGAGCGGGTCCTCGCCCCCGCGCGGCCGCGCACCGCCCGAAGCGGGCCGGGAGCCGGGCTATCCCTCGCCGGCCCGCGACATCCGCAGCGCCAGATCCTGGAGCAGATCGGCCGTACTGACGTCGGTGCGTCCGGCGTCGTGCAGGTCGGCGAGTTCGGAGAAGAGGAAGGCGAAGGCGCCCACCAGCGACACCGCGGCGGGCAGGTACGCGTCCGCGACCGCCTGCCCGGCCTCCGCAGGCCCGGCGTCGCCCGGCACCTCGACCCGGGGGAACACCTCCGTGACGAGGGCGCCCAGGTTGTTCTCCGCCGACTCGACGCCGGTCTCCTCGTCCCGGGCGATCCTGCGCACCATCGCGTTGGTCTCGGTGAGCACGCCGATGGCGCGCAGGATGATCTCCGTCTGTTCCATGCCGTGAGCCTAAACGGGCGGGGCCCGCAGCGGGCAGGGATCCTGCCGCCGGGATGGTAGACAGGGCGCATGAACGACCTCTCCGCCTCCCGCCGGGCCGGCGCGCGATGACCGCGGGCATCGACACCCCCGACCGCAGGGGCCGCACCGGGCTCGACCGGGTGGGCCGCGACCTCACCGGCAACCCCCGGGTCAAGATCCGCGACGTGACCCTGCTGTCCTGCCACTGGTACGTCGAGCGCAGCACCACCTTCGACCTCCAGCGGGCCGACGGAACCTGGAGCACCCAGGAACGCGAGACCCACGACCGGGGCAACGGCGCCACCCTGCTGCTCTACGACACCGACCGGGAAACGGTGCTGCTGACCCGGCAGTTCCGCTATCCCGCGTATGTCAACGGGCATCCCGACGGCATGCTGACCGAGACACCCGGCGGGCTCCTCGACGAGGCGGACGAGCACCCCGAGGACGCGGTCCGGCGCGAGGTCGTGGAGGAGACCGGGCACACCGTCTCGGCGGTCGAGCACGTCTTCGACGTCTACATGAGTCCCGGGTCGGTCACCGAACGGGTGAGCTTCTACGCCGCCTCCTACGGGCCGGCCACCCGTACCCACCGGGGCGGCGGACTGGAGGAGGAGGGCGAGGACATCGAGACCGTCGAACTGCCCTTCCGCGAGGCCCTGTCCATGATCCGAACCGGCGAGATCGCCGACGCGAAGACGATCATGCTGCTGCAGTGGGCCGCTCTGGAGGGCCCGTTCAGCCGGAGGTGACCGCCGGAGCACGCCCGTGGCCCCGATGCCCGTCCGGTCGCGAGGCAGGCCGCTGCCCCGCGGCCGGACGGGCATCGGCGGCACGGGCGTCGGTCTCGCCCCGCCGGCCGGCAGCCCGCGACGCGCGCCGCGCCACCGGGCCGGCCGCGGATTCTCAGACGAAGCCCGGGGCGTCACCCGCCCCCGGCGCCCGGCGGGTGGTGAGCAGCAGGGCGATGTCGTCGGGGCGTTCGCGGGCCTGCCGCGCCTCCGCCGTGAGCAGGTCGGCCGCGCGCGACAGGGAGTGGCCGCCGGGCCGGAATCGCTGGGGTGTCCCCGCCCGGGCGAGGGTCGCGCGCACGGCCTCGACGCCGTCGTCGATGTCCTTGCCCGGCTGCTCGACCAGGCCGTCCGTGTAGAGGGCGAGTACGGCCTCCGGCTCCAGGACCAGCTCCGTCACCGGGTACACGGCCTGCGGGTCCACGCCGAGCACCACACCGCCCGGCAGGTCCAGCACCTCGGTGCGCCCGTCCGGATGGCGCAGCAGCGGCTGCGGATGCCCGGCCCGCGCGGCGCGGGCGACGCCGGTGACCGGGTCGACCCGGACGTAGCAGCAACTGGCGAACTGGCCGGGGTCGAGGTCGATCAGCAGCCGGTTCGTCCCGCTCATGACCTCGTCCGGAGAATGGTCCCCCAAGGCGAACGCCCGGACCGCGCTGCGCAGTTGGCCCATGGTGGCGGCGGCCTGGACACCGTGGCCCTGGACGTCGCCGATGACGAGCGCCAGTCCGTCCCCGGCCTCCACGACGTCGTACCAGTCGCCACCCACCTCCATGCCGACCGTGCCGGGCAGGTAGCGGCCGGCCGTCTGGACCATCGGGTGGGCCGACAACCGGTGCGGCAGCAGCGCCTCCTGGAGCCCGCGGGCGAGGGCGGCCTCGTTGTCGTAGCGTCGCGCCCGCTCCAGCGACTGTGCGATGAGGCCCGCCAGCGCGGTCCGTTCCTCGCTGCTGAACTCGTGCGGCCGGTCGAAGCCGAGAATGCAGGAACCGACCGGCCGTCCGGAGGCGATCAACGGCAGGAACGCCCGCGCGCCGACCTTGGCGTCCAGGGCGATGCCCGGATACGCGGCGGTCATCTGCTCCATCGACTCGAAGAAGAGCGGCCGGCCGCTGGTGAGCGTCTCCACGCCGGGAAGCCGGGCGTCCAGGCCGACCCCGTCGAAGGGGGCGAGGAAGCCCTGCGGGAACCCGGTCTCCCAGGCCAGGTAGAGGCGGCGGTCCTGGACCAGGTAGATGGCCAGCCGGCGACTGCCGAAGGCGGGCAGCAGCTCGCGCATCACGACCTCGGACACCTGCCGTGCCGTCACCGCCTCGGCGAGGGCGATCGCGAGGACGATCGGCCGGTACACCGGGGCGGTGGCCACGTCGGCCGCGCCGGCCTCCGCGTCCTCGGCGGCCCCAGCGTCCGGCCGCCCCGCCGCGGCGGTGTCCGTCCCGAACGGCGCGTCGGTCTCCGCGGCCCGGCCGACCGGCACGACCTTGCAGGTGACACCGCCGGGGCCGGGATAGACCGACAGACTCAGCCAGGTGCCGTCGGCGGTCCCGGGCGCTGCGGTGCCGGGGTGCGCCAGCGGGCTGCGGGCCCGGAAGTGCACCGGATCGGAGGAGAGCAGCGCGCCGCGCAGGTGGTCCTCGTAGGCGGGCCGGCCCATCCACGGCACCGCGTCCCACAGGGCCCGCCCGAGGAGTTCCCCGCGCGGACGGCCCAGCAGTTCCGCGGCGCGCGGATTGGCGTAGGTGATCAGCCCGAGCCGGTCGAGGGCGAACACCCCCTCGGGCAGCTGGTCGGCGGCACCGCCGGCGGCGGGACCCGGCCCCGGGTCGACGAGCACGCCGCTGACCCGGTACGGCGCCTCGTCGCCCCCGCCCGACGGCCACAGGTCGAGCAGGCGCAGCCCCCTGCCGGTGCGGACCGGCAGCGGATGGGCCGGCGGGCGGCCGGCGGCCGTCTCGCGCAGCGCGGCCAGCAGCAGCCGCGGTTCGTCGTGGGCGATCGCGTCCGCGAGCGCCTCGGGCGTGTTGGAGACCGTCCCGTGCCCGGTGCCCAGCAGCGACCACAGGGCGTCGTCCGCGACGACCGTGTCGGCGCGCGGGTCCCAGGTGAAGCCGCCGACGGTCCGCGAGGAGGGCCCCTCGGCGGGCGGTCGGGTGCCCAGCGGCTCGCCTTCCCACACGACCGGGCAGCCGTCCTTGGCGAGCCGGGTCAGCGCCGCCCCGAGCTCCTCCGCCACGGCCGTCATCCGGTCCCGGTCCGGGAGCACCTCGGTGGCGTCCGAGGCGGGCGGACGCAGCACGGTCAGTACGCCGTACGGCGTGCCGTCGCCCACGACCGGGACGTACAGCGAGCCGAACCGGAACGGCAGCCCCGCGGCCAGTTGCGGATAGCGGCGCATCGTCTCGGTCGAGTCGGAGAGGAGGACCTCGATGCCGAGCCGGTGGGTGTCGGCGACCGGGAACGGGCGTTCCATGTGCATGCGCCACCACGGTCGGAACAGCGGCACCGGAAGGCCGGAGAGGACCGCCAGACGCAGCAGGCCGGGTGTCCCGGACCGCAGGTACACCCCGCCGGCGAAGCCCCGGGCGGCCCGGATCGCGTCCCGCACGGCGTCACTGAGGACGGTGACCAGGCCGTCGGGAGCCCGCTCCTCGCGTTCGGCGCTCCCTGTCATCGATCTGCCCTCGTCCGCCCGCCGCCAGGTGGGTAACACAGCAAGAATGCGCCTTTCCTGTCCCGGACCGCACCTCGGCACCGTCCGCGGTGCCGGGGCGGGGACCCGGGCCTTCCGGTCGGGCCCGGATGTGCTCAGCGCGAAGATACCGGGTCAGGCGGGGTCGGGAACCCGCCGGGAGGGCGGTGATTCAATCGGCGGCCGCCTGGCGCAGGGTCTCGGCGGCGACGGCCGCCCCCGCCTCGGCGAGTGCCCCGAGTGCGGGGAAGTCGAGTCTCCACTGCTGCCAGAACAGGGGGAGATCCACGCCGCGGCCGGGCAGCAGGGACACCAGCCGCCCCTCGCGCAGCAGCGGCAGCGCCTGTACCTCCGGCACCATGCCCCAGCCCATCCCGGCCGCCACCGCGGCGACGAAGCCCTCGCTGCTCGGCACGGAGTGACGCAGCGAGCCCGCCGGCGCGCCGGTCAGTCCGCGGGCGAAGTCGTCCTGGAAGTCGTCGTTCCGGTCGAACACCACCACCGGGGCGGCGCCGATCACCTCGTGCAGCGGTGTGCCGGCTCCCTCGCCGAGCCACCGCCCGGCGAAGGCCGGGGCCGCCACCGGCAGGTAGCGCAGCCGCCCGAGCGCGCGGACCGAACAGCCGGCCACCGGCTCCGGTGAGGACGTCACCGCCGCCATCACCTCGCCCTCGCGGAGCAGGGCCGCCGTGTGGTCCTCGTCGGCGCGGCGCAGCTCGAAGCAGAGCGGCTGCCCGGAGGGTACGCGGGTGAGCGCGGGGAGGAACCAGGTGGCCAGCGAATCGGCGTTCACCGCGACGGACAGGCGGGTGGGCTCGCCGGTGCCCGGCATGCCCAGTTCGGCCCGCGCCTCGTCCTCCAGCCGGGCGAGCCGGCGGGCGAAGCGGACGACGATCGCGCCGGACTCGGTCGGCCGCACCGGCTTGGTCCGCAGCAGCAGCACGCGGCCGGTGCGCTGTTCCAGTGACCGGATGCGCTGGCTGATCGCCGAGGGTGTCACGTGGAGCGCCGCCGCCGCGGCGTCGAACGTGCCCTCGTCGACCACCGCGAGCAGCGTGCGCACCTGGTCGAGCGGGAGATCCGACATCACGATCGCTCATGTTACGTAAGAATCTTTAGCTGTACTCCCGGTGATCGGTTTCCTAGCGTCGGCGGCATGACAGACGCCCTCACCGCAGCGGCCGCCGGATTCGGCTCCGGCCTCTCCCTCATCGTGGCCATCGGCGCGCAGAACGCCTTCGTGCTGCGCCAGGGCGTCCGGCGGGACGCCGTCCTCACCGTGGTGGGCCTCTGCGCCCTGTCCGACGCGCTGCTCATCGCCCTCGGGGTCGCAGGGGTCGGCGCCCTGGTGGTGGCCTGGCCCGCCGCGCTGACCGGTGTCGGGCTCGTCGGCGGCTGCTTCCTCGTCGGCTACGGCGTCCTCGCCGCCCGCCGGGTCGCGCGGCCCTCAGCGCTGCGTGCGGCAGGCGGTACGGCGGGTTCCCGGCGCCGGGTCGTCCTCACCTGCCTCGCCCTGACCTGGCTGAACCCGCACGTGTACCTCGACACGGTGTTCCTGCTCGGGTCGCTCGCCGCCGACCGCGGGCACCTGCGCTGGACCTTCGCGCTGGGCGCGGCGCTCGCCAGCCTGTGCTGGTTCGCCGCCCTCGGATGCGGTGCCCGGCTGCTCAGCCGCCCGCTGGCCCGGCCCGCGGCCTGGCGGGTGCTGGACGGCCTGGTCGCCGTGACGATGATCGTCATGGGGGGCACGCTGATCGCCGGCGCCTGACCGCGGCGGTCTGCCCCGCGTGCCGCCCGGCGCCCGTGCCCACGCCCGCCCGCCGCGTCGCCGTCGGCGCGGTGCGGCGCGCGGCACCGCGCCGTTCCCGGCCGGTCACCCCGTGTCCGGTGCCGGGCCCGCGCCCCGGGGCGCCGCTTTTCGGTCCCCCGGGGGACCGGAGCCGTCCGGGCTCGGCCATAGTGATCCCCGAATCGAAAGATGTATCGAGCAACCAGGACGAGCGTGGACACCAGCGAGAGCAACCAGGACGGCGCGACGGCGCCGCGCGAGGACACCGCGGCGACGGGCGGCCCGGCGGCCGGCACGGGATGGCGCCGCTGGGCCATGGACACCCGGCCGCTGCGCCGCCCCGCCTACCGCCGCCTGTGGTCGTCGACCGCCGTCACCGCCGTCGGCAGCCAGCTCACCGCCGTCGCCGTGCCCAAGCAGATCTACGACATCACCGGCTCCTCGGCCTGGGTCGGCTACGCGAGCCTCGCCGGCCTGGTGCCGCTGGTGGTCTTCGCGCTGTGGGGCGGGGCCATCGCCGACAGCATGGACCGGCGCAGGCTGCTGCTCGTCACCAACACCGGCATCGCCGCCACCTCGCTGCTCTTCTGGCTCCAGGCCGTCATGGGCCTCGGCTCGGTGGCCGTGCTCATCGTGCTGCTCGCCCTCCAGCAGGCGTTCTTCGGCCTCAACTCCCCGGCGCGCAGCGCCTCCGTCGCCCGGCTGGTCCCGGCCGACGAACTGCCCGCCGCCAACGCACTCGGGTCGACCGTCATGCAGACGGGATCGGTGGCCGGCCCGATGCTGGCGGGCGCCCTCATCCCGGTCGTCGGGCTTCCCGAGCTGTACCTGATCGACGCCCTCGCCCTGTGCGTCACCGTGTGGGCCGTCTTCCGGCTTCCCGCCCTGCCGCCCCTGGACGGCGGCGGGTCGCGGCGGGCCGGCTGGCGCGAGGTGGGGGCCGGATTCCGCTACATCGCGCTGCACAAGGTGCTGTTGCTGTCCTTCCTCGCCGACATCATCGCGATGGTGTTCGGCATGCCCCGCGCCCTCTTCCCCCAACTGGCGGCTCAGACGTACGCCTCCTACGGGGAGGGACTGGCGCTCGGCCTGCTGTTCGCGGCCGTCCCGCTCGGCGCCGTGGTCGGGGGGCTGCTGTCGGGCACCTTCTCCCGTGCCCGGCGGCACGGAGCGATGGTCCTCGTCTCCGTGGCCGCCTGGGGCGCCGCCGTGGCGGGGTTCGGACTGAGCCGCAGCCTCTGGGCCGCGGTGGGCTTCCTCGCCCTGGCCGGTGTGGCCGACATGGTCTCGATGGTCTTCCGCGGAGCGATCCTGCTGTCCGCAGCGACCGACGAGATGCGGGGCCGCCTCCAGGGCGTCTTCACCGTGGTCGTGGTGGGCGGCCCGCGCGTCGCCGACGTCCTGCACGGCACGGCCGGATCGCTGTTCGGGGCGCAGGCGGCGGTCACCGGTGGCGGCCTGCTGGTGATCGTGGCGGTACTCGCCCTGGCCTGGGTCACCCCGGCCCTGAGGCGTTACACAATCTGAATACGGAAACGACCAAGGTGGTTCTAGAGTGACCGCCATGCGGGACACGCGACCCTCCTCGGAATTCCACGCGCCCAACATCAGCATGGACAGCACGGCCCGGTTGGTCGGTGCCCTGGACGCGCAGGACGTCAACAACGGTGTGCACAGGCTCCGTTCGTGGGCCCACGCGGCCCTCGCCGTCCGCACCGGGGAGCGTGCCCTCGACATCGGCGCCGGGACGGGCTCGCAGACCCGGAACCTCGCGGACGCCGTCGGCTCCCGGGGCAGGGTGCTCGGCCTCGAACCGCACCCCGGTCTGCGGGCCGTCGCCGAGCAGCGGGCCACCGAGGCGGGCAGCACGGCCCGCTTCGCCGACGGCGACGCCCTCGCCCTGCCGCTGCCCGACTCCACCGTGGACGTCGTGTGGTGCGAACGCGTCCTGCAGCACCTGGCCGAACCGGATCAGGCGGTCGCCGAGATCGCGCGGGTGCTGCGCCCCGGCGGGCGGGTCGCCCTGCTGGACACCGACTGGGCGACCACGATCCTGCACCCCGGCGACCCCGCCACGGTCGCGGCGCTGACCTCCGGGGCGCTGTCCGCGGCGGCCGATCCCTACTCGGGACGCAGGCTCGTGGGCCGGCTCACGGCCGCCGGACTGGTCGTCGACGACCGTGGTTCGCAGGCACTGCTCCAGGACCACACCTCGGTGGCCTGGCCGCTGATCCGCATGATGGCCGAGTCGGCGATCCGCCGCGGCCTCATCGGGGAGGCCGAGCGCGACCGGCTCTACGAGGATCTCGCGGAAGCGGCGCGGCAGGGCGCCCTGCACATGTCGGTCACGATGTTCGGCGCCGTCGCCCACCGCCCCGCCTGATCGCCGCCCCGCCGCCCGGTCCCGGACGCCCCGGCGGAACGGACCGCGTCCCCTTCGGCTCCTCCGCACGGACCGGAAGGGGCGCCCGAAATGATCCGGAATATAATGGAAAGGCCGTCGACGACGGCTCAGTACGCCGATCTCCCCTGGTATTGGGGGTACGCGACCATGACGTACATCGCGAGCCAAGACGTGGTCCTGGCGAGCTCGACGACCAACGTGGTCGCCGCCTTCATCGGCGGCCTCGTCATCGTGGCCGCCCTGATCTGGGCAGTCCGCCTGGGCATCCGGGTCAGGGGAGAGGAACCGGCCCCGCCGACCGCCGAGGAGCAGCCCCGGCTGCCCGAGGGCGGAGCGGTCTACGAGGAGCGGGAGGTGCGGGAGCCGGACGAGGTGCCGCACGCCGGCCGGGAGAGCGAGCGCCTCATGCCGTACAACATGCACTCCGCCGGCACCAAGCACGCCGACGACCAGCACCGCAAGCGGTGGCAGCCGGGCTCCAGCGGATCGTTCGGCAGCGGCGGACCGGGCAGGACCTGACCGGCGCCGGGACGCAGGGCGAGCGGGGCGGGCCGTTCCCGGGCGGCCTGCCCCGCACCCGTCGCACCTGCGCGGACCCGTTCGCGGGGTTCGTGCTCCGGCGCCGCGGCGTGGCGGTCCCTGGCGGATCGGGCCGCTCCCGGCCGGCGGACTACGGCAGGTCCGCCGCCGACTCCTCGGGGGTCAGGTCGGGCCGCAGCCGCGACCACGACGGCTGGCGCAGCAGCCCGGCACGGGTACGGGTGCTGTAGCGGACCTCGCCCACCAGCCGGGGCAGCACCCAGCGGGCCTCGCTCGCGCGGGGCACCGTGTCGAACGGGCAGTGGTCCGTCCCCGACGCCTCCAGCAGCCGGGCCAGTTCGACGCGTTCCGCCGTGCTCCAGCCGGTGCCCACGCTCCCGACGTAGCGCAGCCGGCCACCGGCACGCTGCCCCACGAGGACCGCGCCCGGCAGGCCCGACAACCGCCCCCGCCCCGGTACCCAGCCGCCCACGACGACGTCCGCCGTCCGCAGGTTCCGGATCTTGATCCAGGACCGGGACCGCCTCCCGGGCTCGTACACCGAGTCCAGCCGCTTGCAGACAACGCCCTCCAGGCCGCTCTCCCGGGTCGCCCGCAGCGCCAGCTCGCCGTGCCCCACCAGGGCCGCGGGCGTCGACCAGTGCGGTCCGTCCAGCGCGAGGCCCTCCAGCTCCCCCCGCCGCCGGGTGTACGCCAGCCCCGTCCGGTCGCCGCCGAGCCACAGCACGTCGAAGAGGACCAGATGGGCCGGCGCCCGGTCCGCGCGCCGCAGGGCCCGCGCGGGAGACCCGGCGAGGCCCATCCGGGACTGCAGCAACTGGAAGTCGCCGCGGCCCTGTTCGTCCAGGACCAGGACCTCCCCGTCGAGCACCGCAGGGGTGCCGCCCAAGGCGCCGCCGAGGGCGCCCAGTTCGGGGTAGGCGGCGGTGATGTCCTCACCCGAGCGGGCCCGCAGCAGCACCGTGCCGTCACCGGGCAGGTAGACCACCGCGCGCTGCCCGTCGTGCTTGGTCTCGTACGCCCAGTGCGGGTCCTGGGCCGGGGGCGGCAGCGTTCCGGGGGTCGCGAGCATGGGGGCGATCAGCGGCAGGTTCACAGCAGGTGTCTCGCCGCGGCGGGCTCCGCCCACGCCGGCCCGCCGCCCCGTTCCCCTGAACGGGCGTGCTCCCGAACCGTGTCAGCCGCCCGCCGCCTCGGCGATCAGGGTCTGGAGCCGCAGGCCTCGATGGGCGTCGAGTTCGCCCGGCTGCCCTGCCCGCACCGCCGCGGCGAACTCCCGCCGCAGAACGGGCCAGGACTCCTCGTGGTCGAGCGCCCCGCCGTCGAAGACCAGTTCCGGATGCCGGCCGTACAGCTCGATCCGGGTGATGCCGCGCTCGACGTCCACCGCACCCGACAGCGACGCCTGGCTGACGGCGCCGCTCTCGTGGTCGCAGCTCAGCTCGACCCAGCGGCGTGGATCACCCGCGCCGCGGATCCGGACGATCGGCCCCAGCGCCGCGTCCAGCAGATCGATCAGATGCGGCCCGATGTCCAGCAGCGCCCCGTGTTCCAGCCGCCAGGGGGTCGCGAAGTCACCGCCGAGGAAGGCTCCGCCGAGCATGCACGACCGGGCCCCCGAGACGTCGAGGGCCCGCGCCGCTTCGAGGAAGCGCCGGGTGGCCGGGTGGTAGCGGTTGCTGAGGACCAGCTGGGAGACGACCCCCGACGCGTCGACGGCGTCCACCAGCCTCCGGGCCGACGGCAGATCGAGCGCCAAGGGCTTCTCCAGGAGGAGCGCCTTGCCCGCCTCGGCGGCGCGCACGGCCAGCTCGGCCTGCACCGCGGGCGGCACCGAGAAGGCGACGGCCTCGCAGGAGCCGAGCAGTTCCTCGAACGACGCGGCCACGGCGGCGCCGTACGGTGCGGCCGTCTCCCGGGCGGCCTCCGCCCGGCGCGCCCACACCGACGTCAGCCGGGTCTCCGGCCCGGCCGCCAGGACCCGGGCGTGCACCGCGCGCGCCCACGGTCCGGCGCCGACGAGCCCCACGCGGACGGGGGCCTGGGTCCAGGCGGACGACGTTCCGGTCACGGGCATCTCCTCGGTGGGGTGGGGCGCCTGACATGCCGTCGGCCGGGGGGAGGTGCGCCCGGCCACGACGGCGACCGGGCGCCGCCCGGCCGACGCGTGCACGACTCCATCATGCCGACCCGCCGTGCGGCCAGGGGCCGGGACGGGGCAGCGGCACCCGACCCGATCTCGGGGTCCGGCAGCGGCCGGCCTCATAGGCTGTGCGCGACGATCGCCGTCGAACCGGAAGGAGCGCACGTGAGATCACGCCCGCAGCAGCCCGCGCGACGCAACGCCGTCCTGCGGCGCGAGGCCGTCGTGGCCGCCGTGCCCGTCGCACTCGCCGCACTGCTCACCGCCGCCGGGCCCGCGACGGCCGCCGGCACCGCGGGCGCCCCGGGAGCCGGCGACCCGTACTTCCCCCTCTCGGGCAACGGCGGCTACGACGTCCGCCACTACGACCTGACCCTCGGCTACGACCCGGCGACCCGCCACCTCGACGGCAGAGCCGTCGTCACCGCCCGGACCACTCGGCCGCTGACCCGCTTCGACCTCGACCTCGACGGCCTGAAGGTCACCGGCGTCACCGTCGACCACCGGCGGGCCGCCTTCCACCGCACCGGGCAGGAACTCGTCGTCACCCCGCGCAGGCCCCTGCGCGCGGGCCGGGAGTTCCGCGTCACCGTCGACTACGGCGGCACACCGCGGCCCGTCACGGACCCGGACGGCTCCCCGGACGGCTGGATCCCCACGGACGACGGCGCCTTCGTCGCCGGCGAACCGCAAGGCGCCATGACCTGGTTCCCGGCCAACGGCCACCCCACCGACAAGGCGTCCTTCGACTTCACCCTGACCGTTCCGCGGGGCCGTACCGCCGTCGCCAACGGAATCCTGCTCGGGCAGCGAAGCCACCACGGCCGGACCACCTTCCGCTGGCGTCAGTCCGAGCCGATGGCCGCCTACCTCGCCACGGCGACCGTCGGCACCTTCCGCGTCGAGCGGTACACCACCCGCGACGGCGTCGAGGTCTACAACGCGGTCGACCCGCGGGAGGCGGCCGAGGCGGCACCGGTCCTCGGTAAGCTGCCCTCCGTCCTGGACTGGGAGAGCGGGCTGTTCGGCCCCTACCCCTTCCGGGCCGCGGGGGCCGTCGTCGACCGCGCACCGCGGGTCGGCTACGCCCTGGAGACCCAGACGCGGCCCCTGTACGACGCGGCGCCCGACCTGGGCACCCTCGTCCACGAGAGCGCACACCAGTGGTTCGGAGACTCCGTCTCGCTGACGAGGTGGCAGGACATCTGGCTCAACGAGGGCTTCGCCACCTACGCCGAGTGGCTCTACACCGAGCAGCACGGCGGCAGGTCCGCCCGGCAGGCGTTCGAGGCGCTGTACGCGACCCCGGCCGGCAAGGACCTGTGGGCGTTCCCGCCCGCCGACCCCGGCGGCGGTGAGCACATCTTCGAGACACCCGTGTACGCCCGCGGCGCCATGGCGCTGCACAAGGTGCGCACCGCCGTGGGCGACCGCGCCTTCTTCCGCATTCTGCGGGCCTGGGCGGGCGGGCACCGCCACGGACACGGCACGACGGCCGCGTTCGAACGGCTCTGCGAGCGGGAGTCGGGCAAGGACCTCTCGGGCGTCTTCCGCACCTGGCTCCACACCGGCGGGAAGCCCGCCTCTCCCTGAGAGACGGGCTTCCCTCCTGCTGCGGTCGGTTCAGGCCGGCCGCAGCCACACCGTCGCCAGCGGCGGCAGCGTCAGCTCGATGCTCGTCGGCCGGCCGTGCATGCCGATCGCCTCGGCCTTCACCGGCTCGGGGTTGGTGACGTCGCTGCCGCCGTAGCGCAGGGCGTCGGTGTTGAGGACCTCGTGCCAGGCGGGGACGTCCTCGGGGACGCCGAGGCGGTAGCCGTGGCGTACGGCGGGGGAGAGGTGCGAGACGGCGAGCAGGGGCGTGCCGTCGGCGGCGTGCCGCAGGAACGCGAAGACGTTGTCGTCCGCCGCGTCACCCATCACCCACCGGAAACCCGAGGGGTCCGTGTCGCGCTCCCACAGGGCCGGATCGGCGCGGTACTCACGGTTCAGGTCCCGCACCAGATCCTGCACGCCGCGGTGGTCCGCCTCGGCGCCGTACGCCGGATCGAGCAGCCACCAGTCGGGCCCCTCGGCCTCCTTCCATTCGCCGCCCTGGGCGAACTCCTGGCCCATGAAGAGGAGTTGCTTGCCGGGGTGGGCCCACATGAAGGCGAGGTAGGCGCGCAGGTTGGCGCGCTGCTGCCACCAGTCGCCGGGCATCTTGGAGACGAGGGAGCGCTTGCCGTGGACGACCTCGTCGTGCGAGATGGGCAGGACGTAGTTCTCGCTGTAGGCGTACACCATCGAGAACGTCATCTCGTTGTGGTGGTACTTGCGGTGCACCGGCTCGTGCTGGATGTACTCCAGGGAGTCGTGCATCCAGCCCATGTTCCACTTCAGGCCGAAGCCGAGCCCGCCGTCAGAGGTCGGGCGCGTGACGCCGTCCCAGGCGGTGGACTCCTCGGCCATCGTGACGACTCCGGGGTTGCGGCGGTAGACGGTGGCGTTCATCTCCTGGAGGAACGCCACCGCGTCCGGATTGTCCCGCCCGCCGTGCTCGTTGGGGCTCCACTGCCCCGGCTCGCGGGAGTAGTCGAGGTAGAGCATGGAGGCGACGGCGTCGACGCGCAGGCCGTCGATGTGGAACTCCTCGCACCAGTACGTGGCGTTGGCGACGAGGAAGTTGCGCACCTCGCGGCGGCCGTAGTCGAACTCCAGGGTGCCCCAGTCGGGGTGGTCGGCGCGCTGCGGGTCGGGGTGCTCGTAGAGGGGGCGGCCGTCGAAGGAGGCGAGTGCCCAGTCGTCGCGCGGGAAGTGCGCGGGCACCCAGTCCATCAGCACGCCGATGCCCGCTCGGTGCAGCGCGTCGACGAGGTGCTTGAAGTCGTCCGGGGTGCCCAGCCGGGCGGTCGGCGCGTAGAACCCGGTGATCTGGTAGCCCCAGGACCCGCCGAAGGGGTGCTCGGCGACCGGCATCAGCTCCACGTGCGTGAACCCGAGGTCGGCGACGTAGGCCGGCAGCTGCTCGGCGAGCTGACGGTAGGTCAGCCCGGGCCGCCAGGAGGCCAGGTGGACCTCGTAGACCGAGAACGGCGCCTCGTGGAGCGGGCGGCGCTTCGCCCGCTCCTCCATCCATGCCGCGTCCTGCCACACGTGCGCCGAACGCGTCACCACCGAGGAGGTCGCGGGCGGGACCTCGGTCCGGCGGGCCATCGGGTCGGCGCGCAGGGTGCACGAGCCGTCCGGGCGGGTGATGTCGAACTTGTACAGCTCGCCCTCGCCGATCCCGGGCAGGAACACCTCCCAGACGCCCGAGGAGCCGAGCGAGCGCATCGGGAAGCCGGCGGCACCGTCCCAGTGGCAGAAGTCCCCGCACACCCGGACGCCTCGCGCGTTCGGCGCCCACACCGTGAAGCGTGTGCCGGTGACGCCCTGGTGCTCCATCGGGTGCGCGCCGAGCGCCTTCCACAGCTCCTCGTGCCGGCCCTCGCCGATCAGGTGCAGGTCCATCTCGCCGAGCGCGGGCAGGAAGCGGTAGGGGTCCTGCGTCTCGAACTCGGTGTCCCCGTAGGCCACCGCCAGCGAGTACGCGGGAATCGCGTCGAGCGCCAGCACCGCCCCGAACAGGCCGTCGCCCAGGTCCTCCAGCGGCGTGCGGCACCCGTCCACCACCACCGCGACTCCGCGGGCGTACGGCCGCAGCGCCCGGAACAGCACACCGCCGGGTACCGGATGCGCGCCGAGCAGGGCGTGCGGATCGTGGTGGGAGCCGGACAGCAGCCGTTCCCGGTCCGTGGGGTCCAGCGGTGCGGGAGGCTGTGCCGATGGGGCGGCGGGCTTGGCACGCCGTACGCGGGGGGTGGCGGAGCGGACAGTCACGGCTCGGACCTCTCGGGGTGGGGGATGGCTCGGTGTCGGGTGGGGACGGTAGGCGCGCCCGGCGGGGCCGGAGCGGAGGGGACGGCTGGCGAGGGAACGGGACGGCGGGGCGGGGTCAGGGCCGCGCGGCGGCGAGCCGGCCGACCGCCGCCATCGGGACGGGCAGCCAGTCGGGGCGGTGCCGGGCCTCGTAGAGCACCTCGTACACGGCGCGGTCCGTCTCGTAGGCGCGCAGCAGCTCGGGTTCCTCCCGCGGGTCCCACGCCGCCGCGGCGGCGTAGCCCGCGCAGAAGGACTCACGGCAGTGGTCGGCCCAGTCGGGACGCCAGGGCCGACGGGAGCGTGCCGCGTAGTCGAAGGACCGCAGCATGCCGGCGACGTCGCGGACGGGGGACTGGACACGCCGGCGTTCGCTGATCGGACGAGCGGGTTCACCCTCGAAGTCGATCACCGACCACCGCCGCCCGGCCCGTAGCACCTGGCCGAGGTGGAGGTCGCCGTGGATGCGCTGGGCGGGGCGGACCAGGGAGTCCAGGTCGGCGAGCGCGTCGAACGCCGAGCGCAACCCGGCCGTGTGCGGCCGGAGTTCGGACACCGAGCGGACGGCCGCGTCGAGTCGCTCGTGCATGGCCTCGGCGAGCCGCTTGGTGCCGCCCGGACTCGGCGGGTCCACCGGGAAGGCGTCGGCGAGGGCGAGATGCACCTCGGCGGTGGCCCGGCCCAGCTCGTACGCCTCGTCGCCGAAGTCCCGGTCCGAGGCGAGGGACGACAGGGCGAGCGCCCACCCGTCGGACGCGTCGCGCAGATAGGGCTGGAGCACGCCGAGCGTGGCGTCACGCGGCTGCGACGTGCCGAACCAGGCGGCCGGTGCGGGGACGCGCGCGCAGCTCTGCCGGGCCAGCGCCAGCGGCACCTCGAGGTCCGGGTTGACGCCCGGCTGGACGCGCCGGAAGACCTTCAGTATGAACGCGTCCCCGTACACCAGGGAGGTGTTGGACTGCTCCGCGTCGAGCAGCCGCGGTGTGAGGCTGCCCGGCACCGCGACGCCCGGGTCACGGTCGAAGCGCAGCGGGCCGGCCGAGCCCGGGACGCGCAGACGCTCCAGGAGGAGACCCGTCGCCTTGGGGTCGTGGAAGGCGTCGTACACGGTCAGTCCGCCGAGCGGGCCGGTCTCGGCCCGGCCGATGACGGCGTGCGCGAGGTGCGGGGGAAGGGTCCGCGTCACGCCGAGGAGCAGTTGGTAGCAGTCCTCGGCGGCGGGAGTGCCGGCGCCGCCGTGGGCCGGTGGTCCCGGGTGCTCGGTGCGCACGAGCAGGTGCAGGCACCCCGGGTACAGCTCGGTCGACGACACCAGCGTCAGGTCCGTGACGGGCCGGCCCTTGCCGGCGAACCAGCGCTGGCGGGGCAGCCAGGCGCGCAGCAGCTCGGCGAGCGAGGGCGGCAGCGGAGCGGGACCGAGGCCGCTCGGACGGTGCAGAGCGGTCTTCGCCATGGCGCACGTCCTTTCAGAGGCGGGCGGGCTGGGGGTCGTAGGGGTCACGGGCGCTTGGCGGCGACGGGCGCGACCCCGTTGCGCAGCCGGAACCAGTAGAAGCCGTGTCCGGCCAGGGTGAGCAGGTAGGGCAGTTCCCCGATGGCGGGGAAGCGGACGCCGCCGATCAGCTCGACGGGATGCTTTCGGTCGAAGGCGCCGAGGTCGAGTTCGGTGGGCTGGGCGAACCGCGAGAAGTTGTGCACGCAGAGCACGAGGTCGTCCCCGTGCTCGCGCAGGAAGGCGAGGACGGCGGGGTTGGAGGAGGGGAGTTCGGTGTAGGAGCCGAGTCCGAAGGCGGGGTTCTGCTTGCGGATCTCGATCATGCGGCGGGTCCAGTGCAGCAGCGAGGAGGGCGAGGACATCGACGCCTCGACGTTGGTGACCTGGTAGCCGTAGACGGGGTCCATGATGGTGGGCAGGAAGAGGCGGCCGGGGTCGCTGGAGGAGAATCCGGCGTTGCGGTCGGGGGTCCACTGCATGGGGGTGCGGACGGCGTCGCGGTCGCCGAGCCAGATGTTGTCGCCCATGCCGATCTCGTCGCCGTAGTAGAGGATCGGGCTGCCGGGCAGGGACAGCAGCAGGGCGGTGAAGAGTTCGATCTGGTTGCGGTCGTTGTCGAGCAGGGGGGCGAGGCGGCGCCGGATGCCGATGTTGGCCCGCATGCGCGGGTCCTTGGCGTATTCCGCGTACATGTAGTCGCGTTCTTCGTCGGTGACCATTTCGAGGGTGAGCTCGTCGTGGTTGCGCAGGAAGATGCCCCACTGGCAGTTGGTGGGGATGGCGGGGGTCTTGGCGAGGATCTCGGAGACGGGGTGGCGGGACTCGCGGCGGACGGCCATGAAGATGCGGGGCATGACGGGGAAGTGGAAGGCCATGTGGCACTCGTCGCCGCCGGAGGGGAAGTCGCCGAAGTAGTCGACGACGTCCTCGGGCCACTGGTTGGCCTCGGCCAGCAGCACCGTGTCCGGATAGTGCGTGTCGATGTCGGCCCTGACCCGCTTGAGGAACCGATGCGTCGCGGGCAGGTTCTCGCAGTCGGTTCCCTCCTGCTGGTACAGGTAGGGGACCGCGTCCAGCCGGAAGCCGTCGATGCCCAGGTCCAGCCAGAACCGCAGGGCCGCCAGGATGTCCTCCTGGACGGCCGGGTTCTCGTAGTTGAGGTCGGGCTGGTGGGAGAAGAAGCGGTGCCAGTAGTACTGCTTGCGGACGGGGTCGAAGGTCCAGTTGGAGGCTTCGGTGTCGACGAAGATGATGCGGGCGTCCTGGTACTGCTTGTCGTCGTCGGCCCAGACGTAGTAGTCGCCGTAGGGGCCGTCGGGGTGGGCGCGGGACTCCTGGAACCACGGGTGCTGGTCGCTGGTGTGGTTCATGACGAAGTCGATGATGACGCGCATGCCGCGCTGGTGGGCGGCGTCGACGAACTCGACGAAGTCGGCGAGGTCGCCGAACTCGGGCAGGACGGCGGTGTAGTCGGAGACGTCGTAGCCGCCGTCGCGCAGCGGGGACTTGAAGAAGGGCGGCAGCCACAGGCAGTCGACGCCCAGCCATTGCAGGTAGTCGAGTTTGGCGGTCAGGCCCTTGAGGTCGCCGATGCCGTCGCCGTTGCTGTCCTGGAAGGACCGCACCAGCACCTCGTAGAAGACGGCGCGCTTGAACCACTCGGGATCGCGGTCCTTGGCCGGGGTGTCCTCGAACGTGTCCGGGACGGGCTCGTTGACCATCATGCGGGGGACCCTCCGATCCGCGGTGCCGGGCCGACAGCGAAGACATGTGCACCGCCCGGACCCAGGCGCACAAAATTGGACCTGCCCCAGTTGTAGGTGTCGCCGGTGAGCTCGTCGCGCACCGGCACGCGGGCGTCCGGGCTCAGGCCGAGACGCTGCATGTCCAAGGACACTGTGGCGTGCCGGGTGTGGTGCGGGTCCAGGTTCGCCACGACGACCACCGTGTCGTCACCCGAACGCTTGCTGTACGCGATGAGGGAGTCGTGGTCGACGTCGTGGAAGCGGAGGTTGCGCAGGGCGCGCAGCGCCGGATGATCGCGCCGGATCCGGTTCAGCCGGGTGATGAGCGGGGCGATGGTGCGGCCCTCGCGCTCGGCGCCCGCCCAGTCGCGCGGGCGCAGTTGGTACTTCTCGGAGTGCAGGTACTCCTCGCCCTCCGGCCGGGCGGGCGTGTTCTCGCACAGCTCGTATCCGGCGTACACGCCCCAGCTGGGGGAGAGGGTCGCGGCGAGCACGGCCCGCACCTCGAAGGCGGGGCGGCCCCCGTGCCGCAGGTAGCCGGGGAGGATGTCGGGGGTGTTGACGAAGAAGTTGGGCCGCATGTGCGCGGCGGCCTCGCCGGAGAGTTCGGTGAGGTACTCCGTCAGCTCCTGCTTGGTGTTGCGCCA
>NZ_JBICWL010000027.1:0-83766 GCF_043199735.1 Streptomyces sp. NPDC048566
GACCGTGGTCGCCGTCGCCGCCGAGAAGAACTCCACCCTCGTCCTGCCCTTCCCCGTCGAACTCCTGCGCTTCCTCGAACGCGCCCAGCAGGGCGCGGCTCCCCGGCAGGACGCGGCACCCCGGCGGCAGGGAGCGGCGCGGGAGGACGTCGAGCCGGAGCGGTCGGCGCCTCCGCAGCCCGTGCCGTCGCCGCGCCCGGAGGCGTCCGGGCCCTCGCCCGAGCCGCCCGAGGGGTCGAGAACAAGACAGGACTAGTCCTCACAGCCGGCGCATCGGTGATCCGCAGGGCGTGTTTGCGGAGGGAATCGGAACCGCGTGGCCATGAGGGGCCACGGCGCAGGAGGCGTACGGCGGTTGTCGTACGCGCGTCCTGAAGTCGACCTTGTATGTGCCCTGTGCGCCTCGGAATAGTGGGCCGCGAACAACTGGCATGGACGCGACGAGACGAGGGTTTTCGTCGTCTTGGACGTCTCTGTCCGTACGCCTTCCGGTCCCGGAGGTCCCCACAACCTCCCGGTCCGACCCCCCACAGGAGGACGTGAGTTGAAGCACCGACGCATATCCCGTCGCCGTGCCGCCGTGACGGGTGCGGGCATCGCCGCGCTCGTCACCGCCGCGGTCACCTTCCAGACTGCGAACGCGAGCGAGGCCCCGACGGCCGCGGCCCCGCACACCCTCTCCGCCGCGGCGGCCGGAAAGCTCGCATCGACCCTCGGCGAGGACCTGGGCGCCGACGCGGCGGGGACCTACTACGACGCCGGCACCCGGCACCTCGTGGTCAACGTGCTCGACGCGAAAGCGGCCGAAGAGGTCGCGGCGGCCGGCGCCAAGGCCAGAATCGTCGAGAACTCCCTGGCCGAACTGAAGGCCGCCCGCACGCGACTCACCCGGGACGCGACCATCCCGGGCACGTCCTGGGCGACCGACCCGGCGAGCAACAAGGTGGTCGTCACGGCGGACCGCACGGTCTCCCGGGCCGCGTGGGCCAAGCTCACCGAGGTCACCGACCGTCTCGGTGACACGGTTGAACTCCAGCGCACGAAGGGGGAGTTGAAGCCCTTCATCGCCGGCGGCGACGCCATCACCGGTTCCGGCGGGCGCTGCTCGCTCGGCTTCAATGTGGTCAAGGACGGACAGCCGTACTTCATCACGGCCGGGCACTGCACCGAGTCGATCTCCACGTGGTCGGACTCCAGCGGCAACGAGATCGGCACGAACGAGCAGTCCAGCTTCCCGGACAACGACTTCGGGCTGGTGAAGTACACCGGCGGCGCGGAGCACCCGAGCGAGGTGAACCTGTACAACGGCTCCTCGCAGCCCATCACCGGGGCCGCCGAGGCGACCGTCGGCGAGAAGGTCACCCGCAGCGGGTCGACGACCCAGGTGCACACCGGTACGGTCACGGGCCTGGACGCCACCGTCAACTACGGCAACGGCGACGTCGTCAACGGGCTGATCCAGACCGACGTCTGCGCCGAGCCCGGCGACAGCGGCGGTTCGCTGTTCGACGGCGAGTCCGCGATCGGCCTCACCTCCGGCGGCAGCGGTGACTGCACCGCCGGCGGCGAGACCTTCTTCCAGCCGGTCACCGAGGCGCTCTCGGCCTTCGGGGCCCGGATCGGCTGACGGCGACCGGGTCCGGCGGAGCCCCGCTCCCGCGCGACGGCGCGCGGGAGCGGGGCTCCGCCGTCCTCCGCGAGGCGGCGCGGGCGCCCCGCGGGTCCGGTCCGGACCCGTAGCGCCGCGGGAGCGTGCGGCCACCCTCTTCCCGCGGTGCTACGGCTGCGCGGCGTCCGCGGCGTCCGCGGCCGGAGCGGCGGGCCGGCGGCCGGCCCGGAGGGTGGCCGCGAGCAGCGTCACCGCGCTGCCGGCCACCGCCCAGGCCGAGAGCACCAGCATCGCCCCCGTCATGGCGTTGCCCCTGAAGTACGCGATCGAGCGGGCCGCCCAGGTGCCGGCACCCGGCGGCAGAGCCGGTCCGATCGCCTTCCAGAAGGGCGGCAGCATCGGAAGCGGGAAGGCGCCGCCGGCGCTCGGGTTGCCCGCGACGACCACCAGCAGGATCGCCAGGCCGATGCCCACGACCCCGAACAGGCCCTGGAGGGCGAGGGTGGCGGCGCCCACCGCGAAGGTGATCAGGGCGCCGAGCCCCCACAGGGCCCAGACCGATCCGGGCAGGGCGCCCAGCACCGGGCCCACGATCACCGCGCCGCCGAGCCCGCCGACGGCCGCCACGAGGGCCATCACGAGGAGCCGGATCACCGCGCGTCGCGGGGTGGCGGGGCGGGCTCCCGAGCTGATCGCGAGGATCGAGGCGGCGAGGTAGCCCCCGACGCACCAGCCGACGACCAGGTAGAAGGACGACAGGCCGTCGAAGTCCTGCGCCGAGGCCGGAGCCACGTCGACGGTCCGCACCGTGCGCCCCTCGGCCGCCTCCAGGGCGGTGACGAGCCTCTCCAGGGTGGTGGCGAGGACCGTGCCGCCGCCGGAGGCGACGAGGAGCGTGTCCCTGGACCCCCGGGGGTCGATGATCAGGGCGCCGTCGATCCGCCGGTCCAGGATCTGGTCGCGTGCCGCGGCCGCGTCGGTGACCGTGCGCGGGTCCAGCGGCTCGCCCTCGATGCCCGCCAGTCGCGTCACCGTCTGCCCGGCCACCGCCTGCGGGGCGGCCACCCCGAAGGGGACGTCCCGCGGCTTCGGGTCGTGGAGCGCGCCCACGTAGGACGCGATGAAGAGCAGTTGCAGCGCGATCACGCCGATGACGAGCAAGGTGGCCCGGGGCGTGACGGCGTCCCGGGTTTCGGTCAGGAAGGACGGGCGCGGATCGGCGTCACCGGCTGTCTGCGTCATGCCCCCACGGTCCGAGCCCGGAGACGTTTGCGCAGGTGGGGCGGGTCCGAACGGATGTCGTACAAGAGTTCGAAAATTGGTCTATGGTGGAGGTGGGGTGACTGGGAACTAGTGTTCGAAAGCCTTTCGAGGCTCCTGGATCGGGAGGTGCGCGTGCCGGGATTCACGCATCTGCGCACCGCCTCCGGGTTCTCCCTGCGGTACGGGGCCTCGCATCCGGAGCGCCTCGCCGAGCGGGCCGCCGAGCGGGGCATGGACGCGCTCGCCCTCACCGACCGGGACGGCCTCGCGGGTTCCGTCCGGTTCGCCAAGGCCTGCGCGAAGGCGGGTGTCCGTCCGCTGTTCGGCGCGGACCTCGCGGTCGGCGCGTCCGCGAGGAGGCAGCGGCTGCGCACTCCGGTGCGCGGCGGCGCCTTCGTCGACGAGTCGGCCCCCCGTGCGACCTTCCTGGCGCGGGACGGCGCGGCGGGCTGGGCGGACCTCTGCGGGATCGTCACGGCCGCGCATGCCGACAGGGCGGCGGGCGGCCCTCCGCTGCTGCCCTGGCCGGCCAACCGCGGCGAGGGCCTGACCGTCCTGCTCGGCCCCGACTCCGACGTCGGCCGCGCGCTCGGCGCGGGCCGCCCCGACCGTGCGGCCGGACTGCTCGCGCCCTGGCGCGAGGTCTACGGCGACGCCCTGCGCCTCGAAGCCGTCTGGCACGGCCGTCAGGGCACCGGCCCTGGCTCCCTGCGCCTCGCCGCCCGCACGGTCGGCTTCGCCGCCGAGCAGCGGGTGCGCCCCGTGCTCAGCAACGCCGTCCGGTACGCCGACCCCGGTCTCGGCCCGGTCGCCGACGTCCTGGACGCCGCCCGCCGGCTCGTCCCCGTCGACCCGCGGGGCGAGCTGGACTCCGGCGAGGCGTGGCTCAAGGGCGGGGCCGCCATGCTCGCCGCCGCCGAACGGATCGTCGAGGCGGCCGGCTTCCGCCGCGACGCCGCGCTCCGGCTGCTCGCGCAGACGGCCGACACCGCCGACGCGTGCCGCGTCGACCCCGAGGGCGACCTCGGCATCGGCAGCGTCCACTTCCCCGAACCCCGCCTCGTCGGCGCGGACCGCCGCACCGCCCAGCGCGTGCTGGCCTCCCGGGCGGCGGCCGGCATGGTGCTGCGCGGCTACGCGGACCGGCGCGCCTACTGGGAGCGGATGCATCACGAGCTGGACGTCATCGCCCACCACGACTTCGCCTCCTACTTCCTGACGGTCGCTCAGGTCGTGGACGACGTGCGCGGGATGGGCATCCGTGTCGCGGCCCGCGGTTCCGGTGCCGGCTCCCTGGTGAACCACCTCCTCGGCATCGCGCACGCCGACCCCGTCGAGCACGGGCTGCTCATGGAGCGGTTCCTGTCCAAGCGCCGTCCGGTGCTGCCCGACATCGACATCGACGTGGAGTCCGCCCGCCGGCTGGAGGTGTACCGCGCGATCATCGCCCGGTTCGGTGCCGAGCGGGTCGCGACCGTCTCCATGCCCGAGACCTACCGGGTCCGGCACGCCGTCCGCGACGTGGGTGCCGCGCTCTCCCTGGACCCGGCCGAGATCGACAGGATCGCCAAGGCCTTCCCGCACATCCGGGCCCGCGACGCCCGCGCGGCGATGGCCGAGCTGCCCGAACTGCGGGAGCTGGCGGGGCGGAAGGACCGGTACGGCAGGCTGTGGGACCTGGTCGAGTCCCTGGACGCCCTCCCGCGCGGCATCGCCATGCACCCGTGCGGGGTGCTGCTCTCGGACGCCTCCCTGCTCGCCCGTACGCCGGTCGTGCCGACCAGCGGCGAGGGCCTGCCCATGTCGCAGTTCGACAAGGAGGACGTCGAGGACCTCGGGCTGCTCAAACTCGACGTGCTCGGGGTGCGGATGCAGTCCGCGATGGCGCACGCGGTGGCCGAGGTGGAGCGGGCGACGGGGGAGCGGCCCGACCTCGACGCCGTGCCGCCGGGCGACCCGGCGACGTACCGGCTCGTCCGGTCCGCCGAGACGCTCGGCTGTTTCCAGATCGAGTCCCCCGGCCAGCGGGATCTGATCGGACGCCTTCAGCCCGCGACCTTCCACGACCTCGTGGTCGACATCTCCCTCTTCCGGCCGGGGCCGGTCGCGGCCGACATGGTGCGGCCGTTCATCGAGGCGCGGCACGGCCGGGCGCCGGTCCGCTACCCGCACCCGGACCTGGAGGGGCCGCTGAAGGAGACGTACGGCGTGGTCGTCTTCCACGAGCAGGTCATCGACATCGTCGCCGTCATGACCGGGTGCGGGCGGGACGAGGCGGACCGGGTGCGCCGCGGGCTCTCCGACCCGGAGTCGCAGGGGCGCATCCGGATCTGGTTCGCCCAGCACGCGGCCGCGAAGGGGTACGACGCCGAGACCGTCGCGCGCACCTGGGAGATCGTCGAGGCCTTCGGCTCGTACGGCTTCTGCAAGGCGCACGCGGTCGCCTTCGCCGTCCCGACGTACCAGTCGGCCTGGTTGAAGGCCCATCATCCGGCCGCCTTCTACGCCGGGCTGCTCACCCACGACCCCGGGATGTACCCGAAGCGGCTGCTGCTGGCGGACGCGCGGCGGCGCGGGGTGCCGATCCTGCCGCTGGACGTGAACCGGTCGGCGGTCGCCCATCGGATCGAACTGGTGACCGAATCTGGTGGTGCGGATTCCGGCTCCGCGTCGGACGCCGGCCCGAGCCCGCGTTCCGGTTCCGGCGCGCGGGCGGCCTCCGGCCCGGTCGCGGGCCCCGGTTCCGCCGGACGCTGGGGTGTCCGGCTGGCGCTCTCCGACGTCCACGGCATCAGCGAGGCCGAGGGGGCCAGGATCGCGGACGGGCAGCCGTACGCCTCGCTGCTCGACTTCTGGGAGCGGGCCCGGCCGAGCCGGCCGCTCGCCCAGCGGCTCGCCCGGGTCGGCGCGCTGGACGCGTTCGGCGCCAACCGCCGCGACCTGCAACTGCACCTGACCGAACTGCACCGCGGGGCCCGGGGCGTGCGCGGCGGCCAGCTCCCGCTGTCCGGCGGACGGGACACCGCGTCCGCCGGGCTGCCCGACCTGTCCTCCGCGGAGCGGCTGAGCGCCGAGCTGGGTGTGCTCTCGATGGACGCCTCCCGCAACCTGATGGACGACCACCGCTCGTTCCTGGGCGAGTTGGGCGTGGTCACGGCGCACCGGCTGCGCTCGGCCCGGCACGGCGAGACGGTCCTGGTGGCCGGCGCCAAGGCGGCCACCCAGACCCCGCCGATCCGCTC
This sequence comes from Streptomyces sp. NPDC048566, assembly GCF_043199735.1. Classification (NCBI taxonomy): domain Bacteria; kingdom Bacillati; phylum Actinomycetota; class Actinomycetes; order Kitasatosporales; family Streptomycetaceae; genus Streptomyces; species Streptomyces sp. NPDC048566. Next base: position 6,115 of record NZ_JBICWL010000027.1, read on the forward strand.
CGGCAAGCGGGTCATCTTCAGCACGCTGGACGACGGGACGGGCCTGGTCGACCTGGCCTTCTTCGACGACTCCCACGACGCCTGCGCCCACACCGTCTTCCACTCCTGGCTGCTGCTGGTGCGCGGCGTGGTGCAGCGCCGCGGACCGCGCAGCCTCAGCGTGGTGGGCGCCGCCGCCTGGAACCTCGCGGAACTCGCCGAACTGCGCGCCGAGGGGGGCCTTGACGTGGTGGCCGCGCGACTGGCCGAGCCCGCGCCGAAAGCGCCGGAGGAGCGGCCGGAGGCGGGGGAGTCCCGGCGACCGGAGGCGCCGGAGGGTGGCGGGGGCCCGGCCGGCGGCCGGACGATCCGGATGCCCACGGGGTACGAGATGCACCCCTGGGCCGATCTGCGCCCGGCAGGCGAAGGGCCCGCGGGAGGAAAGAAGTTGTGGCACCAGAGTCCGGGGAGTGCGGGATGACCATCCTCTGCGTACGTTTCCAGCCGCCGGCGGGGCGCGAGGCGGATCCGCCCCGGCTGCTCGCCCTGCTGGAGGAGTTCACCCCGGTCGTCGAGGCGCTGCCGCCCGACGGGGCGCTGCTCGACCTGCGCGGCGCCGAACGCTGCTTCGGGCGTGATGCCGCCGCCTTCGCCGCGCTGATCCGGGTCCGCGCGCTCGCCCTGCACGGGGTCGACTGCGCCATCGGCGCCGCTCCCGGGCCGATGCTCGCGCGCATGGCCGTGCGCGACGCCGCGCCGGGGGCACCCCGGGTGCTGACCGGGGACCCGGCCGCCGTGGCGGAGTTCCTCTCCGGCCGCCCCGTCGCCGCGCTGCCCGGCGTCGGCGCCGCGACCGCCCGCACCCTGTGCGCCTACGGTCTCGACACCCTCGGCAAGGTCGCGGCAGCGCCCCTGGCCACGCTCCAGCGCCTCACCGGCGCCCGGGCCGGCCGCGACCTGCGCGAAAGGGCCGCCGGGATCGACCGCGGCCGGGTCGTCCCGAACGCCGCCTCCCGCGCCCTGGCCACCGAACGCCACTTCCACCAGGACGAGTTGGACCCCTCCCGGCACCGCCGCGCGCTCCTGTCGGGAACCGGGGAACTCGGCACCCGGCTGCGCGCCCTGGACACGGTCTGCCGCACCCTCACCCTCACCGTGCGCTACGCCGACCGCTCGGCCACCACCCGCAGCCGCACGCTCCGGGAGCCCACCGCGCACTCCCCGGCGCTGACGGCCACCGCGTACGGCCTGTACGAGGCGCTCGGTCTCCAGCGTGCCCGGGTCCGTGCGATCGCGCTGCGCGCCGAGGGGCTGACCCCCGCCGAGCACGCCTCGCACCAGCTGACCTTCGATCCGGCGGACGACAAGCTCCGGCGCATCGAGGAGGTCGCCGACCGCGCGCGGGCCCGGTTCGGTCCGCACGTCATCGGTCCCGGCACGCTGGCCGCGTGACGCCCGGGCCCGGTGCGGCGAGCGGGCGTGCGGGGCGCCGCGCGGCGGACGGGGTGTTCGCGGGCCCGCCCTAGTTGGCCCAGGGCGGGGACAGCACCGAGCCGTCGGGCAGCTCCGCCCGCAGGCCCACCGAGGTGGTGACCCAGGCGGTCGCCGGGCGGTCGCCGGGGTTCTCGACGCCGAACGCGGTACCGGCGTTGACGATCACGGTGTCGCCCGCGCCGACCCGCTCCGCCCTGCCGTCCAGGGTCACCAGCAGGGTGCCGGTGAGGAGGTGGAGGATCTCCTCCCGGTCGACGGTGTGCACGGGGGCGCGGAGCCCGGCGGGGATCTCCGTGCGCCAGGCGCACAACTCCTCGCTGCCGCTGCGCGGAGCGGCGTACGAGACGAACCTCCCGCCGTGGATCTCGTGGACGACGGCTTCGGCGGAGCGGACGACGGGCACGGTGCCTCCTGAGGGGGATCGGCGCGGATCCGGGGTGGTCCGCGGCATGCCACCACATGGTCAAGCTGCTTGACCATGCGGCTGTGTCATATAGTCAAGCAGCTTGACTGAATCGTCAAGGGTGTTTCAATGCCTGCGTGCAGAACTCCGAGGCCATGGCCCTGTCCGCCGCCCTGCTCGCCGCCGCCGGCGAGCTCACCCGCCGTATCCACGAGGGCGTGGTCGCCCGCGGGTTCGAGGACCTGCGTCCGGCTCACGGCTTCGCCTTCGCGCGGCTCGCTCCGGACGGGGCGACGGTCACCGACCTCGCGGGGCATCTCGGCGTCACCAAACAGGCCGCGAGCCAGCTCGTCGAGGAGCTGGTCCGCAAGGGGTACGTGCGGCGCCTGCCGCACCCCGACGACGCGCGCGCCCGGCTGATCGTGCCGACCGAGCGGGGGCGGGCCTGCACGCGTGCGGCCGAGGAGGCGGCGGCCGACGTGGTGCGGGAGTGGAGCGAACTGCTCGGTGAGGGTGACATCGGCGCGTTGTATACGCGGTTGCTGCGCATCGCGCCCTACGGTCCCATCAGGCCCGCCTGGTGACGGTTCGAAGGAACGCGACAGCTCTCCCCGGTTATCACTGAAAGTTTTTACTGACGCGTAACTTCACATGTGCACTACTCGCTCGTAACTTGACGAGTGAACAGCATCCTCGTGATCCGGATCACAGGGCGTATGCCGTCGCACCCTCCCCTGAGCCGCAAGGAGATCACCCGATGCTGCCCTGGAACCGAGTGCTCAGACCCCTGGCCGCCCTGCTCCTGGCCGCCGCCGTCGCGGTCGTCCCCGCCGCCACCGCCCAGGCCGCCTCCGCCCCCAGCAGTGGGTGGAACAACTACTCCTGCAAGCCCTCCGCCGCCCATCCCCGCCCCGTCGTCCTCGTCCACGGGACCTTCGGGAACTCCATCGACAACTGGCTGGCCCTCGCCCCCTACCTGACCAGCCGCGGGTACTGCGTCTTCTCCCTCGACTACGGCCAGCTTCCCGGCGTCCCCCTCTTCAACGGGCTCGGTCCCATCGACAAGTCGGCCGAGCAGCTCCAGGTCTTCGTCGACAAGGTCCTGTCCGCCACCGGCGCCGCCAAGGCCGACCTGGTGGGCCACTCGCAGGGCGGCATGATGCCCCGCTACTACCTGAAGTTCCTCGGCGGAGCCGCCAAGGTGAACGCCCTCGTCGGCATCGCCCCCGACAACCACGGCACGACCCTGAACGGCCTGACCCACCTGCTGCCCTACTTCCCCGGAGCCGAGGACCTGCTGTCGTCGGCGACCCCGGGACTCGCCGACCAGGTGTCGGGCTCGGCCTTCCTGACCAAGCTCAACGCCGGCGGTGACACCGTCCCCGGCGTGCACTACACCGTCATCGCCACCAAGTACGACGAGGTGGTCACACCGTACGGTTCGCAGTTCCTGAGCGGACCGGACGTCCACAACGTCCTGCTGCAGAACCTGTGCGCACTCGACCTGTCCGAGCACGTGGCCATCGGAATCCTCGACCGGATCGCCTACCACGAGGTGGCGAACGCGCTCGACCCCGCCCACGCCACCGCCACCACCTGCGCGTCCGTGTTCAGCTGAGCGTACGTCGGGGGCCGACCGGCCTGAGCCGCCGGTCGGCCCCCGAAGCCCGGTGCGTCAGCGGTCGCGCCGGCCGCCGGTGACCGCCCGCCGCCGCACCGACGCGAACAGCGTCGCGGCACCGAGCGCCAGGACCGAGGCACCGCCGACCGCGAGGTAGGCGGTGGTGGTGGAGTCGCCGCCGGTCTCGGCGAGGTTCGCGGAGGAACCGGCCGCCTCCGGGCGGTTCACCGAGGCGTCCGCCGCCTCGGCCTCCGGCTCCGGCCCCCCGCTGCCGGTCGGGCTCCCGGCCGGTGCCGCCTCGGCGCCGTCGGCCGGTCCGGCCGACGCGCCGGCGTCGTCGCCGTGACCGTGGTGGGCGACGGTCGACTTGGCGCCGCCGGCCGCGACCTGCGCGTCGGTGGGCGCCGAGGCGCTCGGCGCGGGAGCACCACCACCCGCGGCCCCACCGGCGCCGAACACCACGTCGGAGCACGAGTAGAAGGCTTCCGGACTGTCCGAACGCTGCCAGACCGCGTACAGGAGCTGCTTTCCGGAACGCTCCGGGAGCGTTCCGGGGAACCGGTAGAAGCCGCCGGTGACGGCCGGGTCGGTGGCCGTCGCCACGGGGTGCGCGAGATCGAGGTCGGCCCACGCCAGAGGCTTCGACGGATCGTAGCCGGGCCGGGTGATGTAGACCGTGAACGTGCCCTTGTGCCGGGCCGTCACCCGGTAGGCGAAGCTGTACGACCCGCTGCCGACGCGCGTCGCCGGCCAGTCGGAGCGGGCCAGGTCCAGCCCCTTGAACTCCTCGCTCCCGGCGCTGCACAGCCGGCCGTCCGCGATCAGCTCCCGGTGCCGTCCGTCGGCGTCCCCGATGCGGATGCCGTTCCAGTCGTAGAGCGCCTGCGTGCCCCCCGCCGCCACCGCCGCCCGGCATGCCGCCGACGTGGGACGCTCCGGCCCCTCCGCGTAGCACTGCGCCACCCGGCTCACCGGGTCGCCCATCGTGCCGTGCGCCGACGCGGGCGCCGCGGCCAGCGTGGACAGGGCGAGCGCGGCGATGCCGGCGGCTGCGGCGGTGGCGGCCTTGCGGCGTGCAGACATGAGGGAACTCCTCGGACGGTCCTGGGGGCGAGACCCGCACGCCCTGCGTGCGGGGATCCCGTGGGGGGGTGACAGCAAACTAGCCCCGGGAATCCGGGGAATCGCCTCCCGCGGACGGCGACCGGTGATCCTTATGGCGCCGTTAAGGCGGGGCTAAAGAGGGGCTCAGGAACCAGCCGGGGGAGGGGTCCGTACGGCCCCGGGGCGTCCCGGCCGTACGGCGGGAGCCCGGGGCGCGACGAGTGCGCGGGGGCGCCTGGGCGCCCGGGGAGACCGCGGTTCCGGGGCGGCCCGGTCCACCGCGGCGTGGAGGGTGCGTGCGGAGCGCCGGGACCCCCTGAGTGGAGCGCCGGGACCCCCTGAGTGCAAGGGCCCCCGGAGCCCCGAAACCCGCGGAGTCCCCGGGCGCGCGGAGCGACCGGCCCGCGGGTTCGGCCGCGGGACCGGCCCCGGGCTCCGGGCCGCGCGGGGACCGCCGTGCGCGCGGTCGGTGCCGCTTTCGGCGCCCGAGGGAGGCGTCCGGGACCCGGGAGCGAGAGGGGCCGATCGTCGTGTGCGGCCGGGCCCGGCGCCCGCGCCCACGGCCGCGGGCGCCCGCGGGGCGCGGGCCGATCCGGCGGGGCTCGGCTGAGCGGGACGGCTCAGCCGTCCGGCCACCAGGTGCGCGCGATGTCCTTGCGGATCTCCGGGCGCCCGGCCGGGCGTTCCTCGGCCTCGTCCCGCACCCGGCGCGCGTCGGGCTTCCTCAGGGGCTTCTGTACGGTCGTACGGCGCATGGCTGCCTCCCGGAGTCCACCGGACCCGTGTTCACGGAGGTGGACCTTTCGGGGGAGAGTTCCTCATCGGCGCCGATCTGTCTGTGGCGGCGGTCACGTGCGGCCGGTGTCCGGTCGCCCGCCCCCGCCCGCCGGCCGCCCGCCTCCGTCCGCCCAGCGGGAATGTCGGTGGCGGCTGACACGATGCCGGGCATGGTGAACGACGGCATGACGCAACCGGGGGCGGGCGTGGACTGGGACGCGGAATCGGCGGTGTTCGACGAGGAGCCCGACCACGGCCTCCGCGACCCCGCGGTGCGCGCGGCCTGGGCCTCCCGGCTGCGCACCTGGCTGCCCGACCGGCCGGCCGACCTGCTCGACGTGGGCTGCGGCACGGGCAGCCTCTCCCTGCTCGCGTCCGAGGAAGGGCACCGGATCACCGGGGTCGACCTCTCGCCGCGCATGATCGACCTCGCGCGGGCCAAACTCGCGGGCCGGGACGCGGTGTTCCTCGTCGGCGACGCCGCGGCGCCGCCCGTGGGCGAGCAGAGGTTCGACGTCCTCGTCTGCCGCCACGTGCTCTGGACGCTGCCCGCCCCCGAGCGGGTGCTGCGGCACTGGCGGGGACTGCTGCGCCCGGGCGGCCGGCTCGTGCTGGTCGAGGGCGTGTGGGGGACCGGGCGCCCGGTGGGCCTCTCCGCCGAGCGGCTCACCTCGCTCCTGCGGCCCCTGGTCGCCGAGGCCGGCGCGGGGTCCGCACCGCACGTCGAGCCCCTGTCGGGCGACGCACGGCTGTGGGGGCGCGAGGTCGAGGACGAGCGGTTCGCCGTGGTGGCCACGTTCTGAGCATCCGGGGCCGTCCGCCGCCCCACCGCCGTGCGACGGCGGGGCGGGGAGGGTCCCGGCTTCGCCGCACCGGCTCCCGGTGGAACCGGCCGGCCCGTGCCGGAGCACGGAACGGACCGGCGCGGGTCCGGTGCCGGCGCCGCCCCCTCGGCGGGCCGGACCGCCGGCGGGCGGGGCCCTCGGCCGCTACGCCAGCAGAGCCGCGAAGCCGTCGCCGCGGGCCAGGCGTTCGAGGTCGTCCAGGGCGCTCTCGGCGGCTGCCGCCGCCTCCGGATCGGTGGCCGCCAACCCGCTCGCCGCGAACTCGTCCTCGTCGAGACGCCGTACGTCCCGGCCGTCGGCGGAGCGCCACAGGTCCAGGTCGAGATCCTCGACCACCAGCCGCCCCCCGGACACGGTGGCGGGCCGGGTGACGTCGCAGTACCAGCCCTTGAGCACGCCCGCGGCGTCCCGGACCTCCTTCACCGCGTACCACCGGTCCCGCCAGTAGTACTCGGTGAAGACGTCGCCCCGCTCGAACCGCACGAAGCCGAAGTCCCGCGCGGTGTCGCCCGCCCACGGAGCGCGCACCACGATCCGCGTCCCGTCGTCGGCGAGCAGGCGCGCCGCATAGCGGATCTTCGTGCGACCCGCCTTCACCAGGACGATCTCCACCGCGTCAGCCGTTCGCGCCGAGGTCGCGGACATACTTCACCTCCGTGGCGCACACGGCGTAGCCGAGCCACGCGTTGATCGCGAGCATCGGCCCGTTGCCGGTGTCGTTCCCGGTGAACGCCTCCGTGCGGCCGGTGGCACGGGCGCGGTGCAGGGAGTGGTTCTTGGCGAGCTTGGCCAGACCGCGGCCACGGAAGGCCCGTGCGGTGCCCGTCATCACGGTGCCGTAGCGGGTGCCGTCGTCGGTGTGAGCCGCGCTGAACGCGGCGGGCCGGCCGTCCACCACGGCCACGCAGGTCAGCTCGTGGTTCAGCAGCGGATGTTGCCAGGTCTCCTCCAGCCAGGCCGCGTAGTCCGTGAACTCCCTCTCCACGTCGCTCGGTTCGTCACGGAGCGTCTCCGCGTCCAGGTCGAACAGCGGGCGCGGGTCGTCCGCGAAGTCCGCGGCGGTACGCACCTCGACGCCCGGGGGAGGGGACGGCAGCGGGGGCAGGGTGCCGTGCGCGAGATCGAGGCGGAGGAAGTGCGCGGACCGGGCCGGACGGTAGCCCCGCCGTTCGGCGAAGCCGCGGTTCGCGGGCGTGTCCAGCACCCATGCGGACAGCCGGGTCGCGCCGAGGGCGGCCAGCCGCTCCTCCGCGGAGCGCACCAGCAGCGACCCCGCTCCGCGCCCCGTCCGCCCGGGGTGCACGTAGACGTTGACGTAGCCGTGGCCGGGCTCCGGGCTGTCGTGCACGAGGCCCACCTGTGCCGTGCCGACCGGTTCGCCGTCCTGGAGGGCCAGCAACGGCCGGTAGTGCGCGTCGGGATGGGTGTGCTCGATGTCGTGCAGGACGGACTCCGGGGTGGAGACCATGAACGGCAGAGCCTGCTGACGGATGTGTCCGAAGCTCGCGGCGTCCGCCGGGTCCTCGCCGCGCACCTCACGGATGATCAGGGTCATGGGTGCGCACGCTACGGGGCGCCCCGCGGTGTGCGCCTCCGCTTTTCGCCCGGGTGCGGGACAATCGCCGGGTGACCTTGAAGATCCACATCGCAGCGGGGGCCGCGCCGTACGAGCAGGTGCGCGCCCAGATCTCCGAGCAGGCCAGGTCCGGCGCACTGCCGGTCGGCCACAAACTGCCCACGGTGCGGGGGCTGGCCGAGTCGCTGGGCCTCGCCGCCAACACCGTGGCCAAGGCCTACCGGGCCCTGGAGGCGGACGGGGTGATCGAGACGCGTGGCCGCAACGGAACGTTCGTGGCCGCCGCCGGAGACGCCGCCGCGCGCGAGGCGGCGTCCGCCGCGCAGACCTACGCCGACCGGGCCCACCGGCTCGGGCTGACCGAGGCCGCCGCCCTGGAGGCGGTACGGGACGCCCTGCGTGCGGCGTTCGAACGGGACGGCGGGGAACCGGCGGGAGCCTAGTCTTCGACCGGGCGGACGCGCTGGCCCGCGGCACCGCGTACCCGGCACGGCTCCGCGCTCTGCACGGCCTCCGCGCCCCGCGCCCGGCACGGACCGCGCCCGGCACGGTCCCGCGCCGCGTCGTCGCAGTGCACCGGGCGTCGCGCGCCCTCGGATGGGGCTCTCCGGTCACCGCGTGGGTGCCGCACCCCGGTGGCCGGTCCGCGGTGCCCCGGCCGCGCGGGGACACGCACGCTCCGGGCGGCGTCTGCACCGCAGGCGCCCCCGTGGCCGTTACAGGTACAGGCCCGCGTCCGCGCCCTCGCGCTGGTCCGGCACGGAGGTCGGCCCCACCCCGCGGCGCAGCGCGTACAGCTCGGCCAGCGTCGCGCCCTCGCGGGACACGCCCTCCTCCGTGCCCAGCCAGCCGACCGCCTCCCGGCGGGTCAGCGGCCCGACCTCGATGCGGGCGAGGCAGCGGCCGGGACGCACGACGGCGGGGTGCAGCCGCTCCAGATCCTCGTTCGTCGTGACGCCCACCAGGACGTTGCGACCCTGCCCGAGCAGGCCGTCGGTGAGGTTCAGCAGCCGGGACAGGGCCTGGCCCGCCGTGTGCTTGGCCTCGCCGCGGATCAGCTCGTCGCAGTCCTCCAGCAGGAGCAGCCGCCAACGGCCCTTGCCGGCGGCGTCCTCCTCGCCGATCGCGATGTCCATCAGATAACCGACGTCGGAGAACAGCCGCTCGGGATCGAGCACGCAGTCCACCTGGCACCAGTCGCGCCAGGAGCGGGCCAGGGTGCGCAGGGCCGAGGTCTTGCCGGTGCCGGGCGGCCCGTGCAGGAGCAGCAGCCGGCCGGCGATGTCCTCGGGCGTCGTCTTCATCAGGCCGTCCATCGCCTCCGCCACCGGCGCGGTGTAGTTGGCCCGCACCTCCGCCCACGTCCCGGCGGCGATCTGCCGGGTGGTGCGGTGCGGGCCGCGGCGCGGCGACACGTACCAGAAGCCCATCGTCACGTTCTCCGGCTGCGGCTCCGGTTCGTCCGCGGCACCGTCGGTCGCCTGCTTCAGCACCCGTTCGGCCAGCTCGGCGGTGGTCGCGGTCACGGTGACGTCCGCGCCCCGGTTCCAGCGGGACACCAGCAGGGTCCACCCCTCGCCCTCGGCGAGGACGGCGCTGCGGTCGTCGTCCCGCGCGGAGCGCAGCACACGGGCGCCGGGTGGCAGCAGGGTGGCCCCGGACCGCACGCGGTCGATGTTCGCGGCGTGCGAGTGCGGCTGCTCGCCCGTCGCGAAGCGGCCGAGGAACAGCGCGTCGACGACGTCCGACGGCGCGTCGCTGTCGTCGACGTTGAGCCGGATCGGCAGAGCGTCGTGTGGGTTCGCAGACATGCCGCCATGATCCGTCACCCGGACGTCCGCTGCACCCGGTTTCCGAGGTGCGTCGGGTGTGTCGCGTGGGTCCCGCTCTTCCGGTGTATCCGTTCCGTCCTGTTACCGGCCCGTGCGGCGGGAGATCTGTCGCGCGCCCGATTCCGCCCGTTACTGTGGCCCGTGATGGGACGTCATGAGTGGAGTTCGGGGGAACGACGGTGGCGCCTGACGGCCGTGCTCGGCGTGGGCGCGGCCGTCCTCGCCCTGGTGGTGACGCTGCTCGGCACCCTGCCCGGGGACCGGGGGAGCACCGCGGGGACGACCGGCGACGGCGACAAGGTGCACGGCACGCCCCGCACCCCGCCCGGGACCACCGCCCCCGACGTCGGCTGGGGGTTCACCCACACCCAGTACAGCGCGGACGAGGGCGACGACGCGGCCACCGAACGGGTCGGCCGGCTGCTCGGCGGCGACGCGGTGCCGCTCCCGCAGAACCAGCACGTCATGGGCTGGGGGGCCGGCAATCCCGAACCGTCGAAGGGGCGTTACGACTTCGCCGAGATGGACAGCCGTATCGACTTCGTCCGCAGGTCGGGCGGCACCCCGGTGGTGACCCTGTGCTGCGCCCCGGACTGGATGAAGGGCGGCCGGGCCGGCGCGGACCGGACCGACTGGAGCCAGGCGTCGCTGGAGACCGCGCCGGAGCCCGCCCACTTCGCGGACTACGCGGCGCTCGCCGCGACGGTCGCGCGGCGCTATCCCGACGTGCGCCACTTCATCGTGTGGAACGAGTTCAAGGGCTTCTGGAACGACCGTGAGGCCCGCTGGGACTACGAGGGCTACACCGCGCTCTACAACCTGGTCTACAAGGCGCTGAAGAAGGTCGACGAGGACATCATGGTGGGCGGCCCCTACCTGGTCATGGACAGCCTCGACCCGCGTGACGCACACAACGCGTCGACGACGCTGAAGGGGCGCTGGGGGGCCGCGGACCAGCGCGTCCTCGACGCCTTCGCCTACTGGAACGAGCACAAGGCGGGGGCCGACTTCGTGGTCGTGGACGGCTCCAGCTACACCAACGACGACGAGGCGCTGCCCGACGAGTTCGCCGCCACCGACAAGTTCAGCGCGGTCGGCAGGTGGCTGCGGGCGCGGACGCACGGGCTGCCGCTGTGGTGGGCCGAGTACTACGTCGAGCCGGCCGACGCCGAGGGCCGGCGCGCCGGCTGGTCCGAGAAGCGCCGCGTCGCCGTCCAGGCCGGCGGCCTGATCGCGATGGTCCGGGGCGGTGCCTCGTCGGGCTTCTACTGGAACCCGGAGCGGGAGACGGGACCCCGCTGCCCCGGCTGCCTGTGGACGCCGACCGGCGGCGCCGGCGGCGGCCGAAACCTTCCGATGCACGACCTGCTCTCCCGTTTCGCCGCGGCGTTCCCGCCGGGCACGGCCTACGAGAAGGTGTCCGTCGCCGCCGACGACGTGCCGAACGTGCGGGTCCTCGCCACCGACCGGACCGTCCTCGTGGTCAACACCCGGGACCGGTCGATCAGCGCAAGGATCGACGGGAAGCGCTTCACGATGGGCGCCTACGAGGTGGCGTGGCTGAGCCGCTGAACCGCCCCGGGGCGAGCGCGGCAGCGGTCCGGGTCCCGCCCCGCGCTCGGACCGCTCTCCGGCGCCCCCGGGGCCCACCGCCACGGGGCCCCACCCCCGCGGCCCGCCGCCGCGCAGCGGCGTCCCCGACCGCGTGCGAGCGCCCCGGGCCCCGCCGCACCCCCTACTTCATCGTCAGGAACCGCTGGACCAGCGACGCCAGCAGGACCGCCAGCAGCGGCAGCGAGAACCAGAAGCCGCCCTGGATCAGGCGCAGTTGCCGTACCCCGGGCGCCATGGCCACCCGCACGGCCTCCCGAGCCGTCAGCAGCACGACGAGCGCGACCCCGGCGAGACCTCCCACCACCGACCAGGGCGTCCACGTCACCCGCGGGCCGGCCGGGCCCGGCTCGGCCCGCGGAACCGCGCCCGCCGGGCGGTCGCGCAGCCGGTACATCGTGACGTCGTCGTTGGCCAGGACCCGCACCAGCTCCGGACGCTCGTCCAGGTGGGTGATCAGCCGCGGCTCCCAGGTGGCCGAATAGCCGACGTCCAGCCGGAGGTAGACCACCTGGCTGCGGTTGACCATCAGGTACGAGTTCGGTCCCGCGTCCCTGAGCGCCTTGACGAGCCCGGCGACCAGCACCGGGTCGACGGGCGCGAGCGTGGGAACGTACTGCACCTTCTCCATGTCCCTGGCGCCCCAGGGCATCGCCGGGGTGACGTTGTCGACCGTGTCGTTGCTCAGCCACAGCAGCCGCACGGTCGGGTCGTCGTGCGCGTACACGTAGTCCATGGCCGCGACCTCGCCCGGCCGGATGCGTTCGAACGGCTCGTTGCCCCAACGGGCCACCAGGAAGCCGCCCGCCAGGAGCAGGCCCGCGAGCAGCGCGGCGAGGGGGGCGAGGCTCAGCCGGTCCTTCGCGCGTTCCTCCGCCGTCGCCCCGGTGCGGGGGAAGAGCGCGAGACCGGCCAGCAGGGCGGCGCCCGGCACGGCGAACATGAAGACCCGCAGCGCCATCTCGCCGCCGTAGGACTGCATGCCGAAGCCGAGGAACGGCACGAAGGCCGTCACGAGCAGGGACCGCTCCCGGTACCCGTGTTCACGCCGCCGCCACCAGCCCCAGCAGGCGCAGGCCATGACGCCGGCGGCCAGCAGAACGCGGGTGTACAGGACGAGCCTGTGCGTCGAACTGCCGCCCTGGATCCGGCCGGACACCGAGGAGGACACGTTGCCGCCGACGCCCCCGACCCCGCCGAACAGGTCGTCGAAATGCCCCGACCAGTAGGGCTCGGCCAGGAAGCCGACCCAGCCGGCGACCAGCACCGCGAACAGCAGCGGCAGGCCGCGCAGTTCGCAGCGGCCCACGAGCACGAGCACGGTGAGGACCCCGAGCATCACGAACGGGGTGAGCTGGTGTGCCGGGACGCAGGCCGCGAACAGCCCGATCAGCACCGCCAGGAGCACGGTCTGCCGGTGCCGGTCCGCCGGCTCCACCTCCGCCTCCCCGGGGCGCCGGCGGGCCCACAGCACGCGGGGCGCCCGGAACCACACCAGCAGGATCGCCACGAACGCCAGGTACAGCAGATAGGTGAAGCCCTGCGGCGAGAAGTAGTCCTGCCCGACCCAGCCGCACAGCGTGAAGAACCAGATGCCGGTCCACCGGGCGCGCCAGCCCGCCCGCATCGACCGGGTCAGCAGGAACATCGGTGCCAGATAGAGGAGTTGCATGGTCAGCGGCCACCAGCGGATGACCTCGGTGAGGTCCGTGACCCCGCACGCCTTCGCCACGAAGGCGGCCACGGCGAAGAACCCCGGCCAGCTCCAGCGGGCGTCGAGGTCCGGCACCGCCGAACCGGTGCGGTCGATGTAGTCGAGGAATCCCAGATGCTGCCAGGCGGTGGCGAAGCGCGGCTCGCTCTCCACGACCGCGGGCAGCGCGTGCAGGGACACCACGGTGGCCAGCAGGGTGAGCAGCAGCAGCCCCCGGTGCTCGGTCCGCAGCCAGAGCAGCGCCGCGAAGACCGCGATCAGCAGGGCCGCGCCGGCCAGCGTGGGCAGCGGCAGCACGGAGACCAGCCCCAGGCCGCCCATGCGCGCCAGCGCGTCGTCGTCGAGCCCGGACGCGGGCACCCAGTACAGCAGCAGGGCCGAGGCCAGCAGGACGCCGAGGACGACGCCGGGCCCCGACGGGCGCCGGACGCGCTCGCGCCGGGGCTCGGCGGAACCGCCGGGCGGCCTGCGGTCCCGCGGCGTCTCCTCCGGTCTCTCTTCGGCCGCTCCGGCCGCCGCGTCCCCGGCCGTCACCGTCCGCGCCCGGGCCGCGGCGGCGCCTTCCGTCGCGGCGAACGGGGCGTCGACCTCCGGCGCGTGCAACGGACCGAGCGAGGCCTCCGAACCCGGCTCGCGCGCCTCCACCGGCAGGCCCACCGGCGGCGGCCCCGCCCGGCGGGCGCGGCCCCCGGACCCGGCGGCGGGCACCGCGGGGACCCCGGCCGGTGGTGCGCCCGGACCCGGGCGCACGTCGGGCCGGCGCTCCGGGTGGTCGACGTCGACGCGCAGACCGAGCGTCACGGTGTCCGGGTCGAGCGCCCAGGCGGGGCGGCGCCTGACCGGGTGCGGCCGGCCGCCGCCGGGCGGCGCGAGATCGGCGAGGTCCCCGTCGGGCGCCGTGCCCGCCGCCTGCTCGGCGGGGGCCGCGGTCCGCAGGACGCGCACCAGCCGGGGCGCGGCGATCGCCACGATCACCGCCAGGCTGGAGATCTCCGCCACGCCGGCGCCCGTCAGCCCCATCCGGGGCAGCAGGACCACCGTGAGCCCCAGCACGAGCGCGCACAGCAGGCCCTGGAGATAGGCGAGTCCGGACGTGCGGCTCTGCGCGCGCAGCACGGCGAAGTAGGTCTCCATGACCACCCGCAGGAGCGCGCCGACGGCGAACCAGCGCAGCAGCGGGGTGGCCGCGTGCGCGTACCCGGGTCCGAACACGCGCAGGATGTACGGCGCGCCCAGGAAGAGCAGCCCACCCACCGGGAGCATGATCCGGGCCATCCGCCGCAGCGCCGCCCGGGTGTTGGCGGCCAGCCGCGCCGGATCGTGCGCCCCCTCGACCGTCAGCGAGGCCCCCATGTTGACGGCGAGCAGGTTGACGGTGCCGCCGATCGTGGTGGTGATGTAGAAGTACGCGTTGTCGGTGGAGCTGACCTGCGAGGCCACGATCACCGGGACGAGGTAGACGACGGCGAGCGAGAACAGCGAACCGGTGTAGTCGCCGGCGAGGAAGCGGCCGATCTCCCGGAGGGAGGGGGGCCGCGTGTGCTCCCCGGCCGCGGCCGAGTGCCGGGGGGCCAGCCGGCGGAACACCAGGACGCCGAGCGGCAGCACCGACAGCGCGATGGCCGCGACCCAGGACACGAACACCCCCGAGGCGGGGAGCACCGCGGCGAGGCCGACGAGCAGCGCCAGTTTCGCCGCCGAGAACACGGTGTTGCCCACCGGCACCCACAGCGCGCTGCGCAGGCCGGTCAGCACGCCGTCCTGGAGCGTCAGCACCGACCAGGCGACCACCGCGAGCACGAAGAACGTGCCGTTCAGCGGGCCGTGCAGGAAGCGGTACGAGGGCCCCCACAGGTTCAGGGTGAGCAGGAAGACCCCGGCGGCCGACGCCACCACGACCGAACTTCCCGTGTACGTGCGGAAGACGAGCCGGGCCGTGGCGCGTCCGGCGACGGGGATGAAGCGGGCCAGGGCCCCGGTGAGCGTCACCGCGGTGACGCCCGCGAGCAGCTTCATCGCGGCGATGGCGGCGGAGCCCTGGCCGACCGCCGACTCGGTGTAGTAGCGGGCCGCGATCAGCCAGTAGCCGAGGCCCAGCACGGCGGAGATCCCGGTGTTGAGCATCAGGGCGTAGGCGTTGCGGAACAGCGGGCTGCCGCCCCCGCGGCCGGTGCCCGGCAGGCGGAGACGGCGGCCCGGCCGTCGTGCGGCGGCCTCCGGAGCTCTGGCTCCGGCCTGGGGTGTGGCGGTCGTGTCAGTCACGGGAGCGGATGGCCTTCCGGCGGACCTGTCGGGCTCTTCGGACCAGGGCGTACCCCTTGGTGAGGGCCCGGTCCCGGGCGAACGCGCGGGCGAGCGAGCGGCCCTCGACCAGCCGCTCGAACTCCTCGATGCCGGTGGTGCGGCGCACGGTGACGCGCTGGAGGGCGTACGGGCCCTGGCGCCGCCGGGCGAGGCCGTTGCCGACGGCGAGCGACTGGGCGAACCCCGCCGCGCGCACCGAACGGCGCACGCGCGTGCTGGAGTAGCCGTACGGGTAGGCGAACGAGGCCGGGCGGCTGCCGAGTTCGGCGGTGATGATCTCCCGGCAGCGCAGCAGCTCGAAGCGGAGCGCGGCGTCGGTGACCTGGTCGAGCTGCGGATGGGTGTGGCTGTGGCCGCCGATCTCGGTCCCCGCGCCCGCGAGTTCGCGCACCTGGTCCCAGTCGAGCATGGTGTCGAGTCCGCCCCCGGTGTCGTGGGCGCCGCGGAGCCATCCGGTGGAGACGAACAGGGTGGAGGCGAAGCCGTGCGCGGCGAGGGCGGGCAGTGCGTGCCGGTGCACGCCCTCGTAGCCGTCGTCGAAGGTGATCAGGACGGGCCGCTCGGGCAGCGGACCGCCCGAGCGCCAGGCCGCGGCCAGCCGTGCGGTGCCGACGGGGGTGAACCCGCGGTCGTGGAGCAGCGCCATCTGCTCGGCGAACGCCTCGGGCGCGACGGACAGCGCCCGGGTCGCGGCGTTCGGCGAGCGGGCGACGGAGTGGTACATCAGGATCGGTACCGGCCGGTTCACGCCGCCGCCCCCTCGCCGTTCGCGGACCCGTCCTCGGCCGCCGGCAGTGCGGGCACCGTGAACGCGGCGCCTCCCCGGCGGGCCCGGACGCTTCCGGCGAGGTACCCGCCGGCCGTCGTGAGCAGCCCGGCGACGATGGCGCCCGCGCGACGGGCCCCGCCGGGCCGCGCCAGCGCCGCGTCGCGCAGTCCGCGCAGCACCCCGACGGGCAGCACCCGGGTGGTGTAGCGGCGTTCCGACTCCAGCCCCCTCGCGGCTCCGACGCTGCGGGCGACGAGGGCCTTGGACAGCCCCTCGGCCCAGGCCCGGCGGCGGAAGTAGGCGAAGCGTTCGCGGGGTGGCGGAACCCGGTGGCCGATGACCGCGCGGTCGTCGACGAGCAGGACGGCGTCCGGCCGGGCACGGCGGAGCCGGATGCACAGCTCCGTCTCCTCGCAGCCCAGCGGCCGCCGGTCGCCGTCGCGGCCGATCCCGGTCGCGAAGCCGCCCGCCGCGTCGAACGCGGTGCGGCGGAAGGAGGCGTTGCCGCCGAGGACGTTGCGGACCTCCGCCCGGCCCGCCGGCAGGCCCCGGTAGGAGCAGCCCACCACCCAGTCGAACTCCTCGGGGAACCAGAGCGGCCGGCGGCCCGAGGCCCACAGGGGCACCGTGCGCCCGCCGACGGCCATCACCCGCGGGTCGGCGTACCCCTCGGCGAGGTGGCGCAGCCAGTCCCGTTCGGCGACCGCGTCGTCGTCGAGGAAGGCGACGACGGAGCCCCGCGAGGCGGCGATCCCGGTGTTGCGGCCGGCGGACAGGCCGCGGGGGCCCGCGTTGGCGAGCACCCGCACCCCCGCGGTCCCGCCGTAGCGTTCGGTCAGTCGTTCCAGCAGGACGGTGTTGTGGTCGACGACCAGCAGTGTCTCCAGCGCCGGCCGCGACTGCGCCCGCACCGAGGAGACGGCCGCGAGGATGTCCTCCCAGCGGTCCTCGGTGTAGACGCAGACCACCACGGAGACGCCGTGCGGGCTCACGACGCCTCTCCCCGGCCCGAGTCGAGCTGGTGGGCGTGCGGGGTCCGGCGCAGCGCGCGCCGGTTGGACCGCTCCCGCAGGATCACTCTGAGGACCCGGACGCCGTCCCGCACGGCGCGCAGATTGCTCGCCCCGTGGATGCGGAGGTACTCGTGGCTGGGTATCTCCTGCACCTTCAGGCCCGCTTTGACGACCCGGATGTTCATGAGGGTCTCGACCTCGAAGCCGGTGCAGTCGAGTTCGATCTTGTCGAGGCAGTGCCGCCAGAACGCGTTGTAGCCGTAGCAGAGGTCGGTGTAGCGGGCGCCGAACTTGGCGTTGACGGTGGCGCACAGCACGCGGTTGCCGAGCTTGCGGATCGGCGTCATGTCGGACGTGCCGCCGCCGTTGGCGAACCGTGAGCCCTTGGCGAAGTCCGCCCCGGACACCAGCGCGGAGACGTACGACACGATCTCGTGGCCGTCGGCCGAGCCGTCCGCGTCGACCATCACGATGATGTCGCCGGTACAGGCGGCGAACCCGGTGATCAGGGCGTCGCCCTTGCCCCTGCCGCGCTGTTCGACGACCTTGACGTCCGGCCACAGCTCGCGGGCCACCTCCACGGTCCCGTCGGTGGAGTTGCCGTCCACGAGGACGACTTCGTGGATCCATCCGGGCAGGGTCTTGAAGACGTACGGCAGGTTCTCCGCCTCGTTCATGGCGGGGATCACGACGCTCACCGGTGGCGCGATGGCCAGGTGGGAGGTGATCGGCCGGTAGGTGCCGGCGGCCACCGACGGGCCGTCGCCCGATCGGGCCGGGCGCAGGACTGCGTTCATGATGGTGGTCCCTCTCGTCCGGAGGACCGCCCGCCCCCGGGCGGTCCGTCACGTGGTCCGGTTCGAAAGGGGGGTTACTCACCGACGGCATGCCGGAATGGATGTTCGCCATGCCGGGTGAGCCGGCGGAACCGACCCGCTCCGCACCGCGGAGCGGACTGCGCGGCCCGACCCGGCAGGTCTCTGGTCACCGGGAACGGCACCCCCCAACCGCGCGCCCGCGCCGGGATCCATCGCGGTCCTGAGCCCTCCCCTGAGCCGCTGGTGATGGACCGATGCGGGTGAGATGTGCGACGGTATTGACGATTGAGCCCGTATGGCAAGCCCTGAAACGGTTCCTCGTCTTTTTGTTGGTTTGGGTGTCACTCGGCCTTTCCGGCGGATTTGTCCGATCCGTTTGAGGGTCCGCGCCGGCGGTGTCGGCTGCGCGCCGCGGTGACCAGCATCGACAGGGAGCTGACCGCCGCGACGACGGCGACCCCGCCGGGCACCGACCAGCGGTGCGCGGCGAGCATCCCCTGGGCCACCAGCATGTCGAGCGCCACGGCGCCGGACGCGGACGCGAGGACGCGGCCGAACGGGTCGAGGCCGCGCAGCGCCGCGCCGACGGCGGCCGACGGCGCGGCGAGCAGGAAGAACAGCGTGAGCGGTCCGCGCAGCGGAGTGTCGGCGTCGGCGAGCGCGAGGTACGCGCCCACGGCCCCCACCGTGGTCGCGCCGCCCGCGAGTGCCGGCAGCAGGTCTCCGCCCGGAGGGTGCCGTGCGCCCTTCGCGGTGCCGGATGTGGATGCCTTGATCCGTAAGGTCTGCATGGCCGACTTTGCCCCCCGACGTGCCGGATGCCGGGCTTCAATGTGGCGCAGCGTGCCGGGGGCCGTCAAGGCGCGCAGGGGGCGCCCTCGCGGGGTCCGGCGCGGCGGTCCGAGAAGTTTTGGCATGGACACTTCCGGTCAACACGCGTAGCTGGTACGAACGTTGAGGCAGAGATCCTGCTAAAGGGAGGTTCCATGAGACGTTCCCGAATTACGGTATACGTGACCTCACTTCTCCTCGCCGTCGGCGCGACCCTCACCGGGGCGGCCACGGCGCAGGCACAGACGGCCGCCGCCACCGGCTATGTGGCCCTCGGAGACTCCTACTCGTCCGGTGTCGGCGCGGGGAGCTACATCGGCTCCAGCGGCGACTGCAAGCGCAGCACGAAGGCCTACCCCTCCCTCTGGGCGGCCGCGCATTCACCCTCGTCGTTCGCCTTCACCGCCTGCTCGGGCGCTCGTACGGGTGATGTGACGGCGAACCAGCTCGGCCCCCTCTCCTCCTCGACCGGCCTCGTCTCCATCAGCATCGGCGGCAACGACGCCGGCTTCTCGGACGTCATGACCACCTGCGTCCTGCAGTCCGAGAGCTCCTGCCTCGCCCGCATCGCCACCGCCAAGGCGTACGTGGACTCCACGCTCCCTGGCAAGCTCGACTCGGTGTACTCGGCGATCCGGACGAAGGCGCCCTCCGCCCACGTCGTCGTCCTCGGCTACCCCCGCTTCTACAAGCTCAACGGCAGCTGCCTGACCGGACTCTCGGAGAAGGAGCGATCCGCCATCAACGGCGCCGCCGACTACCTGGACAGCGCGATCGCGGCCCGCGCCGCCGCCCACGGCTTCACCTTCGGCGACGTCCGGGGCACCTTCACGGGCCACGAGATCTGCTCCGGCAGCTCCTGGCTGCACAGCCTGAACTGGCTCAACATCGGCGAGTCGTACCACCCGACCGCGGCCGGGCAGTCCGGCGGCTACCTCCCCGTCTTCGGCGGAGCGGTCTGAACTCTCCCCGCATCATCAGGGTGACGCGGAGGCGGAGGCCCCGTCCGTCGGGGTCTCCGTCGCGCACGTGATCGTGAAAGCCACCGGCGCGGTCGCCGTTCGGACCGGGCTCCGCACCTCCACACCGATGCTGTCGGCGAACTCCCCGCCGGCGTCGTACGTCGTCGCCACGACCGTCGTGTCCCGGGTCCGGCCACCGCCCTCGGGGAACGAGAGCGTCTTCCAGCTCCCGTCGGTCACCTCGCCGGTCTCCGTGACCCACCGGTACTCGACGTCCGCCGGCAGCCGTCCCACCGTGAAGGCCGCCGTGAACGAGGGCGCCTGCGTGCGGGGCGGCGGGCACGCACCCGTGTAGTGGGTGTGCCGGCCGGAGAGCGTCACCTTCACCGACTGGGCCGGCGGCGCGGACGCCGACCCGCCCCCGGCGGGCGCGCTCGCTTCGGAACTCCCGCCGGACGCGGGGCCGGTGGTACCCGCTCCGCTCGGGCGCGCCGACCCTGACGAGGCCGCGCCCGCACCACCGACGGCCGGGCCGGCGGTGCCCGGCCCGTCGTCGTTCCGGCTCCCGTCGTCGTCCCGGTCCGTCAGCGCGTACGTCAGTCCGCCGACGGTGAGCGCGAGCGCGGCCACGCCGGCGATCAGGGCGTAGGCCGGGCGGCGACGCCGCGACCCGTCCCCGGCGTCCGCCGGGGACGACACGGCCGTCACCGGCGGCCCGAACGCTCCCGACGGCGTCCGGGGTTCCGCCGGCTGGTGGAGCGCGGCCGTCGTGGGCGCGTCCGGGAGCGGCGGCGCGGTCACGGCGCGGGTGGGCGTCCGGCCGCCGGCGAGCGCGCGCAGTTCCTCCTCGGCCACGTCGGCGCGCGTCCGGCCGGCCGGGTCCTTGACCAGCAGGCCCTCGATCACGTCGGCGAGCGGGCCGGCCCGCCGCGGCGCGGGCAGCGGCTCGTCGACCACGGCCCGCAGGGTGCTGAGCGGTGTGTGCCGGCGGAAGGGGGAGTCGCCCTCGACCACCGCGTAGAGCAGCACGCCGAGCGACCACAGGTCCGACTCCGGCCCCGGCGTGCGTCCCAGCGCCCGCTCCGGTGCCAGGAACTCGGGCGATCCGATGACCTCTCCGGTCATGGTCAGCGCGGAACTCCCCTCGACCGTCGCGATACCGAAGTCCGTCAGGACGACGCGCCCGTCGTTGGCCAGCAGGACGTTTCCGGGCTTCACGTCCCGGTGCAGCACCCCCGCGGCGTGCGCGGCGCGCAGCGCGGACAGCACGTCGGCCCCGATGCCCGCCGCCCGGCGCGGCGTCAGCGGCCCCTCGGCGTCCAGCAGATCGGAGAGGGCGATGCCCCGCACCAGCTCCATCACGATCCAGGGCCGGCCGTCCTGGGCGGCCACGTCGTACACCGTGACGACACCGGGGTGGGACACCCGGGCCGCCGCCCACGCCTCCCGTTCGAGCCGGGTGTACATCCGCTCGACCTCGGAGGAGGGCAGTCCCGACGGGGCGCGGACCTCCTTCACGGCCACCTCGCGCCGCAGGACCTCGTCCATGGCGCGCCACACCGTTCCCATGCCGCCCTCGCCCAGCGGCGAGAGCAGGCGGTACCGGCCCGCGATCACCCGCTCACCGCCCGGATTTGCGGACACGTGCGTCCCCCCTCGCCTCGGCGCGGTTCCTCCTCGAAAAGTAGCTCAGCCGAGTACGGATGCCGCCCCCTTGAGCACCAATCCGGCGCCGAGGGCCACGACGACCACCGCCGATCCCAGGGGCGCGGCGCGCCGGACGAGCCGTACCGGGCGGCTCCCCGCCCAGCTCGGACGGGCGGCCAGGGCCCGGTTCACCCCGCTTCCGAGCCGGACGACGGCGAAGCCCGCCGCCGTCAGCGTCAGAGCCAGCCCGACGCCGTAGGCGAGGACGAGCAGCAGACCGAACCACGCCTGCCCGAGCGCCGCCGCCCCCACGAGCACGACCACCGCGGACGGACTGGGCACGAGTCCGCCGGCGAACCCGAGCAGGATCGTTCCCCGCAGGGTCGGGGCGATCTCGTGGGTGTGCGGGCGGCCGCCGTGGGTGTGTTCGAGCACGGGAGCGGCCCGGCCGGGGGAGCGGTGGACGGCGGCCGATCCGGAGAGTCCGGAACGCGCGGACCCGCCCCCGGGGCGCCGGTGGTCCGGGTCCGCCGCCCCGCGGAGGGCGGGGGAGTCCGGTGCGACCGGGGCACGGGTGTCCGGGGCCGTGCCGATCCGGGCGAGCACCACCGCGTGCTCATACGCGCGCCGTTGGGCGGGGGCGGGACCGCCCGGACGAGGCCGGGCATGGCCGTGGTCGTGGTCTAGGTCGTGGTCGTGGCCGGGGCCGGGGCCGGGGCCGGGGACAGGGCCGTGGTCGTGCTCCCCGACCTGGGGGTGGTGGTGCGCGTGTGCGGCATCGCCCGGGTGCGGGTGCGGGTGCGGGTGGTGAGGGTGGGTGTGGGTGTGCGGGTGCCCGTGGTCGTCGGGCGCGGTGCCGGATCGGGTGTCTCCCGCCGGGCGGTGCCGCCGGGCTCTGCGCAGCAGCGCGATGCCCGCGCCCGTCACGAGCACCCCGCTCGCCACACCCAGCCAGCCGATCACCGAGGGCGCCGCCGCCGAACCGGCGGCGACCAGCAGACCGAGCGCGACGACACCGAGGGTGTGGGTGACCGTCACCGAGGCGGCCAGCGGCAGGACGTCCTTCAGCCGGGCCCGGCCACCGCGTGCCGCGGCGGTCGCGGCCATCAGCGTCTTGCCGTGCCCCGGTGCGAGCGCGTGCAGCCCGCCCAGGCCGACGGCGATCAGCAGCGCCAGCGCCGCGAAGCCGACGGTGAGGTCGTGCCGGGCCACCAGGTCGCTCAGGGCCTGCGTCCACCGGTCGGCGCCGCGCGGCAGCACGGAGGCGGCCGGAGCGGGACGGCCCTCCTCACGCAGCGCGGGCCCGCCCGAACGGACCCGCAGTGTGGCGGTGGCGGTGTCGGCGGGGGAGGAGAGCAGCGCCTGCGGATACCGGGTCAGCTCCCCGGACACCGAGGAGCGCGGCACATCCGACGCGGTCAGCGTCATCCGGTCGGCGCGGGCGGTGATCTCCCGCCAGCCGGGACCCCGGTCCGCACCCGC
Source organism: Streptomyces sp. NPDC048566 (assembly GCF_043199735.1). Classification (NCBI taxonomy): domain Bacteria; kingdom Bacillati; phylum Actinomycetota; class Actinomycetes; order Kitasatosporales; family Streptomycetaceae; genus Streptomyces; species Streptomyces sp. NPDC048566. The sequence goes on from NZ_JBICWL010000027.1 coordinate 28,897, forward strand.
CCCGCGGAACTCCACCGCGACGGTGCCGCGTTCGCCGGCGGGCAGCGCCGCGGTCAGCCGGCACACCACGCGCACGGTGTCCAGCCCCGCCTGGCCCGGCCGGGCCGCGGCGCGGCTCGCGCCCGCGGCGAGGGCGACCGGGCGGCCGTCGACGGTCACCCTGCTCCCCCGCGCGGCGCTCGCGCACCGCAGGCGGGCCCACTCGGCCCGGCCGAGCCGCTCGATCTCCGGCCGCGCCTGGGTCGCGGGGATCTCCGCCAGGTCCTCGACGTGGTCGACGCGCAGCTCCCCGGGCGCCACGACCAGCCCGTCGTAGCGGTTGACGGTGAAGTTCCCCAGGGGATGCGCTCCCGCGGACCCGGCCGGGAGCAGCACGAGCGCGCCGACGGCGGCCAGCGTCGCTCCGCAGGCGGCCACCGGCCGCAGCGCCCTCACCGGGACGCCTTCAGCGCGGCGCGGGCCGCCGCCGCGCCCCGCGGGGAGAAGCCGGGGTTGAGCCGCAGGGCCGCCTTCAGCGAGGCGCGGCCCTCCGCGCGGTGCCCGGTGGCACTCTCCACGACGCCGCGGTGGTACAGGAACGCGGCGTTGCGGTAGCCGGTGGCGGTGGCCGCGCGGGCGTACGCGAGCGCCTCCGTGTCGCGGCCCGAGACGTGCAGCGCCCAGGCGAGCGCGTCCGCGGTGTGCACGGTGTGCCGGCGCGCCCACTCGTCGCGGGCCGCCTTCAGCGCCGCCCGGTGGTCCCCGTGGTCGGCCGAGGCCAGCGCGGTGTCGAGGTCGGCGTCGACCCCGTTCGCGCGCGCGAGGGCGACCCAGGCGCGCACCAGCGCGTACTGCTCGCGCGCCCTGCCGGCGTCGCCCGCCGCGCCTCGCTCCTCGTACAACTCGCCCAGCGCGACCAGTGGTTGGGGCAGCGGATAGCGCCGTACCACGTCTTCCATACCCTTGATCGCCGCGGCACGATCCCCCTTCGCCGCCTGCGCCCGCGCCCGGCCTTCGAGGGCGGGCAGGTAGCCGTCGTCCGCGGCGAGGGCCCGTGCGTAGAAGCCGAGTGCGTCGTCGTAGTGGCCCTCGTTCCAGGCCAGCTGGCCGAGCGCGCTCGCCACGTACGCCACGTCACCGCGGCCGGTCGCCGTGGCGAGCGCCTGTGTCAGCACACGCCGCGCGGTCTTCACGTCCCCGCGCAGCTCGTGGACGTAGGCGTAGCGCGTGAAAACCGGGACGCCCGGACGCCGCGAATCCGCGAGGTCCGCCGCCTTCGCCGCCTCGCCGTACCGGCCGAGTTCCACCAGTGCGTCGATCCGCGAGCACAGGGCGCGCTCGTTGTACGGGTTCTGCGCCAGCGCCCGGCCCGCGTACCTCAGGGCGCCGGTGAAGTCGTGCCGGGCGGCGGCCAGCGCGGCCCGGCCGGCGAGCGCGGGGTCGTAGTCGGGGCGCAGGTCCAGGGATCGGTCCAGTGCCTTCTGCGCCTGCGGGTAGCGGGAGGGATCACCGTGGGTGCGCGCCTGCTCCACGTAGGCCAGCCCGAGCGTGGCCCAGCCTCCGAAGTCGGCCGGCTGGGCGCGGAGATGGGCCTGCAGCGAGCCGATGCTCGCATCGAGGTCGCCGCTCGCGAGCAGCGCGGGGGAGACGCCGGCGCCGGCCGCCGCGACCGCGGGGGCCGTGCCGCCGCCCCGCAGGGCGCCGGCGACCGTGGCGCCCGCGGTGAGGGCGAGGGCCAGCGCGCCGGCGCAGAGGCCGAGCCGGGCCGCCCGCCGGCGCCGGGACGCGCCCGATCCGGCCGGGCCGGGCGCCGCGGTGCCCGGGGCGGGCGCGGCCCCGTCCGTGCCGGGGGTCGCGTTGTCGTTCGTACGCGGGGACATGCCCTCTCCTCGAAGTCCTGGGCGGAAACGGTCGTGCCCGGTAGGGCGGGGACGGGGAGGCGCGGCCCGCGCCGTGGGGGTTGGGGTGCGGGCCGCGCCGGTCGGGGACCGGGTCAGTAGGCCCGGTGCTGCATCCGTCGGCGCCACCGGCGCAGGCCGGTGCCGGCGAGCAGGACCGCGGCGGCTCCGGCCGCGGCGGAGCCCGCGATCAGCGCGGTGTCCGTCCCGCCGGCGGAGGCGCCGGCCGGCTGGAGCGCGTCGCCGAGCCCACTGCGGACGTCGGTGCCGTCGGTGGTGCCCTTGGCCAGGGCCCCGCGCGAACCGGCCGTCGGCTCGGCGAGGTAGGGGAAGTACTTCCCGAACTTCTTGTCGTTCGCGTCGACCGCGTCGCCCAGGTCGTTCTTGGAGCCGACCAGTTCACCCTCGACGACCTGGAGCGAGGCGTCGATCACGTCGTCGGCGAGGCGGCGGCCGTTCGGGAAGCCCGCGTTGTCGCCGTCCAGGACGCCGAGCCGCTTGGGGTGCATGGCGGGTTTGATCGAGGTGTTGAGACGCAGTTCCTCCGCCGGCCGCACGTGCGGCGGCTGGTTGAGCCCCTCGACGCCCTTGAGGAAGACGTCGACCAGGTCGTCGCGCGGCTCGGCGGGAGCCTTGATCTTGTAGATGCCCTCGATGAGCTTCGGCAGTTCCGGGTGGGTGACGTTCTTCAGGAAGCGGGCGTCGTCCCGGGGCGCCGAGGCGTTGAACCTGTCCTTGTCCTTCTGCGGGTTGACCACCTCGTTCACCAGCGGCATGCCGAGCCGGGAGACCTGCCGGTAGCCGCCGCGCGCGTCCCTGCGCTGCGTGGTGGACCAGATGCCCACGATCGGCTGCTCGGCCGACTCGCGGATCATGTCGTTCGGCACCTGGAGGGCTATGGAGTTGACGTTGTAGCCCTTGAGGGTGTCCCGTCCGACCTCGGTCAGGTTCCCGCCGTACAGCAGGTCGAAGACGCGCAGGTCGAGGAAGAACGGGTCGTCGGCCTGGCCGGCGAAGGTGGTGGCCCCGCCCGCCAGCTTGTGCACGGCCTGGTCGCGCAGCTCTCCGTAGTCGGGCATCGACGCCTTGCCCACGTTCGACGGTGCGACCGGCACGTCGTCCGCGACCTTGGTCCGGGACACCGGCTTCCCGTGCTGCATGCGCAGCAGGTCGATGTCGTACGTCTGCGTGATGTTCAGGTCGGGGTCGTCGAGACTGGTCACCGGGCCCGTGTTGTACAGGAACGTGTCGCCGTTCTTGCGGTGCGTCCGGAAGGTGTACCGGTAGATCAACTCCTCCTGCGCGTCACCGTTGTTGTCGATGTGCAGGTCGTACTGCGCGTCGTCGGCGAACGTGTAGAAGTTCGGCCCGCCGGCGGGCTCCTCGAAGGGGATCCAGTTCGCCACGATGGTCGTCGTGTCGGGCTTGTCCGGGCTCACGAACGCGTACACGTCGGTGTTGTCGTACTGCGGGGTGCCCGAGATCAGCGGGGCCTCCCGGTGACTGGAGGCGGAGGCCGCCCCCGGTTGCAGCGCGGTCGCCCCGGCGGCCGCGAGCGCCCCGGCGGCCAGCGCGCCGCATACGGCCTTCGCGAGGTTCCCGCGTCCCGCGCCACTCCTGGAGATAGGTGTCATGCCGTCCGTCCTCGTGTCCAACTTGCCTGACGGAACGCCATTCGGAGCGGTGGTGGGGGCGGATTGGTCTCTTCTTCGCTCTTCTTCACCGCCTCGGCGCGACCGTCGTCCGGAGCCCCGCCCCGAACTGCCCGGCGCCGGACTCGCGTTTTCGGCCCTGCGATCCGTAACCCATCCGAAGACACGTTCGCCGCGAACAGGTAGGGGAGGGACGGACCGTGCACGTCCGCAGAGGGGGACGGGTGGAGGCCGACGAGCTGCTGATCCGGGTGGCCGGAGGAGACCAGAGGGCGTTCGAGGACCTGTACGCACTGGTCTCCGGTCCCGTGTTCGGACTGGTGCGCCGTGTCGTGCGCGACCCGGCGCAGTCGGAGGAGGTGTCCCAGGAGGTGCTGCTCGAACTCTGGCGCTCCGCGGGCCGGTTCGACCCGGGCCGCGGCACGGCCCTGTCCTGGGTGCTCACCCTCGCGCACCGCCGGGCGGTCGACCGGGTGCGCAGCGCGCGGGCCGCGACCGAGCGCGAGCAGCGCGAGGGGCGCCGCCACCACCACCCCGCATTCGACCAGGTGGCCGAGGAGGTGGAGGCGGGCCTGGAACGCGAGTGGGTCCGCCGGTGCCTCGACCGGCTCACCGCCCTCCAGCGCCAGTCCGTCACCCTCGCCTACTACGACGGCTACACCTACCGCGAGGTGGCCGAACGGCTGTCCCTGCCCCTGGGCACCGTCAAGACCCGGATGCGCGACGGCCTGACCCGCCTGCGCAACTGCCTGGGAGGTGCCGCGTGAGCGTCCTCGACCGGCTGCTCGGCCGTGACCTGCACTCCCTCGCCGCCCCCTACGCCCTCGACGCGCTGGAACCCGGCGAGCGGCACCGTTTCGAACGCCACCTCGCGGGCTGCGAGCGCTGCGCCGAGGAGGTGCGCGCGCTGACCGAGGACGCCGTCCGGCTCGCCTGGTCGACCGCGGCGGTGCCGCCGGCCGCGCTGCGCGAACGCGTGCTGCACGCCGTCCGCACCACCCCGCAGGAGCCGGCACCCCGCGCCCGGACCGCGCCCGTCCGCTCCGCCCGCCCGGCCGGACGGGCCCGCCCGGCCCGCCCGCCCCGCTTCCGGCCGCTGCTCGCCCCGTTCGCCACGGCCACGGCCGCCGCGGCCCTCGTGGTCGCCGCCCTGTTCGCCGTGCAGGCGGAGCGGACGCAGCAGAATCTCGCCCAGGAGCGCGCCCAGGCACGTGAGATCGCCCACGTTCTCTCCGCGCCGGACGCCCGGGCGAGCACGCGGCGGGACGCGCGCGGCCGGGGGATGGGTGTGGTGGCGTCCGTGTCGGAGCGGCGCGCCGTCGTGACACTGAGCGGACTCGCCGCCCCGCCCGGGGGAGGTGTGCATCAGCTCTGGCTCATGCGCCCCGGCGCGAAACCGCGCTCTCTCGGCCTCCTCGACCGCGACACGCCCCTGATCGCCGACGGAATGAACCCCGACGCGACGTCACTCGCCGTGACCGTGGAACCGCACGGTGGTTCGGTACAACCCACCGGCCAGCCGGTTGTCCAACTCCCCCTGGAAACGGTCGGATTCGGAGAGTAACCGTCAACCCCCTTGCAGGGATGGTGAATCCCGCGACCTCGATACACGAGTGCCGTGCGGGAGCGATAGAGTTAGCCTGCCCGGGCCGGGTGGACTCGTACGGGTGGGGAGTGACATGGAACAGATAACGGTGCGCAGCAGGGCACGTGTCCCTGCGATCACGTGCGGGAGCAGCGCGACCAGTTCGCGTCTCGACCGCCATCTCTCGGTGCTCGGCGGACCCGCCATACCGCAACGCGAGACGGTCGAGGCGACGTCGCTGATGCGTGAGCTCACGGCGCGTGACACCGCGCACGACAGCGGCTCCCGGCGTGCGCGGGTGCGGCGGGTCTCGCTGTTCGCGCCGCTCCGGCGGCTGCGCCGCTCGCTCTTCGGCGGCCACTGAGCCCCGGACCCGCGCCCGCGTTCCCCGACTCGCGCTCCGGCGGCCCACCGGCCCGCGCGGTGGCGTCCGCCCGCGTCCGTCATCCCCACGGCGGACAGCGGCGCCCCGTTGCCGCCACGGCCGGAGCGCGGGTCTCCCACGCCCCGCCCCGGTCCGTGCGGGTCAGCGCACCACCCCGTCGGTGCGCAGTCCCGCGATGTCCGCCTCCGTCATGCCCAGCGCCCGCAGTACCGTCCCCGTGTGCTCGCCCAGCCGCGGAACGGCTCCCATGCGCGCCTCCTCCCCGCCCGGCAGCGTGATCGGAGGCAGCAGCGCCCGCAGCGGCCCGGCCGGCGAGTCCACCTCGCGCCACCGGTTCCGGGCGGCGAGCTGCGGGTGGTCCGCGACCTCGCCCACGTCCCGCAGCCGCGCGCACGCGATGCCCGCCGCCTCCAGCCGGGACACCGCCTCCTCTACGCCGAGCCGCGCCAGCGCCCTCGTCACCAGGGCGTCCACCCGCTCCCGGTTCGCCACCCGTGCCGGGTTGGTCGCGTAGTCCGGATCGTCCGCCGTCTCGGGTGCCGCCAGCACCTGCTGGGCGAGCCGTCGCCACTCCCGGTCGTTCTGCACCGACAGCAGCACCCGGCCGCCGTCCGCCGTCGCGTAGACGTCGTAGGGCACGATGACGGAGTGCGCGAGGCCGGTGCGCTCCGGCGGGGTGCCGCCGTGCATCGCGTGGTGCAGCGGATGGCCCATCCACTCGGCCAGCGCGTCCAGCATCGACACCTCCACCGGGCCGCCGCGCCCGGTCGTGCCGCGCCGCACCAGTGCCGCGAGGACGCCGGAGAACGCGTACATGGCCGCCGCGATGTCCGCCGCCGGGATGCCCGCCTTCGCGGGCCGCTCCGGACTCCCGGTCACCGACACCAGGCCCGCCTCGCACTGCACGAGCATGTCGTAGGCGCGTCGGCCCGCGTACGGCCCGGACGGGCCGTAGCCGGAGATGTCCACGGCGATCAGCCGCGGGTGCTCGGCGCACAGCGTCGCGGCGTCGAGGCCGATCCGGGCCGCCGCCCCCTGGGCGAGGTTCTGCACGAAGACGTCCGCGTCCGCGACGAGCCGGCGGACGATCTCCAGCCCGCGGGGGTCCTTCAGGTCGACGGCGACGGACTCCTTGCCCCGGTTGCACCAGACGAAGTGCGAGGCCAGACCCGCGGCGGCGGTGTCGTAGCCGCGCGCGAAGTCGCCGCCGTCGATCCGTTCGACCTTGACGACACGGGCTCCGAGATCGGCGAGCTGACGGGTCGCGAAGGGCGCCGCGACCGCCTGCTCGACGGCGACGACCGTGATGCCTTCCAGGGGCAGAGGCTGTGACTGCATGCCGTGGATCATGGCTCGTGGGCGGCGCCTTTGTCATGCCGAACCGGATGATGTCGTTCCGGACGGGAGCCGGCCGTTCGGCCCCACGGGTGCCCGGCGCCCGTGCGGACCTCTCAGATCAGGGCGAACTGCCCCTCCGGGCCCTCCTCGTGATGGTCGAGGACGGATGCGGGGCGGCGCGCCCCGGCCGGCACGGGGAGGATTCCCGCCGCTCGCAGCTCGGCCCGGGTGACCGGTGAGGTGAGGGGCAGCTCCGCCTGCTCGGTGCGCAGTTCGGCGAGCAGCGCGAGGACGGTGACGAGTTCCAGGAGCTCGGAGGTCCAGGTCTGCGGCCAGGCCCCGGGGCCGATCGCCTCCAGTGTGCCCGGCGCGGAGGCGCCGGCCCGCGCGGCGAACCAGCGCTCCAGCACCCGCACCCCGCCCACGGTGAAGTCCCAGGCGGCGGGCGGCACCGGCGCGATCCGGCCCTCGCCGAGGAGGATCGCCTCCTCGGCGCGGTCGTAGCGCGGCTCGGCGAGCACCTCGTCCCCGGCGCCGGCGCGGGGCAGGGAGGTGAGCGGCGCCCGGACGTACGGGCGGCGGCCACCGGGGAGTTTGGGCCGCTCGCCGTCGCGGCGCATCAGCCACAGCGCACGGCGCCCCGACGCGACGCCGTCGGCCCACACGCCGGGGTCGGCGGTGAGCGGGACCACGCAGCCCTCCCGGCCGGGCCGGGCGACCGCCAGCGTCCAGGCGAGGACGTCCTCCGGCGTCGGCACGTGACCGAGACGGGCACCGAGGTGCTCGGACAGGCCGGGCGCCAGGTTCGGCTCGGCGCCGCCGGGACGCCGGTACAGCGGACGCAGCCGGCCTCCGCGGCCGGCCGCCAGCGGCAGTACGGAGGTGGCCAGCAGCGCCGGTCCGGGCGCCTCCGGCACCACCGACTGCTCGACGGCGAACACCTGGGCGGGGTCCGCCACCCGCCACAGCTCGGGGCGGGCCGCGTCGATCAGCCGGTGGTCGGGGATGAGCCACTGCTCGTCGAACGGCGCGCACAGCACCCGGACCGGTTCGGGGCAGGGGCCGCAGGCGCGGGCGAGCCGGCCGGTCCCGCTCGGCTGTCCGGGCAGCTGGGCGACCGCCGAGTGCGTCGTGCGGGAGCGGGTCGGGCCGAACAGCGACTCCCGCTCGCTCCCCTCGGCCCTCACCAGCACGTCCCACCGTGCCCGGAGGGACGCCGCGTCGGGGGCCGTCGGCCACCCCCGGCCCAGCCTCGGCGGTGCGACGGACCACGGCATGAGGTCCGCGAGGAGCGGAGCGTCGTCGTGCGTCACGCCCGGCATCGTACGACGCGGGCGCCGCCCGCCGTCCCGGTCCCGCACGCTCAGTGGGCGTCGAGGGTGACGGTGAACGAGAAGCGGTCGCCGCGGTAGTGGATGACCGCCACGTCGAGCGCGCGTCCGTCCTGGCCGTAGGTGACGCCCGTGTAGCGCAGGATCGGGCTCAGCAGCGGCACCCGCAGCAGCCGGGCCGTCTCCGGGTCCGCGAGCCGCGCCTCGACGGTGTCGGTGATCCTGCTGATGGCGACGCCGAGCACGTCGCGCAGCACCTTCGTCATCGGCCAGCGGATCAGGTCCTCCCGGTCGACCCGGGCGGCCAGATCCGTCCTGACGTAGTTGCGCGCGTGGTTGGTGGGCTCGCCCGTCGCCTCGTCGCTGCGCAGCCGGTGGTAGGTGGACACCTCGTCCACGTCCGGGAAGAACTCGGCCAGTTCGACCGGGACCGCGCCGCGCCCCTCCTCCAGCAACTCGGTCGCCATGCCGGACTGCTGGGCCACGATCGCGTCCACCGAGCCGAGCAGCCGCACCGGCGCGCCGCGCCGCGCGCTCGGCTCGATGAACGTGCCCCGCCTGCGGTGCCGGCTGATGAGCCCCTCGTCCTCCAGCTCCTTCAGCGCCTGCCGCATGGTCAGCACGCTCACCCCGTAGTGCCCCGCCAACTGCTCCTCGGTGGGCAGGCGCAGCGGGTCCCGGGGCGCCCGGCCGAGTATCGAGGCGCGCAGGGACTGCGACACCTGATACCAGAGCGGCAGCTTGCGGTTCAGGACGATCGAGTCCGGAGCGAAGGAGGTCACGAGGGTATCCGTACCGGTCGCGGGCGGGGAAGGCAACGCCGGCCCGCCTCAGCCGCCGGCCCGGAAGTGCCGCCGCAGGCCCTTCCACACGTCGTCGTACCCCTGCTGGAGGTGCCCGGCCCGGGCCGCCTGGGCCGTCGCCGTGATCGGGCGGCGCGTCTCGAACATGAACGCCAGCCCGTCGTCGATCTTCTGCGGCCGCAGCTCGGCGGCGCTCGCCCGCTCGAAGGTCTCCTGGTCCGGGCCGTGCGCCGACATCATGTTGTGCAGCGAACCGCCGCCGGGGACGAAGCCCTCCGCCTTCGCGTCGTAGGCGCCCTCGATCAGCCCCATGTACTCGCTCATCACGTTCCGGTGGAAGTACGGCGGCCGGAAGGTGTCCTCGCCGACCAGCCAGCGCGGCGCGAACACCACGAAGTCGACGTCCGCGAGGCCGGGGGTGTCGGAGGGCGAGGTCAGCACCGTGAAGATGGACGGATCGGGGTGGTCGTAGCTGATGGAGCCGATCACGTTGAAGCGCCGCAGATCGTAGACGTAGGGCACGTGGTTGCCGTGCCAGGCGACCACGTCGAGCGGCGAGTGGTCGTAGGTCGCCGTCCACAGGTTCCCGCAGAACTTGTTCACCACCTCGACGGGGCCCTCCACGTCCTCGTACGCCGCGACGGGGGCGAGGAAGTCCCGGGCGTTCGCCAGGCCGTTGGCGCCGATCGGGCCGAGGTCGGGCAGCCGGAACGGCGCCCCGTAGTTCTCGCACACGTACCCCCGGGCGCCCGCGGCCGGTGCGTCCCCGGTCCCGGTGTCCAGCAGCTCCACCCGGAAGCGCACCCCGCGCGGGATCAGGGCGACGTGCCCCGGCTCCGCGTGCAGCAGCCCGAACTCGGTGCGCAGCAGCAGTCCGCCCCGCTCGGGGACGATGAGCAGCTCGCCGTCGGCGTCGCTGAACACCCGCTCCATCGAGGAGTTGGCGTGATACAGGTGCACGGCCATGCCGCTGCGCCCGGCCGCGTCGCCGTTGCCGCCGAGGGTCCACAGGCCCGCGAGGAAGTCCGTCCCCGCCGGCGGCTCCGGCAGCGGATTCCAGCGCAGCCGGTTCGGGTCGGGCGCCTCCTGCGTGAACGGGGCCGTGCGCAGCGCGCCGTTCTCCGCGCGGACGAACGCCGGGTGCGCGGCGGACGGGCGGATGCGGTACAGCCACGAACGCCGGTTGGACGCCCTCGGCTCGGTGAAGGCGCTGCCGCTGAGCTGCTCCGCGTACAGCCCGAGGGGTGCGCGCTGGGGCGCGTTGCGGCCGTGCGGCAAGGCCCCCGGAACCGCCTCCGAACCGTGCTCGTTGCCGAATCCGGAGAGGTGGGCCAGTGACTCGGCCGTCTTCCTCGCGTCCCCGCTCATGATCGCTCCCTCGCGCCTGATTCCTATGCATCACCGTAGGATTCGGCTTCCCTCCGCGCAAGAGGCAGGTCGCGGGCAGCGAACGGGTTCGGCCACCGCCGGCGCCGATCCCGCGCCGGCCCCGGATCGGCGCCGCGCCGGCGTGGGCGGCCGGGCCGCCGTGCGGGCGTAGTCCTCGGGGACCGTCGCCGGGGGGAAGAACCCGACTCCAGGAGGATCCCGTCGCCGGGAGGGTGTTCTACGCTCCCCGGCATGCGCTGGACACGTGGAGTGCTCGCCGCGCTCGTGGTCTGCGCCCTGTCCGGCGGACCCGCGGGCTGCGGCGGCGGTGACGGGCACGGGCCGGAGGGGGACCTGCCGGCCTCGCCCGTGGGCACCCTGCTGGACGAGGGGGACGAGCAGGGGCGGCTCTACCGCGACGTGGGGGAGCGGGGCGCCCCCGAGGTCGGTATCGAGGTCCAGCAGGACTCCTCCGGCGGCTGGGACGTGCGCCTGACCGTCCGCCACTTCCGCTTCTCGCCCCGGGGGGCGCGCCCCGTGCCGGTCGTCGGGCGCGGCACCGCCCACCTCTCCGTCGACGGCCGGCCGGTCGCCCGGCTGCGCACCGCCGAGTACTGGCTGTCGGGCGGTCTGCTGCCGCGCGGCACGCACCACGTCACCGCACGCCTGTACGCGGACGACGGCACCGTGTGGGCCGTGCACGGCGAGCCGGTGCAGAGCACCGCCGACGTCACCGCGTCCGGGCCCGGGGACGGCGGCCCCGGACCGGAACCCGGGGCGAGCGGCCCGGACGGCGGGTCCCCGTCGCCGCCGGGCGGCACGGGGCCGGAATGAGTGGCCGGGGCACCGATGCGCGTACTGATGGGGGAGGTTCACCGGACCCCGGCGGAGAGGCATCATGAAGACCGTGCCCCATGCGACCTCGCTGCGCCGAGCGCCCGTCCAGCGGCGCAGCGCAGAACGACTGACCCGAATCCTCGACGCCTGTGCCGACCTCCTCGACGAGGTGGGCTACGACGGCCTGAGCACCCGCGCGGTGGCCCAGCGGGCCGGCGTGCCCATCGGCTCCGTGTACCGCTTCTTCGGCAACAAGCGCGCCATGGCCGACGCGCTCGCCCAGCGCAACCTGGAGCGCTACACCGAGCGCGTCACCCGGCGCCTTGCGGAGTCGGGCGGAACCGGCTGGCGGACCGCGATGGACGCCGTGCTCGACGAGTACCTCGCCATGAAGCGCACCGCCCCGGGCTTCGCCCTCGTGGACTTCGGCAACCAGATCCCGGTGGGCGGCCCGCACACCGAACCCAACACCCGTGTCGCCGACCGCCTCGCCGACCTCGTCTCGGGCCATCTCGGCCGCACCCCGGACGAGCGGCTGCGCCGCTGCTTCCTGGTCGCCGTGGAGAGCGCCGACAGCCTGGTGCACCTGGCCTTCCGGGTGGCGCCCGAGGGCGACGAGGCGATCATCGCCGAGACGCGGGTCCTGCTGCGGGCCTACCTGGGCCGGGTACTCGACTGAACCGCTGCCGGTGCCCCCTCCCCGCCGTGCATACCGGTCGGTATGCTCGGCGTGTCCGTGTGCCACCGACGTCACGCCCTCCGGGAGGACCCGTGTCCCGCACCGCCGGCAGTACCCCCGACGCCCGTACCGCCGTACGCGTCTGCCCCCTCTGCGAGGCCACCTGCGGGCTGACGCTGACGATCGAGGGCACCCGGGTCACCGGCGCCCGCGGCGACCGCGACGACGTGTTCAGCAAGGGGTTCATCTGCCCGAAGGGCGCCTCCTTCGGAGCCGCCGACGGCGACCCCGACCGGCTGCGCACCCCGCTCGTCCGGGAGGACGGCGTCCTGCGCGAGGCCGGCTGGGACGAGGCCTTCGACGCCGTCGCCGCCGGGCTGCGCCCGCTGATCGAGCGGCACGGGCCGAACGCCGTCGGCGTGGTCCTCGGCAACCCCAACGTGCACACCATGGCGGGCGCCCTCTACCCGCCGGTGCTGCTCGGGGCGCTGGGCACCCGCAGCGTCTTCACCGCCTCCACCGTCGACCAGATGCCCAAGCACGTGTCGAGCGGACTGCTCTACGGCGACGCCAACGCCATCCCCGTCCCCGACCTGGACCGCACCGACCATCTGCTGCTCATCGGCGCCAACCCCCTGGAGTCCAACGGGAGCCTGTGCACCGCCCCCGACTTCCCCGGCCGGCTCCGGGCCCTGCGGGCCCGCGGCGGCACCCTGACCGTCATCGACCCGCGGCGCACCCGCACCGCGCGACTCGCCGACCGGCACGTCGCCATCCGCCCCGGCACCGACGCCACCCTGCTGGCCGCCATGGCCCACGTCCTGTTCACGGAGGGCCTCGTCGACCTCGGCGACCTCGCCGCGCACGTCGAGGGCACCGACGAACTCCGCACCGCCCTGGAGGACTTCACGCCCGAGGCGGCGAGCGCGGCCTGCGACGTGGACGCGGAGACCATCCGGGCGCTGGCGCGGGAGCTGGCCGCCGCGCCCACCGCGGCCGTCTACGGACGCATCGGAAGCTGCACCGTCCCGCACGGCACCCTCGCCAGCTGGCTCGTGGACGTCCTGAACATCCTGACCGGCAACCTCGACCGGCCCGGCGGCGCCCTGTTCCCGCTGGCCGCCACCGACCGGGCGCCGCGGCCGGCCGCGCCCGGCCACGGCTTCGCGCTCGGCCGCTGGCACAGCCGGGTGAGCCGGCACCCGGAGGCCAAGGGCGAACTGCCGCTGGCCGCGCTGGCGGAGGAGATCGACACCGCGACCGGCGAGGGCACCCCGGTACGCGCCGTCATCGCCGTCGCCGCCAACCCCGTGCTGTCCGCGCCCGACGGGCACCGCCTGGACAAGGCGCTCGACTCGCTGGACTTCATGGTCAGCGTCGACCCCTACCTGAACGAGACCTCCCGGCACGCCCACGTGGTCCTGCCCCCGCCGCCGCCCTCGCGCAGCGCCCACCACGACTTCGCCTTCAACACCCTCGCGATCCGCAACCAGGTCCGCTACAACCGGCCCGCCGTCCCGCTGGACGACGGCTCCATGGCGGAGACGGAGATCCTCGCCCGCCTCGTCCTCGCCGCCACCGGCATGCACGGCGCCGACCCCTCCGCCGTCGACCGGATGGTCATCGACGGCACCCTCGGCAAAGCGGTCGCCGATCCCGCATCCCCCGTCCACGGCCGCGATCCGGGAGAGCTGGCCGACGCCCTCACCGGCGAGAACGGCCCCGAGCGCCGACTGGACATGATGCTCCGCCTCGGCCCGTACGGCGACGCCTTCGGTGCCCGCCCCGAGGGGCTGACCCTGGAATCGCTGCTCGCCCACCCGCACGGCATCGACCTCGGCCCGCTCGCGCCCCGGGTGCCGCAGCGGCTCAAGACCCGCAGCGGACGGATCGAGCTGCTGCCCGCGCCGATCGCCGGCGATCTGCCCCGCCTGCGGGACGCGCTGCGTGAGCGTCCGGCCGGGATCGTCCTGGTCGGCCGCCGCCACCTGCGCTCCAACAACAGCTGGATGCACAACGTCCCCGCCCTGACCGGCGGTTCGAACCGGTGCACGCTGCACGTCCATCCCGACGACGCGGCCCGTCTCGGGCTGGCCGACGGCGGAGCGGTGCGCGTCAAGGGCGCCGGGGGAGAAGTGGTCGCGCCCGTCGAGGTCACCGACACCGTGCGGCGGGGCGTGGTGAGTCTTCCGCACGGCTGGGGCCACGACCGCCCCGGCACCCGGATGAGCCACGCCTCCCTGGACCCCGGCGTCAACGTCAACCAGCTGCTCGACGGCTCGCTGCTGGACCCGCTGTCCGGAACGGCCGTGCTCAACGGCTTCCCCGTGGAACTCACGGCCTGCACCGCGCACTGAGAGGCCGTGGACCACCGGATCGGCGCGGCCCCGCCCCGCGCACCGCGGCGCGCGGGCCGCACCTCCTCGCCGGGCCCGGCGGCGGCCCACGAGCGCCCGGCCGGACCGGGCCCGCGGGACGGCGATGCCCCGGGCGCTCCGATCCACCGCCCCCGCCGCGCGAACGCCCCGGCGGGGCGGCGCGCTGCACGGCCCTCGGGCGGGCGCCCGGGCGGGTCCGCCCGAGGAGCCCCGTCGGCCGTCGTCCCCCGGCCGGGGCGCTCGCAGGAGCGCCGGGCGGGGGGCGCGGCCGGCCCGCCGGTGGTCCCGTCGCGGACCGGCACACCGCGACCGCCCCCGGGGCCCCGTCCCGCCCCAGGGCCCCGCCCCGCCCCGCCCCGGCGCCGGCGGCCCCCGCCCTTGGCCGGTAGACGATCGTCCGTTTCCGCCCGTACCGAACCGGGGCGTCCGATACCGGCAGGTGTCTTCCCTCAGACGTGCGCGGTCCGTTAGCTTCCGTGACTCAAACGTCCCGTACGACTCGGGCGGGACGACCGACCGCGGAGCAACAGCGCCTTGCACGCCCCCGGGGGCACCTGTCATGACACGCGCCATCTCCCTGCACCACGTCAGCAAGTCGTACACGCGCGGCGTCCGCGTGGTGGAACGGCTGTCGCTGGACATCCGGCCGGGCGAGTTCCTCGTCCTGCTCGGCCCCTCCGGCTGCGGCAAGTCCACCGTGCTGCGGATGATCGCCGGCCTCGAAGAGGTCACCGACGGCGAGATCCGGCTCGACGGCGAGTACGCCAACCAACTCGCCCCGTCCGCGCGCGACATGGCCATGGTGTTCCAGAACTTCGCGCTGTACCCCAGCATGACCGGCCGCGACAACATCGGCTTCCCGCTGCGGATCGAGTCGCCCCACGAGGACCCCCGGGCGCGCGTGGACGCCACCGCCCACATGCTCGGCATCCAGGACCTCCTGCACCGCTTCCCCAGCCAGCTCTCCGGCGGCGAGCGGCAGCGCGTCGCGATGGGGCGGGCCATCGCCCGGCACCCCTCCGCCTTCCTGATGGACGAGCCGCTGTCCAACCTCGATGCCAAGCTCCGCAACCACCTGCGGACCGAGATAGCGCGGCTCACCCGCGAGTTGGGCGCCACGACGGTGTACGTCACGCACGACCAGGCCGAGGCGATGTCGCTCGGCGACCGGGTCGCCGTGCTGCGCGGGGGAGTCCTCCAGCAGGTCGGCACGCCCCGAACGGTCTACGGGCTGCCCGCCAACGTCTTCGTCGCCGCCTTCATCGGCACACCCCGGATCAACCTGCTGCGCGGCGTCGTCCGGGCCCCGCTGGACGGGGCGATGACGATCAGCCTCGGCAAGCAGTTCCTGCGGCTGCCCGAGCCGCTGTCCCTCGACCACCAGTTGCTCCGGGTGCAGCAGGGCCGCGAGGTCATCGTCGGGCTGCGCTCCGAGGCGGTCCGGCTCGCGCGGGCCTCGCAGGCGCGGCCGGGCGAGGTGGCGATCACCGGGCTGGTCGAGCACGTGGAGTTCCAGGGCCACGAGGTGCTCGTCCACTTCAACACCGGTTCCCGGCCCGCCCTCGTGCCCGACCTGGAGTCCCCGCGGCCGGCCCGCGCGGCCCGACGGCGCCGCCGCGACGGCACCGTCCTCGGCCGGCTGTGGGAGCGGGCGGAGGCGCTGCGGGCCGGTCCGGTCGTGGTGCTCGACCACCCCGCGGACGGTGACGCCGGCTCGGGAGTCCAGGACGGGGCGCCGGCCGAGGGGCGGCTGCCCGGCGACCTGGTCGTGCGGACCACGCCCGACCTCGACCTGCGCCACGGCATGCAGGTCCCACTGCTGGTCGACCTCGCCCATCTCTTCGTCTTCGACCAGGGCGGCGAACGGATCTGCCCGGCGCCGGACCGGCTGCCCGACCTGGACGAGTGAGCCGGGCGCGGGGGCGGGGCGGGCGGCGCAGGAGGCGGGCGGGGCGTTCCGGTGGGGGAGGCGGGTCCCCGGGGGCGAGGCGGCGCCGGCCCGCGGGCCGGCGTGCCGTGCTCCGGGGGCCCGGGAGCCCGGTGCACCGTCGTGCCGCGCCCCGGCCGTCCGCAGGGCCGGGCCCGGGCCGCCGGGTCCGGGTCCCCGGGCCCGGCGCGGTGGCGCGCGTCCCCCTGGCGCCGGAAAACTATCATCGCTAGTTTAGGTTCCGGACGACGCTGCCCCGCCGGAAGGAACACGATGAAGGCACACGACGGCATGTACATCGACGGGGCGTGGCGCCCCGCCGCCGGACGGGACGCGATCGAGGTCGTGAACCCGGTCGACGAGCAGGTCGTCGGCCGCGTCCCGGCGGGCACGGCCGAGGACGTCGACACCGCCGTGCGCGCCGCCCGCGCCGCGTTCCCCGGCTGGGCCGCGACCCCGCCCGCCGAGCGGGCCGCCCGTCTGGCCGCCCTGCGGGACGTCCTCGCCGCCCGCAAGGACGAGATCGCCGAGACGGTCACGGCGGAACTCGGGTCGCCGCCGGCGTTCTCCCAGGCGGTGCACGCCGCCGTCCCCGTGCTGGTGGCCGGCTCGTACGCGGAGCTGGCGGCGACTCACGCCTTCGAGGAGAAGATCGGCAACTCGACCGTCCACCACGAGCCCGTCGGCGTCGTCGGCGCCATCACGCCGTGGAACTACCCGCTCCACCAGATCGTCGCCAAGGTCGCGCCGGCGCTCGCCGCGGGCTGCACGGTGGTCCTCAAGCCCGCCGAGGACACCCCGCTGACCGCGCAGCTCTTCGCCGAGGCCGTCGCCGAGGCGGGCGTGCCGGCGGGTGTCTTCAACCTCGTGACCGGCCTCGGCCCGGTCGCCGGGCAGGCCCTGGCCGAGCACCCGG
Organism: Streptomyces sp. NPDC048566; assembly: GCF_043199735.1. Lineage (NCBI taxonomy): Bacteria > Bacillati > Actinomycetota > Actinomycetes > Kitasatosporales > Streptomycetaceae > Streptomyces > Streptomyces sp. NPDC048566. Next base: position 45,973 of record NZ_JBICWL010000027.1, read on the forward strand.
ACGTGGACCTGGTCTCGTTCACCGGCTCCACGGCGGTCGGCCGGCGGATCGGCGCGAGCGCGGGCGCCGCCGTCAAGCGCGTCGCCCTGGAACTCGGCGGCAAGTCCGCCAACGTCATCCTGCCGAGCGCCGACCTCGCGAAGGCGGTGAACGTGGGCGTCGCCAACGTGATGGCCAACTCCGGCCAGACGTGCAGCGCCTGGACCCGCATGCTGGTGCCCGCCGAGCGCTACGACGAGGCGGTCGAACTGGCGGCGACGGCGGCGGGGAAGTACGGCGACCGGATCGGCCCGGTCGTCAGCGCCGCACAGCAGGCCCGCGTCAGGGGGTACATCGAAAAGGGTGTCGCCGAGGGCGCGCGGCTCGTCGCCGGCGGTCCCCGATCCCCCCGCGACCGGGGCTACTTCGTCAGCCCCACCGTCTTCGCCGACGTCACGCCGGACATGGCGATCGCGCAGGAGGAGATCTTCGGCCCGGTCCTGTCGATCCTGCGCTACGAGGACGAGGAGGACGCGCTGCGCATCGCCAACGGCACCGTGTACGGCCTGGCGGGCGCGGTGTGGGCGGGCGACGAGGCCGAGGCGGTCGCCTTCGCGCGCCGGCTCGACACCGGGCAGGTCGACATCAACGGCGGGCGCTTCAACCCGCTGGCCCCGTTCGGCGGCTACAAGCAGTCGGGCGTGGGGCGCGAACTCGGCGCCCACGGCCTCACCGAATACCTCCAGACCAAGTCCCTTCAGTTCTAGGAGCGTTCACGTGGTTCGCGCCGCAGTCCTTTCCGCCGTGGGTACCCCGCTGGAGATCGCCGGGATCGAACTCCCCGAGCCCGGACCGGGCCGGGTCCGGGTGAAGCTGGCCGCCGCCGGCGTCTGCCACTCCGACCTCTCGCTCTCCGACGGCACCATGCGCGTCCCGGTCCCCGCCGTACTCGGCCACGAGGGCGCCGGCACCGTCGTCGCCGTCGGCGAGGGCGTCACCGAGGTCCGGCCCGGCGACGGGGTCGTCCTCAACTGGGCCCCCTCGTGCGGCAGGTGCCACGCCTGTTCACGGGGCGAGGTGTGGCTGTGCGCCGACGCGCTGACCGGCGCGGGCGCCGTCCACGCCCGCCGCGTCCGCGACGGGGCCGACCTGCACCCCGGCCTCAACGTGGCCGCCTTCGCGGAGGAGACGGTGGTACCGGTCTCCTGCCTGCTGCCCGCGCCGGAGGGCGTTCCGCTCACCGACGCCGCCCTGCTCGGCTGCGCCGTCCTCACCGGGTACGGGGCCGTGCACCACTCGGCCGCGGTGCGGCCCGGCGAGAGCGTCGCCGTGTTCGGGGTCGGCGGAGTGGGACTCGCCGCGCTCCAGGCGGCGCGGATCGCCGGTGCGTCGAAGATCGTCGCCGTCGACGTCTCGCCGGAGAAGGAGGCGCTCGCCCGCGGGGCCGGCGCCACCGACTTCGTGCTCGCGTCGGACGCGACCGCCCGTGAGATCCGCGCCCTCACCGGGAAGCAGGGCGTCGACGTCGCCGTCGAGTGCGTCGGCCGGGCGGTCACCATCCGGACCGCGTGGGAGTCCACCCGGCGCGGCGGCCGGACCACGGTCGTCGGCATCGGGGGGAAGGACCAGCAGGTCACCTTCAACGCGCTGGAGATCTTCCACTGGGGCCGGACCCTCGCCGGCTGCGTGTACGGAAACTCCGACCCGGCACGCGACCTCCCGGTGCTCGCCGAGCACATCCGGTCGGGCCGCCTGGACCTCGGCGGCCTGGTCACCGACCGCATCTCCCTGGACGGCATCCCCGCGGCCTTCGACAACATGATCGCCGGCAAGGGCGGCCGGGCCCTGGTGGTCTTCTAGGGGCGGCGTCCTGCGAAAGTCCCCGCGTCGCGCGGCAGACGGGACCTTCGCGACACGCCCCCGGCGTCACGCGGGTTCCGCCTGCCGCCCCGCGGGCGAAGGAGCGGGACCCGCGCGACACGCCCCGGACGCGCCGCTGCACGGGCGGGCGTCAGACGGGCGGAGCCGGCGCACGGGACGGACACGCCGGCCGCGGCACACGGGACCGTGCGGGCCGACGGCGTGACCCGCCGACGGGGACAGGGGGGTGCCGGCGGGCGCTCCCGGGACGCGGAGCCCGCCGGCCGCCGGCGGGCGCTCCCGGGACGCGGAGCCCGCCGGCCGCGCCGCCGCCCCGAGGAACACGCAGACACGCGCAGGCACGCGCGGAGACGTGACCAAGGCGACCGCGCGGCGGCGTCAGCACTCTTCGGCGCCCGGCGGCGGGGCGGAGCCCTCGCGCGCCGCCGTCCCCGCCGCGGAAGCCGGGCCCGCCGCCGTGGGCGCGGCGGCCGTCGGGGCCGCCCGCCCGCCCGGCGCACTCTCCGCGGAGCCCGGAACCGCCGCCGGGCCCGACACCGCGGCGCCTTCCGGCACGCCCGCCGCCATCGTCGCCGCCGACCTCGGGCGGGACCGGGACACCGCCACGCCCGCGAGACACAGCACGCCGCCCGCCAGCGTCAGCGGCCCCGGCACCTCCTCCAGCAGGAGCCAGGACATCAGCACCACGAGGGCGGGCACCGCGTACGTCGTCGCGCCCATCCGGCTCGCGCTCGTGCGGGCCAGCGCGTACGCCCAGGTGGTGAAGGCCAGCGCGGTCGGGAAGACGCCCAGATAGACCATGTTGAGGGTCGCCGAGAGGGGGGCGTCCGCCGCGTCGTGGACCAACTGCCCGGCGAACGGCAGGCAGACCACGGACCCGATCAGGCAGCCGTAGGTCGTCACCTGGAGCGCGCTCGCCCGGCCCAGGGCCGGTTTCTGCGCGACCACCCCGCCGGCGTACGCGACGGCCGCGAGCAGGCACAGGACGACGCCGAGCACCGAGGAACCTCCGCGGCCCGACATCGACAGGCCGACCGCCACCGCTCCCGCGAACGACACGGCCATGCCCGCCAGCAGCCGGGGCGGCATGGCGTCCCCGAGCAGGCGGGCGCCGAGCAGGGCGATGAGGAGCGGGCCGACGTTCACCACCAGCGCGGCCGTGCCGGCGTCCACCTGCTGCTCGCCCCAGTTCAGGGCCACCATGTAGAAGCCGAACCACAGCACCCCGGACACCACGATGCCGCGCCAGGCCCCGCGCGGCGGCAGTCCCTCGCCCCGCACGGCACAGACCGCCCCGAGCACCAGCGTCCCCGCCAGCAGGCGCCCGAGCGCCAGCGCGCCCGGCGCGTACGCGGCGCCGGCACTGCGGATCGACACGAAGGCCGAGGCCCACAGCCCGACGGTGACGGCGGCGGCGGTCGCGGCGAGCAGACCCTCACGGCGGTTGCGGGAGCCGGCCGACCCGGCGGCGGAGGCGTTCGTCATGCTCCCGAGAGTAGGGCGGAGGAGGTCGCGGGTCTCGCGGACATCGGACGCCGAGGTGGCGACGGGCCGTCACTTCACCGCCGTTCCGGCGCGCGGGTGCCGGGCCGTCCCGGGCGCGCCGTCGCGTCGGGGCCGGGGAGTCGCGCGAGGCGTGCGCGCCGCCCCCGTGGCGGGCGCCGGGGCGGGGACGGTGGGCGGAGGGGCGGTCAGGCCTCCGGCGCCCGCCGCGCGTACTGCACCGCGAGGCCGTCCAGCAGGGCCCCGAGGCCCGTCTCGAAGGCCCGCTCGTCGATCTTCTCCTGCTGGTCGGCGAGCAGGTGGGCCTGGCCGAGGTGGGGGTAGTCGGCCGGGTCGTAGGCGCTCCGGTCGTCCACGAAGCCACCGGCGAAGGACCCCAGCGCGGAGCCCATGATGAAGTACCGCATCAGCGCGCCGATCGAGGTGGCCTGCGCGGGCGGCCACCCGGCGTCGACCATCGCCCCGAAGACGGCGTCGGCGAGCCGGAGTCCGGCGGGCCGCCGGCCGGGCCCGCGGGCCAGCACGGGCACGATGTTCGGATGGTCGCGCAGGGCCGCCCGGTAGGAGACGGCCCAGTCGTGCAGCGCGGTCCGCCAGTCGCGGCCGTCCTCGAACATCGACAGGTCGACCTGCGCGCTCACCGAGTCCGCCACCGCCTCCAGGATCTGGTCCTTGGTGCGGAAGTGGTTGTAGAGGGACGGGCCGCTGACCCCCAGTTCGGCGGCGAGCCGACGCGTCGAGACCGCCGCCAGCCCCTCCGCGTCCACCAGGGCCCGTGCCGTGTCGACGATGCGGTCGGTGCTGAGGAGGGGCTTGCGCGGTCGGGCCATGGCGCACATAGTAGGGCTGCACCAGGAAACTAGCAGTGCTAATTTAAATGTACGGCTTTCAAGGGCCGCCAATCGTTCTCTGTGGGGTGACTCGGCATGGACCTCGGTCTCAGCGAGGAGCAGACCGCCGTCCGGCGGCTCGCCAGGGACTTCGTGCAGCGCGAGATCGCCCCGCACGCCGTCGCGTGGGACCGGGCGGAGGAGGTCGACCGCGGTATCGTCAAGAAGCTCGGCGACGTCGGCTTCCTCGGTCTGACCGTCGACGAGGAGTACGGCGGCAGCGGCGGCGACCATCTGGCGTACTGTCTGGTCACCGAGGAGCTGGGGCGCGGCGATTCCTCCGTGCGCGGCATCGTCTCCGTCTCGCTCGGGCTCGTCGCCAAGACGATCGCCCACTGGGGTGACGAGGAGCAGAAGCGCCGGTGGCTGCCGGGGCTCACCTCCGGCGCGTACGTCGGCTGCTTCGGTCTCACCGAGCCGGGGACGGGCTCGGACGCGGGGCAGCTGTCGACCCGGGCGGTGCGCGACGGGGACGACTGGGTCGTCAACGGCAGCAAGATGTTCATCACGAACGGCACCTGGGCGGACGTCGTGCTGCTCTTCGCGCGCTCCACCGACGCCCCGGGTCACCGCGGCGTCTCCGCGTTCCTGGTGCCGACCGACACCCCGGGGCTGACCCGCCGCACGATCCACGGCAAGCTCGGACTGCGCGGCCAGGCCACCGCCGAACTCGTCCTCGAGGACGTGCGGGTGCCGGCGAGCGCCCTGCTGGCGCCCGAGGGCAAGGGCTTCGCGGTCGCCATGTCGGCGCTGGCCAAGGGGCGGATGTCGGTGGCGGCCGGCTGCGTCGGGATAGCCCAGGCCGCGCTGGACGCGGCGGTGGCGTACGCGACCGAGCGCGAGCAGTTCGGCAGAACGATCGCCCATCACCAGCTCGTCCAGGAACTGCTGAGCGACATGGCCGTCGACGTGGACGCGGCCCGGCTGCTGACCTGGCGGGTCGCCGACCTCGTCGATCGCGGTCTGCCGTTCGCCACGGAGTCCTCCAAGGCCAAGCTGTTCGCCTCCGAGGCGGCCGTCCGGGCCGCCAACAACGCCCTCCAGGTGTTCGGCGGCTACGGCTACATCGACGAGTACCCGGTGGGCAAACTGCTGCGGGACGCCCGCGTGATGACCCTCTACGAGGGCACCAGCCAGATCCAGAAGCTGGTCATCGGGCGCGCCCTGACCGGGGTCTCGGCCTTCTGACCGGCCCCGCGCTCGCACGGGCAGCGTGGGGGGCGGAGCGGGGCCCGTACCCGAGTACGCCGCTGAGTACGACGGCGGATGTGGCCGGTGGGTTCTCGGCCGCATGCTTCCGTCATGAGTGAGACACCGGTCGAACAGCAGAACACGGCGGCCTTCTACGGGCAGGCCGTGGCGTCCTTCTCCGTCGCCATGGCCGCCACCGCCGTGGGCATCTTCAAGCTCCGGGCCGACGCCTGGGTGCGCGGGTTCCTGGCCATCGCCGTCCTCTACCTCGTGACGTCCGCGTTCACGCTCGCCAAGGTCATCCGGGACCGCCAGGACGTCCGGCGCCCCGGCGGCCGGGCGTACGACCCCTTCGGCAAGCACTGACCGCGCGGGACCGGACCCGGCGCCAGAACTAAGCGCTCGCTCAGGTTGGGGGTATGGTGTTCACCCTGGCAGTGGAGAAGGGGCGAACAGCGATGAGTACGGCGCAGGAGACGCCCGGCGGCGAGACGCAGCCGTGGGCCGAGGTGACCCCGGACGCGGCACGGCGGCTGCTGGTCGCCGCCGTGGAGGCGTTCGCCGAGCGGGGGTACCACGCGACGACGACCCGGGACATCGCGGGCCGCGCCGGGATGAGCCCGGCCGCGCTCTACATCCACTACAAGACCAAGGAGGAGCTGCTCCACCGGATCAGCCGCATCGGCCACGACAAGGCCCTCGACATCGTGCGCTCGGCCGCGGCAGGCGAGGGCACCGCGGCCGAGCGGCTCTCCGACGCGGTCCGGTCCTTCGTCCGCTGGCACGCGGGGCAGCACACGACCGCCCGGGTCGTGCAGTACGAGCTCGACGCCCTCGGCACCGACGCGCGCGCCGAGATCATCGCGCTGCGCCGCCAGGTGGACGCCGAGGTGCGCGGCATCGTGGAGGACGGCGTCGCGGCGGGCGACTTCGAGGTCCCGGACGTGCCCGGCACGACGCTCGCCGTCCTCTCCCTCTGCATCGACGTGGCCCGCTGGTTCAACGTCGAGGGGCCCCGGACCCCGGACGAGGTGGGCGCTCTCTACGCCGACCTGGTGCTGCGGATGGTCGGGGCCGGGGCGTAGCCGCCACGCGGGTGCCCGGCGCCGTACTCCGCGACCGCCCGGCGTCCGCCCCGGCACGTGGCTCCCTCCGGGCGCCGCGCCTCGACGGCGGTTCGGGCCGCCCGCCGGGTGCGGTGGCCGGACCCGGCGGGGCCGCCGCTCAGAGGTAGTAGCGGGAGACCGACTCGGCCACGCACACCGGCTTGTCGCCGCCCTCGCGCTCCACGGTGAAGGCCACCGTCACCTGGACGCCGCCGGGCACGTCGTCCACCGCGGTGATCGCGGCGGTGGAGCGCAGCCGGGAGCCGACCGGTACGGGTGCGGGGAAACGGACCTTGTTCGTCCCGTAGTTGACGCCCATCTTCACCCCCGCGACCGCGATCAGCTGGGGGCCGAAGAGCGGCAGCAGCGACAGCGTGAGGTAGCCGTGCGCGATCGTCGTGCCGAACGGCCCCGTCGCGGCCCTCTCCGGGTCGACGTGGATCCACTGGTGGTCGCCGGTCGCCTCGGCGAAGAGGTCGATCCGCTTCTGGTCGATCTCGACCCAGTCGGTGTACCCCAACGGCTCGCCCACGGCGCCCCGCAGCTCGTCGACCGTCGCGAACGTCCTCGGCTCTGCCATGTTGTCGGCCTCCCGCATCTCATAGTCTAAGCGACTGCTTAGCATGCTCGGGTGGGCGGCGCATGTCAACGGACCGGACGGGTGACCCGGTGGGTAGGTTGGGCGGGTGCCCCAGATCCCCGAGAAGATCCACGAGCTGACCGTCGGCCAGTTGTCGGCCCGCAGCGGCGCCGCCGTCTCCGCTCTCCACTTCTACGAGGCGAAGGGCCTGATCAGCAGCCGCCGGACGGCGGGCAACCAGCGGCGCTACCACCGGGACGCGCTGCGCCGGGTCGCCTTCGTGCGCGCCGCCCAGCGGGTGGGCATCCCGCTCGCCACCATCCGCGAGGCGCTCGCCGAACTGCCCGAGGAGCGCACCCCCACCCGGGAGGACTGGGCGCGGCTGTCCGCAGCGTGGCGGTCCGAGCTCGACGAGCGGATCCGGCAGCTGGGGCGGTTGCGCGACCACCTCACCGACTGCATCGGCTGCGGCTGCCTCTCGCTGGAGAACTGCGTGCTCTCCAACCCCGACGACGTCGTCGGCGAGCGCCGGGCCGGGTCCCGGCTGATGGAGGAGCCCCCCGGCGCCGTGCGGCCGGCGCGGTCGGGGGAGAGGGAGTCGCGGGTCCGGGCCGCGCGGAGCGGTGCGGCGCGGCGGGAGGGTCCGGCGGGGCGGCGTCCCCGGCGTCCGCCGGTCACCTGACGCGCCACGGCACGGACGCCCAACCGACCCCGCCGTCGGGGCGCACCGGGCCCGCTCCCCGGTGACGGTCCGTCGGCCGCCGGCCCGAGGGGCGAGATCCGGACACCCGGGGCGCCCGGTTCCGACGGCGCCCGGGACGGGCGCGCCCGGCGCCGCCGAACGCGGGAGCGGCGCGTCATCCGCCGCTCCCGCGCCCGCCGTGCGGCCCGGCGGCGCCGTGGCCGCCGGGCCTCACCTCACGCTCACGCCGACACGAGCAGCCGGCCGCGCCGGGCGCCCGCCAGGGCCTCCGGGGTCAGGACGGGCCGCGGCACCACGATGCCGCAGCTCGTGCAGACGGGACCCGACGAGGGTTCGTGGGCCAGGTCGTACCGCCACACCAGGTTGCTCTGCGCGCACACCGGGCAGGCGGCGCCGGGAGAGCGCTCCAGCGCGGCGATCAGCCGGCGCAGCACCTCGGCCAGCGGGCCCCGCGGATGGACGCGGGGATCGTCGCACCAGGCGACCCCGAACCCGCCCCAGGTCAGCCGGTGCCAGTCGTCGACGCTGCCCGGCCTGCGCAGTCCGTCGTGCTTCTCCTTCCTGCGGCGCTGCGCGAACGCGACCTCGTAGGCGAGCCAGACGGACCGGGCCTCCTCCAGCTCCTCCAGCGCGGCCACGAGCCGCACCGGATCGGGGGAGCGGTCCTCGGGACCGAACCCGGCCCGGGAGCACAGATGGTCCCAGGTCGCCCGGTGCCCGTAAGGGGCGAATCTCTCCAGGCACTTGCGCAGTGAGTACCGCCGCAGCGCCAGATCACACCTCGGATCTCGCACCTGTCTCGCCAGACTCCGGAAACCGGCCATCGCCCTGCACCTCCGTCACACCTGCACCTGCTAGTCCGGTCACTTCGGCGCCGTCTCGTACGGACGTCGCCGAGTAGACGTATCGACACGCGATTCGGCTCCATCCGTTTTCCGGCGACCGCCCTTCCGGTGGCCGCCCCGAGCCGTCCCTGGCCGAACGGCCCCGGCCCGCCTTTCGTTGTCGTCGTTGTCGTCGGCCGCCCGGGGCGGGCGGCATCGGTCACGGCGCGTCCTCAAAACTGACGCATGTTCATCTTCAAACTCCGGGATACCGGCGGTAACGTCCGGCCCACCCCAGTCGGTAGGAGCTGACATGCCACCGAGCACCCCACGCACCACCCTGGACAGACTGAGAACTCCCCGCAGATTCCCCAAGTTCCTCAAGGCCGCATCCCTATGTGCGCTCATTGCCGGTCTTTTGTCGCCGCTTTCCCCGGCCGCCGCCGCCGACACCTCCGCCGCGGCCGCGGCGAACGACTACTGCGGCAGCCGGTGTTCGGACATCCTGCCGCCGGGCGAGAACGGCAACGCGACCCTGGCGGAGATCCTGCTCAACCAGGCGTTCGGCACCCAGCCCCCCCACGCCGAGGACCAGCTCACCCCGTACGGCAACCTGGCCTCCGGCTACCCCGCGCTCACCGAGGGCAGGATCAACGACTTCTTCAACGACGCCTCCTTCGGCGTGCCCTCGGGCCAGGTGGCCTCCACCGTCCGGCCCGGCGGACGCGGTGACGTCACGATCGTCCGCGACAAGAAGACGGGCGTTCCGCACATCACGGGCACCACCCGGTACGGCACCGAATACGGCGCCGGTTTCGCCGCCGCCCAGGACCGGCTCTGGCTGATGGACGTCTTCCGGCACGTCGGCCGCGGCCAGCTGACCGGTTTCGCCGGCGGCGCCCCGGCGAACCAGGGCCTGGAGCAGGAGTTCTGGCGCAGCGCGCCGTACACCGAGGCCGATCTGCAGGCCCAGATCGACGACGCGACCAGCGGCGCCGGTGCCCGCGGCGCGCAGGCACTCGCCGACGCGAAGGCGTACATCGACGGCATCAACGCCTACATCGACGCCTCCGACCACGGCCGCTACTTCCCCGGCGAGTACGTCCTGACCGGGCACAAGAACGCCATCACCAACTCCGGCACCATCGACCACTTCAAGCTCACCGACCTCGTCGCGCTGGCGTCCGTCATCGGCTCGCTGTTCGGCTCCGGGGGCGGCGGCGAGGTGAACAACGCCCTGTCGCTGCTCGCCGCGCAGTCCCGCTACGGCGTCGCCGAGGGCACCGAGGTCTGGGAGTCCTTCCGCGAGCGCAACGACCCCGAGGCGGCCCTCACCGTCCACAACGGCGAGAGCTTCCCCTACGGCGGCAAGCCGGCCACCGCGCAGGGCCAGGCGCTGCCCGATCCGGGCTCGGTCACCCCGGAGCCGCTCGTCTACGACCGGACCGGCAGCGCCGCGACGGCGAGCGCCACCGGCGCCTCCTCCGCCGCCGCGACGACCTCGCTCGGCTCCGCCCGGCGCGGAATGTCCAACGCCCTGGTCGTCAGCGGCAAGCACACCGCCGGCGGCCACCCCATCGCCGTCTTCGGCCCGCAGACCGGCTACTTCGCACCGCAGCTGCTCATGCTCCAGGAGCTCCAGGGGCCGGGCCTGAGCGCCCGCGGCGCGTCCTTCGCGGGCCTGAGCATGTACGTGGAGCTGGGCCGGGGCCAGGACTACGCCTGGAGCGCGACGACATCCGGCCAGGACATCATCGACACCTACGCCGTCGAACTCTGCCAGGACGACCACCACTACCTCTACCACGGCACCTGCACGGCGATGGACAAGGTCGAGCGGACCAACTCCTGGAAGCCGACCGTCGCCGACGGCACCGCGGCCGGCTCGTACCGGATGCAGGTCTACCGGACGAAGTACGGACCCGTGGCCTACCGGGCGACCGTCGGCGGGAAGAAGGTCGCGTACACCACCCTGCGCTCGTCCTTCCTGCACGAGGCCGACTCGATCATCGGTTTCCAGATGCTCAACGACCCGGACTACGTGACGGGTCCGGCGGCGTTCCAGAGCGCGACGCAGCACATCAACTACACCTTCAACTGGTTCTACGCCGACTCCGCGCACACCGCCTACTACAACAGCGGTGACAACCCGGTGCGGGCGGCCGGGGTCGACGCCGAGTTCCCGGTGTGGGCGCGGGCGGCGTACGACTGGCGGGGCTGGGACCCGGCCGCCAACACAGCCTCCTACACCCCGCCGTCCGAACACCCCAACTCCATGGACCAGGACTACTACATCTCCTGGAACAACAAGCAGGCCGAGGACTACACGACCGCCTCGTGGGGCGACGGCTCGGTGCACCGCGGGGACCTGCTGGACGACCGGGTCGCGAAGCTGGTCGCCTCCGGCGGGGTGACCCGGGCCGCGCTGGTGAAGGCGATGGCCGAGGCCGCCCTCACCGACCTGCGCGCCGAGGACGTGCTCCCCGGACTGCTGAAGGTCCTCGACAGCGCACCTCTCACCGATCCCACCGCCGCCGCGGCGGCGGACAAGCTGAGCGCCTGGCTCGCGGCGGGCGGCCGGCGCACGGAGACCTCGCCCGGCTCGCACACGTACGCCGACGCCGACGCGATCCGCATCCTGGACGCCTGGTGGCCGCTGCTGGTCGAGGCGGAGTTCCGGCCGGGACTCGGCGACGGGCTGTACGCCGCGTTCGGCAGGAACCTGCCCGTCGACGAGGCCCCGTCCGCCGGGCACGGGCCGACCGGCGCGCACGCCGGCAGCGCCTTCCAGTACGGCTGGTGGAGCTATGTCGACAAGGACATCCGGGCGGTGCTGGGTGAGCCCGTGAAGGGCGGCCTGGGCCGGACGTACTGCGGCGCGGGCAGCCTCACGGCCTGCCGGGACACGCTGATCGGCACGCTGAAGGAGGCGGCGGGCCGGACGGCCGCCGGCGTCTACCCCGGCGACGACCAGTGCTCGGCCGGCGACCAGTGGTGCGCCGACTCGATCGTCCAGCGGACGCTCGGCGGCATCAAGCACGGCAAGATCGGCTGGCAGAACCGGCCGACCTACCAGCAGGTCGTGGAGTTCACCGGTCACCGGTGAACCCCGGGTCGCGCCGGCGCCGGGGGCGGACCGCGCACGCGGTCCGGCCCCGGCGCCGGCCGGTCCCCGGCCACTCCGGCCCGGCCGGGGTCACCGGTACAGCAGGTACTCCTCGCGCAGCCCCCTGAACGCCCGCAGTTCGTCCTGCCAGCCCGCCACGACCTCGTCGGTGTCCGCGCCCGCGTCGATCGCCGTGCGCACCAGCGTGGAGCCCGTCAGCTTGTCGATCCAGTCGTCCGCACGCCAGGCGAACCCGCTCCACGTCCGCCGGGCGGTCACCAGGAGCGCGATCCCGGTGCGGACCGGGTCGAACGCCGCGCGGTCGTGCACGTGGAGCTGCACGCCCCCGATCGTGGTGCCGGTGAACTTGGAGAAGGTCGGGGCGAAGTAGGCCTCTCTGAAGTGCACGCCGGGCAGGTCCAGTTCACCCGCCGCGGCGGCCCAGCGCCCGTCCAGGTCCGGGGCGCCGAGCAGTTCGAAGGGCCGGGTGGTGCCGCGCCCCTCGGACAGGTTGGTTCCCTCGAACAGGCAGGTTCCCGCGTACACCAGCGCGGTGTCGGCGGTCGGCATGTTCGGGCTCGGCGGCACCCAGGGCAGCCCGGAGGCGTCGTGGAAGTCGCTCCTCCGCCAGCCCGACATCCGCACCGTGTCCAGGTCCACGGGCGCCGCCAGGAACTCCGCGTTGAACAGCAGGGCGAGTTCGGCCACCGTCATCCCGTGCGCCTGCGCGATCGGCTGCCGGCCGACGAACGTCGCGAACTCCTTGTGCAGCACCGGCCCGAGCGCCGCCCGGCCGGTGACCGGGTTCGGCCGGTCGAGCACCACGAAGCGCTTCCCGGCGAGCCGGGCCGCCTCCATGCAGTCGTACAGCGTCCAGATGTACGTGTAGAACCGCGCTCCCACGTCCTGGATGTCGAACACGACCGTGTCCACACCGGAGGCGGTGAAGACGTCGGCGAGCGGCTGCCCGCTCTTCAGGTACGTGTCGTAGACCGGCAGGCCGGTGGCCGGGTCGTCGTGGCGGCCCTCGGAGCCGCCGGCCTGCGCGGTGCCCCGGAAGCCGTGCTCGGGCCCGAAGACGGCGGTCAGCTCCACCCGGTCGTCGGCGTGCATGACGTCCACGATGTGCCGCACGTCGCGCGTGACGCCGGTGGGGTTGGTGACCACGCCGACCCGTTCGCCGCGGAGCGCGGCGTACCCCGAGGCGGCGAGCCGCTCGAAGCCCGTGCGGAGCCGGTGGCCGGGGCGCGCGGCCGGTGCCGCCGCCGCGGGCGACGGGGACAGGGCCGCGGCGGCGGTGGCCGCCGCGAGCAGGGACCGTCGGGACAGGCGCATGGTGGGACCTCCGTGATCGCGGAAGGTTGGCACGAGCACGCTAAAGGCTCGCGGCCCCGCTGCGTAGACCGCCGCCCCGCCGCCCCCGCCCCGGCGCGCCGCGCGGCGGCGGGAGCACGTCCGCATCCCCTTCCCCCGCCACATACCGACTGGTTAGTCTGTCGTCACAGCAGAGCCGTGCCGTGTCGAAGGAGACCGATGGTGGGAGCCGTGCAGAGTCCGGGAGTGGTCGTCACCGGGGCGGGAGGCGGCATCGGGGCCGCGCTGGCCCGCCGCTTCGCCGCCGAGGGGGCGCGGGTGGTCGTCAACGACCTCGACGCCGCTAAGGCGAAGGCCGTGGCGGACGGGATCGGCGGGATCGCGGTCCCGGGGGACGCGTCGAGAATCATCGAGGAGGCGCGCGACGCCCTCGGCGGCACGGTCGACGTGTACTGCGCGAACGCGGGCGTCGGCTCCGGCGGCTCCGAGGCGGCCGACGAGCAGGTCTGGGCGCTGGCCTGGGACGTCAACGTCATGGCGCACGTCCGCGCCGCCCACGCCCTGCTGCCCCACTGGCTGGAGCGCGGCGCCGGCCGGTTCGTCTCCACCGTCTCCGCGGCGGGCCTGCTCACCATGATCGGGGCCGCGCCGTACAGCGTCACCAAGCACGGCGCCTACGCCTTCGCCGAGTGGCTCTCCCTCACCTACCGCCACCGCGGGGTGAACGTGCACGCGATCTGCCCGCAGGGCGTGCGCACCGACATGCTGGCCGCCACCGGCAGCGCGGGCGACCTGGTGCTCCGGCCGACCGCGCTGGAGCCCGAGGACGTCGCCGACGCCCTCATGAAGGGCATCGAGGAGAACCGCTTCCTGATCCTGCCGCACCCCGAGGTCGCCGGGTACTACCAGGCGCGGGCCGCCGACCCCGACCGCTGGATGACGAACATGAACCACCTCCAGCAGAAGTGGGAGGCCGCCGAGTGACCGGCTACGCGGACCGGCCCTGGGTGGCCCTGCTCAGCGACGCCCAGCGCGCCCCGGTGCACCCGCCGGACACCCTCGTGCACGCCCTGCGCGACGGCGCCGCGCGCACTCCCGACCGCACCGCCCTCGCGTACTTCGACGGCCGGCTCGGCTACCGTGAGGCCGACGAGCTGAGCGACTCCGTCGCCGGGCACCTCGCGGACCGCGGGCTCCGTCCGGGCGACCGGGTGGCGATCATGCTCCAGAACTCCCCGCAGTTCGTGCTCGCCCTGCTCGGCGCCTGGAAGGCCGGAGCCGCGGTCGTCCCGGTCAACCCGATGTACAAGGCGGGCGAGGTCCGGCACGTCCTCAAGGACGCGGAGGTGGCCGCCCTCGTCTGCTCCGACCGCGCCTGGGACGCCTACCTGCGCGACACGGCCGCCGGCTCGTCCGTGCGCACGGTCCTGACCACGTGCGAACGCGACCTCCAGACCCGGGACGACGCGCGGGTGCTCTCCTTCGAGCGGACGCCGGTCGACCCCGCGGCCGACGATCTCGTGGCCGTCGCCGGGCGGCGCGCCCCCGCACCGCCCGGCCGGGAGCCCGCCCCGTCCGACATCGCCCTGATCAGCTACACCTCGGGCACCAGCGGCACCCCCAAAGGGGCCACCAACACGCACGCCAACATCATGTACAACGCCGAGCGGCAGCGGACCGGGCTCGCCCTGCCCGACGCCCCGGTGTACTTCGCGATGGCCCCGCTGTTCCACATCACCGGCATGGTCTGCCAGCTCGCCGCCTGCGTCGCCAGCGCCGGCACCCTCGTGCTCGCCTACCGCTTCGAGGCCGGCGTCGTCCTCGACGCCTTCGCCGAGCACCGGCCGCTCTACACCGTGGGACCCTCCACGGCGTTCATGGCGCTCGCCGCCCATCCGTCGGCCGGCCGGGACCACTTCGCCTCCTTCGTGAACATCTCCTCCGGGGGCGCGCCGCTGCCGCCCGCCCTGGTGGAGCAGTTCCGCGCCGGCTTCGGCCCGTACATCCGCAACGGCTACGGACTGACCGAGTGCACCGCGCCCTGCGCCTCGGTGCCGCCCGGCCTGGAGGCGCCCGTCGACCCCGTCTCGGGGACCCTCGCCGTCGGCCTGCCCGGCCCCGACTCCGTGGTCCGCATCGTCGACGACGCGGGCCGGGAGGTGCCCTTCGGGGAACAGGGCGAGATCCTCGTCCGCGGTCCGCAGGTGGTGCCCGGCTACTGGCGCCGCCCCGACGCCACCGCCGAGACCTTCCCGGACGGCGAACTGCGCACCGGAGACATCGGCTTCATGGACGCCGACGGCTGGCTCTACGTGGTCGACCGCAAGAAGGACATGATCAACGCGTCCGGTTTCAAGGTCTGGCCACGCGAGGTGGAGGACGTCCTCTACACCCACCCCGCGGTCCGCGAGGCCGCGGTCGTCGGCGTCCCCGACGGCTACCGCGGCGAGACCGTCAAGGCGTACATCAGCCTGCGGCCGGGCGTCCACGAGGACCCCGACGCGCTCGCCGCCTGGTGCAAGGAGAGACTGGCCGCCTACAAGTATCCGCGGCAGGTGACGATCCTGCCGGAACTGCCGAAGACGGCGAGTGGGAAGATCCTGCGGCGGGAACTGCGTTCCCGCACGGAGGACTCCCCGTAGTTCCCGGGGCGCAGGAGTTCCCGGGAGCGTGGTGCTTCCGGGAACCTCCCGGGGACACCGGTGATCGAAGTGAACGCACGGAAGGCAGGTGGCGGCAGTGCCCAGGACGACGGACGGTGACGGCACGCCCGTCCCGCAGCGGCTGCTGGCCGCCGCCACCCGGCTCTTCGCCGAGCAGGGCTACGACCGCACCTCCGTGCAGGAGATCGTCGAGGCCGCCGGCGTCACCAAGGGGGCGCTCTACCACTACTTCGGTTCCAAGGACGACCTGCTGCACGAGGTCTACGCGCGCGTGCTGCGGCTCCAGCAGGAGCGGCTGGACGCCTTCGCGGACTCCGACGCGCCGGTGGAGGAGCGGCTGCGGGGCGCGGCGGCCGACGTCGTGGTCACGACCATCGACAACCTCGACGACGCCTCGATCTTCTTCCGCTCGATGCACCACCTCGGCCCGGAGAAACTCAAGCAGGTTCGCTCGGAGCGGCGCCGGTACCACGAGCGGTTCCGCGCGCTGATCGAGGAGGGCCAGGCGAAGGGCGTCTTCTCCACGGCCACCCCCGCCGACCTGGTCGTCGACTACCACTTCGGCTCGGTCCACCACCTGTCGACCTGGTACCGGCCGGACGGCCCGCTGGCCCGCCAGGAGGTCGCCGACCACCTCGCGGACCTGCTGCTGCGCGCCCTGCGGCCCTGATCCTCCCGGCCCCGCCGCGTCCCGCGCCGGCCGGTCCGGGCCCGGCGGAGGCGGGGCGCCGGGGGCCGCCGGCCGGCCCGGCAGCCGCGTCCGGCGCGGAGAACCGCCGGGTCCCGTCCGGCCGTTCCCGCCTGCCTCGCTCCACCCCGCGCGCGCTCTCGCCGCACCGGGCGCAGCGCCACGTACCTCCGGTACGAGGTTCTCCGCCCGGCACGCCGGGAGCGCGCGCCCGGTGCCGCACGTCCGCCCTCCGGCCGACGGGACGGGCCGGACAGGCTCCGGCCCGCCCCGCCGCGTCACAGGTACTGCTTGATCTCCCGCCGCGCCAGCGACCGCTGGTGGACCTCGTCCGGCCCGTCCGCGAGCTTCAGCGTCCGCGCGCTCGCCCAGAGCTCCGCCAGCGGGAAGTCCTGGCTCACGCCGCCCGCGCCGTGCAGCTGGACGGCCTTGTCGAGGATGTCGACGACCGTGCGCGGAGTGGCGATCTTGATGGCCTGGATCTCCGTGTGGGCGCCCTTGTTGCCGACGGTGTCCATCATCCAGGCGGTCTTCAGGACCAGCAGCCGGAGCTGCTCCACGGCCACCCGCGCGTCGGCGATCCAGTTCTGCACGACACCCTGCTGCGCGAGCGGCCTGCCGAACGCCGTCCGCTGCACCGCGCGCCGGCACATCAGCTCGATGGCGCGTTCGGCCATGCCGATCAGCCGCATGCAGTGGTGGATGCGGCCCGGACCGAGCCGTGCCTGGGCGATGGCGAAGCCGCCGCCCTCCTCGCCCACGAGGTTGGCCGCCGGGACCCGCACCCGGTCGAACACCACCTCGGCGTGCCCGCCGTGGGAGTGGTCCTCGTAGCCGTACACCTGCATGGCCCGCCGGACCTCCACGCCCGGGGTGTCGCGCGGGACCAGGATCATGGACTGCTGGCGGCGGAGGTCGGCGCCGTCCGGGTCCGTCTTGCCCATCACGATGAAGATCTTGCAGTCCGGGTTCATCGCCCCGGAGATGTACCACTTGCGGCCGGTGACCACGTACGCGTCGCCGTCCCGCTCGATGAGCGTGGTGATGTTGGTGGCGTCGGAGGACGCCACCTCCGGCTCGGTCATCGCGAACGCGGAGCGGATCTCCCCGGCCAGCAGCGGTTCGAGCCACTGCTTGCGCTGCTGCTCGTCGCCGAACTGGGCGAGCAGCTCCATGTTGCCGGTGTCCGGCGCCGCGCAGTTCAGCGCGGTCGGCGCCAGGTGCGGGCTGCGGCCGGTGATCTCGGCGAGCGGGGCGTACTGGAGGTTGGTGAGGCCCGCGCCGTACGCGGAGTCGGGCAGGAAGAGGTTCCACAGACCCTGCCTGCGGGCCTCGGCCTTCAGTTCGCCCACCACGGCCGGGGTGTCCCAGGGCGAGGCCAGCCGGGCGCGCTGCTCCTCGGCCACGGCCTCCGCCGGATAGACGTGCTCGTCCATGAACGCGAGCAGCATGCCGCGCAGCTCCTCGGTGCGCGCGTCGAATCCGAAGTCCATGACGGATCAGCCCTCCTGAAGGGTGGTCAGGCCGTGCTCGATGAAGACGGGCGTCAGTTCGCCGATGCGGTCGAAGCCCGCGCCGACGGTCTGGCCCTTGGTGTAGCGGTAGTGGATGCCCTCCAGGATCACGGCGAGCTTGAACCATGCGAAGGCCGTGTACCAGGACACGGCGGACACGTCGCGCCCCGAGCGCGCGGCGTACCGCTCGACGATCTCGGAGGCCGCCGGATGCCCGGCGGCCGAGGCCGTGGTGCTGATGGGGGAGTCCGGGAGCTCCAGGCGCGTGCTGTACATGACGAGCAGGCCCAGGTCGGTGAGCGGGTCGCCGAGGGTGGACATCTCCCAGTCGAGGATCGCCCTGATCCGGTCGTCGGGGCCGATCAGCACGTTGTCCAGCCGGTAGTCGCCGTGCACGACCGTCGGCGCGGGGGAGTCGGGCAGATCGCGCCCGAGGGCCGCGTGGAGCTCGTCGATGCCGGCCAGCTCGCGGTTCCGGGACGCGTCCAACTGCTTGCCCCAGCGCCGGAGCTGGCGGTCCAGGAAGCCCTCCGGGCGGCCGAAGTCGGCGAGCCCGACCGCGGCGGGGTCCACCGCGTGCAGCGCCACCAGGGTGTCCACCAGGCCGAGGACCGCGTCGCGGGTGCGCTCCGGGCCGAGCGGGGCGAGCTGGTCGGCGGTGCGGAAGGGCACGCCCTCCACGAACTCCATGACGTAGAAGGGCGCGCCGAGCACCGAATCGTCCTCGCACAGCAGCAGGGGAGCGGGCACCGGTACGTCCGTCGGGTGCAGTGCGCTGATCACCCGGTGCTCGCGCCTCATGTCGTGCGCGGTGGCCAGCACATGGCCGAGCGGCGGCCGCCGCACGACCCACCGCGAGGTGCCGTCGGAGACCGCGTAGGTGAGGTTGGACCGTCCGCCCTCGATCAGCCGGCCGGTCAGCGCGCCGTTCACCAGGCCGGGCCGCTCGCGGTCGAGCAGGCCGCGCAACCGGTCGAGGTCGAGACCTGGCGGGTGGTCCGGACTCATCTGTGCTCCTCCGTACGCGGAAACGGGACGTGACCATGATGCCGACCAGTCGGTATGTCGTCCACCCGCAGTGCGGAACGTGATCGGTGTCTCTCCCTCCCCGGACGCGCGGTCCCGGTTCGTCCGGCATCACCCACCGTGGCCGCCCTGGAGGCCGAGCACGAGCGACCGCGGCGCGAGGGCGTGCCCA
This sequence comes from Streptomyces sp. NPDC048566, assembly GCF_043199735.1. NCBI lineage: Bacteria > Bacillati > Actinomycetota > Actinomycetes > Kitasatosporales > Streptomycetaceae > Streptomyces > Streptomyces sp. NPDC048566. The sequence goes on from NZ_JBICWL010000027.1 coordinate 65,113, forward strand.
TCACTCTGCCGCTGCGGCAGGAGCCGTGGGGTGAGCGCCTCTTCCAGGTCACCGACCCCAACGGCGTGGTCGTCCGGCTCGTCGCCTGGGCCGCGCCCGGCACTCCCTGAGCCGCGGCGGCGGGGCGCCGGGGCGGCGGCCGGCCGGGACGGACGGGCCGGCGGGCTCCGCGGGGCCCGCCGCATCGGGCCCTCAGAAGACCAGCGCCACCGCGCACAGGGCCAGGGCCAGCGTGCACGCGGCGGCGGCTCCGGCGTGCCGGGGGGTGAGCCGGGCGGGGCCGGCCGGGCCCGCCAGCGCCAGGGTCCGGATGCGGCGGTGGGCGAGGGCGAGGAAGCACAGCCACAGCAGGCAGGCGACGGCGCAGGCGGCCACCCCGACCGCGGTGTTGGTGTCCTGGAGGGCGGCCTTGGCGGCGAGCACGGCGACGACCGTGCTCGACAGGGTCGTCCGGCGCCAGGCCAGCCGGGTGCGTTCCGGCTGGAGGCCGGGGTCCCGCCGCTCGCGGCGCGGCGGGGTCATCCCGCCCAGCCGACGAGGACCACCACGATCATGGCGACCGCGACCACCGCCACCGCGATGCTCAGCACCGCCGGGAACGGCGACAACGGCAGGTCCTCCCCGCGCCGCATGGCCCGCTCGCAGCGCACCCAGTGGTTGACGGCCCGCAGGGCGCACAGGACGCCGGCCGCGAGCAGCGCCAGGGCGAGGCCCACCCGCCACGCCCAGCGCAGGTCCGGCAGGAACTGGTCCACCGCGAACCCGCCGCCGATCAGCGCGAGCGCGGTGCGCAGCCAGGCCAGGAACGTCCGCTCGTTGGCCAGGGAGAACCGGTAGTCCGGGGTCTCGCCCTCCTCGCGGATCTCCCGGGGCGCGAACCACAGCCGGACATGACGCACGAGTTCGATCACGCCCAGGACCCTACCGGGACCCCGCGGCCCGCCGCGGGGTCCCGGCGACTCGCCACGATCCCGGCGGCGGACTTGTGCGGGCGGCCGGCCGGGGCCTGCGGACTTCCGGGTGCGGGACGAGGGAGAGCCGAGCCTCAGCGGCAGCCGTGTGATGCGGCGCCCCTGCTCGCCTGCGCCACCGCCTCCGGAGCGCCCGCTGCTCCCGAGGCGCCGTCCCGCCGCTCTCCGGCATCCCCGGGGAGCCCGCGGGGCGCCCCTCGGCCGCCGGAAGCGCCTGCGCGCCTCCTGAAGCGCGCGGGGGACCGCCACCGGTCCGCCCGGCCCGTCAGCCCGTCGCGCGGTAGTCCCGGAGCCGCTCGTGGGCCGCGAGGCCGTCGGGCACCCAGGGCCACTCCGGCAGCCTCGCCTCCACCTCCTCGTCGGTGAGGAAGGCGTGCCAGGCGACCTCCTCCACCTGCGGGTCCACGGCGAGGTCGCACCGGACCTCGTACACGGCCGACCACCAGCAGCGGCCGGCCCCGTCGTCGTACAGGAACCGGAACAGCGGCGTCGGCCGGGGCAGGCCCGAGACGCCGAGCTCCTCCTCGGCCTCGCGCAGCGCGGCGTCGTCGTAGGACTCGCCCGCCCCGACGACGCCGCCGACGAACAGGTCGTAGCAGGAAGGGAACACCAGTTTGGTCGGCGTCCGGCGGTGGACGAAGATCCGGCCCTGCGCGTCCCGCGCCTGGACGAACACGCAGCGGTGGCGCAGCCCGCGCTCGTACGCCTCGCCGCGCGGGGCCTGCCCGACGACCCGGTCGTTCTCGTCCACGATGTCGAGGATCTCGTCAGCGGCACTCATACCGGCCATCCAAGCAGCCCGGGGCGGGATCGAGGGAAGGGCGCCGCGCCGGGGAGTGCGCCGGGCCGGGGTCCGGCTGACGGCGCTCAGTGAGGCTGGAGGTCCCGGGAGTGCTCGGGCTCGGCGGTGCCCGAGGGCATCGCCGGGTGCATGCCGAGCAGGACGATGCCGAGCACGATGCCCGTGAGACCCGCGGCCTGCCAGGCGAGGGCACCGGCGTCGGTGCGGAGCCGGTCGCCGAGGAAACCGACCCCGCAGGCGATCCCGGCGAGCGGCTGGGCGGCGGTGAGCGCGGGCAGCGACATCCGCAGCGGCGCGGTCTCGAAGGCGCTCTGGACGAGGATCAGCCCGCTCACGCCCAGCACCAGCACCGCGTACGGCTGCCACCCGGTGAGCAGCTCCGACCAGCCGCCGTCCCCGAACCGCTGGCCGCTGACGCGGGTGAGGGCGTCCTGCAACCCGTAGAGCAGGCCGGCGGCGGTGGCCAGCAGGACCGGTCCGGCGCTCAGCCGGGACCGTTTCGCGCAGGCGGTGAGCAGCAGCGCCAGTCCGGCCACGATCCCGATGATCAGCCAGTGCCGCAGCGGGTCGTCGACGGCGTCGCCGCCCTGCGGCTGCCCGGCCACGATGAACGCCGACACGCCGCCGGCGAGCAGCAGGAGACCGCCCCAGCCCTGGCGGCCCAGCGGCTGCCGGGTCTGGTGGCGGGAAAGCGCGAGTGCGAACAGCAGGTTGGTGGCGAGGAGCGGTTCGACCAGCGAGACCTCCCCGTTGCCGAGCGCGATCGCGCCGAGCACCATGCCGCACACCATCAGCCCGATGCCGCCCAGCCAGCGCGGCACCCGGACGAGGTCCAGCAGGATGCGCGGGGAGAGGAAGTCGCTCAGCGGGGCGTGCGAGGCCGCGTTCTGCTGGAGCACGAAACCGAAGCCCAGGCAGCAGGCCGCGCTCACCGCGAGGACCAGAACCAGAACCGACACGCTGGGTACCTCGATACATCGGGGTCGGGGGCCACGGTGCGTCTCCCGCCGACCATAGCGCCATGGGCCGGGGCCCGCCCCGGGAGTCCCGGGAACCGGGCGGTTGACTCGGTCACCCTTCGTGCCGAAGGATCTGACCGATCGGTAACAACGGCCGGTCGCCCGTCGTGGCCGGCCACCGCGCACTTCCAATGTCTCATCAACACCGACGCCGCCGATCGGTTCGTGGCCGACGCCGTCACGTCGCCCCTCGGGGAGCCGGCCCGATCCGACCGCCGGCATGCCGAGAGGACGGGCCCATGGCCTACGACGCGGATGTGATCGTCATCGGAGCGGGCCTCGCGGGGCTCGCGGCGACCGCGGAGCTCGTCGACGCCGGCCGCAAGGTGATCCTCCTCGACCAGGAGCCCGAGCAGTCGATCGGCGGACAGGCACACTGGTCGTTCGGCGGGCTCTTCTTCGTCGACTCGCCCGAGCAGCGCCGGCTGCGCATCCGCGACAGCCACGCCCTGGCCCTCCAGGACTGGATGGGCACGGCCGCCTTCGACCGCCCCGAGGACCACTGGCCGCGCCGGTGGGCCGAGGCGTACGTCGACTTCGCGGCCGGCGAGAAGCGGTCCTGGCTGCACGGCCAGGGCGTGCGCTTCTTCCCCGTGGTCGGCTGGGCCGAGCGCGGCGGCTACGACGCCACCGGGCACGGCAACTCCGTACCGCGCTTCCACATCACCTGGGGCACCGGGCCGGGCCTCGTCGAGCCCTTCGAGCGCCGGGTGCGCGCGGGGGCCGCCCGCGGCCTGGTCGACCTGCGGTTCCGGCACCGGGTCACCGGCCTGTCCCGCAGCGCCGGTGCGGTGGACACCGTCACCGGGGAGGTCCTGGAGCCCTCGGGCGCCGAGCGCGGCCGGGCCAGCAGCCGCGAGGTGACCGGCGCCTTCGAGCTCTCGGCCCAGGCGGTGATCGTCACCTCCGGGGGCATCGGCGGCAACCACGACCTCGTCCGCGCCAACTGGCCCGAGCGCCTCGGCGCCCCGCCCCGGCGGATGATCTCGGGGGTGCCCGCGCACGTCGACGGCGCCATGCTGGGGATCGCGGAGCGGGCCGGCGCGCGTCTGATCAACCGCGACCGCATGTGGCACTACACCGAGGGCATCCAGAACTGGAACCCCGTCTGGGACCGGCACGGCATCCGCATCCTGCCCGGACCGTCCTCCCTGTGGCTGGACGCCCGCGGCAACCGGCTGCCCGTCCCGCTCTTCCCCGGCTTCGACACCCTCGGCACCCTCGAACACATCATGGGCACCGGGTACGACCACACCTGGTTCGTCCTCGACCGGAAGATCATCGGCAAGGAGTTCGCCCTCTCCGGCTCCGAGCAGAACCCCGACCTGACCGGCCGCTCGGTGCGGGGCGTCGTCCAGCGGGCCCGCGCCGACGTGCCCGCTCCGGTGAAGGCGTTCATGGATCACGGCGCCGACTTCGTGGTGGAGAGGGACCTCGCCGCCCTGGTGCGCGGGATGAACGCGCTCACCGAGGAGCCGCTCATCGACGAGGCCGCGCTGCGCCGCGAGATCGTGGCCCGCGACCGGGAGATCGCCAACCCGTTCACCAAGGACCTCCAGGTGATGGCCCTCCGCGGCGCCCGCGCCTACCTGGGGGACCGACTGATCCGCACCGCGAGCCCGCACCGCATCCTCGACCCCGGGGCGGGCCCGCTGATCGCCGTCCGCCTCAACATCCTGACCCGCAAGACCCTCGGCGGCCTGGAGACCGACCTGTCCTCGCGGGTGCTGACCGAGGGCGGCGACCCGCTGGAGGGGGTGTACGCCGCCGGTGAGGCCGCCGGGTTCGGCGGCGGCGGGGTGCACGGATACCGCTCGCTGGAGGGCACCTTCCTCGGCGGCTGCCTCTTCTCCGGCCGGACGGCCGGCCGCGCGGCGGCCGGGGCGGTCGGCTGAGCCCGGAGCCCGGGCCCCGGGCCCGGGCCCCGGGCCCAGGCCCCGGAGCAAGCCGGAGCCGGAGTCGGAGCGGGAGTTGGAGCCGGGGTGGACGGGCCGGTGCCGTGCGCGCTGCCCGGGGGCAGGCCGCACGTTGCTGCCCGGCTGCCCGGCTGCCCGGCTGCCCGGCTGCCCGGCTGCTCGGCTGCCCGGGGGGCCGGTGCCGCGGGCGGCCGGTCTCCGGCGGCGCACCGTCGGCTCGGGTCGCGCCCACGGGAAGTCGCCCGGGGCGCGGCGGGGACCCTCAACTTCCCCGTGTGCGAGCCCCGTTGACACGTGTAGCGGCATGACCGGCCCTTGACTTGCACCCGTGGCTGCCGGTTTGCTGTCCGTGATCACTCCTTGACGAACCGCGCCTGTGAGGTTGAGCAGCGGTGTCCCCACCCCCGCCTCCCCTGGGCCGCGGTCGCAAGCGTGCGGCCCAGGTCTTCGACCCCGCCCTCGACGACGCCGAACTCGCCGCCGCCCGTGCCTCGTTGAACCAGGGCCGGTGGACCGCCGTGCGCGCCCTGCTCGCCGGGACCGGCGAGGACTGGGACCGCCGGGGCCACCGGGTCACCGTGCTCGCCCAGGAGCCCGCCGCCTCCGCCTGGGTCCGTGACTGGCTGCTCGCGGAGCCGGAGTCCGCGGACGCGGCCGTCCTGCTCGCCTGCGCCACCGTGGAGTCCGCCCTGCGCGGCGCGGAGCGGCCCGAGCGCGCCCGCGAGGCCTGCCGGGCCGCGGCGGAGCGGGCCCCCGCCGACCCCACGCCCTGGCTGGGCCTGCTCCTGCTGGAGCGCTCGCTCGGCGCGGAGGAGGACGTGGTGCGGCTCTTCGACGAGGTGCGCCACCGGCACGCGGGACACCACCACGCCCACCACCTCATGGTCGCGCGACTGGCCGAACGCCGGGCCGCCGCGGGACAGGACCCGCTGCACGAGGTCTACGACTTCGCCAACTGGGCCGCCGAACAGGCCCCCGTCGACTCGCCGCTGGCGATCCTCCCGGTCGTCGCGCACGCCGAGCGCTTCCGGGTGCTGGCCGCCGCCGGGAGCGAGCCGTCCGATCCGCTGGCGTCCGGGCACTGGGTGGGACGCCGGGCCCGGCAGGTGATGAAGACCGCCTTCGACTGGTGGCTGGAGTGGGAGCGCGACGACCACCCGCGCCGCCTGGTCGACCTCAACTTCCTCGCGCACGCCAAGACCTGCGAGGGGCGGGGCGCCGAGGCGGCGGCCCTGTTCCACCGGATCGGCGACCACCCCACCCCGGCGCCGTGGTCCTACCCCGACCGCGACCCGTACACCGCCTTCCGTGCCGCGCGGGGATCCGCGCTCGGCGCGGTGTGAACGCCCCCGACGACCCGACATCCGAAAGGACGGCCCCGCGATGACGACGGGCAGTTCGAGCACTTCGAGTACGCCGAGCACGGGAAGACCCGCCGACGACGAGGCCGGCATCAGCACGTTCAAGGGGCAGGACCGCGCCCTGCGGGCCGGCCGCCTCGGCACGGGGGGCCTGCTGCTGTCCGTCCTCGCCGCGACCGCCCCCCTCATGGTCGTCGCCGGTGTCATGCCCACTACATTCGCGGTGATGGGGATCGTCGGGCAGCCGCTGCTGTTCGTCATCCTCGGTGTCGTCCTGGTGCTGTTCAGCGTCGGGTACGCCGAGATGAGCCGGCACGTGCACAACGCGGGGGCCTTCTACGCCTACATCGCGCGCGGACTCGGCGGCACCCCCGGAGCGGCGGCCGCCGCCGTCGCCCTCGTCGCCTACAGCTCCCTCCAGGTCGGCATCTACGGACTCTTCGGCTTCGAGGTCTCCGGCCTCTTCGCCACCTACCTCGACACCGAGATCGCCTGGTGGATACCCGCGCTCGCCGCGGTCCTCGTCGTCGGCGCCCTGGCCTGGCTGAAGATCGACGTCAACGCCTGGGTGCTCGGCGTCCTGCTGGTCATCGAGGTGACGCTGGTCGTCGTCTTCGACGTCTCGGCCGTCGCCGACCCCGCCCGGCAGGGACTCTCGCTGCACGCGTTCGACCCCGGCACCCTGACCGGAGCGGGCGTCGGGACCGCTCTGTGCTTCTGCATCGCGGCCTTCACCGGCTTCGAGCAGGCCCCCGTCTACGCCGAGGAGACCAGCCGCCCGCACCTGCTCGTCCCCCGCGTCATGTTCCTCGCGATCGGCTTCGTCGCGGTCTTCTTCGCGATCAGCTCCTGGGCGCTGACGGTGGCCACCGGGCCCTCCGCGATCGTCGGGACCTCCCGCGAGCAGAGCGCCGGGCTGCTGTTCTTCCTCACCGAGTCCCGGCTCGGCGCCACCTTCACCGACGTCCTGCACGTGCTCTTCGTGACCGGCATGTTCGCGGCGCTGCTCAGCTTCCACAACGTCGTCTCGCGGTACGCCTTCGCCATGGGGCGGGAGGGACTGCTGCCCGCAGCGTTCGGCCGGACCAGCGAGGCCAGCGGCGCCCCCGGTACCGGCTCGCTGCTGCACTCCGTGGTCTCGCTGCTGGTGGTGGGGGGATTCGCGCTCTTCGACGACGGGCCGGCCGGCGACCCGACCGCGCCCGTCCTGCGGCTGTTCACCTGGGGCGGCAACGTAGGGGCCCTCGGCGTCACCCTGCTGATGGCGACCGCGTCGCTCTCGGTCATCGTGTTCTTCGTCCGCCGCGGCGCCGCCCGGGCCCAGGCCGGACGCCTGATCACCGCCGCCGTCGCCGGCATCGCCCTGCTCGTCATCGCCTTCTACACGATCAAGGACTTCGACGTCCTGGTCGGCGCGGGACCCGGCTCCGTCCTGAGCCGGCTGCTGCCCGCCGTGATCGGAGCGGCCGCGGTCGTCGGCCTCGTCCAGGGCCTCGTGCTGCGCTCCCGCAGGCCCGAGGCGCACGCGCGGATCGGGCTCGGCAACGAGGCGTTCCAGTTGGACAAGGCGGCCGGTTCCCCCTCCTGACCCGGCCCCCGTGTCCTGTCCGGAGCCCGAGGACCCGGACAGGACACGCCGAAGAGATGACGGAATGCTGACGGGCCCTCGCCACCGCTGGCTTTTCCGGGGTCCCGGGTGCTCGAATCGACGGGTGAACACTGAACGGCCAGGCGAACCGGAGCCCGAACACCCGGGAGAGCGGCATCCCGAGCCCCCCGCCCCTCCCGCCGCGGAGCGGCCCGGCGCCCCGGCCCGGTCCGAGGAGCGCGGCAAGCCCATCGGCCGGCGGGTGCTGCTCGGCACCCTCGGACTCGGCGCCCTCGGCGTCCTGACCGCGCCCACGGCGCAGCGCGTCATGGAGTCCTTCCTCGCGGGCGCCTCCGAGAAGGACCCCACGGGGCTCACCGGACTGCTCCCCAACGGGGGCGGCTTCCGCTACTACTCGGTGACCTCCTCCGTTCCGCACAAGAACGAGACGAACTACCGGCTCACCGTCGACGGCCTGGTCGACCGCCCCGGCCACTACACCCTCGCCGACCTGCGCGCCCTGCCGCAGACCCGGCTCGTCCACGACGTCCAGTGCGTCACCGGCTGGCGGGTGCCCGCCACCCCCTTCGAAGGCGTGCGGCTGTCCGACCTGCTGGACGCCGCGGGCGTCCGCTCATCGGCCGGGGCGGTCCGCTTCACCTGCTTCGACGGGGCCTACACGGAGAGCCTCACGCTGCGTCAGGCGCGCCGCGAGGACGTCCTGGTGGCCCTGCGCATGCAGGACAAGCCCCTCGGCCACGAGCACGGCGGCCCCGTCCGCCTCTACGTGGCGCCCATGTACTTCTACAAGTCCGCCAAGTGGCTCTCCGGCATCACCGTCACCGAGGACGTCCGCCCCGGCTACTGGGAGGACCGCGGATACGACGTCGACGCCTGGGTCGGCCGTTCGAACGGACGCGACGATGAACCCACGAGCTGACGTTCCCGCGGCCGTCCCCGCCGCCTCCGCCCCCGCGCGCCGGGTCCCCCGCTTCAGCCGCGCCGAGCACTGGGTGCACCGCCTGACCGCCCTGCTCATGGGCGTGTGCGTGGCGACCGCCGCCAGTCTCTACATCCCCCAGATCGCCGAACTCGTGGGCCGCCGCGAACTCGTCGTCCGCGTCCACGAGTGGGCCGGCCTGACGCTCCCGGTCCCGGTCCTCGCCGGCCTCGCCTCCCGCGCCCTGCGCCGCGACCTCGGCCACCTCAACCGCTTCGGCCCGCACGACCGCGTCTGGCTGCGGGCGGCGCTGCGCCGGGACAAGCACCGGGACTCCCGCCCGGCGGCCAAGTTCAACGCGGGCCAGAAGCTCTACGCCGCCTGGATCGCCGGGGCCACCCTGGTGATGCTCGGCACCGGCCTGCTCATGTGGTTCACCCACCTCACGCCTCTGATGTGGCGCACCTCGGCGACGTTCGTGCACGACTGGCTGGCGCTGACGATCGGCATCGTCGTCGCCGGCCACGTCGGCATGGCCCTGGGCGATCCGGAGGCCCGGCGCGGACTGCGCACCGGCTCGGTCAGCCGCGAGTGGGCCGAGCGGGAGCATCCGCTGTGGCGCCCCTGAGCGGTCGGCGGCCTCCGCCGGGCCCCGCCCCTACGGGGGCGCGCCCCACCGTGACCGGGGGGCGCGCGGGCCGTCACGGCCGGTCCGGGAACGGCCGGGGGCGGGCCCGGAACACCGGGCCCGCCCCCGGCCGTCGCCCGGCGCCCTGACCGGGAGGGCTCACCGGCTCGCGACGCCCGGTACCCCGGCGCGTCGTCGCATCACCCGGGTGCATCCCGTATGCCGCGACGCTGCGCCGTGCGATGCACCGCACCGGACGCCGCGAGCCTTCCGGGCACGGCCCTAGAGGACGAGGGACAGCAGCAGGACCAGTCCGCCGGCGACCACCGAGATGATCGTCTCCATGACCGACCAGGTCTTGATCGTCTGCCCCACGTCCAGGCCGAAGTACTCCTTCACCAGCCAGAATCCCGCGTCGTTGACGTGGCTGAAGAACAGGGAGCCCGCACCGATCGCGAGGACGAGCAGCGCCGCGTGCGTGGTCGACATGTCGACGGCGAGTGGCGCCACCAGACCGGCCGCCGAGATGGTGGCCACGGTCGCCGAGCCCGTGGCGAGCCGGATGATCACCGCGATCAGCCAGGCGAGCAGCAGCGCGGGGATCGACCAGTCCTTGGAGACGTCCAGGATCATCTGCCCGACGCCGGAGTCGATCAGCGTCTGCTTGAAGCCGCCGCCCGCGCCGACGATCAGCAGCACGCCGGCGATGGGGGCGAGGGACTTCTCGACGGTCGACGCGATGCGGTCGCGGGTGAAGCCGGCGGCGCGGCCGAGGGTGAACATGCCGACGATCACCGCCGCGAGGAGTGCGATCAGCGGGGCGCCGACCACGTCGAAGACGCGCTGCGTGGTGTTCTGCGGGTCGTCGACGACGATGTCCACCAGCGCCTTGGCCAGCATCAGCACGACGGGCAGCAGCATGGTGGCGAGCGTGGCGCCGAAGCCGGGGCGCTTGTCCAGGTCGTCCGAGGCGCGCTGCGGGATCATGCGGTCGGGGGCCTGCACGTCCACCCAGCGGGCGGCGTAGCGGGAGAACACCGGACCGGCGATGATCACCGTCGGGACGGCGACGAGGACGCCGAGGGCGAGGGTGACGCCGAGGTTCGCGCCGACCGCGTCGATCGCGACCAGCGGGCCGGGGTGCGGCGGAATCAGCCCGTGCATGACCGACAGGCCCGCGAGGGCCGGGATGCCGATCCGCATCAGCGAGAGGTTGCCGCGCCGCGCGACCATCAGGACCACCGGGATCAGCAGCACGATGCCGACCTCGAAGAACAGCGGCAGGCCGATCACCGAGGCGATCAGCACCATCGCCCAGGGCATGGCCCGGCCGCCCGCCTTCGCCAGGATGGTGTCGACGATCTGGTCGGCACCTCCGGAGTCGGCGAGCAGCCGGCCGAGTATCGCGCCGAGGGCGATCAGCACGCCCACGCCGGCCACGGTGGAGCCGAGGCCGCTGGAGAAGCTGACGATGACCTTGTCGAGCGGTGCTCCGGCGAACGCGCCGAGCGCGAGTGAGCCGATGGTCAGGGCCAGGAAGGCGTGCAGCTTGAACCGGGTGATGAGCAGGACGATGACGGCGATGCCCGCCAGCACGGCCACGCCCAGTTGGGCGTGGCCCGCCGAGGTGATCGGTTCGACGGTGTCCGCTGCCAGCATCTCGACACTGAGTCTGGTCACGGTGATTCCCTTGCTTGTGATGGGTCGCGGGGAAGGGTGGGACGGGGCGTGGGGGATGGGGGATCGGGGGTGGGGGGCGGTACGGGGAGGTGCGCGGAGGTGCTGCGGGCAGCGCCGTGCACCGCCGCGTCCCGCGGGCGGGACACGGCGGCACCGTGCACGGACCGCGGGGGTGCGGCAGGGCGGTGTGCGGCTACCGCGGCGGCGCGAGGTCCCGGACCGCCGCCACGGCGCGCTCGGTGATCTCGGCGGGATCGCCGGAGACGTCCACCGCGACCCCCGCCTCGTCCGCCGCCAGCGGCTGGAGCGTGGCGAACTGCGAGTCCAGGAGCGCGGTGGGCATGAAGTGCCCGGTGCGGTGCGACATCCGGTCGCCGACGAGTGCGCGGTCACCGGTCAGGTGGACGAAGGCGATCCCCGGAGCGGTGGAGCGCAGCCGGTCCCGGTAGCTGCGCTTGAGCGCCGAGCAGCTCACCACCCCGCCGAGCCCGGCCCGGTCGTGCGCCCACCGGCCGATGGCGTCCAGCCAGGGCCACCGGTCGTCGTCGGTCAGCGGGGTCCCGGCCGACATCTTGGCGATGTTGGCCTCCGGGTGGAAGTCGTCGCCTTCGGCGTAGGGGACGCCGAGCCGGGCCGCGAGCAGCGGCCCGATGGTCGTCTTGCCGGTACCGGCGACGCCCATGACCACCAGCACACGGGGATAGGGACTCTGCTGCATGCGCGCTCTCGCTGTCTTCGTCGACACCTGATGTCGACGCCACTGAAACGCATTAGGTACGACGAATTCAAGTCCCTGTGACATATAAGTCTGACTTTTTGATCGTGGCGTTCGCCTCGTACGCTGACGTCATGAGCACACGGGGCCGGGGGCTGCACGGACGCGTACTGGAGAGCCTCGGGCCGGCCATCACGGCCGGCGACTACCCGCCGGGCAGCGTGCTCCGCACCGACGAACTCGCCCAGCGCTTCGAGGTGTCCCGCTCCGTGATGCGCGAGGCCGTGCGCGTCCTGGAGTCGATGTACCTGGTGGAGTCACGCCGCCGCGTCGGCGTGACGGTCCGCCCCCGGGCCGAGTGGAACGTCTACGACCCGCAGGTCATCCGCTGGCGGCTGGCCGGCGCGGACCGCCCCCACCAGCTCCGATCCCTCACCGTGCTCCGCTCGGCCGTCGAGCCGGTGGCCGCCGGACTCGCCGCCCGGCACGCGACCGCCGCCCAGTGCGCCGAACTCACCGCGTCCGCGCTCGGCATGGTCGCCACCTCGCGCGGGCAGCGGCTGGAGGAGTACCTCGTCCACGACGTCGCCTTCCACCGCGTGATCCTGACCGCGTCCGGCAACGAGATGTTCGCCCGGCTCGGCGACGTCGTCGCGGAGGTCCTGTCGGGCCGCACCCACCACGAGGTGATGTTCGCGGACCCCGACCCCGCCGCCGTCACCCTGCACGTCAAGGTCGCCGAGGCCGTCCGCGAGGGCGACGCGGAGCGCGCCGAGGCCCTCACCCGTGAGATCACCGTCGGCGCGCTCCACGAACTGGACATCCTGGCGCCCTGAGCGCGCGCCGTCCCCGGCCCGGCCCCCGTGCCACCGTCCCCGCGCCGGAGCGCCGCCGTGCCGCCGCTCCCGTCGGCCCCGGGCGGCCGGTCAGTCCAGGAACTCCCCGTCGACGTACACCCAGGCGCCGTCCACCCGCTCGAACGTGCTGCGCTCGTGGAGCGCGCCGCCCCGGTAGGAGGCGCGGAACGTCACCGTGCCCGCGGTGTGGAACGCCGAACCCTGCTCGGTCCCGAGGATCTCCAGCCCCCTCCACCGCATCCCCGCGTCGAAGTCCAGCCGGTCCGGCCGCGTCCGCGGATGCCAGGTCCGCAGCAGATACCCCTCGTCCTCCTGGACGAAGGCGCAGTAGCGCGACCGCATCAGCAGCTCGGCGGTCGGCGCGGCGGCCTCACCGCGATGGAATCGCCCGCAGCAGCGCGCGTACGGAGCGGCGAGCCCGCAGGGACAGGAACGGCTGGTCATCGCGTCATTCTCCCCGGACCCGGGCCGAGCCGGCGTCGGTGGGCGGATGGGCGGGGCGGGCCGGCGGCCGGGCGGCGGGAGAGGGCAGCGCGGGAAGCGCCGTCTCGTACAGCCAGGCGGCGAACAGATCGTCCGCCGGCCGGGCCGCGTGGCGCGCGACGTGTGCGGTGAAGGCGGCCGTGGTGGCGGTGCCGCCCCGGTGCAGGGCCGCCCAGCCGCGCAGCATGCGGAAGAACGCCTCGTCGCCCAGCGCGCAGCGGACCGCGTGCACCGTCAGCCCGCCCCGCTCGTAGAGCCGGTCGTCGAACATCAGCTTGCGGCCCGGGTCGGACAGCAGCAGGTCCTGCGGCAGCCCGGACAGCGTCCGGTGCGCCGCCGCGGCGAGCTGCTGCGCGGACGGCCCGCCGGAGCGCTCCGACCACAGCCACTCGGCGTACTTGGCGAGCCCCTCGTTCAGCCAGATGTGCCGCCAGTCGGCGACCGACACGCTGTTGCCGAACCACTGGTGCGCCAGCTCGTGGGCGATCAGCCGCTCCGAACCCCGCGCCCCGTCCACGTGGTTGGCGCCGAACAGCGACAGGCCCTGCGCCTCCACGGGGACGTCGAGCTCCTCCTCGGTCACCACCACGGCGTACTCGCCGAACGGATAGGGCCCGAAGAGGTCCTCGAACAGCTCCATCATCGCGGGCTGGCGCGCGAAGTCCCGGGAGAACTCCGCGAGCAGCCGCGCGGGCACGTGCCCCGACTGCGGAACGCCGCCGAGGCCCGGATCGCCGAGCAGCACCGTCTGGTAGCGGCCGATCGACAGACCCACCAGATAACTGGAGGTCGGCGCCTGCTGCTCGTACACCCAGGTCGTCGTGGACGCCTTGGCGGTCCGGGTCAGCAGCCGGCCGACCGCCACCACCGCGTACGCGGACGGCGTGGTGACGGAGATCTGGTAGGCGGCCTTGTCGGCGGGCCGGTCGTTGCACGGGTACCAGGACGGCGAACCGACCGGCTGGCTCGCCACCAGCGCCCCGTCCTCCAGCTCCTCCCAGCCGAGGCCGCCCCAGGGGCTGCTCACCGGCTTCGGGTTGCCCGACCACTGCACCTCGACGGTGAACGCGGCTCCGGCCCGGACCGGCTTCGCCGGACGGACCCGCAGCCGGCCGGCGCGGTGCGTGTAGTGCGCCGCCTTCCCGTCGACCCTGATACGGCCGATCCGGAAGTCCGCCAGGTTCAGCTGGAACTCGGTGAGCGGTGAGCGGCCCGCTATGGCGCTGAGCCGCGCGGTGCCGGAGAGCCTGTTCGGGGCGGGGCGGTAGTCCAGCGCCAGTTCGTACCGGTGCACCCGGTAACGGGGATCGCCGTTGGCCGGGAAGTAGGGGTCCGGTCCCGCTGTCCGCTGAACGCTCACTGCTGCGACTGCTCCCTGCCCTGTGCTCGACGTACCGCTGCCCCGCCCTCCCCCTCCTCCGGCCGGGCCGCGTCCGCTACGAACGCCACGCCTCGATCGGATTGCCCAGCCAGCGGGTGTCGTCGGGAACGGACTCCGCCGCCATCACCAGCGACGCGGGACCCAGCGTGGAGCGGGCCCCGACGGTGCTGCCGGGCAGGACGATTCCGCCCGGGCCCAGGGTGGCGCCCTCACGGAGGACCACAGTATCCGTCCGCAAGATCCGGTCGTGGAAGAGGTGGGTCTGCAGCACACAGCCCCGGTTCACCGTGGCCGCGGCCCGCAGCGTCACCAGATCCGGCTCGGGCAGCCAGTAGCTCTCCACCCAGGTGCCCCGGCCGATCCGCGCGCCGAGCCCGCGCAACCACGCCGTCAGCAGGGGGGTGCCCGGCACCGCACCTGCGAGCCACGGCACGGCGACCACCTCCACGAAGGTGTCGGCCAGCTCGTTGCGCCACACGAAACCGCTCCACAGCGGATGCTCGCCGCTCCGGTGCCGCCCCACCAGCAGCCACTTCGCCAGGACCGCGGCCAGGCAGCCGAGCACCCCGGCGGCCGGCAGCACCACCCCCGACAGCACCCACGCCCAGGGACCCAGCGCGCACAGCGCCGCCGCCGTCAGGACCGCGAGACCCGCCGAGCAGAACACCGGCACGATCCGGCACGCCTCCACCAGCCCGCGCGCCCACAGCAGCCGGGCCGGCGGGTCGTACGTGCGGCTCTGGTCGCCGCCCCGCGCCGCGCGCGGCAGCTTCACCGGCGGCAGGCCCAGGTACGAGCTGCCCTTCTTCGCCTTCTTCGGCGTCGCCGACAGCACGCCCACCAGACCGCCGTCGGGCACGCTGCGGCCCGGCGCCGTCATCCCCGAGTTGCCGAGGAAGGCCCGCCGGCCGATCTCGGCCCGCCCGATCCGCATCCAGCCGCCGCCGAGCTCGTACGGCGCGGTCAGCGTGTCGTCGGCGAGGAACGCTCCCTCGCCGACCGTGGTGAGACCCGGCAGCGCGAGCACCGTCGAGATCTCGGCACCCCGCCCGACCCGCATGCCGAGCAGGCGCAGCCACACCGGCGTGGCCAGGCTCGCGTACAGCGGGAACAGCGTCTCGCGCGAGCGGTCCATCAGCTGCGTGACCGTCCAGGCCTGCCACCCGGTCCGGCTGTGCGTCGGATACGTGCCCTCCCGCAGTCCCAGGCTCAGCAGCCGGACGGCGGCCACCAGCAGCAGCGCGTACGCCAGGCCGAACGCGAGCGTCGCCGGCACCAGGGCCGCCGCCGCGCCGCGCAGCGCCTCGCCGTACCCGGCGTCCGCCCGCACGAAGGCCGAGCCCACGAGCAGCGCCGCGAGCGAGGCCAGCACCGGCAGCGCCGTCAGCGCGAACCCGGTCGCGCCGTACATCGCCCGCCAGTACGCGGCACGCCGCGGCCGCTGCTTCGGCCACGCACGCTTCGCCTTGCCGAGCTTGCGCGCCGGGGCGCCCGCCCACCGCTGCCCGGTCGGGACCTGGCCGGACACCGCGGACCCGGGGGCCACCTCGGCGCGCTTGCCCACCCGCGCCCCCGGGAACAGGATGCTGCGCGTCCCCACCACCGCACCGGAACCGACCTTCACGGCGCCGACCTCCAGCCGGTCGCCGTCCAGCCAGTACCCCGACAGGTCCACCTCGGACTCCACGGCGGCGCCCCGGCCCAGCTTGAGCAGGCCGGTCACCGGCGGCAGCGAGTGCAGGTCCACGTCCCGCCCGACCCGGGCGCCCAGCGCACGGGCGTACCGCTCCAGCCAGGCGCCCGTCAGCGAGGTCGCGCCGCTGAACTCGGCCAGCCGTTCCGCCGTCCACAGCCGCAGATGGACGGCCCCGCCGCGCGGGTACCGGCCCGGCCGCAGCCCGCGCAGCAGCAGGCGCGCCCCGCCGGCGGCGATCGCCAGCCGGCCCGGCGGACTGAACAGCACCAGCGCGCCGGCCGCCACCGCCCACCACGGCGTGCTCGGCGCCCACGGATACGCGCCGAACCGGTGCAGGACGTTGCCGAGCGCGGCCAGCGCCACCGTCCAGCGCAGCCCGGGCAGCGCGAACAGCGGCAGCAGCACGAGCACCTGGATCACCTGCGCGCGCCGCGGGACCGGCGCCACCGTGCGCCCGGCACCGTCGTCGGGCACGGACCTCTCCAGATGCCGGGCCAGCTTGCGCAGCACCGGCTGCTGGTAGACGTCCAGGACCGCGGCGCTCGGGTAGCGGGCGCGCAGCCGGGAGGTCAGCTGGGCGGCGGCCAGGCTGCCCCCGCCGATCGCGAAGAAGTCGTCGGCCGCGCCGCAGACCGGGATGCCCAGCACCTCGCTCCACTGCTCGGCCAGCCACGCCTCGGTGCCGTGCAGCCGCTCCGCCGCGCCGCCGCTCTCCAGACCCTCCAGCGGCCAGGGCAGCGCCTCGCGGTCGACCTTGCCCGACGTCCGGGTCGGCAGCACCTCGACCGGAGCGAGCAGCGGCACCAGCGCCGCGGGCAGCGCCGCCCGCAGCCTCTCGACGCACGCCGCCCGGTCCCAGCCGGTCTGCGGGACGACGTACCCCACCAGGAGCTGGTTGCCGCCGCGGGCGGTGCGCACGGCGGCGGCGGCGCCCGCGACGCCCGGCAGCGCGTTGAGCGCCGCGTCGACCTCGCCGAGTTCGATCCGGCGCC
This sequence comes from Streptomyces sp. NPDC048566, assembly GCF_043199735.1. Taxonomy (NCBI): domain Bacteria; kingdom Bacillati; phylum Actinomycetota; class Actinomycetes; order Kitasatosporales; family Streptomycetaceae; genus Streptomyces; species Streptomyces sp. NPDC048566. The sequence continues at coordinate 82,142 of NZ_JBICWL010000027.1, forward strand.
CACCCAGCTTGATCTGCTCGTCCGCGCGCCCGAGGAAGACCAGTCCCTCCGGCTCGGCCCGCACCAGGTCACCGCTGCGGTAGGCCCGCTCCCAGCCCAGGGAGGGCAGCGGCGCGTACTTCTCGGCGTCCTTGCCCGCGTCGAGGTAGCGGGCGAGGCCGACGCCGCCGATCACCAGCTGACCGCTCGCGCCCATCGGCACCGGCTCGCCGGCCTCGTCGACCACGGCCAGCTCCCAGCCGTTCAGCGGCAGCCCGATCCGGACGGGCTCCTCGCCGGTGAGCAGCGCCGCGCAGGCCACCACGGTCGCCTCGGTGGGACCGTAGGTGTTCCACACCTCGCGGCCCTCGGTCACCACGCGCCGGGTCAGCTCCGGCGGGCAGGCCTCGCCGCCGAAGATCAGCAGCCGCACCTCGTTGAGCGCCTCCGGCTCCCACAGCGCGGCGAGGGTCGGCACGGTGGAGACCACCGTGATCTCCTGCTCGACCAGCCAGGGGCCCAGATCGGCGCCGCTGCGCACCTGCGAGCGCGGCACGGGGACCAGGCAGGCGCCGTACCGCCAGGCCAGCCACATCTCCTCGCAGGAGGCGTCGAAGGCCACCGACAGCCCCGCCATGACCCGGTCGCCGGGCCCGATGGGCTCCTCCGCGAGGAAGAGGGCGGCCTCGGCGTCCACGAACGCGGCGGCGCTGCGGTGGCTCACGGCCACCCCCTTGGGCCGCCCGGTGGAGCCCGAGGTGAAGATGATCCACGCGTCGTCCCCGACGCCGGGCCGCCCGGCGGGCACCGCGGAGCGGCTCCCGGCCGTCACCTCGTGGTCCGCCTCGACGACGGCGCGCACCCCCGCCTCCCCGAAGACCAGCGCGGCCCGCTCGTCGGGGTCCTCCGCGTCCACCGGCACGTAGGCGGCGCCCGCGGCCAGCACGCCGAGGATCGCCACGTACAGCTCGTTCGTGCCGGACGGCACGCGCACGCCGACCCGGTCGCCGCGTCCGACACCGGCCTGCGCGAGCCGCCACCGCATCGCCTCGACCTCGGCGGCCAGCGCGCGGTAGCTGAGCGTCCGCCGCCCGTCGTCGAGAGCGGGCTCGTCGGGGTGGGCCCGCACGGAGGCGTCCAGGATGTCGACGAGGGTGCGGGGCGAGGCGGCCGGGGCGGCGGAGAAGCGCGCCTGGTCACCGAACTCCGCACGGACCTCGGCGTCGGACAACGTGACCGCGGGGCCTTGCTGGAGGGCTGCCATCGGGTCCTCACGTGTTGTTCCCGGGGGAGTCCGGGGCGCTGGTGGGCCCGCAGGTACGCCTGGGGATATTCCGGTCCAGCTCCAAACAAGCCTGGAATTTTAGTACGACGCTAGCCTCGGCCCTGGTCATCGGCCATGTGATGCCGCCACCCGGGGGTGCGGAACGCGCTGATCCGGCGTCCTGACGTGGAGTGATGCCGAGGCGACGAGATCTGCCCCACATCTGTCCGTGACCCCGCCCGCACGGGGAGCGACGAACCCGCGGGCGGTGCGGAAAACGAGTGAGGCCCCGACCTGTCGGTCGGCGGTGTCGATGACGACGACGCCGTCGGCGGCACCGTCCAGGACGCCGTCCGGCAGGTCGGGGACCGCCTTGAGGGGG
>NZ_JBICWL010000028.1:0-81780 GCF_043199735.1 Streptomyces sp. NPDC048566
GGGGGGGGGGGGCGGGGGGGGGCCCCGCCCCCGGGCCGCCCCCGGGGCGGGGGGGGGGGGGGGGGGGGGGGGGGGCCGCCGGGCGGGGGGGGGCGGCGCCGCCCCCCCCCCCCCCCACCCCCGTCGTCGTACGGCAGAGCCCTAGCCGAGGGGCAGGCCGCCCTTCAGCGGGAGCTGCCCGGTGGGCAGACCGCCCTTGGTGACCGCGTCGGTCGGCAGACCGCCGCCGGTCGCGGTCTTCGCGGTGTCACCGAGGAGGCCGCCGGCCTGTCCGGCCGTCTGGCCGGCCGCCTTCCGCGCGGCGGGCGTCACGGTCTTGGCGACCTTGCCGCCGGTCCTGCCCGCGGCGGGCACCGCCTTCTTGACCGTGTCGCCACCGGACTTGCCGGCCGTACCGGTGGCGTGCTGCGTCGCCCCGTCGAGGGTGTTGCCGACGCTTGCCCCGTCCAGGGCGGTCAGCCCGCCGAGGTCGGGGGTGGCCGGGAGAGCGGCCGCAGCGCTGGCGGAGCCGGCCGCACCGACCACGGGCGCCGCTCCCGCTGCGACGAGCAGCGCGACACGGGCGATCCGGCGGGTCAGGGGGAGGGACATGGTGCTCCTTAGACGGGAGAAAACGGTGAACGTCCGACCGGTCCGGGGAAACCGGCTGCTGACAGCCTCCGGTGATCGTTCCGTCTCGGACGCAGTGACTACCGCTCGAAGCCCGCGAAGGTTGCGGTGACCCGACGTAAAGAGTTGGCAATGCGTCGCATAATCGGGTGTGGATAAAAACGGGCAAACGGCGTCACCCGTGCGTGGCCGGTGAACCCTTGCGGCCCTGTGTTCCCAAGGGATTCGACGCGACGACGGCCACCCGGCTCGGCCCTGCCCCCGAGCGGCGGCCGGCCCGGAGCGGGGTCCTCCGCGCGGGTGAGGGCCCGCACTACTGCCCGGTGACGATCCGGACCTCCGACGTGGCCTTCCCGCCGGCCCCGCCCGCCTTCGCGTCCGCGGTGTGCCACGCACCCTCGGAGCGCCCGGCGGTCCACTCGCGCCCCGCGTACGTCACGTGCTCGATGTGCAGCGCCGAGGAGTTGGCCACCGCCCAGTGCGCCAACTCCCAGCCGCGGCGCAGCGTCCCGGTCCCGGACGTCGCGCCCTCCCGCACCGGCACGGTCACGGTCCGCCCTCCGGACGACGACGAGGACGAGGACGACGACGAGGGCGCCGAGGAGGCCGGCGGGACGGTGGACGGCGAGGGCGCGGTGGGCGACGGCGAGGAGCCGGGGGCGTCGGCGGAGGCGCCCGTGCCCGGTCCGGACGACGCCGGGTCCTGCCCGGAGCCGACGGTCGCCCCCGCCTCCTGGAGCACGTCCCGTCCGAAGTCCCGGGCGAGGGCGGCCCGCACGGCGTCCGCACCGCCGGTCGTCGTCGCACCCGGACGCCCCTCGCAGGTCAGGGTGGCCGGGGCGCGGCCGGTGAGGGCGGCGGCGAGCAGCGTCGCGTCCGGCTCGTGCTTGGCGTACGCCTGCGGGAAGCCGCTGCGCTGCACCCGCTGCGCGGCGACGGTGAGCGGCAGCCGCGAGTAGCCGGGGACCTTCGCCAGGTGCTCGTAGAAGATGCCCGCCGCGTACGCCGGGTCCATGATCTGGCTCGGGGTGCCCCAGCCCTGCGAGGGCCGCTGCTGGAACAGGCCGAGGGAATCGCGGTCGCCGTGCCGGATGTTGCGCAGCCCCGACTCCTGGAGAGCCGTCGCGAGGGCGATCGCCACCGCTCGCTCGGGCATGCCGCGGGAGGTTCCGACCGCCGAGATCGTCGCCGCGTTCACCGCCTGTTCGGGCCCGAACTCGTACGACGCGCCGTCGCCCTTGCCGGAGACGACTCTGCACCGGGGCGCCCCCGTGCCGCCCGTGAGGTACTGCACGCACAGGTAGCCCGCGAGCGCGAGCAGGACCATGACGGCCCCGGAGAGACGGAGCAGTCGGCGGCGCGGACGCCGAGCGGGGGTGGAGGACGGCTCTGACACGCGTACAAGGTACTGGAGGTCCCTGTCGATGCCTCCCGAGGTTGTGGACAACGGCGGTGAGGCCCGGGACGAACGACCGCTTCCGGCCCGTTCCGGTCGCTTTCGGCCCCGGCCCGCGGACCGCCGCGGCGCCCGCCCGGCGCGCCGGTGCCGTGACCGGACGGGTTCGCCGGACGGCTCGCGGCGTCCGGCGCGGCGCAGCGCGAGGCGGAGCGCCTCCCGCGTCCGCGGTGGACCCGGGGGACGCGACGCCGCGGCGAGGTGCCCTGCCGGGCGTCACGAGCCGGTGAAACCGCCGGGTCGGGGCGCTAGGGTCGACGCCATGGCCGACACCTCCCTTGACCTCACCCTGGACGCCGCCGGGCTCACCGCGCAGCTCGTCGACTTCCCCTCGGAGAGCGGCGACGAGAAGCCGCTCGCGGACGCCGTCGAGGCCGCCCTGCGCGCCCTGCCGCACCTGACGGTCGACCGGTACGGCAACAACGTCGTGGCGCGCACCCGGCTCGGCCGCGCCGAACGGGTCGTCCTGGCCGGCCACATCGACACCGTGCCGATCGCGGACAACGTGCCCTCCCGCCTCGACGAGGACGGCGTCCTGTGGGGATGCGGCACCTGCGACATGAAGTCGGGCGTCGCCGTCCAGCTCCGCATCGCGGCCACCGTCCCCGAGCCCAACCGGGACCTCACCTTCGTCTTCTACGACAACGAGGAGGTGGCGGCCCACCTGAACGGCCTGAAGCACGTCGCCGACGCCCACCCGGACTGGCTGGAGGGCGACTTCGCGGTCCTTCTCGAACCCTCCGACGGGCAGGTCGAGGGCGGCTGCCAGGGCACGCTGCGGGTGCTCCTGAAGACCCGCGGCGAGCGAGCCCACTCCGCCCGCGGCTGGATGGGGTCGAACGCGATCCACGCGGCCTCCCCGATCCTCGCCGCGCTCGCCGCGTACCAGCCCCGCCACCCGGTCATCGACGGCCTGGAGTACCGCGAGGGCCTGAACGCGGTGGGCATCTCCGGCGGGGTCGCCGGCAACGTCATCCCCGACGAGTGCGTCGTCACCGTCAACTTCCGCTACGCGCCCGACCGCACCGAGGAGGAGGCGATCGAGCACGTCCGCGCGGTCTTCGCCGACTGCGGCGTGGACGAGTTCGTCGTCGACGACCACAGCGGCGCCGCGCTGCCCGGCCTCTCCCACCCGGCCGCCGCCGCGTTCATCGAGGCCGTCGGCGGCACCCCGCAGCCCAAGTACGGCTGGACCGACGTCTCCCGCTTCAGCCGGCTCGGCGTTCCGGCGGTCAACTACGGCCCCGGCAACCCCCACTTGGCGCACAAGAGGGACGAGCGGGTGGAGACGGCCAAGATCCTCGCGGGTGAGGAGCGACTGCGCTCCTGGCTCACCGCCTGAGACGTACCCGACGGCGGTTCGTGGCGGACATGCCCACGTCCCCCCGCCGTAACCAGCGGAGATCTACGCTGGGGCGGAACGACCTCCCCTCGCCCGGTTCCGGCCGGGCCGGGGAGACCCGTACGCGGAGGGAGTGGACATGGCTACTGGCAACCCGGAGGGCAGGAAGCGGCCACCGGAGGAGCAGCGGCTGGGCCCGGTGCTGCGCAGGCGGGACCAGGTGCAGGCGAGCACCACGGACCAGCGGCTGCTGGACGCCGGAGGCCCCTCGGACTGGGTGCACACCGACCCATGGCGGGTGCTGCGCATCCAGTCGGAGTTCATCGAGGGCTTCGGCACGCTCGCCGAACTGCCCCCCGCGATCAGCGTCTTCGGGTCCGCCCGCACGCCGGCCGACTCCTCCGAGTATCAGTCGGGCGTCGCTCTCGGGCGGGGTCTGGTCGAGGCGGGCTTCGCCGTCATCACCGGCGGCGGGCCCGGTGCCATGGAGGCCGCCAACCGGGGCGCCTGCGAGGCGAAGGGCATCTCCGTCGGCCTCGGCATCGAGCTGCCCTTCGAGCAGGGCCTCAACCCGTACGTCGACATCGGCCTGAACTTCCGTTACTTCTTCGTCCGGAAGATGATGTTCGTCAAGTACGCGCAGGGCTTCGTGGTCCTGCCGGGCGGGCTCGGCACCCTCGACGAGCTGTTCGAGGCGCTCACCCTGGTCCAGACCCAGAAGGTCACCCGGTTCCCCATCGTGCTGTTCGGCACGGAGTACTGGGGCGGGCTCGTCGACTGGCTGAAGAACACCCTCATCGCCCAGGGCAAGGCGTCCGAGAAGGACCTGCTCCTGTTCCATCTGACGGACGACGTGGACGAGGCGGTGGCCCTGGTGTCGAAGGAGGCCGGCCGCTGAGGAGGCCGGCCCGGGGCGGGCGTCCGGCCGCCGTCCGGGACCCGGGGGCGTGGCGCCACCGCCGCCCCCGCCGTCCCGGCGGCCGGCCGGCCGGCCGCGCTACGCCAGCCCGCGCCGCGCCACCGCGGGCGGCCGGTGGCCCGCGATGGACGCCACCATGTCCAGCACCTGGCGGGTCTCGGCGACCTCGTGGACCCGGTACACCTGCGCCCCCAGCCACGCCGAGACCGCCGTCGTGGCGAGGGTGCCGACGACCCGCTCCTTGACCGGCTTGTCGAGGGTCTCGCCCACGAAGTCCTTGTTCGACAGCGAGACGAGCACCGGCCAGCCGGTCTCCACCATCTCCCCGAGCCGCCGGGTCGCCTCCAGGCTGTGCCGGGTGTTCTTCCCGAAGTCGTGCCCGGGATCGATGAGGACCGACTCGCGCGGGACCCCGAGGGACACCGCGCGCTCCGCCAGGCCGAGCGTCACGCGCAGGATGTCGGCCATCACGTCGTCGTAGGCGACCCGGTGCGGCCGGGTCCGCGGCTCCGCCTCCCCGGCGTGCGTGCACACCAGTCCCGCACCGTACCGGGCGGCCACCTCGGCCAGCCGCGGGTCGACCCCGCCCCAGGCGTCGTTCAGCACGTCGGCGCCGGCCTCGCAGACCGCCTCGCCGACCTCGTGCCGCCAGGTGTCGACACTGATCACGACGTCGGGGAAGGCGCGGCGCACCGCGGCGACGAAACCGACCGTGCGGCGCGCCTCCTCCCGCGCGGTGACCTCCTCGCCCGGTCCCGCCTTCACCCCGCCGATGTCGATGATGGCCGCGCCCTCGGACACCGCCTGCTCCACGCGCGCGAGCGCGGGCTCGTCGCGGAAGGTGGCGCCCTGGTCGTAGAACGAGTCCGGGGTCCGGTTCACGATCGCCATGATCACCGGCTCCCGCGGGTCGAATTCACGCCTGCCCAGCCTGAGCATCCCCTATGACCTCTCCCAGTGGTGACCGCCGATGAGCCGCCTGCGACCTTAACTGTCAGACTCGCATGGCACGATCGGAGCCCGACGGATCGGCCGTCGGACCGGCTGCTGCCGGTACCAGCACCTCCGGCATCGGTATCCGCCGGTATCCGTAGTTCCGCGCCGGCGCGCTGCGCGCCGGCACCCGAGCATGGGGACCTCCAGCGATGTTCATGTTCCTGTTCCTCGTGGTCGCGCTCGCCGTCGTGGTCGCCGCGGTCACCGTGTCCGTGGTGGGCGGCGGCGAGAGCACCCCGCTACCCGACGCCGAACCCGAGCGCCTGCACGACCCGCTGCCCTACGACCGCCCCGTGCACCAAGGCGACGTGGACGCGCTGCGGTTCCCCGTCGCCGTGCGCGGCTACCGGATGGCGGACGTGGACGACGCCCTGGGCCGGCTGAGCGCCGAACTCGGCGAGCGGGACGCGCGGATCGCCGACCTGGAGGCCGCCCTCGCCGGGGCGCGGGCGGCGAACGCCCCGACCTCGCTGCGCAAGCACCCCGAGGACGAGCGGTGAGCGACGCGCTGCCCGGGCCGGACGGGGTGCTCCGCTGCCCCTGGGCGCTGTCGGCCGCGGACTACGTGGCCTACCACGACGAGGAGTGGGGCCGCCCGGTCCACGGCGACGACGCGCTCTACGAGCGCCTGTGCCTGGAGGCCTTCCAGTCCGGTCTCTCCTGGATCACCATCCTGCGGCGCCGCCCCGGATTCCGGGCGGCCTTCGCGGACTTCTCGATCGCCCGGGTCGCTGCCTTCGAGGACGCCGACAAGGAGCGGCTGCTGGCCGATCCCGGCATCATCCGCAACCGCGCCAAGATCGAGGCGACGGTCGCCAACGCGCGCGTGCTGGCGGGCTGGGCGCCGGGCGAGCTGGACGCGTTCGTCTGGTCCTTCGCGCCCGATCCGGCGTCCCGTCCGGCTCCGCGCGCCCTGTCCGACGTCCCCGCGGTGACCGACGAGTCGACCGCGCTGGCCAAGGCGCTCAAGAAGCGCGGCATCCGGTTCGTCGGCCCCACCACCGCGTACGCCCTGATGCAGGCGTGCGGACTGGTCGACGACCACCTGGCGGACTGCGGGGCGCGCGAGGCGCGCTGACGGGCGGCGGGTGACGGGCGGGCCGTGACGGGCGTGCGGCGCCGGGCCGGGCTATTCCTCGGCCCGTCCGCCGGCGCCGCCCGCCGTGCCGACGGCCAGGGGCACCCGGACCGGTCACGGCCGGCGCCGCCCGCCCCGGCCGAACCCCCGGGTGCCCCGGCCGACCGGGGCACCCGCCGCGGGTCAGCGGCCCAGGTACCGGGGCTTCTCCTTGTCGACGAACGCCTGCACCGCGATCGTGTGGTCCTCGGAGGCCCCGGCCCGCGCCTGGAGTTCGTCCTCCTTCTCCAGCGTCTCGTCGAGGGAGTGGGTCAGCCCGAACGCGAGGGACTCCTTCAGCGCCGCGTACGCCAGCGTCGGTCCGGCGGCCAGCGCCCGCGCCACCTTCTCCGACTCGGCCCGCAGATCCGCGGCGGGGACCAGCCGGTTCGCGATGCCCAGCTCGTACGCCTCCCGCGCGCCGATGCTGCGCGGGAAGAGCAGCAGGTCGGCGGCGCGGCTCGGGCCGACGACCCGCGGCAGCGTCCAGGAGATCCCCGAGTCGGCGGTCAGCGCGACCCCGGCGAAGGAGGTGTTGAACGCGGCCGTCTCGGAGACCACGCGGTAGTCGGCGGCGAGGGCGAAGCCCAGGCCCGCACCGGCCGCCACGCCGTTCACCCCGGCGACCACGGGCTTCGCGGCACCGGTGAGGGCCCGCACGATGGGGTTGTAGTGCTCGCGCACGGTGCTCATGGTCCGGCCCGTCCCGGACCGCTTGTCCTCGGCCAGCAGCCCGATGTGCTCCTTGAGGTCCTGCCCGACGCAGAACGCCCGGTCTCCCGCGGCGGTCAGCAGGATCGCCCGCACATCCTCGTCGTCCGCGGCCTCCCGAGCCGCGTCGCGGAGCGCGACCTTGGTCGCGACGTCCATCGCGTTCATCGCCTCGGGGCGGTTCAGCGTGATCGTCGCGAGCCCGTCGCTCACCTCGTAGAGCACGGTGTCGGCCATGGTGGGTCCCCTCCGGTGTCGCGGCTCCGTCGTACCGGCCGGTACGTCCTGTCCGATGACAGCATGGCGGAGATCACCGGCGGCGGAGCCGGACGGTCATGTGACCTGCGTCAAAGAATTCCGGCCTCCGGAAGTCCATGCGGTGGCGCAGTATCGCAGTCACATCGCCGAATTGGGGGGTTTTGCTCAAGCGCGTTGCGCAAGCGATGCCGACTGATGTTGGTCATCGGGTCCTGGGATGCGGGATAATGGCCTGGAAGCAATGTGTTCGATGCCGGTGACGTGTGTCCTATGAGAGGACCCGCGTGCCCTCCGAGGGGGCCGTCGGCGACGATGAGCTGGTTTCAGGAAGGGGAACGAGCATGGCGGCCATGAAGCCGCGGACGGGCGATGGCCCGCTCGAGGTGACCAAGGAGGGGCGGGGCATCGTCATGCGCGTTCCGCTCGAAGGCGGCGGTCGGCTCGTCGTCGAGCTGACCCCTGACGAGGCCGACGCGCTCGGCGACGCCCTCAAGAAGGTCGTCGGCTGACGCGGAACGCGACCCTACCTCTTCGGCTTCCCCGGCACCGCACCTGGTGCCGGGGAAGCCGTCTTTCCGGCCCGGAAGACTCGACCCACAACTCCGGCTAGGCCGCCTCCGGCCGTGCCCTGCCTGGTGGGAGAGGTGTCCGGGGGCGGGCGGAGCGTCGCGGGCGGTCGTGCGCGGTCAGCGTTTGACCGCGCACAGCAGGCCGTCGCCCACCGGCAGCAGCGACGGCACCAGCTCCTGGCTCTCGCGCACCGCCCGCAGCAGTTCGCGCAGCCGGCCCACCTCCGCCGGCTGCGGCCCCGAGTCCACCGTGCGGCCGTCCGCGAAGACGCCCTCGAAGACGACGAGCCCGCCCGCCCGCAACAGGCGCAACGATTCAGCGAGGTAGTCCAGGCACTCCAGCCGGTCGCCGTCGCAGAAGACGAGGTCGTACCCGGCGTCGGCGAGGCGGGGCAGGACCTCCAGGGCCCGGCCCGGGATGAAGCGCGCCCGGTTGCTGGCGAAACCGGCGGCGCGGAAGGCCTGGCGGGCGAACTGCTGGCGCTCCGGCTCCGGGTCCACCGTGGTCAGTACCCCGTCCGGCCGCATGCCGTGCAGCAGATGGATGCCGGAGACGCCGGTCCCGGTCCCGATCTCCGCGACCGCCTTGGCGTCCACGGTGGCGGCGAGCATCCGCAGCGCGGCACCCGTGCCGGGCGACACCGAGCGCAGGCCGGCCTCGCGGGCCCGGTCCCGGGCCCAGCGCAGCGCCTCGTCCTCGGCGACAAAGGCGTCGGCGAACGCCCAGCTCGTCTGCCGGTTGGCGGTAATGACCCTCTCCTGTCCCCGTGGTTGCCTCGGCGTGACTGTATCCGTTGGTGCCGGGAACCTGCTGATGGGACCGGGCGTTTAGAGGGGTGGGGAAACGGAGCGGGGGAACGGCGATGGACCGGCATGGGGAACGGGAGGGCGGGCAGGTGGTGACGCACCCCTATGAGGCCGTATCAATTTCTCGTAAAACCGCTTATCCGGAGCTAACGGACGAGGTGGCTATGGTAGGGGCTCCACTGGACACCACCAGAGCCGACAGGGGAGGTGCGGCCGAGCCCGTGGATCGAGGAGGGGTGCTCCGGCGCCTGCTCAGATCGGCGGGTGAGCCGAAATCCGTGACCGACACCGCTGACAAGTCCCACGCTGCTGCCCCAGCGCAGACCGCGACGTTCACCACCGACGCGGAGTCGCAGCCGTGGACTCCGCCCACGTGGGAGGAGATCGTCAGCACCCACAGCGGCCGCGTCTACCGACTCGCCTACCGCCTCACCGGCAACCAGCACGACGCCGAGGACCTCACCCAGGAGGTCTTCGTCCGCGTCTTCCGCTCGTTGTCCACCTACACGCCCGGCACCTTCGAGGGCTGGCTGCACCGCATCACCACGAACCTCTTCCTCGACATGGTGCGGCGCAAGCAGCGCATCCGCTTCGACGCCCTCGGCGACGACGCGGCCGAGCGCCTGCCGAGCAAAGAGCCCTCCCCGCAGCAGGTCTTCAACGACGCGCACTTCGACGCGGACGTCCAGCAGGCGCTGGACACCCTCGCGCCCGAGTTCCGCGCCGCCGTCGTCCTCTGCGACATCGAAGGACTGTCGTACGAGGAGATCGCCGCCACCCTGGGCGTGAAGCTCGGCACGGTCCGCTCCCGGATCCACCGCGGCCGCTCCCAGCTGCGCAAGGCCCTGGCTCACCGGTCTCCCGAGGCCCGCGCCGAGCGACGCTCGTTCGCGGCCCGCGTGCCCGTGCTGGGGGGAGGAGGCGCGACCGCGTGAGTGGCACCCGTCCCACACCTGCCGAGCAGCACCTGGGAGACCGACTCTCCGCCCTGGTCGACGGAGAGCTCGGCCACGAGTCGCGCGACCGCGTCCTCGCCCACCTCGCGACCTGCGCGAAGTGCAAGGCCGAGGCCGACGCGCAGCGACGCCTGAAGAACGTTTTCGCGGAAATGGCCCCGCCACCGCCCTCGGAGAGCTTCCTGGCACGGCTCCAGGGGCTGCCCGCAGGAGGTGACGCCAACGGCGGTCCGCCGCTCGGCGGGAGCCCCTTCGGAGCAGGACTCCCCGGCGGCTCCCCGGGCCCCGACCTGCCCGGAGTCTTCGGGGTGCGCGGCGAGCCCTTCGGCTACGTGCCCGCCGGGCCGCACGCCGATGTGCTGCGCCCCTCGTCCGAGCGCGGCTTCCGCATCCACGACGTCAGCCGCCACGAGGCCGAGCGGTCGTCCTCGCGCGGGCTGCGGTTCGCCTTCGTCGCGGCCGGTGCCGTGTCACTGGCCGCCGTGGCGCTCGGCGGGGTGACGACCGGCATGCCCGGCAGCACCGTCGACGCGCGCTCCGGGGCCGGCGCCGGCAGCAACGTGACGCCCGCACGGACCCAGGGCGGCGGCACCACCTCGGCCCCCGAGGTCCAGCGCCGCCGGTCGGCCGGGCCGCCGCTCGCCCAGGGCGAGACCTCGCCGGGCAGCACTCCGGTCGCCTCGACCGAGGTGTCCGCCCCGCTGCTGCCCGGGATTCCCGCTCCGGCGGTGCGCGGACCCGACGCCGTGTACACGCCGACCGTCCCGGTGGTGGCCGGCGCCGCCGCGATGTCGCCGCTCATACGTCCGCTCACCAGTGCCCGGCCGGTCGCGCTGAACACCTGGCCCCCCGCGCGGCCCGGCACCCCCGGCCTGCTGGCCGCCCCCGCCGCCTCACCGTCCCCGTCCTCCCCGGCGTCCCCCACGCCGTCCGTCTCCCCCGCTCCCACCGCACCCTCCGCTCGTACCCTTCGCTGACGACGCCCTCTGCGCGGCGGCCCGTGAACCTGGTTGAATCCGGGGTGGGCCACGCCCGGACGAGGCATGCCGGGCGGGGCGTCGGGCGGTCCGTGGTGGCCGCCGGCGAGTCGAACCGCGGGCCGGGTGTGGGGAGAGCATGAACGAGGGCAAGCCCACGAAGGCGCCGTGGTGGAGCCGGCGCCGGCCGCACGGCCCGTCCCCGGACACCCCGGCGCCCCGCCCGCCGCAGCCGGATGCCTCCGCGCCTCTGCCCTCGCAGCCGGGCGCTCCGGGCGTCGATGTCCCTGTCGTCGGGAGGGTGGAGGACGGCGACCCGGCCTCTTCCGCGCCTCGCCCGCCACAACCGGGCGCCTCCGCGTCCCTTGCTCCGCAGCCGGATGCCTCCGCGTCTCTGCCCTCGCAGTCGGGCGCTCTGGGCGTCGATGTCCCTGTCGTCGGGAGGGTGGAGGACGGCGACCCGGCCTTCACCGCGCCTCGCCCGCCGCAGCCGGGCGCCTCCGCGCCCCGCCCGCCACAGCCGGACGCTTCCGCGTCTCTTGCTCCGCAGCCGGATGCTTCCGCGTCTCTGCCCTCGCAGCCGGGCGCCCCGGATGTCGAGGACGGCGCCGTCGGAAGGGCGGAGGACGGCGACCCGGGCGCCTCCGCGCCCGACGAAGCCGCCTCCGGCGCCGCACGGCAGGAGCTGCCCGGACTGCCCGGGCCCCGGCCGCCCGTGCCGTCGCCCCCCGGGGCGGACGCCGTGGACCGGCCCGCCGGGGAGTGCGGCCACGAGCCCGCGCCCGCCGCGGTGCCGCGTCGGGAGCCCCGCCACGAGCCGGTACCCCGCACCGACGCTTCCGCCGCCCACCCGGGCGCCCCGCACCCCGCCGCGCCGGGCGCGCCCTCCGGCCGGCCGGACACCGCGCACGACGCCTCCCCTGCGGCGGCGATCCCGGCGCAGGCACCGGCGCCGACCGGGGACCCGGAGCCCGAGGACCCCCGGCCCCCGCACCCCGCGGGCGAGGGCGGTCCGGAGGCGACAGCCCCCGACCCCTGGCGGAACTACGACCCCTGGGCGGCCCCCGCGCCGCTCCAGCAGAACGGTGCCGCCGTCCCCACGGCGGCCCGGCGCCGCAGCCGGACACGCAGGGCCCTCCTGCTCGCCGCGGTCGCGCTCGCGCTGGTCTCCGGCGGCGTCGGCGGTGTCGTGGGCGCCTATCTCCAGCGCGACGCCGGCGCGCCGAAGATCGTGCTGCCGCAGGCCGCCGAGGAGCCTCCCGGCCGGGCCGCGGACAGCGTGGCCGGCATCGCGGCGCACGCGCTGCCCAGCGTCGTCACCCTGCACGTGCGGGGCAGCGAGGAGGAGGGCACCGGCACCGGCTTCGTCCTCGACACGCGGGGGCACATCCTCACCAACGACCACGTGATCGACCCGGCCGGAGACGGCGGTGAGATATCGGTGACCTTCAGCGGCGGCGAGACCGCGCGGGCCGAGGTCGTCGGCCACGACAGCGGTTACGACCTGGCCGTCGTCCGGGTGTCCGGTGTGTCCGGGCTCGCCCCCATGCCGCTCGGCAACTCCGACAGCGTCCAGGTCGGCGACCCGGTCGTCGCCATCGGAGCCCCCTTCGACCTGGCCAACACGGTCACCTCGGGCATCATCAGCGCCAAGGAGCGGCCCATCACGGCGGGCGGCGACCAGGGCGACGGCACCGACGTCTCGTACGTGGACGCCCTCCAGACCGACGCCCCGATCAACCCCGGGAACTCGGGCGGCCCGCTCCTGGACGCGCGGGCCCGGGTCATCGGCATCAACAGCGCCATCCGCTCCGCCGACAGCGAGACCGACCTGGAGAGCGGCCGGGCCGGCTCCATCGGGCTGGGCTTCGCCATTCCCGTGAACCAGGCCAAGCGGGTCGCCGAGGAACTCATCAACACCGGCCGGGCCACGCACCCCGTGATCGGTGTCACGCTCGACATGAACTACGCGGGTGACGGCGCGCGGGTCGGCCTCAAGAGCGCCGGAGGGGGGCTGGCCGTCACTCCGGGCGGCCCCGGGGCCCGGGCGGGCATCGCGGCGGGCGACGTCATCACCGAGGTCGACGGCACGCGCGTGCACTCCGGCGAGGAACTCATCGTGAGGACACGCGCCCACCGGCCGGGAGACCGTCTCCGGCTCACCCTGCGACGGGGCGGAGCCGAGCGCACGGTCACCCTCGTGCTCGGCTCCTCCGGCGGGGACTGAGCGGCGCCCGCGCCCGTCGCCCGAGTGACACGAACGTCACAGCCCGGGCGACGGCGCAGCTCCGGACGGCAAACAACACGGAAAACAACCGGCGCGGCGCACCTCGGAAGTCCCTGGACAGTTCCGGACGGACGGGATGGCCGGGTACCGTTGGGCACGGCCCGGACCGCGGAGGACTCCCGGGGGCCGTGGACCGAGGGCATCGCAAGGAGCTACCAGGTGTTCAATGACATAGGCTCACTCGAGCTGGTGACGCTCGTCATCCTCGCCGTGCTCGTGTTCGGGCCGGACAAGCTCCCCAAGATGATCCAGGACGTCACGCGCACCATCCGCAAGATCCGCGCGTTCTCGGAGAGCGCCAAGGCGGACATCCGCGAGGAGCTCGGCCCCGACTTCAAGGACTTCGACTTCGACGACCTGAACCCCAAGACGTTCATCCGCAAGCAGCTGGACAACGACGAACTGGGGCTCAAGGAGATCCGCAACGGCTTCGACCTGAAGAAGGAGATGGCCGAGATGACGGACGCCGTGCACGGCCGCGAGGTCGAGTCCGGCGCCGCCTCGGGCGGGTCCGCCGGCGGCAGCGTCGACATGACGAAGAAGCCCGAGAAGGCCGCCGCGGACGAGCGCCCGCCGTACGACGCCGACGCCACCTGATCGACCCCCCGGTCCCGCGCCGCGCCGGGCGCCCGCCCGGGTGCGCGGGCCCCGGCCCGGGGCGCCGAACGCGGTCGCGCGGCGCGGACGCCGGGCCGCCGCCGGAGCGGAAACATGCCCCGGGCGGCCCGATTCGCCTCCCCCGGACGCCTCACGCACCGGGCGCTTTCACCGTCCCTTCGGGCAGGGTGGCTATGCTGCCCAGTTGTTGTGCGGACCGAAGGACGCCCGAGGGGGGCGGGCCAACCGGTCCGACGAGAGCGAGGAGGCGTCCGGCAGATGGAGACGACAAGTCGGGTAGGCGCGCAGGCGCCGGCCGCGGACGGCGGACAGCAGGTCCCCACCGCCCGGCGTACGGTCGACGGCTACCTGCTGGCGCCCTTCCCCTGGTACGGCCTCGACGAGGCCTTCACGGGACCGCGCTGGCTGATGCAGGTGGGCACGTCCGCGGAGGGCGTTGTCGAGCACGGTTCGATCGGCCACGGCGACGAGCCGGTGGTGCGCCCCGAGCCGGCCGAGGACAAGGAGCGGTTCGCCGTGGTGGTGACCGTCGCGGCCAGCCCCGACCGGCGCAGCGCCGACGGCACCGGACTGCTGGAGGCCACGTCGGTCTCCTCGGCGGCCTGGCTCGCCGGTGTCGGGCTGCTGTCCTTCACCTGGCCCGGCCAGATGGACCACACGCTGCGCGACGACTGGCTGGACCAGCAGACGGAGACCGCGTGGGTGCTGGCCGACGACCTGGAGGGTGCGGACTGGTCCACGCTGTCCCTCCCGGTGGACGGGGTGCCCACGACCTTCCACTACCGCGAGTCCGAGTTCGGCTGGGTGCTCGCCGGCACCACCCCGCAGGGCGTCCACGTGGGCGCCTACGGGCGCGGGATGAGCGCGTACGGCCTGGGCTTCGCGATGATCAAGGACATCGGGGCGTACGCCTAGCGCGGACGCACCGGCCCTCGTCCGCAGGCGTCCGCCACGGGGACGCCTGCGGACGGGCCCGTGCCGGACGCCCGCACGCCGAAGGGGCGCCGTGTGGACGGCGCCCCTTCGGCGTGGTGCCCCTCGGGCGCCCTAGAACTTGTTGCGCGGGGTGATGCCCAGCGACATGCCGGACAGGCCACGCTGACGGCCGCCCAGCTTGCCCGCGATGGCGCGCAGGGCCGAGCCGGCCGGGGAGTCGGGGTCGGAGAGCACCACGGGCTTGCCCTCGTCGCCGCCCTCGCGCAGCCGGACGTCGATCGGGATGGAGCCGAGGACCGGGACCGTCGCACCGGTGGTCCGGGTGAGACCGTCGGCGACCGTCTGGCCGCCGCCGGTGCCGAACACGTCGACCATCTCGCCGCAGTGCGGGCAGGGCAGCCCCGACATGTTCTCGACCACGCCGACGATCTTCTGGTGGGTCTGCACGGCGATGGAACCGGCGCGCTCGGCGACCTCGGCCGCCGCCTGCTGCGGGGTGGTCACGACGAGGATCTCGGCGTTCGGGACGAGCTGCGCCACGGAGATCGCGATGTCGCCCGTGCCCGGCGGGAGGTCGAGGAGCAGCACGTCGAGGTCGCCCCAGTACACGTCCGCGAGGAACTGCTGGAGGGCGCGGTGCAGCATCGGCCCGCGCCACACCACCGGAGCGTTGCCCGGGGTGAACATGCCGATGGAGATGACCTTCACGCCGTGCGAGGACGGCGGCATGATCATGTCCTCGACCTGGGTGGGACGACCGTCCGCGCCGAGCATGCGCGGCACCGAGTGGCCGTAGATGTCGGCGTCCACGACCCCGACCTTGAGGCCGTCGGCGGCCATCGCCGCCGCCAGGTTCACGGTGACCGAGGACTTGCCGACGCCGCCCTTGCCGGAGGCGACCGCGTAGACGCGGGTCAGCGAACCGGGCTTGGCGAACGGCACCTCGCGCTCGGCGGTGCCGCCCTTCAGCGCGGCCGCCAGTTCGCGGCGCTGCTCGTCGCTCATCACGTCGAGCTCGACGTCGACGGCGGTGACGCCCTCGACCGCCGCGACCGCCTCCGTCACGCGCTGGGTGATCGTGTCCCGCATCGGGCAGCCGGAGACGGTGAGGTACACGGCGACCGCGACCGTTCCATCCGCGCCGATCTCCACCGATTTGACCATCCCGAGTTCGGTGATGGGTCGGTTGATCTCGGGGTCGTTCACCGTCGCCAGTGCTGCGCGCACCGCGTCTTCCGTAGCCATAGGGACGATGGTACGGCGCCCCCCAGGGGCTGCGGAAAGCCCCGTCACCGGTCGTCTACGTCACGTGCCCGCGACCGTTCCGCCGGGAATACGGCCCGGCCGTCCCCCGACCCCTCGGCGTACCGTTCCTCCAGCTCCTTGACCAGGTCTTGCAGCTCGGAGCGGATCCAGTCCCGGGTGGCCACCTCCCCGAGGCCCATCCGCAGCGCGGCGATCTCGCGGGTGAGGTACTCGGTGTCCGCGATGGACCGCTCGTTCTGCTTGCGGTCCTGTTCGAGGTTGACCCGGTCGCGGTCGTCCTGCCGGTTCTGCGCGAGCAGGATCAGCGGGGCGGCGTAGGACGCCTGGAGCGACAGCATCAGCGTCAGGAAGATGAACGGGTAGGTGTCGAAGCGCAGGGCGCCGGGGACCGAGACGTTCCACACCACCCACAGGATGATGACGATCGTCATCCAGACGATGAACCGCCCGGTGCCCAGGAAGCGGGCGATGCGCTCGGAGAGCCGGCCGAAGGCCTCCGGGTCCCATTCGGGCAGGAACCGCCGCCTCGGCTGCATCGGCTGGTCGAGCCGGCCGCGCGGCCGGGGGGCGGCGGTGGCCCCGGTGGCGGCGCGCTCGCGGTTCTCGCGCTCAGCGGCCATGGCCTCCCCCTTCCGCGGACCCCTCACGCGCACCCGCGGCACGCCCCGGCCGGCCGGCCCCCGTGCCGCCGGTCGCGGGCGCCTCGCCGCGGACGGCGTCCTGCACGTCCGCGGGAACGCTCTCGTCCAGGTGGAACTCCGTCTCCCGCCAGTCGTCGGGCAGCATGTGGTCGAGCACGTCGTCCACGGTCACCGCGCCGAGCAGCGATCCGCTGTCGTCGACGACGGGGGCGGCCACCATGTCGTAGGTCGCGAAGAACCCGGCGACCACCGGCAGTTCGTCCTCCGGCGCGAGCGGCTGGAGGTCGTCGTCGACGAGGGCGCCGACCAGCGTGAACGGCGGGTCGCGCAGCAGCCGCTGGAAGTGCACCGCCCCCAGGTACTTGCCCGTCGGCGTCTCGTCCGGCGGGCGGCACACGTACACCTGGGCGGCGAGCGCGGGGGAGAGGTCGGGGTTGCGGATCCGGGCGAGGGCGTCCGCCACGGTCGCGTCGGGCCGCAGCACGATCGGCTCGGTGGTCATCAGGCCGCCCGCCGTCCGCTCCTCGTACGCCATCAGCCGGCGCACGTCCGCCGCGTCCCCGGGCCGCATCAGCGTCAGCAGCCGCTCCACGTCCTCGTCGGGCAGCTCGGCCAGCAGGTCGGCCGCGTCGTCCGGGTCCATGGCCTCCAGCACGTCCGCCGCGCGCTCCTCCTTGAGCTTGCCGAGGATCTCGATCTGGTCGTCCTCCGGCAGCTCCTCCAGGACGTCCGCGAGCCGGTCGTCGTCCAGCGCGGCGGCCACCTCGCCGCGGCGCTTCGGCGACAGGTGGTGCAGCACGTTCGCCAGGTCGGCCGGGCGCAGCTGCTCGAACGTGGCGAGCAGGCTCTCCGCGCCCTGCCCGTCCTCCTCCAGCGCGACGCCGCTGACGGCGGACCAGTCGACGGTCAGCGTCTCGCCCCTGCTGCGCCGGAACGCGCTGCTGCGCCCCTTGCGCACGAAGACCCGGTCGATCTCCCATTCCCGGCGGGCCGGGAGCTGCTGGATCGACACGTCGAGGACGGTGACCTCCTCGCCCGTCTCGACGAGCGTCACCAGCCGGTCGAGGAGTTCGCCGAAGATGAGCCGTTCGGTGGGGCGCTGCTCGAAACGGCGGACGTTCAGCACGCCGGTCGAGATGACCTGCCCGGACGCGATGCCGGTGACCCGGGTCATCGGCAGGAAGATCCGGCGGCGGGTGGACAGTTCGACGACGAGGCCGAGCAGCCGCGGCGGGCGGCGGCCCACGCGCAGCATGGCGACGAGGTCCCGCACCCGGCCCACCTGGTCGCCGTTGGGGTCGAAGACGGCGACACCGGCCAGGTGCGAGACGAAGATCCGGGGGGCACCTGCGGCCATGCCCGCGCCTCCTTCGCTTCGGAGCGTTCTGTGCCGGTCTGTCCGCTCGGGTGGGCTTCAGGCTAGCCCGTCCCGGTCGGATACGCCCTGGTGGCCGGTCCGGACGGACTGCCTCCGCCGGGGGGCCGCGGCACCGGTACGCTGCCGTGTGCCGCCCAGCACCGCGCACGAAAGGCAGCCCCACCCGTGACCGCATTCCCCCCGGGCCGTATTCGCAGCGTCGTGAGGGCGGGCGGGGTGTGCGCCCTGGTCGTGGCCGGGCTGGCGGGTCTCACGGGCTGCGGCGGCGAGGACCCGGACGCGGGCACGAACGGCGTCGGCAAGCTGCCCGCCGCCACCATCCAGGCGAAGACGAAGAAGGCCGCCGAGCAGGCGAAGGCCGTACGGCTGTCCGGGACCGTCGTGTCGAACGGCACCACGTACGCCCTCGACATGCGCCTGAAGTCCGACGGCGGCACCGGCTCGGTGACGTCCAAGGGCGTCGGCTTCCGGCTGCTGCGGGTCGGCAAGCACCTGTTCCTGAAGGCCGACGCGAAGTTCTGGGCCCACCAGGACGACAAGGACGGCGGCAAGGGGGACACGGCGGCGGCCGACAAGCTGGAGGGCATGTACGTGAAGGTGCCGACCGGCGATCCCGCGTACCAGCGGTTCAGCGGCTTCACCGACAAGGACGTGCTGCTCGACGGTCTGCTCAGCCTGCACGGCTCCCTCGCCACGGACGGCCACCACGAGCAGTCCGGCGTCCGCACCATCCGCATCACCGGCGACAAGGGATCGGGCGGCACCCTGGACGTCTCGCTGAAGGGCACGCCGTACCCGCTGCTGCTGGTGCGCGCGGGCAACGCCGGAACGCTCCGGCTGACCGACTGGGGCAAGGACTTCCCGCTGGAGGAGCCCTCCCGCAAGGAGACGGTCGACTACGGGCAGCAGCTGCCCGCCTCGTGACCCGGCCTCGGGCCGCGCCGCCGGGCGCCTCGTCTCGTCCCCAGGGCGCTCCCGTGAGCCGCTCACGGCCCGGCAGCCGCCCCGGAGCCCCGTCCCGGCCGCCCCGGGACCTCAGCGGCGCTTGCGGCGCTTGAGGAGGAGCCGGGGGAGCGCCGCGGGGGCGTCCCGGCGGGTGGTCGCCGCGGTCGGCACCGGCCGCCGGACGAGGGAGCCGTCCGGCGGGGCCGCGGTGGCGCCCGTCGGCTCCAGCCGGACCAGCCGGCACTCGCGGGCCCAGCGCTCCAAAACGGCCTCGCCGTCCGGCGCGTTCAGCCGCTTGCCCTTCAGCTCGCCGACCGCCGCCTCCCATTCCGGGGTGCCCGCGGCCAACTCGGTCACCCGCGCCGACCAGGACACGAGCCGGCCGCCCTTGTCCTTGCTGCGCACGGTGACCACGGCCTCGTCCCCGGCCGTCAGGCCCGGCAGCGGCTGCTCGCCCGGCCCGTCGCCGATCAGGAGGGCGGCCCCGTCGTGCCACACGTGCCACAGCGGGCGGTCGGGCGCTGCGCGGCCCGCGTCGGGCCCCGAGGTGAGCCCGCCGCCGCGCACCCAGATCAGCCCGGACTTCTTGGTGGCCTCCTCGATGAGGGCCCGGTCGAGCAGCTCGTGCGTCATGGACCCAGCCTATCCAGCACCCGCCGGGGCCCGTCCGGGACGCCCTACAGCCAGCCGTTGCGCTTGAGGATGCGGTGGATGGACAGGCACAGCCCGACCGTGACCCCCATGACGACCGGATAGCCGTAGCGCCAGTGCAGCTCGGGCATGTGCTGGAAGTTCATCCCGTACACGCCGCAGACCATCGTCGGCACGGCGATGATCGCGGCCCAGGACGTGATCTTGCGCATGTCCTCGTTCTGCGCGACGGAGGCCTGCGCGAGGTTGGCCTGGAGGATCGAGTTGAGCAGTTCGTCGAAGCCGAGGACCTGCTCCTGGACGCGGGCGAGGTGGTCGGCGACGTCACGGAAGTACTTCTGGATGTCGGGGTCGATCAGCCGCATCGGCCGCTCGCTCAGCAGCTGCATGGGCCGCAGCAGCGGCGACACCGCCCGCTTGAACTCCAGCACCTCGCGCTTGAGCTGGTAGATCTGCCCGGCGTCGGTGCCCCGCGGGGTGCCCTTGCGGCCCGGCGAGAACACCTCCGTCTCGACCTCCTCGATGTCGTCCTGCACCGCGTCGGCGACCGCGATGTACCCGTCGACGACATGGTCGGCGATCGCGTGCAGCACGGCCGAGGGGCCCTTGGACAGCAGTTCGGTGTCGTCCTGGAGCCGGTGCCGCAGGGCGCGCAGCGAACCCTGGCCGCCGTGCCGCACGGTGATGAAGAAGTCCCGCCCGGTGAAGCACATGACCTCGCCGGTCTCCACGATCTCGCTGGTCGCGGTGAGCCGGTCGTGCTCGACGTAGTGGATGGTCTTGAACACGGTGAACAGCGAGTCGTCGTAGCGCTCCAGCTTGGGGCGCTGGTGGGCCTGGACGGCGTCCTCCACGGCCAGCGGGTGCAGCCCGAACTCCCGGGCGATACCGGCGAACTCGTCCTCGGTCGGCTCGTGCAGGCCGATCCAGACGAACCCGCCGTCGCGCCGCACCAGGCGCATCGCCTCGTGCGGGGTGAGCGCGGTGGGCGTCTCCACGCGGGCGCCGTCCCGGTAGACGGCGCAGTCGACCACGGCCGACGGGGTGCCGGGGTCGCGGGTGGTGTCGTACGTACCGCTGTCCTTGCGCAGCGAGGGGCGGGGGCGGACCGCGGCACGCAGGTCACGGATCATCGACATGGCAGGCTCCTTCTCGCAACGGAGGCGGCCGGCGACGGGTGGAACCACCCGGAATGGGGACGTCCTGACTGCGGATGTTTGGCACGTCCACAAAGCGGGGAGCACCGCACCGTCGCGGTGGCGGCTTCGCTACTGATTCAGATCAGACAGATCAGGGGGTCAGATCGGACGGATCAGGCGGAAACGAAGCGCTCTTCCGTGGTGCACCGGGCGACGTCGACAGGTGTGCGCACGCTTGCGGGAGGTGGCAGCCGGCAGGGCTGGAGGAAAACCTGCGGGACCGGCTACGGACTCAGCGACCGGAAGAGCGGGTGGTACTGCACGATCGACTTCGATCCATTGCAGCCCCACCTCCTCCGGTCGGTCCCCCGTGAGGGACGAGCCTTCCCCCGAGGGGGAGTCTGTCTCCCTCCGAAGGGGAGTCAGATCAGTCTCAGCGCGTCGGAGCCCACGGCGCCAACTCCCGCACCGCCGCGAGGGCGTGCGGAGTACGTCCGTGCCAGCTGCTCCGACCAGCGGCCAAGACTATCAGCGCACCGATGTGTCAAGACGCCGCTTTGCGCGTTGTTGACCACGGGGTGCGGTGCCCGCCCCGGTGAGGGGCCCCGCCTATGCTCGGCGCATGGCAGATGTTCTTCCCCTGGTCGAGGCCCGTTTGCGCTCCGCGCTGGGCGAACCGGACGCACGGGCCGCGGTCACCTTCCTCGGCACCGACCGCATCGAGGTGGTGCGCTTCACAGAGGGCGACATCGTCCGCTACGCCACCCTCGGCATGTCGGCCCAGCCGATGGCCGACCCCACCGCGGCGCTCGCCGACCCGGTCAGGGGCCCGCGCGCCGAGCTGCTGCTGTCCGTCCGCCCGGCCGGCGCCGACACCGACAAGGTGCTCCGCCCGCTGGCCGTCCTCGCCGCCTCGCCGCAGGTCGAGGGGCTGATCGTGGCTCCCGGCGCCTCGCTTGACGTGGGGGAGCCGCTGTGGCCCGGCGCGCCCTTCACCTCGGTACTGGTCGCCGAGCCCGGGGGGCTGGTGGAGGACCTGGAACTCGACGAGCCCGCCGACCCGGTCCGGTTCCTGCCGCTGCTCCCGATGACGCCCAACGAGGCCGCCTGGAAGCGCGTGCACGGCGCCGCCGCGCTCCAGGAGCGCTGGCTGAACGGCGGTACGGACCTGCGCGATCCGCAGCGCAGGTCCGTACCCCTCGACTGACCCCGGCCGGTGACGGCGCGTCAGGCGCCGTGCCGCGCGCCCGACTCGGCGGCCCCGTGCGCGGCGCCCCTCCGTGCCGCGGGGTGCGGCGGCGGCCCCGGGGCGGTCCGGCCGCCGTGAGGACGGCCGGCCGTCGGTCCGGCCGGCTCAGTCCGCGAACACCGTGACGCCGTCCTCGGCCGCGTGCACCGGCTCCAGCTCCTCCGCCTCGTGGGTGAGCGCACGCCGGCGGACGACCACCACCGCGGCGCCGAGCAGCGCGGTGACCGCGGCCACGGCGAACGGGACGCGGGGGTTCGTCCACTCCTCGATCTTCGGCGCGAAGTACGGCGCCGCGGCCGCCGCGAACCAGCGCACGAAGTTGTACCCCGCGCTGGCCACCGGGCGCGGCGCGTCGGAGACCCCGAGGGCCAGTTCGGTGTAGACGGTGTTGTTCACGCCGATGAAGGCGCCGGACAGGACCGTGCAGGCGATCGCGGTGGCGTGGTCGCCGTACCCGAGGACGAGGACGTCGGCCGCCAGCAGCACCAGCGAGCCGCCGAGCACCGTGAGCGAGCCGAACCGCGCCTGCATGCGCGGCGCCACGATCACCGAGAAGACGGCCAGCAGCACGCCCCAGCAGAAGAACACCGCCCCCGACTTGTACGGCGTCATGTCCAGCACGAAGGGGGTGAAGGCCAGCACGGTGAAGAACGTGTAGTTGTAGAAGAACGCGGAGGCCGCCGCGGACGCGAGGCCGCCGTGGCCCAGGGCGCGCAGCGGGTCGAGCAGCGACGTCCTGCGCGCGGGCCTCGGCTGTTCCCTGAGGAAGGCCGTGATGCACAGGAAGCCGATCGCCATCAGGAACGCGGTGCCGAAGAACGGGTAGCGCCAGCTGGCGTCGCCCAGCAGCGCTCCCAGCAGCGGGCCGCAGGCCATGCCGAGTCCGAGGGCGGACTCGTAGAGCAGGATCGCCGCCGCGCTGCCGCCGGCCGCGGCTCCGACGATCACGGCGAGGGCCGTGGAGACGAACAGCGCGTTGCCGAGGCCCCAGCCGGCCCGGAAGCCGACGAGTTCGCCCACCGAGCCCGAGGTGCCCGCCAGTCCGGCGAAGACCACCACGAGGGCGAGGCCGAGCAGCAGGGTCTTCCGGCCGCCGATCCGGCTGGAGACGAAACCGGTCACCAGCATCGCGACGGCGGTGATGAGGAAGTACGAGGTGAACAGCAGGGAGACCTGGCTGGGTGTGGCGTCGAGGCCCTGGGCGATGGACGGCAGGATCGGATCGACCAGGCCGATGCCCATGAAGGCGACGACGGACGCGCCCGCCGTCGCCCAGACGGCCTTGGGCTGCCGCAGGAGCCCGCCCGCGCCCGCGTCGAACGTGTCCCCTGCGGCAGGGGCCTGGGTGGTGCCGGCCATGCCCGCTCCTTAGCTGTGTGTCGGTCAGATCGTTGCGCTATGCACACAATAAGTTAGATCGGCTAATTAATGCAACATGCACGCAGTTTTTGTGCGTCCGGCGCACGGCGGGTCGGGTGATCGTCCTTGACGCGACGGGGGACGGGGAGGACCGTTGGGCCCTATGAGGGGCGAACCCAGTTGCCCGAAGTGTGGTGGCCGGGTCAGGGCTCCCGGCCTCTTTGCCGACTCCTGGCAGTGCGATCTGCACGGCACGGTGCATCCGCTGCAGCCCGTGATCCCGCCCAGCGTCGAGGCCCTCGGTGTGGTCGTGCACCGCGCCCGGGTGCCGGTGTGGATGCCCTGGCCGCTGCCCGTCGGCTGGCTGTTCACCGGCGTCTCCTTCGCCGGGGACGACCGGAGCGGCGGCCGGGCCACCGCCGTCGCGTGCTCGGGGCCCGGCCCGCTCGGCGGCGCGGGGGAGCTGATCCTCGTGGCCGAGGAACTCGGCGTGGGTCTCGGCGCCCGGTACGCCGGCGTCGACGGCCCGGACCCCGGCCCCTACATGAGCGTCGAGAAACCTCCTCAGGCGAAGGTCCTCGCGGCCGGCCGGCCCACCCCGCTCTGGCATGTGACGACCGCGCCCGACGACCGCGCCGTGTTCGCCGGCGAGGCGCTCGGGCTGTGGCTCTGGGCGGTCGTCTGGCCCGAGCAGACCGGACTGCTGATGTACGACGAGCTGGTGCTGACCGACCTCCGGGACGCGGGCGCCGAGGTCGACCTGCTGCCGTGCGGGGCGCTGTCCCCGCGCATCCTGGAGCCCTGAGGCCTGTCCGGCCCTTCCCCGTCGTCGCCCGGAGGGCGGGACGGCGGTGCGAGGTCGGCGGGAATCGCCGGACATGCCCCGGCCCCGGCGGTCGCGGCGGGTCCGGCCGGTCCTCCGGGGCGGCGGTGTGCGTTCGGGGTGCCGTCGTGCCGTCGTGCCGGCGGCGTTGCGTACCGGCTCGGCGGCGGGCCGCCGGGCCGGAGCGGTAGGGGGCACTCGGCCGGTTCGGGTGTGACGGGAGCGCTCCGGATTCCCGTTATCCTGGAGCGTCCCCGTCCGTCCGTCACCGTCTGGAGCCCGCGTGGTGCGTATCGACCTGCACACCCACTCCACCGCGTCCGACGGCACGGACACCCCCGCCGAGCTGGTGCGCAACGCCGCCGCGGCCGGGCTCGACGTCGTCGCGCTGACCGACCACGACACCACCCGCGGGCACGCCGAAGCCCTCTCCGCGCTGCCCGAGGGCCTCACCCTGGTCACCGGAGCCGAACTCTCCTGCCGAGTCGGCGGCGTCGGCATGCACCTGCTGGCCTACCTCTTCGATCCCGAGGAGCCCGCGCTGCTCGCCGAGCGCGAACTGGTCCGGGACGACCGGGTGCCGCGCGCCCAGGCGATGATCGCCAGGCTCCGGGAGATCGGGGTGCCGATCAGCTGGGAGCAGGTGGCCCGCATCGCCGGCGACGGCTCCGTCGGCCGCCCGCACATCGCCTCGGCGCTCGTCGAGCTGGGCGTCGTCGGCACGGTCTCCGACGCCTTCACCGAGGAGTGGCTCGCCGACGGCGGGCGCGCCTACGTCCCCAAGCACGAGACCGACCCCTTCGAGGCGATCCGGCTGGTCAAGGGGGCCGGCGGCGTCACCGTCTTCGCCCATCCCGCCGCCGCCAAGCGGGGCCGCACGGTGCCCGAGTCGGTGATCGCCGACCTCGCCGCGGCGGGCCTCGACGGCATCGAGGTCGACCACATGGACCACGAGCCCGCCACGCGGGCCCGGCTGCGGGGCCTGGCGGCCGAACTCGGGCTGCTCGCCACGGGCTCGTCCGACTACCACGGCAGCAGGAAGACCTGCGTGCTCGGCGAGTTCACCACCGACCCCGAGGTCTACGGAGAGATCACCCGCCGGTCCACCGGGGCGTTCCCGGTACCGGGCGCCGGCGGATCCTGACCTCTCGCCCCTGCCCCTCGGACGCCGCGCGCCGCCCCGGCCCGCACCGGCCGCGGGATCCGGTGGCCCGCTCCGGGGCCGACGCACCCCGTGCTCCGCGCACGGCGGCCGTCGGCCGGGAATCCGGGCCGCACGGATCCGCCCGGGGTACGGGTCCGCGCCGTACCGGCAGGACTCCGCGCCGGGACGGGTTCCGCGCCGGCGCGCTCACCGCCCGGCAGGGACTCCGTCCGTGCCGGCACCCTCCGCCCGCGAGCCCCCGCTCGCGCCCATCCGCCGGACGGAACCCCCGTCCGCCCCGCTCACCACGCGCAAGGCTCATCCTCACCATGTTCGACGTCGCCGTCTTCGGTTCCCTCTTCCTCACCCTCTTCGTGATCATGGATCCCCCCGGGATCACCCCGATCTTCCTCGCCCTCACCGCGGGACGCCCCGCCAAGGTGCAGCGGCGGATGGCCCTCCAGGCCGTCTGCGTCGCCGGCGGCGTCATCACGGTGTTCGGGCTCCTCGGCCACCAGATCCTGGACTACCTGCACGTCTCCGTGCCCGCCCTGATGATCGCCGGCGGGCTGCTGCTCCTGCTCATCGCGCTGGACCTGCTGACCGGCAAGACCGACGAGCCCCAGCAGACCAAGGACGTCAACGTCGCGCTCGTCCCCCTCGGCATGCCCCTGCTCGCCGGCCCCGGAGCGATCGTGTCGGTGATCCTCGCGGTCCAGAAGGCCGACAGCGTCGCCACCCAGGTGTCGGTGTGGAGTGCGATCCTCGCCATCCACGTCGTGCTGTGGATCGTCATGCGCTACTCGCTGCTGATCATCCGTGTGATCAAGGACGGCGGCGTGGTGCTCGTGACCCGGCTCGCGGGCATGATGCTCTCCGCGATCGCCGTGCAGCAGATCATCAACGGCGTCACCCAGGTGATCCAGGGGAGCTGAGCGCCCCCGTGCGCGGACGGCCCGCCGGTGCCGCCGCAAACGCGGAACCCCGCACGGCGTCGGTGCCGTGCGGGGTTCCGAAGTATCCGGAGCTCTCTGCGTCCGTGAACATCAGCGGTCCGCGATGCCGCGTGTCGGCGGGGTGCGGAGCGCGTCCTCGTGCGTACTGCGGGCGTATTACGAAGCGGTCGAATCGGCGGGGCGGATCCACAGGCGCTGTCCGATGGCGGCGGCCTGCTGAACGATCCTGTTGACGGAGGCGGCGTCCACGACGGTGCTGTCCACGGTGGTGCCGTCGACATCGTCGAGTCGCATGATTTCGAAGCGCAAGGGCTTCTCCCTTCGTCTGGTCATCCTCCTGAGGAGAACTACTTGTCGGCGGAAGCCGGGGCTTCCGTGTCCCGGCTTCCGTATGTATCCAACGGGATGCTTGTTACAAACATTCCCTACGCTAAGGAAAATTTTCGAGAACCTAAATACTGACCGGTAAGCGGAGTCGTTCGAGGACCGAGCGGGATCGGTTGTGCGCACAACGTGACCGCCTGGGGGGGGCATGGCACGGCCGACGGCTCCGGGCTGTGCGGATACGACGGTGTCCCGCGCCGTATCCCCCGGCGGAGCGCAGGCGCTCGCCGAACCGTCCGACGCCGGGGTGCGGTGGGACGACCTGAACGCCGTAACCGGCGGGAGAGGGCGGTGGCCGGCGCGCTCGGCCGCTCCGACCCCGAGCCCCCTGCGCGGGCGGGACGCCCGGCGTCCGGGCACTCGCGCCGCACCCGGGCCAGGACACCGCGAACGGGCCCTCCGCGCCCCGCGCGCCCGGTCCGCCGCTCGCGCTCCTCGGTCAGCCGGTGGCCGCGTCCCAGAAGGCGGCCAGGGCCCGTGCCGTCTCCCGGGGCCGATCCGTGTTGGGGGAGTGCTCGGCGCCGTCGACGACCGTGCGCCGGGCGTCCAGCCGCACGGCCATCTCGTCCAGCAGCGGCACCGGCCAGGTGTCGTCCCGCTCACCGGAGACGACGTGCTTGGGCAGCGGCAGCGCGGCCAGCTCGGCGACCCGGTCGGGCTCGGTGCAGAGCTGGCGCCCCGTCGCGACGAGCTGCGCCGGGCTGTTGGCGAGCCAGCGGCGGCGCAGGTCCGCCACGTCGTCGAGACCCGCGTCGAGGCCGCCGGTGTCGGTCTCCTCGGGAGCCTCCATCGTCCGGATGGCCTCCCACACCTCGTCCATGCCGAGCACCGCCAGCGCGTCGCGCAGCAGCTTCACCCGCTCCTGCTGCTGCGGGGAGATCTGCGCCGGACCGGACGCCATGAGGGTCAGCGACACGAACGGCGTTGCGTCGAGCAGGACCGCGGCGCGGGCGATGTGGCCGCCGAGCGAGTGGCCGAGCAGATGGACCGGACCCGCGAGCGCGGCGGCCTGAGCGAGCACGTCGAGTGCCAACTCGCCCTGTGCGTAGGGTGTTTCGTCGTCCGGGGGGCCGTCCGTCTCGTACTGGCCGCGCCCGTCCACGGCCACCGTCCGGTAGCCGGCCGCGGCCAGCGGCGCGTGCAGCGCGATGAAGTCCTCCTTGCTGCCGGTGAATCCGGGCAGCAGCAGGGCGGTCCCCTTGGGCGGCCCGTCCGGCACCGCGTCGAGGACGGCGAACTCGCCGCGCGCGGTCGGCAACCGGTACGCGCGGACACCTGCCGGCGGGACGAACGTGGGGGGCCTGCTCATGCACAGGAGGCTATCGGGCCCCGCCGCGGGCCGCTCGGGTGAGGTGCGGGCGCCGCCGGCCGCCCCGCACCGGGCGCCCGCCCCGCGGGCCCGGACGTGGCGTTCGCGGCCCGCGCCGAGTACCCGCCCCTCCGGGGGCACGGACGCGGCGTCCGCGGCCGGACACGCCGACGGCCCGGTCCCACCGGGAAGGGGGACCGGGCCGTCGGTGCGGGATCAGCTCTCCGCGGGCTCCGTGGCGACCGCCTTGCGGGTGCGGCGGCGGGTGGCCGGCCTGGCCTCGGCGTCGTCCGCGGTCTGGGCCGGGATGTCGGCTTCGGCGACGGCCTTGCGGGTGCGGCGTCGGACGGGCTTGGCCTCGGCCGCGTCGGCGGACTCGGCGGTGTCCGCGCCGGTGCTCGCGGCCTTGGCGCGGGTGCGCCGCGGCTTGGCCGGCGCCTGCGCGTCACCCTCCGCCGAGTCCACGACGGCCTCCGCGGTCTTGCGGGTGCGGCGGCGGGTGGCCGGCTTCGCTTCGGCGTCGTCCGCGGTCTGGGCCGGGATGTCGGCTTCGGCGACGGCCTTGCGGGTGCGGCGTCGGACGGGCTTGGCCTCGGCCGCGTCGGCGGTCTCGGCGGTGTCCGTGCCGGTGCTCGCGGCCTTGGCGCGGGTGCGCCGCGGCTTGGTCTCGGCGACGGCCTCGGCGACCTCGGTCGCGGCGGCCTCGACGGTGTCGACCGCGGCCTCCGCGGCCTTGCGGGTCCGGCGCCGCGCGGGCTTGGCCGGCGCCTCCTCGGCGGCCTCGGGGGCCGTCTCGGCGGCCGGCGCCGTCTCCGCGGTCTTGCGGGTGCGGCGGCGGGCCGGCTTGGCGGGCGCTTCGGCGACGGCCTCGGCGGCCACCGTCTCGACCACGGCCTCGGCCGCGGTCACCGCCGCCTCGGCGTTCTCGATCGCCTCGATGCTCTCGGCGGTCCTGCGGGTCCGACGCCGGCGCGTGCGGAGCGGCTCCTCGGCGACGGCCTCGGCCGCGGCGGGGGCGGCCACCGCCGTCTCGGTGACCTCGGCGGTCTGGACGGCGGCCACGGGCTCGGAGCCCGCCGCACCGCGCGTACGCCGGCGGCGGCGCGGCGTGCGAGGCTCGGTGGCCCCTTCCGCCGCGGGTGCCGGGGCGGTGCCCTCGGGGGCCGCGGACGGCGTCCCGGCCGGCTCCCCGCCGCGGGTGCGACGACGCCGGCGCGGGGTGCGCTCCGAACGGTCCCGCTCGCGCTCGGCGACCGCCGGCCCGGCCGAGCGGCCGCCGCGGCCCCGCGGACCGCCCCGGCCGCCGGTCTCGCCCAGGTCCTCGACCTCTTCGGCCGCGAGCCCGGCGCGGGTGCGCGCGGAACGCGGCAGGACACCCTTGGTGCCGGCCGGGATGTTCAGTTCCTCGAAGAAGTGCGGCGAGGTGGAGTAGGTCTCCGGCGGGTCCGGGAAACCGAGGTCCAGAGCCTTGTTGATGAGCTGCCAGCGCGGGATGTCGTCCCAGTCGACGAGGGTGATCGCGATGCCCTTGGCGCCCGCCCGGCCGGTGCGGCCGATGCGGTGCAGGTACGTCTTCTCGTCCTCGGGGGACTGGTAGTTGACGACGTGGGTCACGCCCTCGACGTCGATGCCGCGGGCGGCGACGTCGGTGCAGACCAGCACGTCGACCTTGCCGTTGCGGAAGGCGCGCAGCGCCTGCTCGCGGGCGCCCTGGCCGAGGTCGCCGTGGACCGCGCCGGACGCGAAACCGCGCTGCTGGAGCTGGTCGGCGAGGTCGGCCGCCGTGCGCTTGGTCCGGCAGAAGACCATCGCGAGTCCGCGGCCTTCGGCCTGCAGGATGCGCGCGACCATCTCCGGCTTGTCCATGTTGTGGGCGCGGTAGACGAACTGCTGGGTGTTCGCGACCGTCGCGCCCGAGTCGTCCGGCGCGGCGGCGCGGATGTGCGTGGGCTGCGACATGTAGCGGCGCGCCAGGCCGATGACCGCGCCCGGCATGGTCGCCGAGAACAGCATCGTCTGACGGCGGGCCGGCAGCATGTTCATGATCTTCTCGACGTCGGGCAGGAAGCCCAGGTCGAGCATCTCGTCGGCCTCGTCCAGGACCAGGGCCCTGATGTGGCCGAGGTCGAGCTTGCGCTGGCCGGCGAGGTCCAGCAGACGGCCCGGGGTGCCGACGATGACGTCGACGCCCTTCTTCAGGGCCTCCACCTGGGGCTCGTAGGCACGGCCGCCGTAGATCGCCAGGACCCGCACGTTGCGGACCTTGCCGGCGGTCAGCAGGTCGTTCGTCACCTGGGTGCACAGCTCGCGCGTCGGCACGACGACGAGGGCCTGCGGGGCGTCGGTGAGCTTGTCGGGCGTGGCCCGGCCCGCCTCGACGTCCGCGGGGACGGTGACGCGCTCCAGCAGGGGGAGGCCGAAGCCGAGCGTCTTGCCGGTGCCGGTCTTGGCCTGGCCGATGACGTCGGTGCCCGTCAGGGCGACGGGGAGCGTCAGCTCCTGGATGGGGAAGGGGTTGATGATGCCGACGGCCTCCAGGGCCTCGGCCGTCTCGGGAAGGATTCCGAGCTCTCGGAACGTCGTAGTCAGGGTGCTGCCTCTTCTGTGTACGCGGTGCGAGGCGAGCGCGGGGGTCGTGTCGGGACCGTGCCGGGGACGTCGGCCGCTCCGTGATGGGCGGGCCGAGTGGCATGGGACCACTGCCGACGCTCGAGCTCTCGTGCCGCTGAGGGCCCCTCCGGATGTCGTACGCACTGTGCCGTACCGACGAGGAGGGCTGTCGGGTCGGAGCCGATCGGGCCACCGACCGGGCATCCTCATTCGTGCGGCCCGACACGTACTCGCCGGGCGCATTACCACCATACCCCGGAATCGCGCACATGCGATGGCCGGTTCGGTCACGTCGTCGTCGTCACACTGGTTGACCAGGGACTTCCCCCGTGCGGCGAGAGGGCTATTGTGCGCTTCATGACGACGCCTGACAACGCCGCTGAGAAGCCCGCCGAGGCCCCCGCCGACACCGCTCCCCAGGCCACCGGGGTCGCCGCGCAGAACTGGGACACGGCCTCCGCCGACCCGCAGTACCGTGCCGCGGTCGTGGACCTGCTCGGAGCGCTGGCGTACGGCGAGCTGGCGGCGTTCGAGCGGCTCGCCGAGGACGCCAAACTGGCGCCCACGCTCAGCGACAAGGCCGAGCTGGCGAAGATGGCGTCCGCCGAGTTCCACCACTTCGAGCAGCTGAGCAACCGGCTCTCCGCCATCGGCGCGGACCCGGGGCAGGCCATGGACCCCTTCGTCGCCGCCCTGGACGGCTTCCACCGGCAGACGGCGCCGTCGGACTGGCTGGAGGGCCTCGTCAAGGCGTACGTCGGCGACTCGATCGCCAGCGACTTCTACCGCGAGGTCGCCGCCCGCCTCGACTCCGACACCCGCGGACTGGTCCTCGGCGTGCTCGACGACACCGGCCACGCGAGCTTCGCCGTCGAGAAGGTGCGGGCCGCGATCGACGCGGACCCCCGGGTGGGGGGCCGGCTCGCGCTGTGGGCGCGGCGCCTCATGGGCGAGGCCCTGTCCCAGTCGCAGCGGGTGGTCGCCGACCGCGACGCCCTGTCGACGATGCTGGTCGGCGGGGTCGCGGACGGGTTCGACCTGGCGGAGGTCGGCCGGATGTTCTCCCGGATCACCGAGGCGCACACCAAGCGGATGGCGGCGCTGGGGCTGGCCGCCTGAGCGATCCCGGCGGGCCGGACCGGTCCCGGCCCGGCCCCGGGGGCCCCGGGGAGGCGCCGGGCGGTGCCGTGATGTCGAGGTGCGGTGCCCGGCCGCCTGCCCGCCGCCGCTCAGCGGTCGCCGGGACCGGGCGGCCGGCGATCCGGCGCACGGCCGGCCCGGCGGCGCGGGAGGAACCCGCCGATCCGGCTCGGCGGGCTACGCCGTCGCCGAGCGGCGGCGGCGAAAACGCTCCTCCGGCCGGAGCAGCAGCGACAGCAGCGCCGCGGAGACCGCGACCGCTCCGACCATGATGGCCAGGAAGTGGCCCGAGCCGAGCGCCGTGTGGGCCAGGAACGCGCCGAACAGACCGCCCGCGACCCCCGTCGACAGGACGAGGCTGCGCGTCGGCAGACGGTGGGGCAGGCGGTACGCGGCCGCCCACGCCAAGGCCAGACCCAGCAGCGCGGAGCCGAGCGCTTCCAAGAACATGATGGGGTGTCCCTCCCTCACGGCCGGTGCAAATCGGTCGTAGCCGGTCCTACCCCCGGCGTGCGGAACGCAACCCTCCCCCCGGCCCGGACCGTGCGCCGTTTGAGGCGCGGCCCGCGCCGGGCGGGACGCACGCGAGGGGCCCGGCGGACGAATGCCGCCGGACCCCTCCGCTCACTCCGTGCCGCTCTGCGGGCCTCTACAGAGCGCTGAATCCGACCTTGCGCTGCGTGGGCTCACCGAGCTCCACGTAGGCCAGGCGGTCGGCCGGAACCAGGACCTTGCGGCCGTGGTCGTCCACGAGGCTGAGCAGCTGCGACTTGCCGGCCAGCGCCTCCGACACCGCGCGCTCGACCTCTTCCGGGGTCTGACCGCTCTCCAGAACGATCTCGCGGGGCGCGTGCTGCACGCCGATCTTGACCTCCACGGCTTTGTCCCTCCGACGGTCAGTCATGTGCGCGTCCGTACGCGCCGTACGCAGCACACATTAGCCCGGTGAGGGGAGTGGCGACCGCCGCCCGGGAACGCCAGGAGCGAACAGAGGACGGGAACAAAGAAGCGGCCGGGGGGAGTGCCCCCGGCCGCCGCCGTCCCCGGCGCGGCCGCGGGTGCCCTGCCGCACGCGGCGCCTCGGGGCACCGGCGGGCGGCCCGGGGCGCCGGACCCGTGCGGTCCGGTCCGGGACACCGCCCCGGGAGGTGTCAGTGGTGGTCGGTGCCGTGCAGCGGGAAGCCGGCGATGCCGCGCCAGGCGAGCGAGGTCAGCAGCTGCACCGCCTGGTCGCGGGGGACGCTGCGGTCGCTGTGCAGCCACGAACGGGCCACGACCTGCGCGAGGCCGCCGAGCCCCGAGGCGAGGAGCATCGACTCCGCCCGGGACAGGCCGGTGTCCTCCGCGATGACGTCGCAGATCGCCTCGGCGCACTCGTGCGTCACCTTGTCGACGCGCTCGCGGACCGCCGGCTCGTTGGTCAGGTCCGACTCGAAGACCAGCCGGAAGGCGCCGCCGTCGTCCTCGACGTACGCGAAGTAGGCGTCCATCGTGGCGCGCACGCGCAGCTTGTTGTCGGAGGTCGACGCCAGTGCCGCCCGCACCGCCTGGAGCAGCGACTCGCAGTGCTGGTCGAGCAGCGCGAGGTACAGATCGAGCTTGCCCGGGAAGTGCTGGTAGAGGACCGGCTTGCTGACGCCCGCGCGCTCGGCGATGTCGTCCATGGCGGCCGAGTGGTAACCCTGGGCGACGAACACTTCCTGGGCGGCGCCGAGGAGCTGGTTGCGTCGTGCACGGCGCGGCAGGCGAGTGCCCCGCGGGCGTGCCGCCTCTGTCTGCTCGATGGCTGTCACGCCGCCTCCCAAAATCGTCCACTGCGGTGTGCGCCGCGCCGCCATCGTACTTTTCGGTAACCGTGCTGTGTGCGGTGCGAGCGCAGAATTTCACGGACCGGACGCCGACGGCGACGGCGCACACGGGGTCGAACGGGACGAGCCGGACGCCCGCCCGCCCCCTTCCGCCGGGCCGGACGGTGTCGCGTCAGCGGTAGTCGTCGTCGTTGCCCCGGACGGCCCTGGCCTGCTCCGCGCGATCCCCCTCGTCGGCGTTCAGGGGGTCGCCCGGGGGCTCCGGGTCGTCCTCGGCCGGGGGATCCAGCTCGCTGGCCTGCTCGGCGGCGTCCGCCTCCGGGGCCTCCGCGCCGAGGACGTTCCGGAACTGGTCGTCGAACGTTCCGGGGTCTGTCGGGTCGACTGTCATGGTTCCTCTTCCCGAACGGTACGAGTGCGCTCCTGACGAACGGACGAGTGCCCTCGATGGAAGCCTAGGAGACACAGGATCGGGGCGCTATGCGATCCGCCCGCCGTCTGTGACGGCGAACACAGAGGCCCGGACGTGATCGTCTCGTAACATTGCGGCATGTCTTCGACCGAACTCCCGTCCGCGTTGGCCACCACCGTCACGCCCAGAGTCGGTGCCGTCAGAGTCGCGGAGGGCGAGCGGCTGCGGTCGGTCGGGCTTCCCGGGATCTCGCTGACGATCCGGTCGAGACCGCCGGCGCGCGAGGGCCTGCCGCCCGCGCTGTACGTGCACGGCCTGGGCGGTTCCTCGCAGAACTGGTCGGCGCTCATGCCGCTGTTCGACGGGCTCGTGGACAGCGAGGCCCTGGACCTTCCGGGCTTCGGCGACTCGCCGCCGCCGGACGACGGCGACTACTCGGTCACCGGACACGCCCGCGCGGTCATCCGCTACCTCGACGCGTCCGGACGCGGCCCCGTCCACCTCTTCGGCAACTCGCTCGGCGGCGCCGTCTCGACCCGGGTGGCCGCCGTCCGGCCCGATCTCGTCCGCACGCTGACCCTCGTCTCGCCCGCCCTGCCCGAGATCCGCGCCCAGCGCAGCGCGTGGCCCACCGCGCTGCTCGCCCTGCCCGGTGTGGCCGGCCTGTTCACCCGGCTGACCAGGGACTGGAGTGCGGAGAGGCGCGTGCGCGGGGTGACGGCCCTGTGCTACGGCGACCCGGGCATCGTCACGCCCGAGGGCTTCCGCCACGCGGTGGAGGAGATGGAGCGCCGGCTCGCCCTCCCCTATTTCTGGGACGCCATGGCGCGTTCGTCGCGCGGGATCGTCAACGCCTACACGCTGGGCGGCCAGCACGGGCTGTGGCGGCAGGCCGAGCGCGTGCTCGCGCCGACGCTGCTGGTGTACGGCGGACGCGACCAACTCGTGGGCTACCGTATGGCGCAGCGCGCGGCCCGTGCCTTCCGTGACTCCCGGCTGCTCACCCTGCCGGACGCGGGGCACGTCGCCATGATGGAGTATCCACAGGCAGTGGCCACGGCGTTCCGCGAACTCCTCGCGGACCAGGGCAAGTCGACCTCCGAGGCGGCAACCGGCGCGGAGAGCTGAGGCGGGAAGTGGGACGACACAGTCGTCGGGGGCGGGCCGACAAGACGGAGACCCCGCAGACGCGGGCGGTTCCCGACGAGGAGCGGTCGCCGGGGCGGGACCCGGAGCCCGCCCGCCGCGCCCCGGCGCCGCGCGGCGCTCTCGGCCCCCGCCCGCCCGGCGACCGCCTCCCGCGCGGCACGGCCCCGCGCGCCGACGCGACTCCCTCCCACGGCTTCCCGCGGCTCGCGGACGGCACCCCCGCCCGGGGGACGCCGCGCTTCGACGACGGCACGCCGGCGCACGGCTTCCCGAGCCCCTTCGACGGCACCCCCGCCCACGGCACGCCCCGCGTACGCGGCGGGCACCCCGAGCAGCGTGAACCGGGGGGCGGCTGGGGGGAGTCCGGCGACGGCCCGGCCCGGCACGAGGCGCTCTCCGGTCCGCTGCTCCCGCGCCAGCGTCGCGAGCCGTCGGCCACCCCGCGCCAGGCGTACGTCGACGCGTTCGACGCCGGCGGGGACGAGGACGGCGACCTCTTCACCCCTCGTACGGGGGTTCCCGGGCGCGCCCGGAACGACCTGTCCGACGGCCCCCGCGCTGCCGGCACGGCGTGGGACGCCGAGGACGACCGCACCCGCGGCTCCGGCGAGCCGCCGCGGACCGCGGACCAGGAGAAGGCCCAGGGGCAGGGCGGCAAGGGGCGGGCGTTCACCGGGATCGCGGCGGCGGCGGTCACCACCGTGCTGGCCGTCGTGGTCGCCGGACAGGTCGCCACCGGAGAGCACGGCGACGGCGCCCGGGCCCAGTCCGCCGCGGGCGGCGGCCGGGTGGCCGAGGACCCCGCCTCGCGCGGCGACGGCAGACCCACCCAGGCGGGACGCCCGGGCACGGCCGAGGTGGCGCTGACCTACGACGAGAAGATGGCCAAGACGTACGCGCTCGGCCCGAAGCTCAAGGGGCCGGGGAAGTTCGACGCCGTGCCCGGTTCCGCCAAGGCGCCCGGCAAGGGGCGCACGTACACCTACCGTGTCGACGTGGAGCAGGGGCTCGGCCTCGACAGCGCGCTCTTCGCCGAAGCGGTCCACAAGACGCTCAACGACCCGCGGAGCTGGGCCCACGACGGAGCCCGCGCCTTCGAACGGATCAGCTCGGGCAAACCTGACTTCGTCATCACGCTGGCGAGCCCCGGAACGACGGCGCAGTGGTGCGCCAAGTCGGGCCTCGACACCACGGAGGACAACGTCTCCTGCGACTCGGCCGCCACCGAGCGCATCATGATCAACGCCTACCGCTGGGCCCAGGGGGCGAAGACGTACGGCGACAAGATCTACGCCTACCGGCAGATGCTGATCAACCACGAGGTCGGGCACCGGCTCGGATACGGCCACGTCAACTGCGACAAGGACGGCGAACTCGCTCCCGTCATGCAGCAGCAGACCAAGTTCCTCGACCACGACGGCATCCACTGCCTGGCCAACCCCTGGGTCTACCCGAAGAGTTGACGACGCGTCACCGCATCGCCAGGGCGCGGGGCCCGGTCGGTCCCGGGCGGGCCGCGGGTGAACGGCGTGCGGCGCACGGCCGCTCACGGTCCGCGAGTGCGTCCTCCGCGCACCGCGCCACGGCCGGGGCGACGCGCGGGGAGTCGGCGGCCCCGTGCCCCGCGGCCGGTCCGGGGTGTGGGTCGCGTCCCGCGTGACGCCAACCTCCGGGCCCGGGGCGGCGTCCGCTCCGGCCTCCCGTTCAGCGGATCGTGACGGATTGATCCCCTAGCGCGACGAAACGCGTCCCGCGCGGGAAAGTTACGACCGTTCACCCCTTTTGGTGGTGCGACGGACAACCGTCCGTCGCGCCACCGCCTTGTCCGCATACGTTCGTCCCGCTGCGAGCCGCCGAGTCAACGGCGGCTCCCCATACGGGAGATCGGGGGTGGGCTGGTGCGCATCGGACTGCTGACGGAGGGTGGCTATCCGTATGTGAGCGGTGACGCCAGACTCTGGTGCGACCGGCTCGTACGCGGGCTCGGGCAGCACGAGTTCGACATCTACGCGCTCAGCCGCACCGAACGCCAGGAGGACGAGGGCTGGATCCAACTGCCCTCCCAGGTCAGCCGGGTCCGCACCGCGCCGCTGTGGACGGCGCAGGACGACGGCGTGGTGCACGGCCGCCGGGCCAGGCGCCGCTTCGCCGAGGCGTACGGAGAACTCGCCGCGGCCGTCTGCGCCGGACCGGAGACGCCGGGTGCCGTGGAGTCCTCCGGCGGTGCGGCGGATCTTCCCGCCCTTCAGGCGGACCGTTTCGCCAGCGCGCTGTACGGCCTGGCCGACCTCGCCCGCGACGAGGGCGGTCTGGTCGGCGCCCTGCGCTCGGAGGGCGCGGTCCGTGCCCTGGAGCGCGCCTGTCGCGCGCCCGGAGCCCTGCGCACGGCCCGCGCGGCCCGCGTGCCCGATCTGCTCGCCGTCGCCGGCCACATCGAACGCGCCCTGCGCCCCCTCTCGCTGGACTGGTACGAGGAGGACGGGCTCGGCGCGGTGGACCTGTGCCACGCCGCCGCCGGCGGGGCCGCCGCCCTGCCCGGCCTCCTCGCCCGGCACTTCGTCGGGGTGCCGCTGCTCGTCACCGAGTACGGCGTGCCGCTGCGGGCGCACTACCTCGCGCCGGCGACCGCCGGCGAGGCCCCCGCCGTACGCGCCCTGCTCGCCGCCTTCCACGGCGCGCTCGCCGCCGAGGTGTACGGCGCGGCCACGGTCATCACGCCCGGCAACGCCCATGCCCGCCGCTGGCAGGAGCGCTGCGGCGCCGACCGCGCGAAGGTGCGCACCGTCTACCCGGGCATGGAGTCCGAGCGCTTCGCCGAGGTCGGAGAGGGAGCCGAGGGCAGCCTCCGCGCCGACCCGGACACCCTGGTGTGGGTCGGCCGCATCGAGCCCGCCAAGGACCTCGTCTCGCTGCTGCACTCCTTCGCGGAGATCCGCAAGGAGGAGCCGAAGACCCGGCTGCGGATCGTCGGCGCCCCCGCCGACGGCCCCGACGGTGCGACCTACCTCGCGCACTGCAAGGCGCTCGCGGCGCAGCTCTTCCCCGACGAGGCCGAGGGCGTGCACGCGGTCGGCGACAACCCGGTCTCCTTCGAGGAGATCGGCGCACCGGAGGTACCGAGCCTCGCCGAGGCCTACGCCTCCGGAGCCCTGGTGGTGCTCTCCAGCGTCGTCGAGGGCTTCCCGATCAGCCTCGTCGAGGCGATGTTCTGCGGCCGGGCGACGGTCTCGACCGACGTCGGGGCGGTCGTCGAGGTCATCGGCGGTACGGGATTGGTGGTCCCGCCGCGCAACCCGCGGGCGCTCGCCGAGGCCTGCGTGGCGCTGCTGCGCGACGGCGAGCGCCGTGCCCGCCTCGGCGCGGCCGCCCGGGCCCGCGCCCTCGAACTCTTCACCGTCGAGCAGAACATCACGGCATTTCACGGCATTTACCTGGAGATCGTCTCGCACTCCCCGGTCCGCCGCGCGGTCGTGGACCGGACGGGAGGGCCGCTGCCGTTCGGCATGCCCGCCGAGGCCCGTCTGGCGGGGCGCTGGACCGAGTCCCGCCCGGCGGCCGCGCACCGGCCCCGCCGGGCAGAGGAGGCACCGGTGCGCGCCACGGCGTCCGCGACCGCGGGGGAGGGCGCATGAGCGGCGAGCACGGCGTCACGCACGTCCGCGCCGACGAGGCCGCCGCCGGCGCGGCCCCGACCGAACCGATCCCCGCGCCGGCGCGGCCCGGCGCACGGGACGAGCGGCCCGCCGCGCGGCGGACCGCGGAGGCCGACGGGGCCACCCCGCGCGGCGGCGCCGCCGAACGTCCCGCGACGGCCGCCGGGATGACCGCGGACAGGAGCCTGCCGGACGGCGACCGACCGGGCGGTGACCGGCCGGACGGGGCAGGACCGGACGACAGCAGACCTGGTGACGGTCGGCCGGGTGGGGGCCGGCCGGACGCGAGCCGGTCTCCCGGGAACAGGTCCCCGGCCGGAGGCACCGGACCGGCGAACAGTTTTACCAAGGCTCCGGACGCCGAGCATGACGGCCACTCCACCGTGGACGCCGAGCACGACGGCCACTCCACCCAGGACGGCGGGACCGGCAGCCACGCCGGCACCGGCAGCCACACCGGCACCGGCAACGAAAGCGCCGACGGTGTCCGCAGGGTCGTCGGACGCCGCGGGGCCGTGGACCCGGTGAAGACCTTGATGCACCGCCATCGCGACCTCTGCGAACGGGCCGTCGACCCGCTGGAGATCGCCGCCGGCCTGGAGGCCCACGGCGTCACCGACCGCACCGCCGCCCGTTTCCGGCACCGAGACGTGTTCTCGCTCGCCGAGGAGATGTACGCGCGCGTGCCGCGGGACGCGGAGGCCGCGACCCCGGACGCGCGGCCGTCGGCGACCGTCGGCGCCCTCGGCTCGTGGGCGGTCCTCGCGCTGGTGCCGGGTGCGCTCGGCGCCGCCGTCGTCACCGGGCTGCGGCTCACCGAGGGGCAGCCGCGTCTCGCCGTCGCCGCGACCGGTGCCCTCGCCCTCGCCCTCGGGCTTCGGCCGGCCCTCCGCCGCGGTCCGCTGAGCAGCGGCCACGGCACGACGGGCGGCGCCCTCGCATGGACGGGCTGGCTCGTCGCCTACACCCTGCTCGGCGACGGTCTGCTGCGGGCCGCCCTCGGCGACGGCCCGGACGGGAACCGGCCCCTGGCCACCGCACCCTTCCTCGCCCTCACGCTGTCCTGCGCCCCCGCGGCGTGGTGCGCCCACCTGTTCGTCGGCCGGGCCCGCCGGCGGCTGGCCACGAGCCGTGGGCTGGAGGAGTTCGCCGCCTCCGTGCGTCCGCTCCTCCTCGGGGCCGTCGGCCTGTTCGGCTGCGCCCTGCTCGGGCTGCTCGCCCTGTGCGGTGCGATCCTCGGCGAACCTCCCGGCTACGCCGGTGCCTGCGCCCTCGGCGTCCTGCTCCTGCTCGCCCGGCTGCTGACGGCGCGCGGATCCGGGCACGTCGCGGCGCTGGTGCTGGCCGGTGCGGGCACGGCCGAGGCGGCGGCGCTGACGACGGCGATCGCCGCCCGGCTGCCCGGCTGCGCGTTCCTGGCCACCCCGGTCGACTCCCTCGTCGGCGCCTGGGGTGCGGGAGCCGTACCCGCCCTCGCGTGCGGTGCGGGCGCCGCCGTCCTGCTCCTCCACGCCACCCGCGCCCTGACCCGGGCCTCCGCCCACGCCCCGACCGGCGAGGCGCCGTGAAGCGACGCCGCCGCCGTGCCGACGCACCGGGCGCCCGGACCCCCGCCGTCCCGTGCGGCCCGTCCGGTCCCCGACCGCGCACCCCGGCACCCTCCCCTCTCCGGACCCCGGGGGCCCTCCCCGGGACAGCCGGACCACGTTCTCCCGCGGGGCCGACACCGCGGGCCCTCACCCACGGCACCACCTCGAAGGAGACAGCCAGATGATCACCTCCCGAACCGGAGAGTCCGCCCCGGGAGCCGCCCGATGAGGGTCCTGCTGATCGGAGCCAACGGCTACCTCGGCCGTTTCGTCGCCGACAGACTGCTCGCCGACCCGGCCGTGCAGCTCACCGCGCTCGGCCGGGGCGACGACGCCGACGTACGGTTCGACCTCGCCTCGGGCAGCCCCGGCGCACTCACCCGCTTCCTCGACGCCGTGCACCCCGGAGTCGTCGTCAACTGCGCGGGCACCACGCGTGGCGGCGCGCGCGACCTCACCCGGCACAACACCGTCGCCGTCGCCACCGTCTGCGAAGCCCTGCGGCGCAGCGGCTGCGGTGCCCGGCTCGTGCAGATCGGCTGCGGCGCCGAGTACGGGCCGAGCCAGCCCGGCTCCTCCACCGCGGAGGACGCCGTACCGCGACCCGGCGGCCCGTACGGGGTGAGCAAGCTCGCGGCCACCGAACTCGTCCTCGGCTCCGGTCTGGACGCCGTCGTGCTCCGCGTCTTCTCGCCCGCCGGCCCGGGAACGCCCGCCGGATCCCCGCTCGGCCGGCTCGCCGAGGCCCTCCGCCGCGCCATGCAGTCCGGCGACGGCGAACTGAAGCTCGGCGGTCTCGGCGTGCAACGCGACTTCATCGACGTCCGCGACGTCGCGCGCGCCGTCCACGCCGCGTCCCTCTCCGCCGCGCAGGGCGTCATCAACATCGGGTCGGGCCGCGCCGTCCGGCTCCGCGACGCCGCCTCCGTCCTGGCCCGCGTCGCCGGGTACGGCGGGGCACTGCACGAACTCGACGGTCCGCCCGGCCCCGGGGGGCCCGCACTGCGGGCCACCATCGGGCACCCCCGCTCCGAGGGCGACCACGCGGCCCCGGTCGCGTACCCGTACCCGGACGGCTGCGGCGGCTGGCAGCAGGCTGACGTGCGCACCGCCCGCGACCGGCTCGGCTGGCGTCCCCGGATCAACCTCGAGGAATCCCTCGCCGACATCTGGATGGAGGCGGCGTGCCGCATCTGACCAGGACCGCGAAGGGAACGGCGGGAACCGACCGGTCGGGCGTCGGTGTCGGCGTCCCCGGCTACGCGCACCCCCTCGTCGCCCCCCTGGAATGGGACGGGCTGACCAGACCGGGCACCCCGCTGCACTGGGTCGTCCTGAACGTCGACAACGGTCCCGGCGCCCGCCCCGACCCGCGCTGCCTTGAAGCCTCCGGACGGCTGCGCAACGGGGGCGTCCGGGTGCTCGGCCACCTCGACACGGCCCACGGGACCCGGCCGTTCGCCGAGACCGTCTCCGACGCCCGCCGCTATCTCGACTGGTACCAGGCCGACGGTTTCCTGCTCGGCCGCTGCCCCTCCGATCGCTCCTCGCTCTCCGGAGTGCGCCGGTCCGTCGGTGCGCTCCGGGCACTGCGCCCGGGCGCGCACATCGTGCTGGGCCACGGTACCCACCCGCATCCCGGCTACGCGGAGAGCGCCGACCAGCTCGTCACCTTCAGCGGGCCCTGGAGCGACTACCGCTGGTCGCAGGTGGCCGAGTGGACCGCGGACCATCCCCCCGAGCGCTTCTGCCACCTCGTGCACGGGGTGCCCCGCCGTCACCTGGAGGAGGCGCTGCGCGTCGCACGCTGGCAGGGCGCGGCCACGATCTACTTCACCGATCGCTCGGACCGCGGGGGCAGGGACGACCCCTGGGAGACGGTGCCCGGCTACTGGGACGAAATCGTCTCGCGGATCGGAACGGGTGTCTCGGAATGAAGAAGGGCGTGGCAGTGTTACGGGAAGAACAACCGTAGTGATTGACCGATCAACGGAGTCCCCGTGTCGCTGCCACCCCTGGTCGAGCCGGCTGCTGAGCTCACCGTAGACGAGGTCCGCAGGTACTCCCGCCACCTGATCATCCCCGACGTGGGCATGGACGGGCAGAAGCGGCTGAAGAACGCCAAGGTGCTCTGTGTGGGCGCCGGCGGCCTCGGATCGCCCGCCCTGATGTACCTGGCCGCGGCGGGCGTCGGCACCCTCGGCATCGTGGAGTTCGACGAGGTCGACGAGTCGAACCTGCAGCGCCAGATCATCCACAGCCAGGCCGACATCGGCCGGTCCAAGGCCGAGTCGGCCCGCGACTCCGTCCTCGGCATCAACCCGTACGTGAACGTGATCCTCCACGAAGAGCGGCTCGAGGCCGACAACGTGATGGACATCTTCAGCCAGTACGACCTGATCGTCGACGGCACGGACAACTTCGCC
The DNA here is from genome assembly GCF_043199735.1 of Streptomyces sp. NPDC048566. Taxonomy (NCBI): domain Bacteria; kingdom Bacillati; phylum Actinomycetota; class Actinomycetes; order Kitasatosporales; family Streptomycetaceae; genus Streptomyces; species Streptomyces sp. NPDC048566. The sequence continues at coordinate 42,590 of NZ_JBICWL010000028.1, forward strand.
ACCCGCTACCTGGTCAACGACGCGTGCGTGCTGCTCGGCAAGCCGTACGTGTGGGGTTCGATCTACCGCTTCGACGGCCAGGCCTCGGTCTTCTGGTCCGAGCACGGTCCCTGCTACCGCTGCCTCTACCCGGAGCCCCCGCCGCCGGGCATGGTCCCCTCCTGCGCCGAGGGCGGCGTCCTGGGCGTGCTGTGCGCGTCCATCGGCTCCATCCAGGTCACCGAGGCGATCAAGGTCCTGACCGGCATCGGCGACCCGCTCGTCGGCCGCCTGATGATCTACGACGCCCTGGAGATGCAGTACCGCCAGGTCAAGGTCCGCAAGGACCCGAACTGCGCGGTCTGCGGCGAGAACCCGACCGTCACGGAACTCATCGACTACGAGGCGTTCTGTGGCGTCGTGTCCGAGGAGGCCCAGGAGGCGGCGGCCGGCTCCACGATCACTCCCAAGCAGCTCAAGGAGTGGATCGACGAGGGCGACAACATCGAGATCATCGACGTCCGCGAGGTCAACGAGTACGAGATCGTCTCGATCCCCGGGGCCAAGCTGATCCCGAAGAACGAGTTCCTCATGGGCACCGCCCTGGAGAGCCTGCCGCAGGACAAGAAAATCGTCCTGCACTGCAAGACGGGTGTCCGCAGTGCGGAGGTCCTCGCCGTCCTGAAGTCCGCGGGCTTCTCGGACGCCGTGCACGTCGGCGGCGGTGTGATCGGCTGGGTCAACCAGATCGAGCCCGACAAGCCGGTGTACTGACCGCGGGCTCGCGCCGCTCTTTCGCCGGCGGGGGGTGCACGGACCGGGTGTCCGCGCATCCCCCGCCGCCGTCATGAGCAGACCTTGCCGTCCTTGGGCACCGCCCCGTCCAGCAGGTAGCCGTTCACGGTCGAGTCCACGCAGTCGCTCCCACTGCCGTACGCGCCGTGGCCCTCGCCCTTCCAGGTCAGCTCCACACCGACCCCCCTGCCGAGTTCGTCCGCCATCCTGCGGGCGCCCTCGTACGGAGTGGCCGGGTCCCCGGTGTTGCCGACGACGAGCACCGGATCGGCGCCCGGGGCACTCACCTCGGGGGTGTCGTGCTGCCCGGCCACCGGCCAGTCGTGGCACCAGCCCGCCGTGTCCCAGCCCATGAAGTCCCCGAACACGGGGGAGATCCGCTCGAACTCCGCCAGCCTCTTCCTCGTCTCCTCCGGCGTCGGGCGCTGCTTGTCGTCCAGGCACGATATGACCCGTTGCGCATGCGTCGTCGTGCCGTAGTGGCCGGAGGCGTCCCGTTCGTTGTAGCTGTCGGCGAGGTCCAGCAGGGCCGAACCGTCCCCCTTCTCTGCGTCCTTGAGGGCGGCCGTGAGCCGCGGCCAGCCCTGTTCGCTGTACAGCGGCAGGACGATGCCGGTGAGAGCCAGCGTCTGGGTCAGCTTGCGGGACCCCGAGGTGGGCAGCGGCTCGGCGTCGATCCGCTCCAGCAGGTCGGCGATCTCGCGTGAGCCCTCCCGCGGATCCCGGCCGGTCGACGTGAGGTAGTCGTCGAGGGCGCGCTGGAAGCCCAGCGTCTGGTTCTTGGCGTGGCCCACGGTGTCGGCGCTCGGGTCGACGACGGCGTCCAGCACCAGGCGCCCCACGTTCCTCGGGAACAGGTGGGCGTACACACCGCCCAGTTCCGTCCCGTAGGAGATGCCGAAGTAGTGCATGCTGCGGTCGCCGAGGACCTGGCGCATCAGGTCCATGTCCTTGGCCGTGTCGGTCGTCGACACGTGCGCGAGCAGCTTTCCGGCGGCCTTGGCGCAGCCCTTGCCGAAGTCCGCGGCGTCCTTGAAGTACGCCGCTTCCTCCGCCGCGTCGTCCGGAGTGGCGTCCACCGACTCGGAGGCTTCGATGGCCTGGTCCGAGCGGCACCGCACCCCCTCGCTCGCGGCGACTCCGCGCGGGTCCCAGCTCACCAGGTCGTACCGCTCGTGGAGCCGCCCGACGAGGCTCGCGTACGACGGCATCGCGGAGACTCCCGAGCCGCCCGGGCCACCGAAGTTGAACAGCAGCGAGCCGATGCGCTTGCCCTGCCCGCCGGTCGACTTCGAGCGGATCAGCGCGAGGCCGATCGTCGGGCCGGCCGGTTTCGCGTAGTCCAGCGGGACCTTGAGCGTCGCGCACTGCCAACCGTTCCCGGGCGCCGGCGCCTCCGGTGTGGCCTTGCAGCGGCCCCAGTCCGGCTTCTGCGCGGTCAGGGAGGCGGGCAGACCGGGCGTGCCGGCCGAGGACGGCGCGGCGGCGGACGGCCCGTCGCCGTTCCGCCCCTCGTCCGGGCCGCCGTCCGACGGGCCCCCGCCACAGCCGGTCACCAGCAACGCGGCGGCGGCGACCGCCGTCCACCGTGCGAAACGTGTCATGAGAGTCCCCCCTTGCCCGTGCTCCGCCCCGGTCGCGGATCACCTGCACGCCATACTAGGCGCCCGCCCCCGACCCCGTCGAAGCCTGTGGATAACGCTCTGAGCTGCGAGTATCTAGGAGCAGACGGTTCCGGACCGCGGCACGGTGCCCTCCAGCAGATAGCCGTTCACCGCACCTTGCACACACCGGTTCCTGCTGTCGTAGGCCCCGTGCCCCTGCCCCTTGTAGGTCAGCTCGACCCCCACGTCCCCGCCGAGGGCGTCCACCATCTTCCGCGCACCCTCGTACGGCGTGGCCGGGTCCCCGGTGTTGCCCACCACGAGGATCGGCGCCGCGCCGGGGGCGCTGACGTCCGGGTGGTCCGCGGCGCCCGGCACCGCCCAGTCGGTGCAGCTGACCATGCCCCAGGCCAGGTAGTCGCCGAACAGCGGGGAGGCGGCCCGGAACTCCGGGAGCCTCGACCGCACGAAGTCCGCGTTGTACCGCGGTTTCTCGTCGGCGCAGTTGATCGAGATGTTCGCCGCCGTGATGTTGCTGTACGTGCCGTTCTCGTTCCGCCCGTTCATCGAGTCGGACAGCAGCATCAGCACCCTGCCGTCGCCCTGGTACGCCTGCTGGAGACCCTCGGTCAGGTACTCCCAGAAGTCCTTCGAGTACAGGGACTGCGCGATGCCGTTCGTCGCCGCGGTCTGCGTCAGCTCCCGCGGGAAGACACCGGGGATCGGCTTGGCCTCCAGATCCTTCAGCAGCCGGGCGATCCGGTCCTTGACGTCCTGCGCCGTGTCGCCGATCGGGCAGTCCTCCACCTTCGACGTGCAGTCCGCGGCGAAGTTGTCCAGCGCGAGCTGGAAGCCCTTGGCCTGGCCGAGGGAACTCTGCTCCGGGGTCTGCGTCGGGTCGACGACGCCGTCGAACACGGCGCGTCCCACGTGCTGGGGGAACAGGTGGGCGTACACGCCGCCCAGCTCGGTGCCGTAGGAGATGCCGAAGTAGTGCAGCTTGTCGTCGCCGAGCACCTGGCGCATCAGGTCCATGTCGCGCGCCGCGTCGGTGGTGCGCACATGGGGGAGGACCCGTCCGGAGTTCTTCTCGCACGCGGCGTTGAAGGCCGTGGTGTTGCGCAGCAGCTCGCGGGTCTCCGCCGCGTCGTCCGGAGTCGCGTCCTGCTGGAAGTACGCGTCCAGCTGCTGGTCGTCCTCGCACTCCACCCCGGCGCTGCGGCCGACGCCGCGCGGGTCGAAACTGACCAGGTCGTAGCGGGTGCGCAGGGCGGCGTAGTCCTTGCCGAAGGCGGGCAGGGTGGTGACGCCCGAGCCGCCGGGACCGCCGAAGTTGAAGATGAGCGAGCCGATGCGCCGGCCCGCGTCACCGCTGGACTTCGCCCTGATCAGCGCGAGCCCGATGGTGTCCCCCTCGGGGTCCGCCCAGTCGAGCGGGGCCTTGAGGGTGGCGCACTGCCAGGGCGTCCCGCCCGGCAGGGGAGAGGGGGCGCTGCCCCCGCCTTCGGACTCGGAGGGGGCCGGGCACTCCTTCCAGGCGAGCTTCTGCGCCGTCAGGTCCCCGTCGCTGCCGTCGCCTCCGCACCCGGTCGCGCAGGCGGCCAGCAGGACGGCGGACAGGGTCAGGGCAGCGGCGCGCAGCGGGGACGGGTTCGGCATGCTCCCATCCTGCGGGCCCGCGCGGCGGCGCGCTCGGGGCACGCGCCGTGTGGGTGAGGCGGCGCGGCGACGGTCCGGTGCCGCGGTCCCGGCGGGCGCACCGGGGGCATCGGGGTGCGGTGCGGCTGGTGCCGTGACCGGAAGGGTTCGCCGACGGCTCGCGGCGTCCGGTGCGGTGCAGCGCGTGGACGCGGCGACGTGGCGTGCCGGGCGTCGCGAGCCGACGAACCCGTCCGGTCAGGGCACTAGAGCGCGCCCTTGCGGGTCAGGTGGTTGAAGAACAGCCAGCCGGGCAGCACCGGAATCCACAGGGTGAGCAGCCGGTACAGCAGCACCGCGGGGGCCGCGACCTCCTTGGGCAGGCCGACCGCGATCAGTCCGACGGTCAGCGTCGCCTCGACCGCCCCGACGCCGCCCGGGGTCGGAGCGGCCGAGCCCAGCGCGTTGCCGGCGAGGAACACGACCGCCACGCTGGCCAGGCTCAGCGTGGTGGGCTCCTCGTGACCGAACGCGCGGATCGAGGCGTCCAGGCACATCACGAAGCAGGCCGTGAGCAGCAGCATGCCGCCGATACCGGTGACGAGCTTCTGCGGGCGCTGGAGCACGTCGAGCATGCGCGGGACGACCCCGGCGAACAGCGACCGCACACGCGTGGCCACGAACTTGCGCAGGAACGGCACCGACGTCACCACCAGGACCAGCACGGCGACCGTCAGCAGCCCGGCGATGACCGTCCGGGACGGCGACAGCGACGGTGTCTTCTCCGTGCCGGTCAGGTAGCCGAAGGACAGCAGCATCAGGATGTGGCAGCCCAGTCCGAACAACTGGGAGGCGCCGACGCTCGCCACGGCCAGCCCGGGGCGCACGCCGGCGCGTTGCAGGAAGCGCGTGTTGAGGGCGACTCCGCCGACCGCCGCGGGGGCGACGATCTTCACGAACGACCCGGCGACCTGAGCCGCCACGGTCCGCAGGAACGGCACCCGCTCGGGCACGAAACCGAGCAGGCTCATCGCCGCCGCGAAGTAGCTCAGTGCGGAGAACAGGACGGCCGCCGCCACCCAGCCCCACTCGGCGTTGTCGAAGAGGGTGCCGAACTCGATGTGGGTGAGCTGCGTGAGCAGGAAGTACGCGCCGATGGCCCCGGCGATGAAGCTGATGAGGGTGCGCGGCCGGACGCGCTCCAGACGGGCCGGCTCCACCGGCGCCTGCGGCCTGATCAGCAGGACCTCGTGACGGATCTGGGTGAGCAGGTCCTCCTCGCGCGCCTCGTCGATCGCTTCGTCGATGGCCCGCTTCTCGGCGCGCTGTTCGGCGCGGACGGCCTTCTTCGCGCTCTTCTCGGAGACGGGCGCGGAGTCCGGTTCGGCCGCCTCCGCACGGTCGAGCTTGGCCTGCCGGGACGCTTCGAGCACGGCGTCCCGTTCCCGCTGCGCGCGTTCCCGGGCCAGCTTCCGCAGGGTCGCGCGCGTGCTGCGGGTCAGGGCGATGGGCTGGAGCATGGGCAGGCAGTCCGCGACCGCGTCGGGGCCGAGGACGCCGACCGCCGACGCCACCGCGCGCTCGGCCCCCACCCGCAGACCGACCGTCGTCACCAGCTGGGCGATGTCCATCCGCAGCAGCAGCTCACCGGCCGCGATCTCGCCGCCCCGCAGATCCGTGAGGATCACCTTGCCGGAACGATCCACCAGAATCGCGTCACCGGCCAGCCTGCGGTGGGCGATGCGCCGTGACTGCAACGCCTGCACCTGGTGCCACATGTCGCGCAGCAGGTCGTCGGTGACCTGTTCGTCGGGCAGGGAGTCGAGCGTCCGGCCCCCCGTGTGCTCGTAGACGAGCATCACGGCGTCCGGACCCAGCTCCGAGGTGGCGATCAGCTTGGGCGCGTTGGCGCCGGCGGCGATGGCCGCGTATGCGAGGAGCGCTTCCTGCTCCAGGGCCTGGCGCAGCGACTGCAGGCTGCGGCGCGTGGTGATGCCGCGCAGCGTCAGCCGGCGCCAGGCGCGGTAGAAGAACCCCTGGGCCTGCTGCTCCCGGTCCACGACCGTGACGTCCAGCGGCCGCCCGTCCTCCAGGGTGACGAAGTAGCGCCGGCCGCGGTCGCCGTTCTCCGTGGTCTCCGGTGCCTCCTCGCGGGCCGCGCTGACCGGGTGGAAGCCCACGTGCCGAAGGCCCGCCATGAGGGTCCGGCCGGTGGGCCGGACGTTCGGCGAGCCGACCGCGTACAGCGTTCCGTACGCGACGGTCCAGCCGATGAGCACCGTCAGGATGATCGAGAACGGTGTCGTGTAGCCGGTGACCAGCATGGAGAACGCGTCGAGCAGGAGCACCACCCAGAGCACCGCGCGCCAGCGCGGTCTGCGGGACATGCCGACCGCCGTCATGTAGGCGATCACCGGTGCCAGATAGCCGTGCACCGGGTCGGTGAGGGCGTGGACGTCACCGGGGGAGGGCTGGGTGAGCGCCTCCTGGATGGAGCCGGGAGAACCCTTCGCCACCCAGAGGTCCGTGGCGAGCGTCACGCCGTGGGCGAGGACGGCCGCCAGCACGCCGTCGGCGATGCGCAGTCCGTCCCGCTTGATCAGGCGTTCGATCGCGAACGCCACGGGGACCAGCAGGATCGCGATGCTGGACGCGAGTCCGGCGATCTTGATCAGCAGATCGGGTGCCTGCCCGGTGCCCTTGTTGATGTCCTGTTCGAGCCCCGAGGTGGTGCCGTGCGCGAACGCGGCGACGGCGAGCAGCACGACGATGGCGAGCACGCCGACGAGGAGCCGCATCAAATCCGAGGGGCGGTGCACGCGCGCGGGGAGGAGGGGTTCGTCCCCCTCGACCTCGCCGACGGGCTCGTCGTCCACGGCCGCGCCGTCCCCGCCGGCCGTGCGCGCCCGCGGCTCATGGGCGCGCACGACGGTGTCCTCGGCCTCCTCCGGGGCCGGCCCGGCCCCGGAGGCTTCCGGGCCGGGCGCCTCCCCGGGCCTCCCCGCCGCGCCGTCCGCGACCGTCTCGTCCTTCCCGCCGCCGGTGTCCGGGCGCGACGAGGCCTCGGAGGTGCCCTCCGCGTCTTCGGGGTGCACGCCCTGCTGCCTCATCGTCTCTTCTTGGTCTCGTATCACCAGTCACCGCCCGCACGATGGTGGCATGCCCGACTGACACACGCGGGCATCAGGGTGCACATGCGGGATCGCACAGTCTGCCTCAGGCGGCACCCCGGAGTGATGGATGCGCACCGCCGCCACCTCACATTGTCGGTGGAGTGGGGCAGGATGGGCCGGATGAGCGAGCAGAGCCTTCCGGCGGACGCCCTGCCGGAGTACGCGGAGCGGGTCCTCGAAGTCGCCGAGCTGATCCCGCCCGGGCGCGTCATGACCTACGGCGACATCGCCGAGTGGCTCGACGAGGGCGGCCCGCGCCAGGTGGGGCGTGTGATGGCCCTCTACGGCGGCGCGGTCCCCTGGTGGCGGGTCACCCGCTCCGACGGGAAGCTGCTGCCGGGACACGAGCTGGACGCGCTGGGCCACTACCGGTCCGAGGGAACGCCCCTGAAGGAGGCCGACCGGTCCGCCGACGGCCATGTGCCGCGCGTCGACATGAGACGGGCGCGCTGGGACGGCGGCGATCGTGCGCAAGGCGGCCACAGCTGACGGCGTCCGGTACGCACGGGACACCGCACACCCGTACGGGGGAACCGCGGCACCCGCGCGGCATGCCGTACGTTCGTGAGGCGAGGGACGCGCGGGGCGTGAGGGAAGAGGCGGAGGCCCTGCTTCCGTGAGCCCCACCGGCGTACCGTCGTCGGCGCGCTTCCCTCTCATCCCGCGGCCACCGCCTCCGACACGCGACGGCCCGCCAACCAGTACGACCACCAGGACCGGCGAACCACGTGAGCTCCACTTCCTCCACCAGGCACCCGGCGCACCCCCGGGTGCGCCCGGGGACCCGCGGTGCGTACCGGCTGGTGCGCACCGCGCCGGCCCGGGTGGATCCCCCTCGTCTTGACGCAGGGCAGCGCACGGTGGTTGAGCACGCGGGCGGGCCGCTCCTCGTTCTCGCGGGCCCCGGAACGGGCAAGACGACCACACTCGTCGAGTCCGTCGCCGCGCGGATCGCGCGGGGCGCCGATCCCGCACGCCTCCTGGTGCTCACGTTCAGCCGGAAGGCCGCCGTCGAGCTGCGCGACCGCATGGCGCTGCGCATCGGAGCCGCCCGCGCTCCCCAGGCCACCACCTTCCACTCCTTCTGCTACGCCCTGGTCCGCGCCCACCAGGACGCCGACCTCTTCGCGGAACCGCTGCGGCTGCTGTCCGGTCCCGAACAGGACGTGGCGGTGCGCGGACTCCTCGCCGGCCAGCCCGACCTGGAGCGGCTCGGTCTCGCCTCCGTGCGCTGGCCCGACGACCTGCGCGCCTGCCTGACCACCCGCGGCTTCGCCGACGAGGTCCGCGCGGTCCTCGCCCGCAGCCGGGAACTGGGTCTCGGCCCCGACGCGCTCCAGGCCTTCGCCCGGCGCATCGGCCGTCCGGACTGGAGTGCCGCCGCCACCTTCCTCGCCGAGTACCTCGACGTGCTCGACCTCCAGGGCGTGCTCGACTACGCGGAACTGGTCCACCGCGCGGTGCTCCTGGCCGGCCGCCCCGAGGTCGCCTCGCGGCTCGCCGCCCAGTACGACGCCGTCTACGTGGACGAATTCCAGGACACCGACCCCGCGCAGGTGCGGCTGCTGCACGCCCTCGCGGGCGGTGGCCGCACGCTCGTCGCGTTCGGCGACCCGGACCAGTCGATCTACGCGTTCCGCGGGGCGGACGTGAACGGCATCCTGGACTTCCCCGACGCCTTCCCGCGCGCGGACGGCCGGCCCGCCCCGGTCGCGGTCCTGGGGACCTCCCGCCGCTCCGGCGCCCGCCTGCTCGGCGCGACCCGTCTGCTCACCCAGCGCATGCCGCTGACCCGCCTGCCGTCCGAGAAGGTCCGCGCCCACCGCGAACTGTCCCCGGTGCGCGGCGGGGGACGCACCGAGGTCTACACGTACCCGACGGCCGGTGCGGAACTCGACAACATCGCGGACATCCTGCGCCGCGCCCATCTGGAGGACGGGGTCGCCTGGGGGGAGATGGCCGTCCTCGTCCGCGCGGGCTCCCGGACGATCCCCACGGTCCGGCGGGCGCTCACCGCCGCCGGCGTTCCCCTCGACATCGACGGGGACGACCTGCCGCTGCGCCACGAACCGGCGGTCGCCCCGCTGCTGACCGCGCTGCGCGCCGTGGCGCGGGCGGCGTCGGACGCGGACCCGGGCCGAGGTGCGGGCACGCTCGGCGTGTCCGAGGACGCCGCCCCCCGCGCGGACGCCCGCCCGCCCGAGGCCGCGGACGGGCCCCCGCCCGCGCGGCGCACCGAGGAGAACGCGGGAGTCGCGGACGACCGGGACGCAAGGGACGGCGAGGACGAGGCCGTGCGCCCCGTCGACGCTCCGGGCGCGGGCGGAGAGGCGGAAGGTGCGCCGCCCGAGCCCGGTGTGCAGGACGATCCGGCCGAGGCGCCGGACCCCGGCACCGCTCCTTCCGCCGCCTGGCTGGACACCGAGACCGCGCTCACCCTGCTCGCCTCGCCGCTCGCCAGCATGGACGCGGCGGACCTGCGGCGCCTGGGCCGGGCGCTGCGCGAGGAGGAGCGGGCCGGCGGCAACCTGCTGCCCCCGCCCTCCGACGTGCTGCTGGCCCGCGCGCTGGCCGAGCCCGAGCGGCTCGTCGCGCACGATCCGGCGTACGCCCGCGGGGCCCAGCGCCTCGGGGCACTGCTGCGCAAGGCGCGCGAGCGGCTCGCCGGCGGCGGAAGCGCCGAGGAGGCGCTCTGGGACCTCTGGCAGGGCACGCCCTGGCCCCAGCGCCTGGAGCGGGCCGCCCGCCGCGGCGGCGCGGCCGGCCGCAACGCCGACCGGGACCTCGACGCCGTGTGCGCGCTCTTCGCGACCGCCGCGCGCGCCGAGGAACGCACCGGGGGGCGCGGCGCCCTGAACTTCCTGGAGCAGATCGACGCCGAGGACATCGCGGCCGACACCCTCACCCGGCGCGCCGTCCGGCCGGACGCGGTACGCCTCATGACGGCGCACCGCTCCAAGGGGCTGGAGTGGCGGCTCGTCGTCGTGGCGGGCGTCCAGGAGGGGCTCTGGCCCGATCTGCGGCGCCGGGGCTCCCTGCTGGAGGCCGACCGCATCGGGCGGGACGGCCTTGCCGAACCCCTCACCCCCGGGGCGCTCCTCGCCGAGGAGCGCCGGCTGTTCTACGTGGCCGCCACCCGCGCGCGTGAACGCCTCGTCGTCACCGCGGTGAAGGCACCCGCCGACGACGGCGACCAGCCCTCGCGCTTCCTGGCCGAACTCGGGGTCGAGCCCGAGGACGTCGCCGGCCGCCCGCGCCGCCCGCTGTCCGTGGCCGCGCTCGTCGCCGAACTGCGCGCCACCACCGTCGACCCGCACGTCTCGGAACACCTCCGGCAGGCCGCGGCCCGGCGCCTCGCCCGGCTCGCCGCCCTCGCCGACGAGGACGGCCGCCCGCTGGTCCCCTCCGCGCACCCGTACCGCTGGTGGGGCGTGGACGAGCCGACCGAGAACAAGGTCCCGCTGCGCGACCGCGACCGGCCCGTCGTGCTGTCCGGCAGCGCCCTCGACCAACTCGCCAACACCTGCGCCCTGCAGTGGTTCCTCGGGCGCGAGGTGAAGGCCGACGCCCCCGCCACCGCGGCCCAGGGATTCGGCAACGTGGTGCACGTCCTGGCCGACGAGGTCGCCTCCGGACGCACCCCCGCCGATCTCGACGTCCTCATGGAGCGCCTCGACTCCGTGTGGAACGCCCTCGCCTTCGACGCGCCGTGGAAGTCGGCGCAGGAGAAGGAGCACGCCCGCGTGGCGCTCGAACGCTTCCTGAAGTGGCATGTCACGGACCGCACCGGGCGCACCCCGGTGGCCAGCGAGCACGACTTCGACGTGACCCTCGAAGCGGGTTCCTACGAAGTGCGCATCCGCGGCTCCATGGACCGGGTCGAGGCGGACACCGAGGGCCGCGCCTACGTCGTCGACTTCAAGACCGGCAAGCAGGCGCCCAGCGCCGCCGAGGTGGCCCACCACCCCCAGCTGGCCGTCTACCAGCTCGCCGTCCGCGAGGGCGCCGTCGACGACGCCTTCGACGGCGAACGCCCCGCGCCGGGCGGCGCCGAACTGGTCCAGCTCCGGCAGGGCGCCGCCCGGAAGAACGGCGGCGAGACCCTGCCCAAGGTCCAGGCACAGGAGCCGCTGGAGGGCGAATGGGTCGGCGACCTGCTGGCCAACGCCGCCGGCAAGGTGCTCGACGAGCGGTTCTCCCCGACGACCGGCCAGCAGTGCACCCACTGCGCGTTCCGGGCCTCGTGCAGCGCCCGCCCCGAGGGCCGCCAGATCGTCGAATGAGCCGCCGCACCGCGGACACCGCGTCCGCGCACCGCACGGCCGGCGGCCGGGCGTCCCCGGAGTGACGTACGGCACCACACGGGCTGACCAGCGCTTCTTCCGGACCGGGAGCCGATGTGGCCCCCGCTGTCGGCGGGCGCCGCTAGCCTCTCGGACATGCCCGCCCGTATCACCCGCCCCGAGCAGCTCAACGAGCTGCTCGGGATTCCGTTCACCCCGGAGCAGACGGAGTGCATCACCGCGCCGCCCGCCCCGCAGGTGATCGTGGCCGGAGCGGGGTCCGGCAAGACGACGGTGATGGCGGCACGCGTGGTGTGGCTGGTCGGCACCGGGCAGGTCGCCCCCGAGCAGGTCCTCGGCCTGACGTTCACCAACAAGGCGGCGGGCGAACTCGCGGAGCGGGTCCGCGCGGCGCTGGTCAAGGCGGGCGTCACGGACCCCGACGTCATCGACCCCGACCAGCCGCCCGGCGAGCCGGTCATCTCCACCTACCACGCGTTCGCGGGCCGGCTGCTCACCGACCACGGCCTGCGCCTCGGCCTGGAACCGACCTCCCGGCTGCTCGCCGACGCCACCCGCTACCAACTGGCCGCGCGCGTGCTGCGCGAGGCACCGGGCCCCTACCCGGCGCTGACCCGCTCCTTCCCCGACCTGGTCGGCGATCTCCTCGCCCTCGACGCGGAGCTGTCCGAACACCTCGTGCGCCCCGCGGACCTGCTGGCCCACGACGCGGAACTCCTGCGCCACCTGGACGGTGCCCGGCTCGGCAACGCCGACCTGCGCAAGGTCCCCGAGGCCGCCGCCGCCCGCCGCGAACTCGCCGACCTCGTCGGCCGCTACCGCGCCGCCAAACGCGAACGTGACCTCCTCGACTTCGGCGACCAGATCGCCCTCTCCGCGACGCTCGCGCGCACCCGGCCCGAGGTCGGGGAGATCCTGCGCGACGAGTTCCGGGTGGTCCTGCTGGACGAGTACCAGGACACCTCGGTCGCCCAACGCGTCCTGCTCGCCGGACTCTTCGGCGCGGGCACCGGGCACCCCGTGACGGCGGTCGGCGACCCCTGCCAGGCCATCTACGGCTGGCGCGGCGCCTCCGTGGCCAACCTCGACGACTTCCCCGAGCACTTCGCACGCGCCGACGGCGGGCCCGCCACCCGGCAGTCGCTCAGCGAGAACCGCCGCAGCGGAGGCCGCCTCCTCGACCTCGCCAACGGCCTCGCCGAGCCGCTGCGCGCCCGGCACGCGGGCGTGGAGGCACTGCGGCCCGCCCCCGGCGCCGAACGCGACGGCCTCGTGCGCTGCGCGCTCCTGCGCACCCACGCCGAGGAGATCGCGTGGCTGGCCGAGTCCATCGCCCATCTCGTGCGCGCCGGGACGGCCCCCGGCGAGATCGCCGTCCTGTGCCGGACCGCCACCGACTTCGCGGAGATCCAGGGCGCCCTCGTCGCCCGCGACGTCCCCGTCGAGGTGGTGGGCCTCTCCGGGCTGCTGCACCTGCCCGAGGTGGCCGACCTCGTCGCCGTCTGCGAGGTCCTCCAGGACCCCGGCGCCAACGCCTCCCTCGTCCGGCTGCTCACCGGCCCCCGCTGGCGCATCGGACCGCGCGACCTCGCACTCCTCGGCCGCCGCGCACGGCAGCTCGTGTCCCACGCGCGCGGGGGAGCCGACGACGACCCGGACCGCCGGCTCGCGGCCGCCGTCGAGGGCGTCGACCCGGCCGAGGTCGTCTCGCTCGCGGACGCCCTGGACACCTTCCTGGACAACGGCGCCGAGCCCCCGGGGGACGACGGGGCCCCGACGGGGCTGCCCTTCTCCCCGGAGGCGCGCGTGCGGTTCGCGCGGCTCGCCGCCGAGCTGCGCGAACTGCGCCGGTCGCTGGCCGACCCCCTGATGGACGTCCTGCACCGGGTCCTCGCCGTCACCGGCCTCGAGGTCGAACTCTCCGCGTCGCCGCACGCCCTGGCCGCCCGGCGCCGCGAGACCCTGTCGAACTTCCTCGACGTCGCCGCCTCCTTCGCCGCCGGGGACGGCGAGGCGAACCTGCTCGCCTTCCTCGGCTTCCTGCGCACCGCCGCCCGGTACGAGAAGGGCCTGGACAACGCGCTGCCCGGCGGCGAGAACACCGTCAAGGTGCTCACCGCGCACAAGTCCAAGGGCCTGGAATGGGACGTGGTCGCCGTCCCCGGCCTCGTCGAGGGAACCTTCCCCAGCGGACAGGGCCGCGAGAAGTGGACCGCCCAGGGCAAGGTCCTGCCGCACACCCTGCGCGGCGACGCCGACACCCTGCCCGACGTCGAGGCGTGGGACGCCCGCGGCCTCAAGGGCTTCCACGACGCCATGAAGGACCACCAGCGCACCGAGGAACTCCGCCTCGGCTACGTCACGTTCACCCGCCCCCGTTCGCTTCTGCTCGGCTCCGGCCACTGGTGGGGCCCCTCCCAGAAGCGTCCCCGCGGCCCGTCCGACTTCCTGCACGCCCTGTACGGGCACTGCGCGGCCGGACACGGCGAGATCGAGGCATGGGCCGACGAGCCCGCCGACGGCGAGGAGAACCCGGCCCTCGGCGAGACGTCCGCCGACCACGCCTGGCCGCTGCCGCTGGACGAGGCGGCCCTGCGCAGGCGGCGTGCGGCGGCGCGGACCGTGCTCGCCCACCTGGAGCGGGCCGCCGCGCACGACGAGGCGCACCCCGCGACCGCGGCCCGCCCCCGGCCTGCCGCCGACAGCCCCGCCGCCTACGACGACCCCGAGTGGCCGCCCCCGCCCGAGGACGAGGAGGAGCCCGATCCGTTCGGGCCCGAGGAGGGCGTGCCGGCAGACCCGTATACGGACCCCGGCTCCACCCGGGCGGACTCCGCCGAGGACCGCCTCCCGGAGCAGCCCCGCCACGAGAGCGACGACCCGGAGTGGGACTCCTGGACCACCGAGCGCCCCGCCGACCGCCCGACCGTCCCGCACCAGGCCCACGCGCCGTCCGCCGACGCCCGCCCGCACCCCGGGGACCCCGCGAGCGAGCGCCTCACGCCCGAGGAGGCGCGCACCCTCGCCTCCTGGGACCGCGACCTGGACGCGCTCACGGGTGAGCTCCTGCGGGCCCGCGCGACCGTCACCGACGTACCGCTGCCCGCCTCCCTCACCGCCTCCCAACTGCTGAGCCTCGCCGCCGACCCGGACGCCTTCGCCCGGGAACTCGCCCGCCCCATGCCGCGCCCCCCGCAGCCCGCCGCCCGCCGGGGCACCCGCTTCCACGCCTGGGTCGAGTCCCGCTTCGAGGAACTGCGGCTGCCCATGCTGGAGCCCGAGGACCTGCCCGGCGGCGACGCCGAGATCGCCGACGAGCGTGACCTGGAGGTACTCAAGGACGCCTTCGAGCGGACTCCCTACGCCCGGCGCACCCCGTACCGCGTCGAGGCGCCCTTCCAGCTCGCCATCGCGGGGCGCGTGGTGCGCGGGCGTATCGACGCCGTGTACAAGAACGGCGACGGAGACGCGGCGACCTACGAGATCGTCGACTGGAAGACCAGCCGGGAGCGTGCCGCCGACCCGCTCCAGCTCGCGGTCTACCGCCTCGCCTGGGCCGAGCGGCAGGGCGTTCCGCCGGAGTCCGTCACGGCCGCGTTCGTGTACGTGCGCGGCGGGGATGTCGTCCGCCCGGCCCACCTCCCCGGCCGGGCCGCGCTGGAGCGGCTGCTCACCGAGGACCCGGCGCTCCCGTCGGACGGGCCGTTCGGAGATCCGCCGGACGAACCCGCCTCCGCGGGCCGCTAGGCTCGTGGGCATGAGCAAGCCCGTTGACGACGCCGTCAGCACCGTCCGCGCGTACATCGAGGCGCACCGCGCCGCCTTCCTCGACGACCTCGGGCGCTGGCTGCGCATCCCCTCGGTCTCGGCCCGCCCGGACCACGCCGCCGACGTCGCGCGCAGCGCCGACTGGCTCGCCTCCTCCCTGCGGGACACCGGCTTCCCGACCAGCGAGGTCTGGCCCACCGCCGGAGCACCGGCGGTCTTCGCCGAGTGGCCCTGCGACGACCCCGGCGCCCCGACCGTCCTCGTCTACGGACACCACGACGTCCAGCCGGCCGACCGGGAGGACGGCTGGGTCACCGACCCGTTCGAACCGGTGGTCCAGGGCGGTCGCCTGCACGCGCGCGGTGCCGCCGACGACAAGGGCCAGGTGTTCTTCCACACACTCGGCGTCCGGGCCCACCTCGCCGCCACCGGCCGCACCGCCCCGGCCGTGCACCTCAAACTGCTCGTCGAGGGCGAGGAGGAGTCCGGCTCCCCGCACTTCCGCGCACTCGTCGAAGAGCACGCGGACCGGCTCGCCGCGGACGCCGTCATCGTCTCCGACACCGGCATGTGGTCCGAGGACACCCCCACCGTCTGCACCGGCATGCGCGGTCTCGCCGAGTGCGAGATCGTGTTCCACGGGCCGGACCAGGACATCCACTCGGGCTCGTTCGGCGGGGCCGTGCCGAATCCGGCCACCGCCGCCGCGCGGCTGGTCGCGGCCCTGCACGACGAGCACGCGCGCGTGGCCGTACCCGGCTTCTACGACGGGGTCACCGAACTCACCGACCGCGAGCGCGAACTCTTCGCCGAACTGCCCTTCGACGAGGAGCAGTGGCTGCGGACGGCTCGGTCCACGGCCACCCACGGAGAGGCCGGGCACACCACCCTGGAACGGGTCTGGGCGCGCCCGACCGCCGAGGTCAACGGCATCGGCGGCGGATACCAGGGCCCCGGCAGCAAAACGATCATCCCGTCCTCGGCCCGGGTCAAGCTGTCCTTCCGGCTGGTCGCGGGACAGGACCCGGACCACGTCGAGAAGGTGGTCCGCGCCTGGGCGGCCGGGCAGGTGCCCGACGGCATCCGGCACGAGATCACCTTCGGTCCCGCCACCCGTCCCTGCCTCACCCCGCTGGACCATCCCGCCCTGCGGTCCGTCGTACGCGCCATGGGCCGCGCCTTCGAGCAGCCGGTCCGCTACACCCGGGAGGGCGGCTCGGGGCCCGCCGCCGACCTCCAGGAAGTCCTGGACGCCCCGGTGCTCTTCCTGGGCATCTCGGTGCCCTCCGACGGCTGGCACGCCCCCAACGAGAAGGTCGAACTCGACCTGCTCATGAAGGGCGTCGAGACGGCCGCCCACCTGTGGGGCGATCTGGCCGAGAACTGGCGCGAGGCAGACTGAACACGCCCCCGCCGCCCTCCGCGCGCCCCGCCCGCCCGCTGAACCACCCGCCGAAACAACCGTTCCACCGGGGGAGTTGGAAGCACCCGTGACCACCTGGACCGACCACAGCGCCGACCGTCCCATCTCGCTCACCGCGCCGAGCGGCATCGATCGCGCCGCCCACCACCGGCTCGACGAGGCCTGGCTCGCGGCGGCCTGGAGCCACCCCACGACCCGTGTCTTCGTGGTCTCCGGTGGTCAGGTTCTCATCGACGAGACGGCCGACGGCTCCACGGAGCTGCTCATGACGCCCGCCTTCGAGGCCCCGCTCACCGAGGCGCACCGCTACTTCCTGGGCACGGACGACGACGGGGTGAGCTACTTCGCGCTCCAGAAGGATGCGCTGCCCGGCCGCATCGACCAGTCCGCGCGTCCCGCCGGACTGCGCGAGGCGGGCCTGCTGCTCTCGCCGCGCGACGCCGGGCTGATGGTGCACGCCGTCGCCCTGGAGAACTGGCAGCGGCTGCACCGCTTCTGCTCCCGCTGCGGCGAGCGGACGGTCATCGCGGCGGCCGGGCACATCCGCCGCTGCCCCGCCTGCGGCGCCGAGCACTACCCGCGCACCGACCCCGCCGTGATCATGGCCGTCACGGACGACGCGGACCGCATCCTGCTCGGCCGTCAGGTGCACTGGCCCGAGGGCCGCTTCTCCACGCTGGCCGGCTTCGTCGAACCGGGGGAGTCGATCGAGCAGTCCGTCCGGCGCGAGGTCTTCGAGGAGGCCGGCATCACGGTCGGCGACGTCGAGTACGTGGCGAGCCAGCCCTGGCCGTTCCCCTCCAGCCTCATGCTGGGCTTCCTGGCCCGCGCCACCTCGTCGGACATCGACGTCGACGGCGAGGAGATCGAAGAGGCCCGCTGGTTCTCCCGGGAGGACCTGCGAGCCGCCTTCGAGTCCGGCGAGGTGCTGCCCCCTTACGGCATCTCGATCGCGGCCCGCCTCATCGAACTCTGGTACGGCAAACCGCTGCCGACACGGGGGACGGCCGCCTGACGCCGGTCCCCGGCGCGGACGACGGCGCCACCGCGCCGACCCGCTGTCCGCGCGGCGGCCCGGCGGCCCGCTCCGGCGGCCGTGGCCGCCCGAGCGACCCGCGCCGGTCCTTGCCCGGGCGCGGCCCCGTGCGCACACACGACGGGAGCCCCGGACGGCCGACCGGCCGCCCGGGGCTCCCGCACACCCGTCAGGCGCCGAGCGCCTGCTTCACCTGGGCGAGGCTCGGGTTCGTCATGACGACCTCCGTCCCGCCACCGGCGGGAACGAACTGCACGGTGGGCACGGTCTGGTTCCCGCCGTTCGCCTTCTCCACGAAGGCCGCCGACTGCGGGTCCTGCTCGATGTTGATCTCGTTGTACGTGATGCCCTCGCGGTCCATCTGGCTCTTCAGCCGACGGCAGTAACCGCACCACGTGGTGCTGTACATCGTCACAGTGCCCTGCATGTCCAACGGCTCCTTCACGGCTTCGACTGCGTGCTCGCTGCCAGTGGAACGCAAGCGCCCCGGCCGCCATTCCCGCCGGGGGTATCCACGGTGCCGCCGTGCCCGCCCCGGCGCCCGCCGCTCGCCGGCCCCGGCGCCCCGCACCCCGTCCGGCGCTCGCGCCACATCCGAGGCTCCCCGGCCGGGCGCGTCCGCGCCGCGTCCTCGCCGAGGGCAGGGGACGTGACGCCCACCGCATTCATAGGACCGCGGACGCCCCCCTGTGGACAACCGGCTCACCGGTCTCCGCGGACCTGGCAGCATGGCGGGGTGACAGCAGCAACGCACTCCTCCCTCTTCCCGCAGGTTCCGGACACGGCCGACGCGGTGCTCGACGGGCTCGACCCCGAGCAGCGCGAAGTGGCCACCGCCCTGCACGGTCCGGTGTGCGTGCTGGCGGGCGCCGGCACCGGCAAGACCCGGGCGATCACCCACCGCATCGCCTACGGGGTGCGGTCCGGAATCCTCCAGCCCTCCAGCGTGCTCGCCGTCACCTTCACCAACCGGGCCGCCGGCGAGATGCGCGGACGGCTGCGCCAGCTCGGCGCCGGGGGAGTGCAGGCCCGCACCTTCCACTCCGCCGCGCTGCGCCAGCTCCAGTACTTCTGGCCGAAGGCCGTGGGCGGCGGGCTGCCGCGGCTCGTGGACCGCAAGATCCAGCTCGTCGCGGACGCGGCCGCCGCCTGCCGCATCCGCCTCGACCGCGGGGAGCTGCGGGACGTCACGGGCGAGATCGAGTGGTCCAAGGTCACGCAGACCGTCCCCGCGGACTACCCCGCTCTCGCCGCCAAGGCCGGTCGCGAGGCTCCCCGCGACCCGGCCGAGGTCGCCCGGATCTACTCCGCCTACGAAGACCTCAAGCGGGACCGCGGCGTCATCGACTTCGAGGACGTCCTGCTGCTGACGGTCGGTGTGCTGCAGGACCGCCACGACATCGCCGAGCAGGTCCGCTCCCAGTACCAGCACTTCGTCGTGGACGAGTACCAGGACGTCAGCCCGCTCCAGCAGCGGCTCCTGGAACTGTGGCTCGGCGAGCGGGACAGCCTCTGCGTGGTCGGAGACGCGAGCCAGACGATCTACTCGTTCACCGGTGCAACCCCGGACCACCTCCTCGACTTCCGTGTCCGGCACCCCCGGGCCACCGTCGTCAAGCTCGTCCGCGACTACCGCTCCTCCCCCCAGGTCGTGCACCTCGCCAACGGCCTGCTCTCCGCGGCGCGGGGCCGGGCCGCCGAGCACCGCCTCGAACTCGTCTCGCAGCGCCCCCCGGGGGCCGAACCCGTCTACGCCGAGTACCCGGACGAGCCCGCCGAGGCGGAGGGCGCCGCCCGCCGGATCGCGGACCTGATCGCCTCGGGCGTTCCCGCCGCCGAGGTCGCCGTCCTCTTCCGGACGAACTCCCAGTCCGAGACCTACGAACAGGCACTGGCCGACGCCGGCGTCCCCTACCAGCTGCGCGGCGCGGAGCGGTTCTTCGACCGCCCCGAGGTGCGCAAAGCCTGGTCGGCCCTGCGCGCCGCGGCCCGCTTCGGAGGCAACGACGCACTCCTCGACGACGCGGACGACCTGCCGTCGCAGGTACGGGCGGTGCTCTCCGGCGAAGGGTGGACGAGCAGGCCGCCGGCCGGTTCCGGCGCGGTCAGGGAGCGCTGGGAGTCGCTGGCCGCTCTGGTGAACCTGGCGCAGGACTTCGCCGCCGCCAGGACCGAGGCGACGCTTGCCGACCTGGTGGCCGAACTCGACGAACGGGCGAACGCGCAGCACGCCCCCACCGTTCAGGGCGTCACCCTCGCCTCCCTGCACTCCGCCAAGGGACTGGAGTGGGACGTCGTCTTCCTGGTCGGGGTGGCCGAGGGCATGATGCCGATCACCTATGCAAAGACCGACGGCCAGATCGAGGAGGAGCGCCGTCTCCTCTACGTCGGTGTCACCCGCGCCCGCGAGCACCTCTTCGTCTCCTGGGCGCTGGCCCGCTCGCCCGGCGGCCGGGGCGGGCGGCGGCCGAGTCGGTTCCTGGACGGGCTGCGACCCGGCTCCGGGGCCGCGGCCGGCCGGGGCGGCGGTGTGGCCGCGGGAGGCGTGGAGCGGGGCGTGCGCGGCGGCGGTGCCACCGCCGTGGGGCGCAGGAGCCGGACCCCCGCGCGCTGCCGGGTCTGCGGCCGGACGCTGACCGACGCCGGCGAGATGAAACTGATGCGCTGCGAGGGCTGCCCCTCCGACATGGACGAGGGGCTCTACGAGCGCTTGCGCGAGTGGCGTGCGGTGCAGGCGGAACGCAGCGGGCAGCCGGCGTTCTGCGTCTTCACCGACAAGACCCTCATGGCGATCGCGGAGAGCGCCCCGGACGACGCGGGGGAACTCGCCCGCATCCCCGGCGTCGGCGTGCGCAAGTTCAAGCGCTTCGGGGCCGACGTTCTGGCCATCTGCGCAGGTCGAGAGGCCGGTGAGGAGGACCGGAGCGACTGATGCGAACTCGTCGAAAAAATAGTTTGCGCATGCCCCGGCAATCCCCATAGGTTCTTAACCACGGCAGCAGCGGCCTTCTCCGAGGCCCTGGTTCCGTGCTGTACTTAACAACCGTCGGACCGGCTCAGGCCGGTCCCCCAAGACGCCGAGAGGAGGCGATTGCAGTGATCAGCATCAACACCGGTTTCCACACGACCGTGAACATGACCGATTCCCCGGCCGTCGTCTCCACCTGCTCGCTCGGCGTCTCCAACCCGGGCACCGGTCTGTCCGGCATTCGTGCCGTCCGGCCGGCCACCTCCGTGTCTCTCGCGGGTCTTCCCGTCCGTGAGCGCAGTGAGCGACCGACGAAGGCACTGGAAGCGGCAGTAGTGGCAGAGGCGCACGCCTATGCCTTTGCGGCGGCCGGTGCCGGAGCCCTGAAGCAGACGCAGCAGCACCACACGATGTGGGCCTTCCGTGGGCCTGAACCCTGGAGTGATCCAGCCTGACGTGATCAGGCCGGCGCCTTCAGGGCCGCGGAACCCCACCCGGGATCCGCGGCCCTTCTGTTTGTCCCCGACCGGGGACGGCGGAGCGAAGGGGCCTCGGAACAAGAAAAGAACCCGGTACCACAGCCAACCGGCCCACCCGGCCGGCACGACCAGACGAGGAAGACCAACCGTGCAACTCGAAGCGCACGCCCCGTCCGTACCGCCTTCCGAGACGATCCCCCCGCCCGGCCCCACGGAGGACCCCACCTTGATCCCGCTCACCGCGCTCACTGCGCTCGACGACGCCATCGAGAACCTCGGCGTACCCGTCCCCTGCCGTTCCTACGACCCGGAGGTCTTCTTCGCCGAGTCGCCGGCCGATGTCGAGTACGCCAAGTCCCTCTGCCGTACCTGCCCGCTGATGGAGGCATGCCTCGCCGGCGCCAAGGAGCGGCGTGAGCCCTGGGGCGTGTGGGGTGGCGAGCTCTTCGTCCAGGGCGTCGTCGTGGCCCGCAAGCGGCCGCGCGGCCGCCCGCGCAAGAACCCGGTCGCGGCATGAACACCCGCGGAACGATCGATCGCCCCCTGACGCACGACCCCAGGAAACAGGCCCCGATGAAGCCGACCACGAGCGAGCCCGCCGGCTCCGCGACCCCAGACTTCACTTCGTACGGCGCGAACGACTCGCGTCAGAACAGGACCCGAGAGATGCAACTCATCCCAGAAGCCCTGGCTCGTGCGCATATGCACGAGCAACTGCACCAGGCCCAGCGGGAGCGCCGGGCCGCGAGCCTCGCGACCGCTCGCCGCATGCAGCGCCGGGCCGAGCGCGCCTCGCGGCGGGCCCGCCGGGCGCTGGCCATGGCGGTCATGCAGTAGCCGACCCCGGTCGCTCGCACCGCCGCAGCAGTTGCGCGCCCTTCCCGATCCCCGCGGGGGCCGGTCCCTGGGACCGGCCCCCGCGGGGCGTTGCGCGGGGCGATCCGCGCACGGCGGGGATATCGTCGCCGGATGACGAGCCTTCCCGGCGACGGAGACAGCACGGGGTCCGCGCCGGAATCCGACGCGGGCGACACCGGCGGCACGGGCCGGATCGTGTGCGCCCGCTGCGGGACCTCGGCCGAGGGCCCCCGGCCCACCTGGACGTGCTCCGTGGAGAACGGCGCACGCCGCTACTTCTGCGACGAGTGCTCCCGCAGCAATCTGCGTGCCATCGAGGGCCGCCTCGACTCGGACTGGTGGTAGACCGCGGGCCGCCTCCCGGCCGGCCTCACGCTTCCGCCGCGGGCAGCTCCTCGTCCAGCTCGGCGCCGGACGGCCCCGTCTCGCCTTCCGCTTCCCCGCCGGACTTCTCGCCGGCTTCGGCGCGTTCGGCGCCCTCGTCCTGTGCGCCGGACAGGTCCTCCGCGCCGTCCTCCTCCGGCACGAATCCCGGCAGCCACTCCTCCAGCTCGTCCCGCAGCCGGACCGTCGCGCCGAGCTGGCACAGAACGCCGATGGTGCTGAGCGTCACCCGGTGGATCAGCAGGTAGGACGGCGGCAGGTTCAGCTGCCGGCCCAGCTGGTGGGCGGGGGAGCGGGGGTCGGCGACCCGGGCGGCCTGGTTGCGCATCCACCCGCGGGTGAAGGTGAACGCCTCGACCTCGGCCGGTTCGATGATCGGCACGAGATAGTCCAGGACGGCGTCCGGTTCGAGGTCGATCGACTCCCTGACGAAGCCTTCCTCGCGCAGCAGGTCGTAGACCGACTCGGCGTCTCCGTCCAGCGTCATCCTCAGGGAGTCGCCTATCGTCCGGGGCAGGCCGCCGGGCAGCCGGTCCACCGTGCCGAAGTCGAGGACGCCCAGACGCCAGCCGGTCGTGTCGTCGGGCAGCAGACGGAAGTTGCCCGGGTGCGGATCGGCGTGCAGCAGACCGGTGCGGGCGGGACCGGAGAACAGGAAACGGGCCAGCAGCTGGCCGGCGCGGTCCCGCTGCTCCTCGGTGCCGTTGTTGATCACTTCCGACAGCGGCACCCCGTCGATCCACTCGGTCACCAGGACCTGCTCGCACTGGTGCACCACCGCGGGCACCGTGACGTCCGGGTCGTCCGCGAACTCCGCCGCGTGGGCGGCCTGGGCCTGCGCCTCCAGACCGTAGTCCAGCTCCTCGGAGACCCGGTCGCGCAGCTCCGTGATGAGCGGCTTGATGTCCATGCCCGGGATCAGCGGACCGAGCAGCCGGGCGAACCGGCTGAGCTGGGTCAGATCGGAGAGCAGGGCGTCGCCGGCACCCGGGTACTGCACCTTGACGGCGACCTCGCGGCCGTCGTGCCACACCGCCCGGTGCACCTGACCGATCGAGGCCGCGGCGGACGGCTTGTCCTCGAACTCCAGGAACAGCTCGCCCCAGTCCTCTCCGAGGCGTTCCGCCAGCACGGAGTGGACCGTGCCCGTCGGCATCGGCGGTGCCGCCTCCTGCAGTTTCGTCAGCGTCGCGCGGTAGGGGCCGGCGATCTCCTCGGGGAGTGCCGACTCGAAGACGGACAGCGCCTGCCCGAACTTCATCGCGCCGCCCTTGAGCTCCCCGAGGACCTTGAAGAGCTGCTCGGCCGTGCGCTGCTGCAGTTCGCGTCCCACGAGTTCCGCGGACGCCCCGCCGATGCGCTTGCCCAGCCCCCAGGTGGCCCGCCCGGCGAAGCCGAGTGGCAGCGCTGCCAGTTTGGCAGTACGGGTCACTGCCTTCCGGGGAAGATCAGACATGCGCCCTCCAGGTCCCAGCAAGCCCTGCCGCGTGCGACTGTTGCCCTGCCATTGTCGCGTGCGGCTCCTCGTCCTCGGAGGCCCGCTCCCCTTTTGTTTTTCCGGCGGCTCCGCACGGGCAGGCGGAATGGGCCGTGACCGGCTTCGCATGCCAGTCGCAGGCGGGGAGCGAGGCTTCCCAGCGAACCCCGGCCGCGGGAGTGGCCAGACCGTCCAGGAAGGCCAGCGCATGGCTCGCGGCCAGTCCGGCGACGGCGGCGGCCAGCGCCTGATCGCAGGCGGGCACCCGATGCCGCCGGCCCGAGCGCCACTGCGCCACCAGCCGCGGCCAGGTCGGGTCCCGGTCGGCGCGCGTTTGGTCGAGACAGCCCGCGCAGCCGGTGTCGCCGGGCAGGACCAGAGGTCCCACGACAGCGGTCGCCTCGACGACCCCGGCGTACAGATGAGGCGTTCCCGAGTCGATCAGGGGCTCCGCCGACACGGGGTCCGGAGCGTGCACGGACAGGCCGTCGCGGGGGGCGAGGACCACCAGCGACAGTCCGGGTGCCGCGTCCCCCGCGCCCGCGCCGGCCGGGGACCGCGGCGGACGGTCCGGGGCCGCTCGCCGCACCGCCCGCCGGGCCGCGTGCTCACGGCGCTCGCCCACGGACTCGGCGGGCAGCCCGCCCGGCGCCACGTCCCACGGCTCGACCCGGCCCAGGTCGCGCACCACCACCTCGCCTACCCCGGCGCTCGCCAGCAGCGCCGCCAGGACCACTCCCACCCGCCCGGCGCCCCGCACCTGGACCCGCAGCGCCCGACGGGCCGCCAGAGTGCCGACGGCGCCGCCCGGCGCGCAGGTCACGAGGGAGAGGGAGGCCAGATCGGGCCGCATCCGCTCCATGACCTGCTTCCTCTCTCGCAGTGACGCCGCGGCCGGGCCGCCCGCGCTCGTGTCGTCCAGTAGTCCCGAGCGGGCCAGCCGGTCCACCAGGCCGTCGACGTGGCCGTCCGGCAGGCCCATCTGCCGCCCCTGCTCGCGCAGCAACGGCATGCCGCGGGTCCCGTCGAGCAGATCGAGGAAACTGCCGGTCGCCGTGTCCATCGGGCCCAGCACCATCGCGTGTGCCGGCGCCATGCCGAACTGCACCGTGTTGAGATCCCGCCAGGCGCGCCGCAGCGCGGGCTTCACGATCGGATGCATGACCTACCCCCGTAGACCGTCGTACGTTCCCGAAGGCCCGCCGGGTGTTCCCCGCAGCGCGGACCGAATGCCAGCATGGACGCCTCGCCCGGACCGCGCCGAAAGTTGTCCACAGGCGGCACCGTTCGTCGTACGAACCGAACGTCCGGGAAGCGGATCGACACCGAACCGTCCGCGGGACGGGACTTCCGCCCCGCGCAACGGGTAACGTCGGGGCGTGCCCGCCGACCCACTGCACCGCGCCGCAAAACCACAGCGCAGCACGACGAGCCCGCCGCCGGGCGGTTCGGGGGCGAGCCCGATCGAGGTCCGCAGGAGCGCCCGCCGGCGCAGAACGGTTTCCGCGTACCGCGAGGGCGATCGCACCGTCGTGCTCATCCCCGCCCGGATGTCCGAGGCGGAGGAGCAACGCTGGGTGAACGTCATGCTGGACAAGCTGGCCGCCCAGGAGAGTAAACGGGTGCTCGGCGACGCCGAGCTGTCCGAACGCGCCGAGCGGCTGTCGGGCCAGTACTTCGAGGGCCGCGCCCGGCCGTCGTCGGTCCGGTGGGTCACCAACCAGAACACCCGCTGGGGCTCGTGCACCCCCGCGGAGGGCAGCATCCGCCTGTCGCACCGGCTTCAGGGCATGCCCGAGTACGTCGTCGACTACGTCCTCCTGCACGAACTCGCCCACCTGCTCGTCCCCGGGCACGGGCCGCGTTTCTGGCGTCTGCTGGAGGCCTACCCGCGCACCGAGCGGGCTCGCGGCTATCTCGAAGGCGTGGTCGCCGCGGACCGACTTCCCCGGCTCCCGGCCACCGGCGACGAGTAGGGCGGCCTCCCTCCGTCGGGGCCCGCGCGACGGCGTCCCGCGCCGGGCGTGGTTGTGTACCGGGTCTGTACCGGCTGATCCCGGTCCGGGGTTTTGCCGTTAGCCTGGCGCGACGCACTCGCATTCGGGATGGGGGACGGTCGTAACGCATGGCCAGGGAATTCCAACGCGGCCACAAGGCCAAGATCAGTGACCTCACCGCGGGCACGGACCTGTACGTAGGCGTGCAGATCACCGGGCCCGGGCTGACCTTCGACATCAGCTGCTTCGGGCTCGACGCCGACGAGCAGCTCTCCGACGACCGGTACTTCGTCTTCTTCAACCAGCCGAAGTCCCCTGAGGAGTCCATCCAGCTCCTCGGCCCCCAGTCGGGTGACACCGAGTCGTTCCGTGTCACGCTCGACCGGATTCCGGCGCAGATCCGGAAACTGTCGTTCACCGCGACCGTCGACGGCGCCGGGCAGATGTCGCAGATCGCTCCCGGGTACCTGCGGATCGTCGCGGGCGGCGAGGAGGTGGCGCGGTACGCGTTCAGCGGAGCCGAGTTCTCCACCGAGCGCGCCGTGATGCTCGGCGACTTCTACCTGAAGGACGTCTGGCGCTTCGCCGCCGTGGGCCAGGGCTTCGACGGCGGCCTCGACGCGCTGCTGAAGAACTTCGGCGGGGAGATCGCCGAGGAGGAGAACGCGGCGCCGCAGTCGCAGTCGCAGTCGCAGCCGCAGTCCGGTGCGCCCTCGTTCGCACCGCCGGCCTTCGGTGCCCCCGCCGCTCCCGCCCCGGCCCAGGGCTTTACGCCGCCGCCCGGCGCCACCCCGCCCCCTCCCGCGCCGCCGGTGCACGCCGCGCCCACCATCGTCGCGCCGCTGCACACCCCGCCGGGCGGTGCCCCCGTCCCGCCGCCGGCCCCCGCGCCCTACGCGCAGCCCCCGGCCCCTCCCGGGCCCCCCGGCCCCCCGCCGGGCTACGGCCAACAGCCTCCCACCGCACCCCCCGGTTACGGCGCGCAGCCGCCGGCCCCTCCCGGGTACGGAGGGCAGCAGCAGTACGGGCAGGTTCCGGGCCAGGCGCAGGGCACGCACCCGGGGCAGCCCGGCGCACCGTCCCCCTACGGCGTTCCCCAGGGCGCGCCGCAGGCCGGAGCCGGTGTGGCCGCCGCGCTGGGCGTCTTCAAGGAGACGCCGACCGGCCAGCGGTGGACCCCGCAGAACAAGAAGCTCATCCGCGCCGACCTCGGCGTCGGCGGCCAGCCGGTGCTGGCCCGCCAGGGCAGCATGGTGCTGTACCAGGGCAAGGTCGACTTCAGCTACAAGGGAGCCGGGATCACCGGCCGCATCGTGGGCAACGCGACCGGCCAGGAGATGCAGCTGATGCGCTGCACCGGGCAGGGCCAGGTGTTCTTCGCCGAGAACGCCACGCACGTGCACCCGATCGAACTCCAGGGGGACGCGATCTGCGTCTCCGCGGAGAACGTCCTCGCCTTCGACGAGTCGCTCCAGTACGAGGTCCGCCGCATCGAGGGACACGGCATCCCCGGCGGCGCACTGTTCACCATGCAGTTCCAGGGAACGGGCACCATCGTCGTCAAGACGCACGGCGCGCCCGTCGTCCTCCCGGTCACGCCGACGACGTTCGCCGACTGCAACGCCGTCGTCGCCTGGTCCGCCGCGGCGCAGGTGATCGTCTCCAGCCAGGTGCGCATGCGCCGCAACGCCTACCCCGGCGACACCGGCGAGAGCGTGAACCTCCAGTTCCGCGCCGCGCCCGGCAGTTTCGTCGTCGTCCAGCCGTACGAGGTCTGAGGGAGCCCGTCATGAACCAGCCACTCGCGGGCTTCGCCCCTGCACCCGTCACCGCGCGCATGGAGAACCACGGCAACCACATGCTGAAGGTCGCCATGCAGAGCGGAAGCGACCTCTTCGCGCGCGTGGGCTCGATGGTCGCCTACGAGGGGTTCGTCCAGTACGAGCCCAACCCGCCCGCCGTCCGCCAGATCGCCCGCGACTGGATGACGGGGGAGGGAGCACCCCTGATGAAGTGCTCCGGTGACGGGCTGCTCTACCTGGCCGACTACGGGGCGGACGTCGTCGTCATCAACCTCGCCGGCGACGCGATCTCCGTCAACGCCACCAACCTCCTCGCCTTCGACGCACACCTGACCTGGGGCGTCGAGCGGGTGAAGGGGCTCGCCAAGTTCGCCGGCCAGGGGCTGTGGAACACCAGGATCTCCGGCCAGGGCTGGGTCGCGCTGACCTCCCGTGGCAAGCCGATCGTCGTCGACTGCGGCGGCGGCGAGGACGAGACGTACGTCGACCCGGACGCGCTGGTCGCGTGGTCCCCGAACCTGAAGGTGAAGGGCAAGCGCAGTTTCAAGGCCCAGTCGCTGATCGGCCGCGGTAGCGGCGAGGCGTACCAGATGGCCTTCTCCGGGACGGGCATCGTCGTCGTCCAGCCCAGCGAGGACAGCACCGACCGCCTCCGAGTCCGGGGCTGAGGGGGAGCAGGACAGCATGCAGAGCCCGATTTTCGGCTACAACGACCAGCAGACCCAGGACCGCTACAGCCTGCAGAACTCGCAGATGCTGCGCGTCGTCCTGGAGGGCCACGACGACGTCCTGGCCCGCAAGGGGACCATGGTCGCCTACCAGGGACTCGTGGAGTTCGACGCCGAGTACCAGAACAGCGGCCAGCACCGCGCGCGGGCGTACACCGGCGAGGGGCTCGACATGATGCGCTGCCACGGGCAGGGCACGGTCTACTTCGCCAACCTGGCCCAGCACGTGCACATCCTCGACGTGGACCACGACGGCCTCACCGTCGACAGCAGCTACGTGCTGGCGATGGACTCCACGCTGAACCACGAGATCATCGCGGTGGACAGCCAGTACGGCATCTCCGGGTCCGGGAAGTACCAGCTCAACATCACCGGGCACGGCAAGGTCGCGCTGATGACGTCCGGAGTGCCCCTGATGATGCAGGTCACCCCCGACCGGTACGTGAACTGCGACGCCGACGCGATCGTCGCCTGGTCCACCGGCCTGCGCGTGCAGATGCAGGCGCAGACGCACTCCTCCGGGGTGTGGCGCCGCCGCGGCAACACCGGGGAGGGCTGGGAGCTCAGCTTCATGGGCACCGGCTACGCGCTCGTCCAGCCCAGTGAACTGCTGCCGCCGCAGAACGCGGCGATCGGCCAGGGCCTGCGTGCCCAGTACGGCATGGGCCAGCACGGCGCGCACGCGCAGAACCAGGGCAACGCCTGGAGCTGACCCCGCGGCGGCCGGCTCGCGGGCCGCGGCACCGCACCGGAACACGGGTAAGGGGCGACCGCCTAAGCGGTCGCCCCTTACCCGTGTTCCGGTGTGTCATCGAATCCCGTCGGCACGCGCCGGCGGCAGCGCGGGTCCGCCCTCCCCGCGATGCCTGGCCGGTCGTCCGCGGACCACGGCCCCTCAGCCCGAGCACCGCCCCGCCCCCGTCACAGCCGGGCGCGGGCGGCCTCCAGAAGCCGTACGACCGAATCGTCGGCGACGGCGGCCACCTCGTCGTAGGCGAACCAGCGCAGATCGAGGGACTCCTCGCTGATGGCCGCCACCGCGTCGGACGGCGCGAGGGCCAGGTACTGGACGTCCAGATGCCAGTGGCACGGCGCCGGGATGGCGTGCCGGTCCAGCCTCACCGGCCCACCCGGTGCCAGGGCCAGGCCCCGGATGCCCGATTCCTCCGTGGCCTCGCGCAGCGCGGCCGCGGCCAGTGAGGCGTCGCCCGGCTCGCAGTGCCCGCCCATCTGAAGCCACATCCGGAGCTTGCGGTGCAGCGTGAGGAGGACACGGCCCCGTTCGGGATCGACGACCAGGGCACTCGCCGTGACGTGCCCGGCCCGGCACGCCTTCCATACGCCGTCCGGGTGCTCGGACAGGTGCGCCAGGTAGAGCCCGCGCAGCGCTTCCTGGCCCTCGTACTCCTTCAGCACGAGGACCGCGTCGTCGTGCAGGCTCACGCGGTGCCGTCGCCCTGCTCGCCCCGGTCGTCGCCCTCGGTGTCCTCGGCGTCCTCACCCCGGGTGGGAGCCGGGCCGGAGGAGCCGCCCTTGGACAGGTCCGGGCCGCCGGCCGCCTCCCCGAGCATCTTGTCGAGCTCGGAGAAGTCCATCTGCTCGCTGTGCACGAAGCCGTCCGGGTCGTCCAGGTCGGACGCCGTGGGCAGCATGTCCGGGTGGGCCCACAGGCCGTCCCGGCCGTCCACGCCGCGCGCGTCGGTGAGCGAGGCCCACAGCCGCGAGGCGTCCCGCAGCCGGCGCGGACGCAGCTCCAAGCCGATCAGTGTGGCGAACGTCTGCTCGGCGGGACCGCCCGTGGCCCGGCGGCGGCGCAGGGTCTCGCGCAGCGCGTCGGCGGACGACAGCCGCGGCTTGGCGGCCGCGTGCACGACCGCGTCCACCCAGCCCTCGACCAGCGCGAGCGCCGTCTCCAGCCGGGCCAGCGCGGCCTTCTGCTCGGGTGTGTCCTCGGGCTGGAACATGCCCTGCTGGAGCGCCTGCTGCATCTCCTCGGGGTTCTGCGGGTCGAACTGGCCGACCACGTCCTCCAGCTTGGCGGTGTCGACCTTGATCCCGCGCGCGTAGCCCTCGACCGCGCCGAAGAGATGCGAGCGCAGCCAGGGCACGTGGGCGAAGAGGCGCTGGTGGGCGGCCTCGCGCAGCGCGAGGTAGAGGCGTACCTCCTCCTGGGGGACGCTCAGGTCCTTGCCGAAGGCGGCGATGTTCAGCGGCAGCAGCGCGGCCTTGCCGGACGGACCCAGCGGGAGGCCGATGTCGGTGGAGCCGACGACCTCGCCCGCGAGGACGCCCACCGCCTGCCCGATCTGTGTACCGAACATGGCGCCGCCCATGGAGCGCATCATGCCGATGAGCGGGCCCGCCATGGCCTGCATCTCCTCGGGCAGCACATCTCCCATGGCCGCGCCGACCCGCTCGGCGACCGGGTCGACCAGCTCCTTCCACACGGGCAGCGTCGCCTCGACCCACTCCGCGCGGCTCCAGGCGAGCGCCGAGCCCGCACCGGACGGCAGCGACGTCGCGTCGTCGAGCCACAGGTCGGCCAGACGCACCGCCTCCTCGACCGCGAGACGCTCGGCGGGACCGACGCTCTCGTCCTTGACGCCCCCGGAGGTGCCCTGGGCGACCGTCTGGCGGGCGATCTGCTTGGCCATGTCCCAGTTCACCGGGCCGCCCTCGTACGAGAGCATCTGGCCCAGCTGCTGGAACGCGGCGCCCAGATCGCCCGGGTTCATCGAGCCGAACATGGCGGCGAGAGGATTGTCGGCTCCGGGGCCGCCGGCTCCGGGCAGCCCGAAACCGAACGGTCCCTGGCCACCGCCGCCCTGCTGGTCCTTCTTCTTGCCCTCGTCGCCGTTGTCCGGCTCCTCCGGCGGAAGGCCGAATCCGAATGGGGTGTCACTCACGGGATTCCTCGGCTGGTAAGGCCGCCGGTTCGTTCCGACGGCGGCTGCCCACAACACCACCCAGCGTAGACACCTCGGGCCGATAGGGCCTCGGTGCTTCGCCGGCTCGTCGCCTGCGGCAGGATGGATGCCACCTGGTAGGGGCGCGTCACGCGCGTCCGTTACTGAAGACAACCGCTGGAGACGCCCGGTGAGTTCCCCAGATCCACAGGTTCGCGCAGCGCGAAACCGCTCAACCAGCCCGGCCGCGCGCGGCCCCGTCGTCGCGGTCACCGGCGCCGCTTCGGGCGTGGGCGCGCAGCTCACCGAGCGGCTGGCCCGCAGCGAGGAGGTCAAGCAGGTCGTCGCGATCGACGAGCGGCGCGGCGACTGCGCCGACGCGCAGTGGCACATCCTGGACGTCCGCGACCCCGCGATCGCGGAGAAGCTGCGCGGCGCCGACGTCGTGGTGCACCTGGCCCTGGACCTCGATCTGGAGACCGACGCGGCCGCCCGGACGGCTTACAACGTCCGGGGGACGCAGACGGTGCTGACGGCCGCGGCGGCGGCCGGTGTCCACCGGGTGGTCCTGTGCACGTCGGCGATGGTCTACGGGGCGCTGCCCGACAACGAACTGCCGCTCGCCGAGGACACGGAACTGCGCGCGACCGCCGAGGCCACCGGTGTCGGCGACCTCCTGGAGGTCGAGCGGCTCGCCCGCCGCGCGCCCCGGGCGCACCCGGGGCTGAACGTGACGGTCGCGCGGCCCGCGGTGCTCGTCGGCGGCGGTACCGACACGGCGCTGACCAGGTACTTCGAGTCACCTCGCCTCCTGGTCGTGGCGGGTTCA
The DNA here is from genome assembly GCF_043199735.1 of Streptomyces sp. NPDC048566. Taxonomy (NCBI): domain Bacteria; kingdom Bacillati; phylum Actinomycetota; class Actinomycetes; order Kitasatosporales; family Streptomycetaceae; genus Streptomyces; species Streptomyces sp. NPDC048566. The sequence continues at coordinate 74,738 of NZ_JBICWL010000028.1, forward strand.
CGGCCCGCCTGGCAGTTCTGCCACGTCGACGACCTGTGCAGCGCGCTGGAGTACGCGGTGGTCGAGAAGGTCGAGGGCGAACTGGCCGTCGGGTGCGACGGCTGGCTGGAGCAGGAGGAGGTGGAGGAACTGAGCGGCATCCGGCGGATGGAACTGCCGTCCGCGGTCGCGCTGGGCGCCGCCGCCCGGCTCCACCGGATCGGCCTCACCCCGTCGCCCGCCGGTGATCTGGCCTACACGATGTACCCCTGGGTGGTGAGCGGGAGCAGGCTGCACGACGCCGGGTGGCGGCCCCGGTGGACCAACGAGGAGGTGCTCGCCGAGCTGCTGGAGGAGGTCGCGGGCCGGCACACCGTCGCCGGACGCCGGCTGGGCCGCAAGGACGCGACGGCGGCGGGCGCGGCGGGCGCGACGGTGGCCCTGCTGGGCGCGGCGGCCGTCGTCCGCCGGGCGCGGAAGGCGCGGCGCCGCATCTGACGTCCGGGCGGGTCGCGGCGCGGTCGAGCGCGCCGCGCCGGTGTTCCCGCGGCGCATTCCCGTACGCGCCCGTACCGGCGTCCGGGTGCCGTCACGGAGCCTTTCGCGTCCCCTGCACGCCCCCGCTCCTCCGCTCCCGGCAACCATGGCCCGGTGGCCCGGTGGCCCGGTGGCCCGGTGGCTCTGCGGGGCAACGGCCCCGCCGTGATGAGGCCGGTATGGGGTCCGGGCGCGGGCGGTCGGTCCGCGCCCGGGTCGCGGGCGGCCACCGTGGGGCGGCCGGTCGTGGCCCGGGTGCCTTGGTGGTCCGTCCGCCGCGACACGCACCGGCCGCCGGCGCGCGGACTGTAGGAGACTCCAAGCGGGCACACGCGCGTGCCGGGTGAAAGGTCTATTCCGCGAGGTCCGCGCGGTGCGGCACGATGGAGTCATGGCACCTACCTATGACCACCCCGGTGAGCTGGGCGGCCAGGACCCGATCCGACTCCTGGCGATCCGCGACGAGCCGCTCTCCCTCGACGAGGTCTTCCGTGCCGTGGGGGACGACGCGGCCGGCGGCACCGCGTTCTTCGTGGGCACCGTCCGCGACCACGACGGGGGTGCGGACGTGGACGCCCTCGGGTACTCCTGCCATCCCAGCGCCGAGGACGAGATGCGGCGGATCGCGGCGAAGATCGTCGCCGACTTCCCGGTGCGGGCGCTGGCCGCCGTCCACCGGGTGGGCGATCTGCGGGTCGGGGATCTGGCGGTGGTCGTGGCCGTCGCGTGCCCGCACCGGGGCGAGGCCTTCGCGGCGTGCCGCCGGCTCATCGACGACCTGAAGCACGAGGTGCCGATCTGGAAGCACCAGACGTTCTCCGACGGATCGGAGGAGTGGGTCGGGGCCTGCTGACTCCCGGCCCCCGGGCGACTGACGGATTTTCCGGTTGCGTAACCGGGACCCTGCCGTGAGCGTTAGCGGTGCGGATGGTTAATCTGCTGATCAGTCAGTTGCGATCGCACGTGGGGTTGGGAGGTCGACATGGCGGCGCTCACCTGGTTGCTGATTCCGCTGATGGCTGCGATCGGTGCCGGACTGTGGGGCAGCTGGGCCGGCCGGAACCGCAAGTCGGCCGGAGACGGCGTGGAACTGGCGGGCTACACCCGCTTCCGTGAGGCGATGGAGCGTACGGACGCCGCGGAGAGGTCGCCCTCCGACGCGCTCTGAGGACCCCGGCTCCGCGCCGCCGCCGCGGCTCCCGCCGCACCCCCGTACGGACGGCCCCGACGGTGCTCCTACAGGAGTGTCCCGTACTGTCGTTCCATGCCACGCCGCACCGCGACGATGCTCGCCTCCACGCTCATCCTGATCGCGCTCCTGTGTGCGGGAGTGTTCATCAACGTGCCCTACGCGGAGATGTCCCCCGGTCCCACGGTGAACACGCTGGGCGACCACGACGGCGAGCCGGTGCTGCAGATCTCGGGGCACAAGACGTACCCGACGACCGGTCACCTGAACATGACGACCGTCCGGGTCACGAGCGCCGACTACAACATGAACCTCGTGGAGGCCGTCTACGGCTGGCTGGCCCACGACAACAAGGTGGTCCCGCACGACACGCTCTACCCGGACGGCAAGACCGAGGAGCAGTCGACGCAGGAGAACGCGGAGGAGTTCAGCCAGTCCCAGGAGAGCGCCAAGGTGGCCGCCCTCAAGGAGCTGGACATCCCGGTGAAGTCCTGGGTGATCGTCTCCAGCGTCCTCAAGGGGTCGCCGGCCGAGGGCCGGCTGCACGCGGGGGACGTCATCAAGGCCGTCGACGGCACCGCGGTGAAGGCGCCCGGCGACGTGGCGAAGCTGGTCACCCGGCACAAGCCCGGCGACAAGGTGGAGTTCACCATCGTGCCCGCCAAGGACCAGGCCGCGGCGCAGAAGGAGCACACCACGGCGACCACGACCAAGGACGTGACGATCACCACGACCACGGCCGACGACAAGGGCGGCGAGCGCGCCATCGTCGGGATCTCGGCCGGCACCGACCACACCTACCCGTTCACCATCGACATCAAGCTCGCCGACGTCGGCGGCCCCAGCGCCGGCCTGATGTTCGCCCTCGGCATCGTGGACAAGCTCACCCCGGGCAACCTCACCGGCGGCAAGTTCGTGGCCGGCACCGGCACCATCGACGACGACGGCAAGGTCGGGCCCATCGGCGGCATCGAGATGAAGACGGTCGGCGCGCGCGACAAGGGTGCCCAGTACTTCCTGACGCCCAAGGACAACTGCGCCGCCGCCGCCAAGGACACCCCGAGCGGGCTCACCCTGGTCAAGGTGAACACCATCGACGACGCGATGAGCGCGCTCAAGGCCATCGGCGCGGGCCGCACCTCCGACCTGCCCCGGTGCACGGCCAAGGGCTGACCGGCGCCGCCCACGAGCTGCTCCCGCCTCCGCGCGACCGCTCGCGCCCGACGCCGGGAGCGGGTCGCCCCGCTCCCGGCCGCAGACCCGACCTCGGCCCCGGACGTCCCGGGCCCACGTCCCGGCCCGACACGACCGCTCCGGCCGGCCGGGCCTGTCGGCGACGTCAGTCCGCGAACGTCGCCGACAGCGCGTCCGCGAGGCCGGGCACCAGGCCCGCGCCGGTGAGCACCTCCGTCGACGCGTCCTTCTCCCGCAGCCGCAGGGCCGCGTCGCGGGCGCCGTCGCGCAGCACGCCGACCGTCATCCGGACCTCCTGGCGGTCCGGGTGCGCGGCGACCCACTGGGTGAGCTTCTTTCCGCCGAGGCCCTCCGGCACGGACGCCTCAGCGGACGGCGGCAGCATCAGCCGCTCCACGGTGAGCGCGCAGCCGACGACCGCGTCGGGCCAGGCGATGGTGCCGAGGAACTCGTCCAGCGGCTTGCCCGCCGGGATCTCGTCCTGCTCGACGGGGGTGAGGCCGGTGGTGCTCTGCTCGTCCTCCAGGCCGAGCTGGCGGGCCAGGCCGGGTTCCTGGGTCCGCAGCCGTGCGGTGTCTACGAGGGCGAAGAGGCGGGCGGGCTGGTCCCAGCCGAGGCCGGCCGCGTACTCGTCGATCTCGAGGACGGCTCGGGTGAGGGGGCTCGCTGCCATGGGAGTGTTGGACATGGTCACAATCCTGCCTCGTTCGTACCCGGAATCGGGAACCGAGTAAAGCGTGAGTAAGTTGCATAGATGAGGCTCCTCGATCACGGAGCCTTGCGAACGGCTCTCCGAACGGCGGGCCCGACGGATCGACAGCGACTTCGAGGTGCGCACCTTGGCTTTCCAGATGCCGGACCGCGGCGGAGGCCCGACGGGGCCACGGATCAGAGTGGGACGCCCGTCCCGGCGTGTCCGGTCCCTGCTCATGACACTGGGCGTCCTGGCCGTGCTGGCCATGGCCTTCGTCATGTTCGCGGGGTTCTGGACGGACTGGCTCTGGTACCGATCGGTCCACTACTCGTCGGTCTTCACCACCACCCTGTGGACGAAGATCGGGCTCTTCTTCGTCTTCGGCCTGCTCATGGCGGCCGCGGTCGGGTTCAACATCTGGCTCGCGCACCGGCTGCGCCCGCCGCTGAGCGCCATGTCGGTGGAACAGCAGAGCCTCGACCGGTACCGCATGAGCATCGCGCCGTACAAGCGGTGGCTCCTGATCGGCATCGTCTCCGTGGTCGGGCTGATCGCCGGCGCGTCCGCCTCGGGCCAGTGGCGCACGTGGCTGATGTGGGTGAACGGAGTGCCGTTCGGCCAGAAGGACCCCCAGTTCCATCTGGACGTCTCCTTCTACGCCTTCGACCTGCCCTGGTACCGCTTCCTCCTCGGCTTCGGCTTCGCCGCCGCCGTGCTGTCGCTGATCGCCGCCGCGCTCACGCACTACCTGTACGGCGGCCTGCGGGTCACGAGCCCGGGCGCGCGCGCCACGGCCGCGGCCACCGGGCACCTCTCGGTGCTCCTCGGCGTCTTCGTGGCCCTGAAGGCGATCGCCTACTGGCTGGACCGGTACGGCCTCGCGGTGAAGTCCAGCGACTTCAAGGCCACCGGCAACTGGACCGGCCTGCGCTACGTCGACGCCAACGCCTATCTGCCCGCCAAGACGATCCTGTTCTGCATCGCGGTGATCTGCGCGCTGCTCTTCTTCGCCACCCTGTGGCGGCGCACCTGGCAGCTCCCCGTCATCGGCTTCGGCCTCATGGTGCTGTCGGCGATCCTCATCGGCGGTCTCTACCCCGCGATCGTGCAGAAGTTCCAGGTCCAGCCGAACGAGCAGGCCAAGGAAGCGCCGTACGTCGAGAAGAACCTCAAGGCGACCCGTGAGGCGTACGGGATCGACGGCACGGACGTGAAGGACTACCCGGGGGCGAGCGACACCGAGGACAAGGCCAAGCTCCGGGACGACGCCGACACCGCGGCGAGCATCCGGCTCATGGACCCCAACGTGGTGTCGCCCACCTTCCAGCAGCTCCAGCAGGTGCGGAACTACTACGGCTTCCCGTCCAACCTGGACGTCGACCGGTACACCAAGGACGGCAAGGACCAGGACACCGTCATCGGTCTGCGCGAGCTGAACCTCGCGGGCATCCCGAAGAACAACTGGATCAACGACCACTTCCGTTACACCCACGGATACGGCGTCGTCGCGGCCAAGGGCACCACGGCCGACAGCGAGGGCCGCCCGGTCTTCACCGAGTACAACCTTCCCTCCAAGGGCGACCTCGGCGAGTACCAGCAGCAGATCTACTACGGCGAGAAGACCACCCAGTACTCGATCGTCGGCGGTCCCCAGAAGGAGATCGACTACTCCGACGACAGCGGCGAGAAGACCACCAGCTACCAGGGCAAGAGCGGCATCAGCCTGTCCAGCCCGGTCAACCGGGCCGCCTACGCGGTGGCGTTCGGGGAGCCGCAGATCCTGTACTCGGGCGCGATCGGCGAGGGCTCCCGGATCCTCTACAACCGCACGCCCAAGGAGCGGGTCGAGGCGGTGGCCCCCTGGCTGACCATCGACGGCGACGCCTACCCGGCGGTCGTCGACGGCAAGATCCAGTGGATCGTGGACGCCTACACCACCACCAACGGCTACCCCTACGCCTCCCGCACCACCCTCGGCGACACGACGGCCGACTCGTTGACGGCGGCGAACAACCAGCGCGCGGTGGTGGCCCAGCAGAACCAGGTCAACTACATCCGCAACTCGGTGAAGGCGACCGTCGACGCCTACACCGGCGAGGTCAAGCTCTACCAGTGGGACACCGCGGACCCGGTCCTGAAGACGTGGATGAAGGCGTTCCCGAACACGGTCGAGGCGAAGAAGTCGATCTCACCGGAGCTGATGGCTCATCTGCGCTACCCGCAGGACCTGTTCAAGGTGCAGCGCGAGCTGCTCACCCGCTACCACGTGAAGGACGCGCAGACGTTCCTGAGCGGCAGTGAGGTGTGGCAGGTCCCGGACGACCCGACCAACAAGTCGGGCAGTGCCGTGCCGCCGTACTACCTGAGCATGAAGCTGCCCGGGGAGTCGTCGCAGGCGTTCTCGCTGACGACGACCATGACGCCGAACGGCCGGGACAACCTCAGCGCGTTCGTCTCGGTCAACGCCGAGGCGGGCACCCCCGGTTACGGCAAGATCAACATCCTGAAGCTGCCGACCGGGAGAACGGTCGACGGACCCAAGCGGGTGCAGAGCCAGTTCAACTCCGAGCCGTCCATCGCCGAGTCGATCAGGCTCCTGAGAGGCGGCGACTCGGAGGTCGAGTACGGCAACCTCCTCACGGTGCCCCTCGACGGCGGGCTGCTCTACGTCGAACCCGTCTACGTCCGCGGCGGCGACCTCAAGTACCCGCTGCTGCGCAAGGTCCTGGTGACCTACGGCGGCAGCACCGCCTTCGAGAACACGCTGGGCGAGGCGCTCAACAAGGTCTTCGGGGCCGAGAGTTCGACTCAGCCGCCACCGGACGAGAGCACCACGAAGCCGCCGGCGTCGGACAACCCGACGGTGCAGGCCGCCCTCGACGACGCGCAGAAGGCCTTCGAGAAGGGCCAGGAAGCGCTCAAGAAGGGTGACTGGACGGCCTACGGCGAGGCGCAGAAGGACCTGGAGGACGCGCTGAAGCGGGCCGAGGACGCCCAGAGCAAGGCGGACAAGGCCGGCAGCGGTGGCTCGGGCGCCGACAAGAGTTCGGACAAGAGTGCCGACAAGGGCAGTCCGGGTGACGGCTCCGGCAGCGACAAGAGCTCCGAAAGCGGCTGATCAGAGGCCCACCCCGCGCCGTGGTACGGTTGCAGCACAACGGCGCGGGGTGGAGCAGCTCGGTAGCTCGCTGGGCTCATAACCCAGAGGTCGCAGGTTCAAATCCTGTCCCCGCTACTGAAGTCGAAGGGCCCGCTGCACTTGAATGGTACGGGGCGTAGCCCTGGGGTTCGCCCCCCCGGGGGGGCGCCCGCCCGGGGGGCCCCCCCCGCCCCCCGCCCGGCGGCGCCCCCCCGGGGGCGGCGGGGCCCCGGGCCCGTGCCGGACGCCCGCACGCCGAAGGGGCGCCGTGTGGACGGCGCCCCTTCGGCGTGGTGCCCCTCGGGCGCCCT
>NZ_JBICWL010000029.1:0-35329 GCF_043199735.1 Streptomyces sp. NPDC048566
CGGAACATCGCGTCCCGCAACCCGAACACATCCGTCGCCACCGCCAACTCCCGCAACAGCGCCAGCGTCTCGTCGGTCACCAGATGCTTCGAATAGTCGATGTACAAATCACCCACCCGCACCGCGTACCGCTCAGCCCGCCCCGGATCCGCGGCGAACAACTCCCTGAGGTCCGGCCTGAGCATCGCGGTGGCGCGGTGGTCCTCCAGGGCCGTCCACTCGGGGCGGTGGGTGAGGAGGGGAGTGTCAGACACGTGAGGTCTCCTTCGCGGCCTCGCCCCGCAGGGCGACGGCGTACATCTCGTCGGCGTCGAGGCGGCGCAGTTCCTCGGCGATCAGCTCGGAGGTGGAGCGCACCTTCAGCGCCAGGGTGCGCGACGGCTGGCCCGGCAGGGACAGGGTGGCCAGCGGGCCCTCGGGGCGGTCGATCACGATCTCGCCGTTCCCGGTGCCCAGCCGCACGGCGGTCACCACGGGCCCGGCGGTGACGACGCGTTCGGCGGTGACGCCGAGCCGCGCCTCCAGCCAGCGGGCGAGGAGTTCGGCGCTGGGGTTCTGCGCCTCGCTCTCGACGGTCGCCGAGACCACCTTGGCGCGGGCCTGGTCCATGGCCGCCGCCAGCATCGAACGCCACGGCGTCAGCCGGGTCCAGGCGAGGTCGGTGTCCCCCGGCGCGTAGGAGGCGGCGCGGGCCTCCAGGGCCCGGAGCGGGTCCTCGACGGCGTACATGTCGGTGATCCGGCGCTGCGCGAGGGCGCCCAGCGGGTCCTTGACCGGGTTGTCCGGCGCGTCCACCGGCCACCAGACCACGACGGGCGCGTCCGGCAGCAGCAGCGGCAGGACCACGGAGTCGGCGTGGTCGGACACCTCGCCGTAGGTGCGCAGGACGACCGTCTCGCCGGTGCCGGCGTCCGACCCGACGCGCACCTCGGCGTCCAGCCGGGAGGTGGTGCGGTCGCGCGGGGTGCGGGCGACGCGCTTGATGACGACCAGCGTCCGCGAGGGGTGCTCGCGGGACGCCTCCTCGGCCGCCTTGATGGCGTCGTAGGCGTTCTCCTCGTCGGTGACGATGACCATCGTCAGGACCATGCCCACGGCGGGGGTGCCGATGGCCCGGCGCCCCCGTACGAGCGCCTTGTTGATCTTGCTTGCCGTGGTGTCGGTCAGGTCGATCTTCATGGCCTGCGCCAGCTCCGTCCGTCTCGTGCGAGCATCTCGTCGGCTTCCCTCGGGCCCCAGCTGCCCGAGGGGTACTGCGCGGGCGTGCCGTGCCCGTCCCAGTACCCCTCGATCGGGTCGAGGATCTTCCAGGACTCCTCCACCTCCTGGTGCCGGGGGAAGAGGTTGGCGTCGCCGAGCAGGACATCCAGGATCAGCCGCTCGTACGCCTCCGGGCTGGACTCGGTGAACGACTCGCCGTACGCGAAGTCCATGGTGACGTCCCTGATCTCCATCGAGGTACCCGGGACCTTCGATCCGAAGCGCACCGTCATGCCCTCGTCCGGCTGGACGCGGATGACGATGGCGTTGGCGCCGAGCTCCTCGGTGGCCGTGGAGTCGAAGGGGGAGTGCGGGGCGCGCTGGAAGACGACGGCGATCTCGGTGACCCGGCGGCCGAGCCGCTTGCCGGTGCGCAGGTAGAACGGCACGCCCGCCCAACGGCGGTTGTCCACCTGGAGTCTGACGGCCGCGTAGGTGTCGGTCGTCGACGCGGGGTCGATGCCGTCCTCCTGGAGGTAGCCGACGACCTTCTCGCCGCCCTGCCAGCTCGCCGCGTACTGACCGCGCACGGTGTGCTCGCCCAGGTTCTCCGGCAGCTTCACGGCCCGCAGGACCTTGAGCTTCTCGGCGAGCAGCGACTCCGCGTCGAAGGCGGCCGGTTCCTCCATGGCGGTCAGCGCCATCAGCTGGAGCAGGTGGTTCTGGATGACGTCGCGGGCGGAGCCGATGCCGTCGTAGTAGCCGGCCCGGCCGCCGATGCCGATGTCCTCGGCCATGGTGATCTGCACGTGGTCGACGTACGACCGGTTCCACACGGGCTCGTACATCTGGTTGGCGAAGCGGAGCGCCAGGATGTTCTGGACGGTCTCCTTGCCGAGGTAGTGGTCGATCCGGAAGACCTGGTCCGGGTCGAACACGTCGTGCACGATCGCGTTCAGCTCGCGGGCGCTCACCAGGTCGCGCCCGAAGGGCTTCTCGATGACCGCGCGCCGCCAGGACCCCTCCGGGGCGTCCGCCAGGCCGTGCTTCTTCAGCTGCCGGACGACCTTGGGGAAGAACTTCGGCGGGACGGACAGGTAGAACGCGTAGTTGCCGCTGGTGCCCTGCGCGGAGTCCAGTTCCTCGACGGCCGCGCGGAGCTGCTCGAACGCGCCGTCGTCGTCGAAGTCGCCCGGGATGAACCGCATGCCCTGGGCGAGCTGCTGCCAGACCTCCTCGCGGAACTCCGTACGGGAGTGCTCGCGCACCGAGTCGTGCACGACCTGCGCGAAGTCCTGGTCCTCCCACTCGCGGCGGGCGAAGCCGACCAGCGAGAAGCCGGGCGGCAGCAGGCCCCGGTTGGCGAGGTCGTAGACGGCCGGCATCAGCTTCTTGCGGGACAGGTCGCCGGTCACGCCGAAGATGACGAGTCCTGAGGGACCCGCGATCCGCGGGAGCCGGCGGTCGCGCGCGTCGCGCAGCGGGTTGTCCCAGTCGGCGGCCGGGACGACGCCGGGCGCCTCGGCGGGCGAGGCGGGCGCCGGACCGGACCGCTTCCCGGGCGCGTCGCCGGATTCCGGCGACGCGCCGGGCTCGTCCCCGACGGCCGCGCCGGGCCGTTCCCCATGCTCGGTCATTCCCCTTCGACCTCCTTCGCGCGCAGCGAGGTCGCGACCGCCTCCAGCAGGTCCTCCCACGCCACCTCGAACTTCGTGACGGCCTCGGCCTCCAGTTGCGCGACCACCTCGTCGTAGGAGATGCCGAGCGCCTCGACGGCGGCCAGGTCGGCGCGCGCCTGGGCGTAGCCGCCGGTCACCGTGTCGCCGCGGACGTCGCCGTGGTCGGCGGTCGCGTCGAGCGTGGCCTGCGGCATGGTGTTCACCGTGCCCGGGGCCACCAGCTCGTCCACGTACAGGGTGTCCTTGTACGCGGGGTCCTTGACGCCCGTGGAGGCCCACAGCGGGCGCTGCCGGGTGGCGCCGGAGGGGGCGAGCGCGGTCCAGCGGGCCCCGGCGAACACCTCCTCGTACGCCGCGTACGCGAGGCGCGCGTTGGCGAGTGCCGCGCGGCCCCGGAGCGCGAGGGCCTCGTCGGTGCCCACCTTCGCCAGCCGCCGGTCGATCTCGGTGTCGACGCGGGAGACGAAGAACGAGGCGACGGAGTGGATGCCGGCCAGGTCGATGCCCGCGGCCTCGGCCTTCTCCAGGCCCGCCAGGTAGGCGTCCATGACGGCCCGGTGGCGCTCCAGCGAGAAGATCAGTGTCACGTTGACGCTGATGCCGAGGCCGATAACCTCCGTGATCGCCGGGAGGCCGGCCTTCGTCGCGGGGATCTTGACCATGACGTTCGGCCGGTCGACGAGCCAGGCGAGCTGCCGGGCCTCGGCGACGGTGGCGGCGGTGTCGTGCGCGAGTCGGGGGTCGACCTCGATGGAGACCCGGCCGTCCCGGCCGCCGGTCGCCTCGAACACCGGGCGCAGGACGTCCGCGGCGGAGCGGACGTCCGCGGTCGTCATCATGCGGACGGCCTCGTCGACCGTCACCTTGCGGGCGGCGAGGCCGGCGAGCTGCTCCTCGTAGCCCTCGCCGGAGCCGATGGCGGCCTGGAAGATGGACGGGTTGGTGGTCACGCCCACCACGTGGCGGTGCGCGACGAGTTCGGCCAGGTTGCCGGACTCGATGCGCCGGCGGGACAGGTCGTCCAGCCAGATGGACACGCCTGCGTCACTCAGGCGCTTCAGGGGTGCCGCGGTCGCGGTCGCTTCGGTCACAGTGATCATCTTCCTTGGTACGAACAAATCAACCGCGCACCGCGGCGACGGATTCCCGTGCCGCGGCGGCGACGTGGCCCGCGGGCGGCGGGGCCGGGCGCGGCGAACGGCGTCCCGCGCCGGTGCGGGCGCCGCGGTGCCCGGGCCGGACGGCGCGTCCCGTGTCACCGACGTAGCGGTACCAGGTCGGGCGGACGCCGGCCCCGACCGCCACGCGGTCTCCACGGACGGCGGGGGGACGCGTGCGCGACGGAGCGGTGGCGCTTGCCCGCGTCGCTCCCCGGACGGCCCCGGCACGCCCCGGGCTCGGGGACCCCGGCCTCCGGGCGCTCCCGGGACGCGACCGCGAGCCGCACCTCGGGGCCCGGGCGAAGTCGTCGCGGCTCTGCGTCCTCATCTTCAAGAAGTCCTCACGGGAGGGGTCTCACGGGGGGAAACGCCTTCAAACCTAAAAGTCAGACTTTTGCCGGGGAAGGTGCCGGTGTGTCAGCCTTCGGTGAAAGTGGGACACGCACGGGCGTGCCGAGCCGACGCGAGAGGGACATGGCGGACAGAACCACCCAAGGGGGAGCGGGGGGCGCGGACGGCGCCGCGGACGGCATCAGGACGTTCCCCTTCCCGGCCGACCTCAGCCTCTCCGGGGTCGGCATGCAGATCGGCGCGATGGGAGCCGGGCGCACCTGGCACGCGGACGCCCCGCTGGAGCGCGTGCACCGCATCGACTTCCACGTCGTGATGCTGTTCACGCACGGCCCCGTCCGGCACATGATCGACTTCGCCGAGTACCGGGCCGAAGCGGGCGACGTCCTGTGGATCAGGCCCGGTCAGGTGCACCGCTTCTCCGGCACCGACCGCTACCGCGGCACCGTCCTGACGATGCAGCCCGGGTTCCTGCCCCGCGCGACCGTCGAGGCGACGGGCCTCTACCGCTACGACCTGCCCCCGCTGCTGCGCCCCGACGCCGACCGCCTGTCCGCCCTGCGCCACGCCCTCGCCCAGCTGGAGCGCGAGTACGTCGACACCACCACGCTGCCGCTCAGCCTGCACACGGCGGTGCTGCGGCACGCGCTCACCGCGTTCCTGCTGCGCCTGGCCCATCTCGCGGCCAGCGCCGTCGAGCCGGCCCGCGACCGACCCGACACCCCCTTCACCCGGTTCCGCGACGCGGTCGAGAAGGACTTCGCCACCCGCCACAGCGTCAGCGGCTACGCCGACGCGCTCGGCTACTCCCGCCGCACCCTGCTGCGCGCGGTGCGCTCCGCCACCGGGGAGACGCCCAAGGGCTTCATCGACAAGCGGGTGGTGCTGGAGGCCAAGCGGCTGCTCGCGCACACCGAGATGCCCATCGGGCGCGTCGGTGTCGCCGTCGGCTTCCCGGACGCGGCGAACTTCTCGAAGTTCTTCCAGCAGCACACGGGGGCCACCCCGGTGGCGTTCCGCGCCGAACTGCGCTGACCGGGGTGCCGGGCGGGGCACCGGCCTGCCGTGCGGCGCGGGGTGTGCGGTCGGGAGGCACCGGCGTGCGGCCCCGGCCGGGGGACGGCGGCGCCGCCGCGGCTCCGCGTGGCGCGGGTGCGCGGGTGCGCGGGACGGCACCGCGCGACCCGGAGCGACCGCCCCCCGGGCCGCGGCGGGGACGCCCGGCGGGCCGTCGAGCCGGTCCGCCCGGTGGCCGGGCGGGACGGCGGGGCCGGTGACCGCCGCGCTGAGGGGCGCGGGACCGACCGTGCGGGCGCCGTCCTTCCGGGCCTCTCCGGGCCCGGAAGGACGGACGTCGGACCGCCGCCGCCCGCCCGTCGCGGCCGGGCGGTCCGGCCGGCTCAGTGGCCGAAGTCGAACCAGTTGACGTTCACGAAGTCGGCCGGCTGGCCGCTGGTGAAGGTCAGATAGACGTCGTGCGTCCCAGTGACGGAGCTCATGTTCGCCGGTACGGTCCGCCAGGACTGCCAGCCTCCCGTGTTGCCCAGCGCGAAGCTTCCCACCGGGGCCGCGGTCCGGCTGTCCAGCCGCACCTCGACGAGCCCGCTGACGCCGGCGCCGGCTCCGCTCGCGACCCGCCCGTAGAACTGCCGGGCCGCCGTGGAACCGAAGTTGACGCCCTTGTAGAGCGCGTAGTCGCCGTTCGCGATGGAACTGATGTTCCGGCCGCCGCCGGTGTCGGTGGTGCTCTCGGTGCCGATGCCGGCCTGCCCGTCGTAGGACTCGGCCTGGATGGCGCTGTAGGCGTCGCGGTTCCCGCTGGGCGGCGGGGTCGTCCCGCCGCCCGAGCCGGAGGACTGGAGGACCCGGACGTAGTCCACCACCATCGGGTGGCCGGGGACCGTGCCGCTGTCCGGGCCGCCGCCGAAGGCGCCGGGGAAGCCGCCGCCCATCGCGACGTTCAGGATCAGGAAGTAGCCGTGGTTGGTGGCGTTCGCCCACGTGGTCGCGTCGACCTGGTTGGCCTTCACCGTGTGGAAGTTGACGCCGTCCAGGTAGAACCGGATCTGTTCGACGCCGGTCGAGCGGTCCCACTCCATCGCGTACGTGTGGAAGCCCGCCTGGCAGGTCGTCCCGGCGCAGGGGGTGTTGCCGCCGATGCCCGACGTCTCGTTGCACGGGCCACCCGGATTGGTGCCGCAGTGCATGGTCGCCCACTCGGTGTTGAGCCCCTGCACGTTCTCCATGATGTCCAGCTCGCCGACGCCCGGCCAGTTCTGGTAGTTGCCCCGGTAGGGCGCGCCGAGGGCCCAGAACGCGGGCCAGTAGCCCTTGGCCGCGGCGCCGGTGACGTTCGGCATCTGGAGCCGGGACTCCACGCGCAGGGTGCCGCCGGCCGGGGGCTGGAAGTCGGTGCGCCGCGTCTCGATGCGGCCCGAGGTCCAGTTGCCGGCGGCGTCCCGGCGCGGGGTGATGAGCAGGTTGCCGTTGCCGTCCAGGGCGACGTTGTTGGTGCTGGAGGTCATCGTCTCGACCTCGCCGGTACCCCAGTTGGGGGCGCCGCCCGGGTAGCTGGTGCCCGTGTCGTACTGCCAGTTGCCGGTGTTGACGCCGGTGCCCGCCGCGCCGTTGAAGTCGTCCAGGAAGACCTGGGACCAGCCGGAGGGGGGCGTGGGAGCGGACGCGTTCGCCGGGAGGGTCGCCGCCGTGGCGGCGACCGCGGCCAGACTCAGCGTGCTGAACACGGCGACGAGTGCGCGCCGCAGGGAGCCGCGTCTGACGGGTGTGCCGGACGTTTCACTCATGGGTGCCTCTTCGGGTACGGGTGTGGGGTGCGCGGGTGAGTGTGAGAGCGCTCCCACCAAGGGTGAGAGCGCTCTCAGAGCAGCTGCGCGGCCAATGTGCTCCCTGTCCTGACGGCCGTCAAGAGGTGAAGCCGAGAAACTCCCTACGGCATAAGGGAGTTCACGCCCTGAAAGACGCGGACGGGGGCATCGTGCGGGCCGGTGCCCGCCCGACGCCCCCGTCCGTCGCCGGGTGGTGCGGGCCTTCCGGTCCGCCCGCTTGAGCCGCCCCGCCACCGTGACGTCGCCGGGCGCCGGGCCGGTGAGGGGACGGGACCGTCTCCTCCGGTGCGCCGCGAGCGCCGGGAGTCGTGCCGTCGGGTCGTCGTCCGGCCCGAACCCGTGCCGCCCCGGGCGCCGCACGCGCCCAGGGGGCGATGGAACGGTCGTTCGGCGCGGCCGGCCCGTCAGCGCAGCCGGTACGCGTACACCGACGTCGCCACGGCGCACACCCCCGGCTGGACGACCTCCGCGCGCAACGTCCCGCTCGCCGCGTCGTAGTCCACGCCCTCCGCCTCGAACGTCCCCTCGCACAGGCTGCGTTGGGGCAGTGCGAACAGGCTGGTGACGTGACCGGCGACCGGGCGGCCGTCGACCGCGCGGTCGAGATCGACCTGGAGCAGCGGACGGTTCTCGGGGAACAGGGCGCGCGAGCCGTCGTCCGAGGCGCACAGCAGGCGGGTCGCCGTGGTGAAGTCGCAGCCCTGGATGTTCCGGACGGGCCGGTCGAGGGTGATCTGCCCGGCCTGCGGGAGGTCACCGCCGGTGGAAGGCGTCGAGGGGTTCAGCAGCGGCGCGGGGAACACCTGGAGCCGGTTCTGGTCGCCCCACTCGCCCGACACCAGCCACTGGGCGTCGGGGGAGACGGTGGCGAAGGAGTTGTTCAGCTTCTCGCCCGGGTCCAGCCGGTGGACGTAGGTGTAGCGCTTGCCGGTGGGGGTGGTGACGGCGAACATCTTCGAGGTCGCCGAGTCCGGCCCCTGGTAGGCGTCGAAGACGTGGCCCCGGGCGATGTCGGGGTCCCCCACGTGGTTCCAGCCCTGAACACGCAGATCGAGGGGGATGGAGAGGAGGCCGCGGTGCAGCAGCGATCCGTCCGCCCGGCTCGCCAGCCCCTGGCCGCCGCCCAGCGTGTCGACCCAGGCCGTGCCGGACTCGGTCCACACGGGAGCGTCGGCCGTCGCGGCCGACACCCCGGGCCCGAGTGTGAGTGCTCCCAGCAGGCAGGCCAGGGACAGTAAGTGACGCTTCATCAGCAACCTCCGTGATGTGACGGACACCGGGCGGCATGGAATCACGGGCCGCGGCGCCCCGCGTAGGGCCCAGGGCCACTTGCGCGGTCCGCTCCGAGAAGCCGGGCCGGCGCTGCGCGGAAAGCCGGGCGGCGCCGAGTACTGTTCACGGCGGGCCGGGCGACGGCACCGGTCACGGTCCCGGGACACGTCCCGCGGGCCGGGCGGCGCCCCGGCGCGCCGGGGCCCGGTGAGGCGGCTCCCGCCCGGTCGAGGGGGCGGACGGCGGCCGTGCGTGAACCGGGCCGCGAGCCCCGCGGCCCCGGGACGACTGCGAAGGCGGTACTGGCGTGAGGCTGACCATTCTCGGCGGCGGCGGATTCCGCGTCCCGCTCGTCCACGGGGCGCTCCTCGGGGACCGCGCCGAGGGCCGTGTCACCCGGGTGGTGCTGCACGACCTGGACCCGGACCGGCTCTCCGCCGTCGCCCGGGTCCTCGCCCGGCAGGCGGCGGGCGTCCCCGGCGCTCCGGAGGTCACCGTCACCACCGACCTCGACGAGGCCCTGCGCGGCGCCGACTTCGTGTTCTCCGCCATCCGCGTCGGCGGACTGGCGGGGCGCGCCGCCGACGAACGGGTCGCCCTGGACCTCGGCGTCCTCGGTCAGGAGACGGTCGGCGCCGGCGGTATCGCCTACGGCCTGCGGACCGTCCCCGTCGCCGTGGACATCGCGCGCCGTGTGGCCCGGCTCGCCCCCGACGCCTGGGTCATCAACTTCACCAACCCGGCGGGACTGGTCACCGAGGCCATGGCGCGTCACCTGGGCGACCGGGTGATCGGGATCTGCGACTCGCCGGTCGGCCTCGGCCGCCGGATCGCCCGGGTGCTCGGCGCCGATCCGCGCGAGGCGTTCGTCGACTACGTCGGACTCAACCACCTCGGCTGGGTGCGGGGCCTGCGGGTCGGGGGCCGCGACGAACTGCCGCGCCTGCTGGCCGACCCCGCCCTGCTGGGATCGTTCGAGGAGGGCCGGCTGTTCGGTGCCGACTGGCTCCGATCGCTGGGCGCCGTACCCAACGAGTACCTGCACTACTACTACTTCAACCGCGAGACCGTCCGGGCCTACCAGGAGGCCGAGCGGACCCGGGGCGCCTTCCTGCGGGACCAGCAGGCCGCCTTCTACGCGCGGATGAAGGAGCCGGACGCCGATGCGCTGGCCGCCTGGGACCGGACGCGCGCCGAGCGCGAGGCGACCTACATGGCGGAGAACCGGGACGCCGCCGGCGCCGGCGACCGGGAGGCGGAGGACCTCTCCGGCGGCTACGAGCAGGTGGCGCTCGCCCTGATGCGGGCGATCGCCCGGGACGAGCGCACCACGCTGATCCTCAACGTCCGCAACCGGGGCACGCTGTCGGCCCTCGACGGCGAGGCCGTCGTCGAGGTGCCGTGCCTGGTCGACGCGAACGGCGCGCACCCCCTCGCCGCCGGCCCGCTGCCCGGCCACGCCACCGGACTCGTCTGCGCGGTCAAGGCCGTCGAACGCGAGGTGCTCTCCGCCGCCGCGTCCGGCTCCCGCGCCACCGCCGTGAAGGCCTTCGCCCTGCACCCGCTGGTGGACTCCGTGTCGGTGGCCCGCGCCCTGCTCGACGGCTACCGGGCCGTCCACCCCGGCCTGGCCTATCTCGCGTAGACCGCCGCAGGCAGGGGCGCCTCGGCTGTTCCGAGGAAGATTCAAGAGAACGGTGAGAGCGCTGGTCGGGGCCGCTGCGGCCGGTGGCGCGTCGCCGGACGGTCGCCCGCGCTTCACCCGGAGTTCTCTCCTCCCCCTGTGATGCCCGAAACGCAGCCACCGAGCGCCGCGCGGACCCCGACCCCGCGGCCGTCGCCGCCGAGGTCCTCGCCTCCGCGGAGCGGCTGGAGGAGGCCCGCCGGGCGCTCCGGGACCCGTGCCCGGCCCCGCCCGTGTGCGAGGGGACGAGGGCGGGCCGCCCGGATGCTCCGGGCGGCCCGCCGCGCCGTTCCCCGGCGCGACCGGTGTGCCGGTGCGCCGCCGCCGGTCTCAGCCCGTGAAGCCGGCCGTGATCGACGTGAACTGCCAGGTGCTCTGGCTGATGCCGGAGCAGTTGCTCACCACGCCGCCACCGGGGCAGGGCCGGTCGCGGTTGACCGCCCAGTAGGCGAGGCGGGCGATGTGGTGGGTGTTGGCCCAGTCCCTGATCGACGTCCAGATGGCCGGGGTCGTGTTCTCCTGCTGGTCGGACAGGCCGTTCATGCCCGAGATCCCGATGTGGGAGTAGGCCGTGGCGTCGTCCCAGCCGAAGGTCGACTTCAGTTTGGCCTTCAGCCCCTCGGCCGCGTTGACCGTGTTGCCGTACATGTCGGAGCCGCCGCCGAAGTCGAACGGCATGATGGTGAAGACGTCGATGTCGGCGTTCAGCGACTTCGCCTGCTCGATGAGCCGGTTGCCGTAGTACGTCGGCCCGGTCGTCGAGGTGCCGAAGGTGACGATCGTCTTCAGGCCCGGGTTGTTGGCCTTCACGGTCTTCAGCGCGGTCAGGATGCGTGCCTGGACGGCCTCGTTCTCGAACTCGTCGGTGTTCTCGACGTCCATGTCGATCGCCTTCAGGCCGTAGGCGTCGATGACCTTCTGCAGCGCGCCGGCGAGCGCGCCCGCCGAGGAGCAGTTGGCGCCGAGCTTGCTGCCCTGCCAGCCGCCGAACGAGGGCACGATGTCGCCGCCCGCGGAGCGGATCTGGTTGATCGCGGTCTGGTCGACCCCGCCGGTCAGAGGCCTGCTGCCGTCCCAACTCGGCGTGCAGCCACCGGAGTCCAGGATGAACGCCATCGTGAACCACTTCACGCCGGTCGCGTTCATCACCGTCGTCGGGTTCGGCGGGTCGCCCCAGCCCTCGTACAGGTAGGGGGCGGCCTGCTTGAAGCCGGTGCCGCCGCCGCTGCCCGCGTTCGTGGTGACACTCACGGAGTTGGAGGCACCCGAGGTGTTGCCGGCCGCGTCCCGCGCCCGGACGGTGAAGGTGTAGGCGGTGCTGGGCGAGAGCCCGCTGACGGTGGCGCTGGTGCCCGCGACGCTGAGGACCTTGTTCGAGCCACTGTAGACGTCGTAGGCGGTGACGCCCACGTTGTCGCTCGACGCGCCCCAGGACAGGGACACGCTGGAGGAGGTCTTGCCGGTCGAGGTCAGGCCGGTCGGCACGGTCGGCGCCTGCGTGTCGGAACCGCCCCCGCCGCCTCCGGGTCCGTCGAGGGTGATGTCGTCGGCGTAGTAGGTGCCCTGCGCGTACCAGCCGTGGACGTAGATCTTCGCGCTGGTCTGCGAGGCGCCGGTGGTGAAGGAGACGCTGAGCTGGCTGTACGCCGAGGGCGAGGTGGTCCAGGTCGAGGCGCCGCCGTCGACGCCGAGGTAGACGTAGCTGCCGCGCACCCAGCCCTTGAGGCTGTACGTGGTGTTCGGCTGGACCGGGACGGTCTGGGTGCACTGCGCGTTGTCGCTCGAACTCGCCGCACCGGCGAGGGCCTTGGAGCCGCCGTGCACCGGACTGGAGACGACGGAGCCCAGGTTCCCGGAGCAGGACCAGGGGGACAGGCCGCCCGTCTCGAACCCGGGGTTGGTCAGGATGTTGGCCGCCTGTGCCGTGCCGGGCACGGCGACCGCCCCGGCCAGCGCCAGCGCGGCCGTACCGAGGAGGGCGAGGAAGCGGTGTCTGGAACGCCGGAAGTGTGTGATGCGCACGCGATCTCCCTGGGGAAAGGGGGGTGTTCGGGAGTGCAGAGAGGTGCGCCACCAAGTTGGTATGGACCAATCGCGCTGTCAAGATGCCGAGCGGGATTTCGGCTTTCTTTCAACTGCTGCGCGGACAGGCGGAGTTCACCGACCGCCTTGTCCGCGGTGTGGTCCCCCCCCCCGGGGATTCGGGCAGCGGGGCGGGCCGGATACGGCGTGGTCGCCGCGCAGCCGCGCCCCGCCCCGGGGTGCGCCCCGTTCCCGCGCCCGGGTCGCCGCGCCGTTTCGCCGGAGCGGTCCGGGCCGCCGAAACCGCCTAGCCGGCGGACACGGACGCCGCGGGGACGGGGTGCGCCGCCGCCTCCACCGCGGTCCGCTGCTGCGGCAGCGCCACCGGACGCACCGGACGCGGGCCGGAGACCACCGTGTAGTCCTGCCCGAGGAACGGCGGGACGATCTCCCCGGTCTCCTCGCCCAGCGCCAGCCGCACCGCCGCCCACGGGGCGTTCACCCCGCACTGGGAGAGCTGGTGCAGCCCGCCCGCCGGCCGGGTGTTCACGTCCATCAGCACGGGCCGGTCGCCGTACATCCGGAACTGGATGTTCGACAGGTGCCGCAGCCCGAACGCCTCCGCGAGCAGCCGCGCCGGCTCGATCCACGAGGGGTGCAGGGTGAAGCCGCGGCGGCGCCCGTTCTTCGTCCGCCCGATCGCCATGCGCACCCGGCCGTCGGGACCGGTCAGGCAGTCCACCGACACCTCGGGCTGCCCGAGACGCGGCATCACCAGCCAGTCCACGGGCTCCTGCGCCCCGCGCAGCGCCGCCACCGCCAGGTCGAGCGGCACGTCGGGGCCCGGAAACCCGTTCAGCTGGGCGAGGGAGAACGGCGTGCGGGTGATGACCCGGAAGCCCACGCCGCCCGCACCGGCGGCCGGCTTGAAGCAGGCCCGGTCGCCCGCCTCCTCCAGCGACTCCACCGCGGCGAGCAGCTCCTCCTCCGTGCGCACCCGCCACCACGGAGGCACCGGCACGCCCACCGACTCCACCGCCGCGTAGGCGGTGGCCTTGTCCTGGAACACCGCGACCGCCTCGGCGGACGGCGCGAGCAGCGCGGTGCCCGCCGCCGCGAACTCGGCGCGGTGCGCCACGATCGCGGCCTGGTGCAGGACCGGCACGAACACGTCGATCGAGCGCCGGGCGCACAGGTCGAGCGCGTACTCGACGTAGCCGCGCGGGGAGAGGCCCTCCGGCTCCGGCTCGGCGGTGTCCGCCGCGGCCAGCACCGGGGAGTCGGCGTCACCGTGGGTGGCGTGGATCTCGACCGCTCGATGCTGTGGATTGGCGCGCAGCTGATCCATGAAGAACACGTTCTCCGCGTACGTGCGGTTGAGCCAGACGCGTACGCGAGAGCCCATGCAGGCCGCCTTTCACGGTTCGCGGGCACGGCGAAGCAGGCCGGGCCCGGCCAGGGGTAAGGGGAGGTACACCAAGCCGCCCTGCGCCAAGGCCGTTTCGAGACGGTGGTGTTGGGGCGATCATAGGGGGCGCGGCAGCCCTGCGCCGCTACGGGGATGTTACGGATTCACCGATCGCCCGAACGGTCCGCGCCACCGGGCTCCGGACACCCCGGCGACCTGCCCGTCGACCGGGCGGGCCGTCCGCGAGAATGGCGCCCGGCGCCCGGGGACCCCCGGCACACCGCGCCGCATCGCGCCCCACGGAGGTCGAAGCCGGTGATGGAGGAACTGCTCCCGCAGTCCGCGGTCGTCGTGGAGAGCCACGCTGACGACGCGGCGGACCGCGCACCGCTCTACCCCGAGGAGCAGGCACTGCTGACGCGTGCCGTCGCCGGCCGGCGGCGTGAGTTCACCGCCGTGCGGCACTGCGCCCGGCGCGCCATGGCGAAGCTGGGTGTGCCGCCGGCTCCCGTGCTGCCCGGTGAGCGCGGTGCCCCGCGCTGGCCGGCCGGCGTGGTGGGCAGCATGACCCACTGCGACGGCTACCGGGCCGCCGCCCTCGCCCGGGCCGCCGACCTCGCGTCCCTCGGGATCGACGCCGAGCCCCATCACGGCCTGCCGGACGGTGTCCTCGACACGGTCGCGCTGCCCGCTGAGTCGGCGCGTCTGGCCGAGCTCGGGACCCGGATGCCCGGGGTGCACTGGGACCGCCTTCTGTTCAGCGCCAAGGAGTCGGTGTACAAGGCGTGGTTCCCCCTCACCGGGAGGTGGCTGGACTTCGCCGAGGCGGACATCGAACTCGGCGCCGGAACGGACGCGTCCGGCGGCGCGCCCGCCACCGCCCGCCGCGGCGTCTTCCGGGCCCGGCTGCTCGTCCCCGGCCCGGTGGTGGACGGCCGCCCGGTCGCGGCCTTCGACGGTCGCTGGGCGGTCGTGGGCGACCTGCTGGCCACCGCGGTGACGGTCCCGCACACCGCCGCCGGACCGCGGTGACACCTCCCGGCCGTCGCACCGGTGCGTCGTCCGGCGTCCCCGGCGCGACGGCCCCCGCCGCCGGGCGCCGCCGTCGGCCACCACCGGTTTCTTCGGCGGTCCCGCACGGCCGGGCGCGCCGTGGTGCACAGTGGGTGCATGGTGTTCCCCCGCCGCCGCGCGACGGCCGGACTCCCCGCCCCGTGGCGGGAGTTGCCGCAGAGCCCCGGACCGTCCGGCCCGGCCGCGCGCCGGACCGTGGCCTCGTCGCGACGGCGGTCGCCGGGGCCGCCGCGACCGAGGGGCACACCTCGCC
This sequence comes from Streptomyces sp. NPDC048566, assembly GCF_043199735.1. Classification (NCBI taxonomy): domain Bacteria; kingdom Bacillati; phylum Actinomycetota; class Actinomycetes; order Kitasatosporales; family Streptomycetaceae; genus Streptomyces; species Streptomyces sp. NPDC048566. The sequence continues at coordinate 14,950 of NZ_JBICWL010000029.1, forward strand.
CGCCCTCGTGCGCCGGCCCCCGCGCGTCCGCCCGCCGGACGCCCCGGCCGCCCGGCCGCCAGGGCTTGCGTGCGCGGCCGGCTGCGGACGTGGGCCCGGCCGACGCCCGCAGCCGCCGGCACGCCGAGCCACCGCCGGGCAAGCGGTCGCCCCGCCCCGGGATGTGGGGCACGGCCGTCCGACGGGCGCCGGCCCGCCGGTCCGATCGCGCGCGAAAGGGACAGCCGCGTGGACGCTCTCTCCGTGACCCTGGTCTCGGCGGTGACCTCGGGTGCCATCTCGCTGGCGCTCACCTGGCTGTCGGGCCGCCAGCAGCGGCGGGAGAGTGAGCGCGCCCGGCGCGAGGCGCGCGCGATGACCTACCTCAATCCGCTCCGGTGGCACACCGCGGAGGTCCACCACCGGCTCTCGCTGCACGCCGCGTCCGTGGAGCGGCACGGCTGCTACCCACCGGCCCGGGTGCTCACCGACCCGCGGGAGATCGAGGGCAAGGGCACGGCCTGGTTCGCCGGAGAGGGCGTGGTCCTCGCGTCGAGTGTCTGGATGGCCGCCTGCCTCTTCGCGCAGATGACGCGCACCCGGCACGACCTGCCCTTCCTGAGGCTGTCGGGGCACGACGACACGCGGCTGACGGCCCTCCTGCAACAGGTGCACGCCGCCTTCGCCGCCTGCGGCGTCTACTACGCCACGCAGTCCAGCATCGGCACGGACGCCCTGCTCGAATCCGAGGAACGGCTGCGCAGCTACCGCGAGTTCTGCGAGCTGCTGGCCGAACCGGACCGGAGGGTGTGGGCCGATCCCGTCATCTGGTTCCTCATCGCCGTCGCCCACGGCGAGCGGCGCGCCGGGCTCCGCCGGGTCATGGACGCCCTGGCCGAGCTGTCCGCGTTCCTCGACGCGAGCCTGGCCGGGGGCGCGTCGCTGCGAGCGCGGCACGGCGCGGAGATCCACCGTCCGGCCGACGGAGGGCCGGGGCCGTCGACCGTACCGGTCCCGCACGTCGGAGCGGCCCCGGCCCCGAGCCCCGTACCGGCCCCGACCTCACCACCGGGCCCGCACCCCGTACCGGACCCGGTGCCGCGTCCCCCGGCGGACCCGGGAACGCGTCCGCCGCGCCGGGACGCGGAGCCCGCGTCGGACGCGGGGGCCTGACCGCGTCGCGCCGGTCGCCGTGCCCGGCTGGGGACGACTTACGCAGTGCCGGTCCCGCCGCTCACGGCCGGCCCGGCTCGGGGCACCAGGAGTGGAGCAGGCGGAAGAACTCCTCCTCGTTGCCCGCGAGTCCGGCCGCCGTCAGGGCGCGCTCCGCCTCGCACAGGACGGACGGCGGCACCAGGGCCGGCCGGCCGCCGTCCGGCGGACCGTCGAACGAGGCCCGGACGGTCTGGAGCAGGCGGAGGTAGGCCCGCACGGCGGCGCGTTCGTGGTCGGTCAGTACGGCGGTCGGCATCGGACGGCTCTCCCCGGTCGGCTTCTCGTGACACTGGTCCTGACCCCAGCTTGCCGCCCGGCACTGACAATCCGGCCGGCCTCCGCGCGGGTTCGCCCGCTTAGCCGAGGCGAAACCTGCCGGAAATCCCCTGTACGACGGGGGTCCTACGCTGGAGGCGAGAGGGCGGGGCCGCCGCCCCGGGGCGGCGGCCCCGCGCCACGTCGGCCGTCGCGTGCGGTGGCCCCGAACGGGAGGTCCACCGGTGGACGAGACACCGTCCCGGCCCGTCCACCGCACCGCCCGGCTGCGCCCGGTGGACGACGGCGCACCGCGCGTGCGCCACCGCGTGGTGCACGGCTACCGGCGCGCCTACCGGACGGCGGGCTCGGGACCCGCGCTCGTGCTGATCCACGGCATCGGCGACTCCTCGGCGACGTGGGCCGGCCTCATCCCCGAACTCGCCCGCCGCCACACGGTGATCGCGCCCGACCTGCTCGGCCACGGCGCGTCCGACAAACCGCGCGCCGACTACTCGGTCGCCGCCTACGCCAACGGAGTCCGCGACCTGCTCACCACCCTCGGGGTCGAGTCGGCGACCCTCCTCGGCCACTCGCTGGGCGGGGGCGTGGCGATGCAGTTCGCCTACCAGTTCCCCGAGCGCACCGAACGACTGATCCTGGTGAGCGCGGGAGGTGTCGGCGGCGAGGTCAATCCGGTGCTGCGGGCGGTCTCCCTGCCCGGCGCCCACCTGGCGCTCTCCTCGCTGCGGCTGCCCGGCATGCGCCTTCAGGTACGGCTCTTCCTGCGGCTGATGCGCCTGCTGGACACCGATCTGGGGCTGGACGCCCCCGAGTTGCTGAACCTGGTGGACGCGCTGCCGGACACCACGTCCCGCAGCGCGTTCGTCCGCACCCTGCGGGCCGTCGTCGACTGGCGCGGACAGGCGGTCACCATGCTCGACCGCTGCTATCTCACCGAGGGCATGCCGACCATGCTGCTCTGGGGCGACCGGGACAGCGTGGTGCCCGTACGGCACGCCCACGGCGCCCACGCGGCGATGCCGGGCAGCCGGCTGGAGATCTTCGAGGGGGCCGGACACTTCCCGTTCCACAGCGACCCGGCCCGCTTCCTCGCCCTGGTGGAGGAGTTCACCACCACGACCCGGTCCGCCGACTGGAGCCGCGAGCACTGGCGCGAGCTCCTGCGCTCGGGACGGCCGGGCACGCCGGCCGCGGACACCGAGGGCGGCCGGGCACGGGACCTGCGCGCGGCCGGCGAGCGCAGCGCCACCTGAGCCGGCGGCAGCCGTCACCCGCCGGGTCGCTCGCCGGGGCCGGCCGGCCCGGTCCGTCCGCGGGCCGCAGCCACGACGGGCGACGCGCGCAGCGCCATCGACATGCGCACCAGGTCGCGCGGTCCGTCGCCGTGCACCGGTGCGTCGCCCGCGCCGCCCGGACCGGCCGGCGCGCCCGCCGCACTGATGACACGGCCCTCGGGGTCGGCCGCCCGCGCGCGCACGGCCGCCGTCACCATGGCGGCGTCCGCCTCGGCCCGGGCGGTGCCGGGGGAGGAGCCCGAGGCGAGCGCCGTGTCGAGCGCCCGGGACCGCAGCGCCGCGTCGAAGTAGGGGTAGAGGCTGAGCATGCCGTCGTGGATGTCGGACTCGCGCTGGGTGACCCGGAGTTCCGCCGGCGACCACCACGAGACGCGTACCGCGCGGTCGCCCGGCGCCGCGACCGGCCGCAGTTCGCGCCACAGCGGCCCGAGTCTGCGGTAGGTCGACCAGGTGTTCCAGCTGTCCCCGATGCGCTGGCAGGCCATCGGCAGGCAGAAGCCGACCGCGGTGAACTGGGCTCCGACGGAGGCCAGTACGGGCGCCACGTTGGTGCTCAGGCCGTCCAGGTCGGCGCCGTTCCAGCGGGCCACCACGGCCGTCAGCTTGGCCGCCGAGTAGGGCAGGTTGAACAGGGAGCCGAACGCGATGATGACCAGCCCGGCGCGCAGCCGCCCGCGCACCTGCGCCGCCCAGCGCCAGCACATGACGTTCATGGCGACGCCGGAGACGGACAGCGACACGAGATAGAGCACGATCATCTCGCGGACGAACGGCGTGTTGGCGTAGTACGTGTCCAGGTCCCGCAGTCGTTCGACGGGCGTCCGCCCCAGGGCGAAGAGCACGATCAGGGCCGCGCCGACGGCCGTGTACCCGAGGATCCACCGGCGGGTCAGGCGCCGGGTCGCCTCGGGCGGCCCGCCGCGCCAGTTGATGATCAGCACCAGGCAGGAGGCGCTGAAGGCGCTCAGCAGGCAGTAGACGAGTGGCGCGGAGACGTTCGGTATCCCGGTGGCGGAGTTCACGGCGGCGATGGTCGGCGGAGCCGCGAACAGGAAGACCAGGCCCGCCAGCGCCAGCAGGACGCCCACGGAGCGCAGCAGGGGGTCGCGCCAGCCGCGCAGCAGCGCGGGTCCCTTGAAGGCCATGGCGGCGCCCATGGCGACGGCGGGGAAGTAGTAGCTGGATCCGTCCATGGTGACGGGGCGTCAGCCCCGTGGTCTCCGGTATCCCAGGGACGCCTCGATGCGGCCGGCCAGGCCGTCGCGCTGGACCGGGCCGCGCAGCGAGGAACCGGCCAGCCAGGTACGGCACTTGCTGGCGAGAAGGAGGCCGAAGCTCTCGGCCTCCTTCTCGTCGGCGAGGTGGAAGCGGGTGCGGGCGGTCACGCTCAGGACGGTCTCCCGGAGGTCGGCGCCGTCGGCCAGGAGGCGTGCCGCGACGGCGGCCCCCTCGACGTGCCGGCCGCAGTGCCCGGCCTTCATATGCCACAGTTCGTGGCCGAGGATGACCAACTGGTGGTCGGGCGCGGTGCGTTCCTCGATGACGACGAGGTCCTGTTCGGCCATGTCCAGCCAGAGTCCGCTCGCCGTGCCCGGCGGGAAGGGCGCGGTGCGGAACCGGACGGGCCGGCCGCGCCGCCGGCTCATCGCCCCGCACAGGGCCGCGTACAGCTCGGCGGGTTCCGCCGGCGCCGGGAGCGACAGCTCCGCCACCAGCTCGCCGCACAGGCGGCGCATGTCCCTGCCGATGCCCACGGATCTCCCCCGGCTCACGACTCTGGCCGCTTGACGCTCTCCAGGAGCATGTCCAGCCATTCGGCGACCTTGTCCCGGTGCTGGTCGGTGGGCAGCTGGGCGGCCCGCCAGGCGATCCCGCGGACCCCGTGGTCCAGGAGCAGCCGCTCCAGCGGGTCGTCGTCGGCGGGCGGGGCCGCGGCGCGCTCGCGGTCGGCGAGGCGTTGCAGCAGTTCCTGTTCGCAGCGCTGGAGGGCGCCGACGAGCGCCTCGGAGTCCTCGGCGGTGAGGAAGCCCGCGTGTACGCGGAAGAAGCGCTGGATGGCGTCGCAGTGCTCCATCGTGGGACGCCGGTCCCCGTTGATGAGGGCGCCCGCCTGCTGGCGCGACATGCCGGCGCCGTCCGCGATCTCCTGCTGGGTGTAGCGGCGCCCGTTGGGCTTGAGCCGGGTCCGCCGCAGCAGGTCGAGGCGTTGCAGGAAGCGCGCCTGGAGGTCGGGTTCCCCCGCGGGGCGTCCGGCGAGCAGCGCCTTCACCACGGGCTCGGGGACGCCGGAGGCGGCCGAGAGCCGCCGCACGTCGAACACCTCGGCGTGCCGCACGCCGAGCCGGTCCGCGAGCGGGGTGACCCGGGCCACGACGGCCTGCAGCAGAACCGTCGCCGTGGCGCCCGGAACCTCGAAGCCATCCGTCACCGACAGATCTCCTACGTCTCTCTCAGGTCGCTCTCACGAAGGTCGGGAACCATCCGGACGCGAGGGCCGGGACGCGTCCCGGTACCAGGACCGGGGACCTCCCGGAGCGTAGCCCCTCGCTCGAACTCACATCCAGGTCTCGCCACAACTGTGGCGAGAATCAGCCGTCAACGGGAGCCAAATGCCACGATAGTTGACATGCCTGTGCCGTGGGCAGCAGGATCAGGGCGCCGCGTGAAGGCCGCAGAGGCAAGAGGGGTGACCTCCCGATGGCGTACCAGGCAGGAAGGCAGCGGTCCCAGCCGCGCCCTGTCCCCGAGAGTCTCGAAGCTCAGGCGTATCTCCAGGACTACGCGACTCTCCTCGAGGCCGTCCCGTTCCCCTCCGTCGTGTTCGACCACCGCTGGGACGTGGTGCTCCGCAACGCCGGGTTCGAGACACTTTTCGGCGGCGTGAGCCCCCATCCGACCGCCATGCCGGAGGACAACTTCCTGCGGTTCGTGCTGTTCCACCCCGACGCGGCCACGGTCCTCGGCGAGCACGAGTCCAGCTGGTGCCTGCCCATGCTCGCGCACTTCGCGGCGGCCGTCGAGCGGCACGGCCAGGACCGCGGACTGCAGTCGATCCGCCGGGACATCGCCCAGGATCCGATCATGGACGCCGCCTACCGGCAGGGGCTGCCGCACTGGATCCGGGCGGTCGGTCCGGGCGCCGTGCAGCACGACGGGGCGGTGCGGCCGCTGGTGCACCCCGATCCGCGCTGGGGCAGCACCGACTGCCGCATCGTCGACGACACCCCCAAGACCCTGCGGGACATGGGCTACACGCGGATGACGCTGGTCCTGCGGGAGGCCGCCCGGCCGGCGCTCGGCGGCCCCGGCACGGCGCGCACCACCCGCAACGGCGCGGCGAAACTGCGCGCGGTCTGACCGCGCCGGCCACCCGCCGCCGAGCCCGCCGCCCGCTCGTCACCCGGTCCCGCCCCCGGCCGCCGCCGCGCTCCGCGGACCGCGCAGGGGTGACCGCTCTTGGCCGACCGCCCCCGACCGACCGCCTCCGGCCGCCGCAAGCGCGGCGCCGATCCTCGCCGGGGCGTCCGCAAGGTGGCCGGACTTCCATGCAAGCAGCTTGCAATTCTTGCGCTATTCTTGCGGGCATGACGCGACGACTTGCTCAGGTGGCGAAGAAGGTCGGGGTCAGCGAGGCCACGGTCAGCCGAGTGCTCAACGGCAAGCCCGGAGTCTCCGATTCCACCCGGCAGGCGGTGCTCTCCGCCCTGGACGTCCTCGGCTACGAGCGTCCGACGCAGCTGCGCGGCGAGCGCGCGCGCCTCGTCGGGCTGGTCCTGCCCGAGCTGCAGAACCCGATCTTCCCCGCCTTCGCCGAGGTGATCGGCGGCGCGCTCGCGCAGCTCGGTCTCACGCCGGTGCTGTGCACCCAGACCAAGGGCGGCGTCTCCGAGGCCGACTACGTGGACCTGCTGCTCCAGCAGCAGGTCTCCGGCGTGGTCTTCGCCGGCGGCCTCTACGCGCAGGCGGACGCCCCGCACGACCACTACCGGCAGCTCGCCGACCGCAACATTCCGGTGGTGCTGGTCAACGCGGCCATCGAGCACCTCGGCTTCCCCTGCGTCTCCTGCGACGACGCGGTCGCCGTCGAGCAGGCGTGGCGTCACCTGGACTCGCTCGGCCACGAGCGCATCGGGCTCGTCCTCGGCCCCGGCGACCACATGCCCTCCGGCCGCAAGCTGGCCGCCGCGCGCGCCCTCGCGCCGCACCTGCCCGACGAGCACGTCGCCCGCGCCATGTTCTCGCTGGAGGGCGGCCAGGCCGCGGCCACCCGGCTGCTGGAGAGGGGCGTCACGGGCATCATCTGCGCGAGCGACCCCCTGGCGCTCGGCGCCGTGCGCGCCGCCCGCCGCAAGGGGCTGTCCGTGCCGGGCGAGATCTCCGTCGTGGGCTACGACGACTCGGCCTTCATGAACTGCACCGAACCCCCGCTGACCACCGTCCGCCAGCCGATCGAGGCCATGGGGCGCGCCGCGGTGGAACTGCTCAACGCGCAGATCGGCGGTGGCAGCGTGACCGCCGAGGAGCTCCTGTTCGAGCCCGAGTTGGTGGTGCGCGGATCGACGGCGCAGGCACCCCGCGGCTGACGGTTCCCGCAACCATACGCCACACGGACCCCTCTCTCTGTCAAATAATTACAGATTCTGCGCGACATCTTGCGGACAGATGTCGGCAGTGCTTGAGTGTGCGGCGCCAGAACACGGCGGCACGCCCGCCGTGGGCCTTCCTCGCTCCAGCCCGAAGGGGTCCACCACATGAGAAGTACCGGGTTCCGCCGTACCTTCGTCACGCTCATGGCGTCGTCCGTCGTGCTCACCGCCGCCGCGTGCGGTGCGGGCGACGACGACGGCAAGGCGGCCGACGGAAAGACCCGCATCACCGTCAACTGCGAGCCGCCCAAGAGCGCCAAGGTCGACCGCTCGTTCTTCGAGGCCGACACCGCGGCCTTCGAGAAGGCCAACCCGAACATCGACGTCGTCACCCACGACGCGTTCCCCTGCCAGGACCCGAAGACGTTCGACGCCAAGCTCGCCGGCGGCCAGATGGAGGACGTGTTCTACACGTACTTCACCGACGCCAAGCACGTCGTCGACGTCGGCCAGGCCGCGGACATCACCCCGTACGTCAAGGAACTGAAGAGCTACAGCACCATCCAGCAGCAGCTGCGGGACATCTACACCGTCGACGGCAAGATCTACGGCGTCCCGCGCACCGGCTACTCGATGGGCCTCATCTACAACAAGGCGCTGTTCGCCAAGGCCGGTCTCGACCCCGACAAGCCGCCGGCCACCTGGGAGGAGCTGCGCGCCGACGCCAAGAAGATCGCCGCGCTCGGCAAGGGCACCGTCGGCTACGCCGACTACAGCGCGCAGAACCAGGGCGGCTGGCACTTCACCGCCGAGCTGTACTCGCAGGGCGGTGCCGTCGTCGGCGACGACGGCAAGAAGGCATCCGTCGACACCCCCGAGGGCAGGGCCGTCCTGCAGAACCTCAAGGACATGCGCTGGAAGGACGAGTCGATGGGCAGCAAGCAGCTGCTGGTCATCAACGACGTCCAGCAGATGATGGGCTCGGGCAAGCTCGGCATGTACCTCTCCGCGCCCGACAACATCCCGATCCTCGTGAAGGAGAAGGGCGGCAACTACAAGGACCTCGGCCTCGCCCCGATGCCCGGCGGCAAGGGAACCCTCATCGGCGGCGACGGCTACATGTTCAACAAGAAGGACTCGCCGGCCCAGATCAGGGCGGGCCTGAAGTGGCTCGACGCGATGTTCCTGACGCCCGGCGACGGCTTCCTCGGCGACTACGCCCGCGCCAAGAAGAACGACGCCCCCGTCGGCCTGCCCGAGCCGCGGCTGTTCACCGGTGCCGCCGACGCCAAGGACCAGGAGGTCAAGAAGGCCAACGCGAACGTGCCGGTGGAGAACTACCAGGCGTTCCTGGACGGCAACCAGAGCCTGGAGATGAAGATCGAGCCGCCGCAGGCGCAGCAGATCTACTCCGTCCTCGACGGTGCCGTGTCCGCGGTCCTCACCAAGAAGGACGCCGACATCGACCAGCTCCTCAAGGACGCCTCCGGCAAGATCGACTCCATCCTGACCCGGGGCTGACACCCTTCATGAAGACCGCATCGAAGCCCCCCGCAGCGTTTCCTCCGGCCGCCGTCGGCGCGCCGGAGGCGCCGCGGTCGCCCGGCGGCCGGCCCGGGACCCCCTGGCGCCGGCGCCTGGCCGACCAGTCCCGTGCCTACGCCTTCCTGATCGGCGGCGTGCTCTGCTTCGCCCTGTTCTCCTGGTACCCGGCGATCCGCGCGGTCGTCATCGCGTTCCAGAAGTACACGCCCGGCAGCGGCGGCGCATGGGTCGGCACGGCCAACTTCACCCGGGTCTTCCACGACCCGGAGTTCACCGCGGCCTGGCGCAACACGCTCACCTTCACCCTCATCGCCCTGCTCATCGGGTTCGCCGTCCCCTTCGTGCTGGCGCTGGTGCTCAACGAACTGCGGCACGCCAAGGCGTTCTTCCGCGTGGTGGTCTACCTGCCGGTGATGATCCCGCCGGTGGTCAGCGCACTGCTGTGGAAGTGGTTCTACGACCCCGGAGCCGGCCTCGCCAACGAGACCCTGCGCCTGCTGCACCTGCCGACCTCGAACTGGTCCAACGGCGCCGACACCGCCCTGGTGTCCCTGGTCATCGTGGCCACCTGGGCCAACCTCGGCGGCACCGTCCTGATCTACCTCGCCGCCCTGCAGAGCATCCCCGGCGAACTGTACGAGGCGGCCGAACTCGACGGCGCGAGCCTGCTCCAGCGCATCCGGCACGTGACGATCCCGCAGACCCGCTTCATCATCCTCATGCTGATGCTGCTCCAGATCATCGCCACCATGCAGGTGTTCACGGAGCCCTTCGTCATCACCGGCGGCGGGCCCGAGAACCGGACCGTCACGGTGCTCTACCTGATCTACAAGTACGCCTTCCTCTACAACGACTTCGGAGGGGCCTGCGCACTGAGCGTCATGCTGCTCGTCCTGCTGAGCGCCTTCTCCGCGGTGTACCTGAGGCTGACCCGCTCGGAAGGGGACGACGCATGAGCACGCGCACCCTGGTCTCCCCGCTCACCCTCGCCCGGCCCCGCGGCAGGGCCCTCTACTGGACCGTCTTCTGCGGTGTCGTCCTGCTGTTCGCCCTGGCGTTCCTGTTCCCGGTCTACTGGATGGTGACCGGCGCCATGAAGTCGCCGGACGAGGTCACGCGCACCCCGCCGACCCTCGTGCCCGACTCCTGGCACCTGTCCGGCTACACCGACGCCTGGGACCTGATGGACCTGCCCACGCACCTGTGGAACACGGTCGTCCAGGCGGCCGGAGCCTGGTTCCTGCAACTGGTCTTCTGCACCGCGGCGGCGTACGCCCTGTCCAAACTGCGCCCGGCCTTCGGCAAGGTGATCCTCGGCGGCATCCTGGCGACGCTGATGGTCCCGGCGCAGGCCCTGGTCGTCCCCAAGTACCTGACGGTGGCCGACCTGCCGCTCATCCACACCAGCCTGCTGAACGACCCGCTCGGCATCTGGCTGCCGGCCGTCGCCAACGCGTTCAACCTCTATCTCCTCAAACGATTCTTCGACCAGATCCCGCGCGACGTGCTGGAGGCCGCCGAGATCGACGGCGCCGGAAAGCTGCGCACCCTGCGGTCGATCGTGCTGCCGATGTCCCGGCCCGTCCTCGGCGTCGTGTCCATCTTCGCCCTGGTGGCCGTCTGGCAGGACTTCCTCTGGCCGCTGATGGTCTTCTCCGACACCGACAAGCAGCCGATCAGCGTGGCACTCGTCCAGCTCTCGCAGAACATCCAACTGACCGTGCTGATCGCCGCGATGGTCATCGCGAGCATCCCCATGGTCGTGATGTTCCTGGTCTTCCAGCGGCACATCATCGCCGGGATCAGCGCGGGCAGCACCAAGGGCTGACGCCTGCACGCCTCCTCACCGAACGAAAGGCATCGCACCGTGGGACAGCCCCGCCCTGCCCGAAACCAGTCCGCGTGGTGGCGATCCGCCGTCATCTACCAGGTGTACGTCCGCAGTTTCGCCGACGGCGACGGCGACGGCACCGGCGACCTCGCGGGCGTCCGTGCCCGACTGCCCTATCTCGCCGAACTCGGCGTCGACGCACTGTGGTTCAACCCCTGGTACCGCTCGCCCATGGCGGACGGCGGCTACGACGTGGCCGACTACCGCTCCATCGACCCGGCCTTCGGGACCCTCGCCGAGGCGGAGAAGCTCATCGCCGAGGCCCGTGAACTGGGCATCCGCACCCTGGTCGACATCGTGCCCAACCACGTGTCCGACCAGCACCCCTGGTTCCGGGCCGCCCTGGCCGGCGGCCCGGAGCGCGAGCTGTTCCACTTCCGCCCCGGGCGGGGCGAGCACGGTGAACTCCCGCCCAACGACTGGCCCTCGCAGTTCGCCGGCTCCACCGAACCGGTGTGGACCCGGCTGCCCGACGGCGACTGGTACCTCCACCTCTTCACGCCCGAGCAGCCCGATCTCAACTGGGACCATCCGGCCGTGCGCCGGGAGCACGAGGAGATCCTGCGCTTCTGGTTCGAGCGGGGGGTGGCCGGTGTGCGCATCGACTCCGCCGCCCTGCTGGCCAAGGACCCCGCCCTGCCGGACTACGTCGAGGGCGTCGATCCCACCCCGTACGTCGACCGGGACGAACTCCACGACATCTACCGGTCGTGGCGCTCCGTGGCGGACGCCTACGACGGGGTCTTCGTCGGCGAGGTCTGGCTCCCCGACGCCGAGCGCTTCGCCCGCTACCTGCGCCCGGACGAGCTGCACACCGCCTTCAACTTCTCCTTCCTGTCCTGCCCCTGGGACGCGGCACGCCTGCGCGCCTCCATCGACGACACCCTCGCCGAGCACGCACCCGTCGGCGCGCCGGCGACCTGGGTGCTGTGCAACCACGACGTGACGCGCACCGTCACCCGCTACGGCCGCGACGAGACCGGCTTCGACTTCACCGCCAAGGAGTTCGGCACGCCCACCGACCTCGCCCTCGGCACCCGCAGGGCGCGCGCCGCCGCCCTGCTCTCGCTCGCCCTGCCCGGCTCCGTGTACGTCTACCAGGGCGAGGAGCTCGGCCTGCCCGAGGTCGAGCTGCCCCGGGAGAGCATCCAGGACCCGATGTACCTGCGCTCCGGCGGAACCGACCCCGGCCGCGACGGCTGCCGGGTCCCGCTGCCCTGGAACGCCGAGGAGCCGCACGCCGGTTTCGGCGGCGAACCGTGGCTCCCGCAGCCCGACGGGTGGCCCGCCTACGCGGCCGACCGGCAGGCCGGGGACCCCGACTCGATGCTGAGCCTGTACCGCAGGGCCCTCGCCGTCCGCCGGGCCGAACCCGGCCTCGGCGACGGCCCGCTCGACTGGCTGCCCGCACCCGACGGCGTCCTCGCGTTCGCGCGCGGCGGCGGCCCGATCTGCGTGGTCAACCTGGCCGGCGGACCGGTGGAACTCCCGGAGCACGCGGACCTCCTGCTCCAGAGCGGCCCGCTGGACGCCGACGGGTTCCTCCCGCCGGACACGGCGGTGTGGCTGCGCCCCTGAGGGCGCCGACGCGTGCCCTCGCCGCGGTGCCGGCAACCCGCCGCCCCCACCGCGGCGCCGGCGCACGGGCGCCGCTCCGCTCCAGCGGCCGGCACCCGGCACCCGGCACCCGGCGGGTCCCGCGGGCGGCCGGCCCGGGCGTCCGCCCGCGGGCCCGGGTACGTCTCGCCCCGGGCGCCGGTCCGGCCCGCCTCGGGGCCGGGTGCCACCGGGCGCCGGGACCGCGGCGACGGAAGCCCGCGCGCCCGCCGGCGGCCGTTCGTCTGGTGTACGGCCGAGTTTCACGCAGGAGCCACGGGGCCCTTCCCTGACGTTCGGTGCTCTTGGAACACTCCTTTCGCGCATGTTCCGTCACATCCGGCACCACTCGTCAGGACGAAGAGGTCACCCAGCCATGCCCCACGTGAATCGGCGCCGATTCCTCCAGCTCGCCGGCGGCACAGCGGCCTTCACCTCGCTGTCGAACAGCATCCAGCGCGCCGCGGCGCTGCCCGCCCGGCGGCGCTCCGGCACCATCGAGGACGTCGAGCACATCGTCGTCCTGATGCAGGAGAACCGTTCCTTCGACCACTACTTCGGGTCGATGCGGGGCGTCCGGGGCTTCGGGGACCCGCGGCCGGCGACCACGACCGGCTCCAAGCCGGTCTGGTACCAGTCGGACGGCACCAGGGACGTGCTCCCCTTCCGTCCCGACGCCGACGACCTCGGCCTCGCCTTCATCCAGGACCTCCCGCACGGCTGGAACGACGGACACGCCGCCTTCGGCCAGGGCAGGTACGACGGGTGGGTGCCGGCGAAGTCGGCCACGACCATGGCCCACCTGACGCGTGAGGACATCCCCTTCCACTACGCGCTCGCCGACTCCTTCACCGTCTGCGACGCCTACCACTGCTCCTTCATCGGCTCGACCGACCCCAACCGCTACTACCTGTGGACGGGGTACACGGGCAACGACGGCAAGGGCGGCGGACCGGTCCTCGGCAACGAGGAGGCCGGCTACCGCTGGACGACCTACCCCGAGCGCCTGGAGGCCGCGGGGGTCTCCTGGAAGATCTACCAGGACATCGGCGACGGCCTCGACGCGGACGGCTCCTGGGGCTGGATCTCCGACCCCTACCGCGGCAACTACGGGGACAACTCGCTGCTCTACTTCGACCAGTACCGCGACGCCCGGCCGGGCGACCCGCTCTACGACAAGGCGCGCACGGGCACCGACGCGAGCAGGGGAGAGGGCCTCTTCGACCGTTTGCGGGCCGACGTCCGGGGCGGGAACCTGCCGAAGGTCTCCTGGATCGTCGCCCCCGAGGCGTTCACCGAGCACCCCAACTGGCCCGCCAACTACGGCGCCTGGTACATCTCCCAGGTCCTCGACGCGCTCACCTCCGACCCCGGGGTGTGGGGCAGGACCGCGCTGTTCGTCACGTACGACGAGAACGACGGCTTCTTCGACCACCTGGTTCCGCCCTTCCCGCCGCGGTCCGCCGCGCAGGGCCTGTCCACCGTGGACGTCGGCCCCGACCTCTTCCCGGGCGACGCGAGCCACACCGCCGGGCCCTACGGGCTCGGCCAGCGGGTCCCGATGCTCGTCGTGTCGCCCTGGAGCAAGGGCGGCTACGTCTGCTCCGAGACGCTCGACCACACCTCGATCATCCGCTTCATGGAGGCGCGGTTCGGTGTCCGCGAGCCGAACATCTCGCCCTGGCGCCGCGCGATCACCGGTGACCTGACGGCCGCCTTCGACTTCGCGCACCAGGACACCGCCCCGGTCGCGCTGCCCGGAACCGAGGGGTACGAGCCGCCGGACCACGACCGCCACCCCGACTACGTGCCGACCCCGCCGGCGCATCCGGCGCTGCCCCGCCAGGAGCGCGGCTCGCGCCCGTCCCGCCCGCTCAAGTACGCCCCCTTCGTGGACGGTTCGGCCGACACGGCCGCCGGCAGGTTCACGCTGGCCTTCGGCTCCGGGGCGAAGGCGGGCGCCGCCTTCCTCGTCACGTCCCACAACCGCACCGACGGCCCCTGGACGTACACCACCGAGGCGGGCAAGACCATCGCGGACACCTGGAACTCCGCCTACTCGGGCGGCTCGTACGACCTGACCGTGCACGGACCGAACGGTTTCCTGCGCACCTTCCGGGGCGCCAACGCCGTCGCCGGTCCCGAGGTCACCGCCCGGCACGTCGGCGACGACGTGGAGCTCACGTTCACCAACACGGGCGCGACCGCCGTGGAGCTGCGGCTCACCTGCGGGTACGGCGGGCGGGACCGCACCGTCCGGGTGAAGGCCGGGGCGACCGTGCGGCGGACGGTGGACCTGCGGGCGAGCAGGCGCTGGTACGACCTGAGCGTCGCCGGTGCGCCGGACTCCGGCTTCCTGCGGCGATTCGCCGGACATGTCGAGAACGGCCGCCCGGGGGTCAGCGACCCGGGTCTCATCACGGTCTGACGTCCGTCCGGCCGCCCGTCGACATCCGGCCACGCCACGGTAGTGTGCCCCGGTGACCACGCATTCGAACACTCCTGCAGGTTGGTACCCGGATCCGAACGGAACGCCCCGGACGGCGCGTTACTGGGACGGTTCGCAGTGGACCGACCACACGAACGCGGACCAGCAGGCCCCGTCCGCACAGCAGGTTCCGCAGCAGCCCCAGGCGCCGTCCGTCCCCCCGTCCGCACCGGGGCCCGACCCCCGTGTGCAGCGGCAGGTGCAGCAGCAGGCCGGTGTCGCCGCGGGCGGCGCCGGCGGCGGCACCCTGTTCACCGAGCCGGTCCTGGTGGTGAACCAGAAGGCCAAGCTGATCGAGCTGACCAACGAGTACAAGGTCATGGACCAGCAGGGCACCCTGATCGGTTCGGTGGTCCAGGTCGGTCAGAGCGCGCTCCGCAAGGTCCTGCGCTTCGTCTCCAGCCTCGACCAGTACCTGACGCACAAGCTGGAGATCCGCGACGCCCACGGCCGGCCGCAGCTGCTCCTCACCCGCCCCGCGAAGTTCATCAAGTCGCGGGTGATCGTGACGCGTCCGGACGGCTCGCCGGTGGGTGAGATCGTCCAGCAGAACATGATCGGCAAGATCAACTTCGCGATCAACGCGAACGGGCAGCAGATCGGCGCGATCAAGGCCGAGAACTGGCGGGCCTGGAACTTCGCGATCGTCGACCACGCGGACAACGAGGTGGCCCGGATCACGAAGACCTGGGAGGGGCTCGCCAAGACGATGTTCACCACCGCGGACAACTACGTCCTGCAGATCCACTTCCAGCTCCCCGAGCCGCTGCTGAGCCTCGTCGTCGCGACGGCGCTCACCGTCGACACGGCGCTGAAGCAGGACGCGCGCGGGCTGGGCTGATCGGGCGGGCCTCACGGCTCCGACGCGCGTACGGGCGGTCGCGGAACTCTCCGCGACCGCCCGTACGCGTCCTCGGGGTGGTTCCGCGGCCGGGCCGCGTCCCGCCCGGCGGCCCCGGACCCCTGCGGGGCGGGGCGCGTTCCGGACCGGGCCGGTGGCCCGTCCCCGCGGAACCGGTACCCGGTGGCCCGGCCGCCCGGAACGGACGCCCGGGGGGCTTGGTGGCCGTGCCGGGCGGCGGTCCGCGGCGACCGCCGCCCCTACAGGGACGTGAGGTGTCCCGGCTGCCGGGGCAGCGGGGTGGGCTCCCACGCGGCCGCGGCCGGCTCCAGGGCCAGCACGGCCGCGACCGGGTGGTCCCGGTCCGGGTCCGCCGGACCGTCCGCGGGGCTCGGGCCGTGCGCGGCCGGCTCCCGTGCCGCCCGGGACAGGGTCACCACGCCCCATCCGGCGGCCGACGCGCCCGCGAGGGCGAGCAGGATGCCCGCCGCCCCGCCCTGGAGGCGTTCGCCGAGCAGGGACAGGCCGATCGCGGCGGCGGCCACCGGGTTGGCGAGCGTCACGACGGCCAGCGGGGCTCCGAGGCCGCCCCGGTAGGCGGTCTGCGACAGCAGCAGTCCGCCCGCCGCGAAGAGGGCCACCAGCAGCGCCGCCACGATCACCCGGGCGCTCAGCAGCGAGTCCGAGCGGTCCGTCGCGGCCACCGTCACGGTCTGCGTGAGGGCGGAGGCGACACCCGAGGCGAAGCCGGAGGCCGTCGCGTGCCGGAGACCGGGGCGCGCCCCGCGGGACAGGGCGCCGACGACCACCGCCGCCGTCCCGGCGACCGCCACCGCCTGCGGCAGGCTCAGGACGTCGTCGGGCGCCGGCCCCGAGGCGGTGACCAGGAGAGCCGCGAGGCCGATCAGGGTGAGCGCGGTGCCGCGCCACTCCACCCTGCCGACCCTGCGGCCGGCCACCCGCGCGCCCAGCGGGACGGCGGCGACGAGGGTGAGCGCGCCGAGCGGCTGGACCAGCGTGAGCGTTCCGTAGGTGAGGGCGGCGACGTGCAGCAGGGCGGCCGCGGCGTTCAGCACCACCGACCACCACCAGGCGCCGTCGGCCAGCAGGCGCAGGGTGCCCGCTCCGGACGAGCGGGCGGCGAGCCGCTCCTGGGCGACGGCCGCGGCGGCGTACGCGACGGCGGACACCAGGGACAGACCGATGGCGGCGAGGGTCGGGTTCATCGGCCCGCTCCGACGAGCTCGGGCCGGTCCTGTGCCGGGACGCGGACCGGCGCTCGCCCCCCGCCCCGGGGCGCGGGCGGCGCGGCCGGCCGCGGACGGGGCGGAGCGTGGACCACCGCGAGCGCGATGCCGAGCAGGGCCGCCGCGACGGCCGAGTCCAGCCAGTAGTGGTTCGCGGTGCCCACGATCACCACCAGGGTCGCCAGCGGATGCAGCAGCCACAGCGCGCGCCAGCGCGACCGGGTGGCGGCGATCAGCCCGATCGCGATCATCAGGGCCCAGCCGAAGTGCAGCGACGGCATGGCCGCGAACTGGTTCGCCAGCGTGTCCGTCGCCGGGTGCGCCCCGTACACCGAGGGGCCGTACACCCGCCCGGTGTCGACCAGGCCGGACTCCGCGAGCAGTCGCGGCGGGGCGAGCGGGAAGACGAGGTGCCCGGCCAGGGCGGCGGCGGTGACCAGGGCGAGGACCCGGCGCGCCCACACGTAGTGCGCGGGGCGGCGCAGGTAGAGCCACACCAGGAACGCCGCGGTGGCCGGGAAGTGCACGGCCGCGTAGTAGGTGTTCGCGAGGTGCACGAGGGTGCCGCCGTGCAGCAGCGCGTCCTGCACGGCCCCCTCGCCCGGGAGGTGCAGCGCGCGCTCCGCGTCCCACACCCGGTGCGCGTTGCCGAACGCCTCACCGGTGTGGCCGGTGGCGAGCCCGCGGCCGAGCTTGTAGACGGCGAAGAGACCGGCGACGAGCAGCAGCTCGCGGACGAGCGGCGGTCGCGCCGGCGTACTGCCGCCCCGGCGGGGCGCGGGGCGGCGCGCCCGCCACCGCCTCGGCCCGGTGGCTTCGGGTGGCTCGGGCTCCGGCGCCGACTCGGACGCGGAGGCGGACACGGAATCTGCAGGCTCGGTTCGGGAATCCATCCCCCGGCCCCCTTGCTGGCGATCGTGCGTGGGGTGGTGCGCGGTGAGCCCGGGACAGGCCCCATACGGCGCGCGGTGCGCGGGATGGGGCCTGTCCACGACTCATCGATACGACAGTGTACCGATACGACACTGTACCGATACGCCACTGTACCGATACGGACTCGTACCGGTACAGTGACGTATCGATTAGAGTGGTCGCAGCACGCCACCGACACGCGCCGGATGCAGCGAGGAGAAGCGCCATGACGTCGCAGGCCGCGGACGGACCGGAGACGGTCGCCGCCTCGCGCCGCTCCAAACTCACGCCCGAGCGTGAGCAGGAGTTCTACGACGCCGTGCTCGAACAGATCCGTGAATGCGGCTATGAGGCGCTCACCATGGAGGGCGTCGCCGCCAGCACCCGGTGCAGCAAGTCCACGCTCTACCGCCAGTGGAAGACCAAGCCCCAGTTCGTGGCCGCCGCGCTGCGCAACAACCGCTGCCCGCGGTTCACCGGCATCGACACCGGCACCCTCGCCGGCGACCTGCGCGAGGCCGCGCGCGCCGCGGGCGAATGGGCGGGCCGGGACAGCACCCAGCTGCTCCAGGGCCTCGGCAACGCCGTGATGCAGGACAAGGAGCTCCAGCGGGCCCTGCGGGACGCGCTCGTCGAACCCGAGGTCGCCGGCCTGCGGCAGATGCTCGCCCGCGGCGTCGAGCGCGGCGAGATCGCCGCCGACCATCCGGCACTGGACTTCGTGCCCGCGCAGATGCTCGGGGTCCTGCGGGTGCGCCCGCTGCTGGAGGGGCAGTACGCGGACGAGGCGTATCTCACCCGCTTCGTGGAGGCCGTCGTGCTGCCGGCCCTCGGCGCGGCCTTGATGCCCTTCGTGATCGTGTCGATCGCCTTCAGCCCGGGGGACCGGGCGCCGACGTCGACACCGAACCGGACCACGACGAGCGAGGAGGAGGCGGGGGAAGGGAAGACCAGCGATTCCACGTAGCCGTCGGCGCCCTTGCTCGTCACGACCTTCCAGCGCACCATGTAGCCCTTCCGGCCGGCCACCGTGACCGCCTTCGAGGCGAGCTCCTCGTGCGAGGTGATCGAGCCGTACCCCTTGCCGTAGGACTCCGCGGCGTTCTTGGAGATGTCCTGCTCGGCCGCCGCTCTCGGGGTCTTCGCCGTCAGCCCCTGGAGCTTGGCGGGGGCCGAATAGGCGCCCCCGCGCTGGCACTTCTGCGCCGTGTCGCCGGGACACGCGTAGGTGTCCTTCGTGGACACCGCGGCCGTGGCCGGGCCGTCCCGGCCGGTCCAGCCGTCCGGCACCGGGATGCTGATGCCGTTGTACAGGTCGGTGGCGTAGCCGGCCTCCGTCCGCGGCCGGCCCGACTCCCCGGGCGCGGGGGGCTGCTCGCCCGGGCCCCCGGAACCGCCCCGGCCCCGGGAGCCGCCGTCGCCGCCGGAACCGCCCTGCCCCTCCGGGCCGCTCCGCCCGCCCTGGCCGCCGGGAGTCCTGGAGGCCGAGCCGCCGGCCCCGCCGTCGTCCGCGGTCAGGGCGTAGACGCCGCCGCCGATGGCTGCGAGGACGGCGACGGCCGCCGCGACGGCTATGCCCGTGCGCAGGCCGCGCCGCCGGGGCGCCGGCCCGGCCTGCGGGTACGGCCCGAAGCCCGGCGGATGGGTCGGAGGGCCCCACGCGCCGGCCTGCCCGGCGGGGCGCACCTGGTCCGTCCACGCCTCACCGTCCCACCAGCGCTCGGCGGCGGGAGCGTCACTTGTCTGCCCGGGGTCGGGATACCAGCCGGGGGGAGTCACCTGCGTCATGGCCCCACCGTATGAGCCCCGGGTGAAAGCCTGATGAGAGGGTTCCGGTGAACGCCGGCGCCCCCCCCGGAACCCGGCCGGCCGGACGGTGAGCCGTCGCCCCGGCGCGCCGGAGGCTCCCGGGGCGTGCGGCCGGTGGAAGCCACCGGCCGGAGCCGTCCGGGCGCGGCGGGCCGGCGGAGCGGAAGTCCTCGCCGACTCCCCGGGGTTGACGGCCGCGGAGCCGAACCGGCCTGTCGGGGCCCCGCCGCGTCGCCCCTCATACAACGCCGTAACTCGTCCCGGCAACTGCTGACGGGTCCCGCCTCCACCGCGCCTCCCGGGGGGCTAGGCTCGTTCCCTGTACGTCGTTTGGGCGACCCGGGGAGGTAGCGGCATGACGGAGGTACGGCCCGGAGCGGTCGCCTCGGCCTCCCTGTGGGAGCGCGACGAGCAGGTCGCCACCCTCGAAGCGGCCGTCACCGCCCTGCGCGCGGACTCCGCGACCGCGGGCGGCCTGTTCGTCCTCAGCGGCGACGCGGGGCTCGGCAAGACCGCCCTGCTCGCCGAGGCGCGCCGGATCGCGGAACGCGCCGGCTGCTCGGTGTGGTCGGCGCGCGGCGGCGAGACCGTCACGTCCGTCCCCCTTCAACGTCGTACGCCAGTTGCTGCAGCCGGCTCTTGTCTCGCTGCTGCCCGAGGAGGCGCGCGAGTACCTCGGCGACTGGTACGACATCGC
>NZ_JBICWL010000029.1:35419-78066 GCF_043199735.1 Streptomyces sp. NPDC048566
CACGTCCGTCCCCTTCAACGTCGTACGCCAGTTGCTGCAGCCGGCTCTTGTCTCGCTGCTGCCCGAGGAGGCGCGCGAGTACCTCGGCGACTGGTACGACATCGCGGGCCCCGCCCTCGGCATAGCCGAACCGGGCGACCGGCAGCCCGACCCGCAGGGCGTCTGCGACGGCCTGGTGGCCGCCGTGCGGCGGCTCGCCAAGCGCGACTGGCCGCTCGTGCTGCTCGTCGACGACGCGCACTGGGCCGACCAGGAGACCCTGCGCTGGCTCGCCGCGTTCGTCGAGCGGCTGGACGACCTGTCCGTCCTCCTCGTGGTCGCCCGCCGCCCCGGCGGACTCACCGGCGAGAGCGCGCGCCTGCTCGACGCCGTCACCGCCGCCGCCGTCCCGATCCCCACGCTGAGCGCGCTCACGCCGGGCGCCACCGAGGGCCTGACCCGCGCGACACTCGGCGAGCACGCCGACGCGCCCTTCTGCCGCGAGGTCTGGGCCGTCACCGGCGGCAACCCGTACGAGACGGTCGAACTGCTCGCCAAGGTCCAGGACAGCGACCTCGAACCGGGGGAGGGGTCGGCCGCCGAACTGCGCGACCTGAACCGCTCGGCGCGCGGCCGCGGCCTGGTGGCCCGGCTGGAGGGCCTCGGTATCGACGCCACCCGCTTCGCCTGGGCCGCCGCGATCCTCGGCACCGGCATCTCCCTCGACCTCACCGCCCAACTCGCCGGAATGCCCGACGAGGACGCCCGGCGCTGTGCCGAACTTCTGCACGCCGCACGTATTCTGACGCCCACTCAGGCGATCAACGGCCACCGCCCCGACGGTGAGCTGGAGTTCGTGCACCCGCTGATCGCCACCGCCGTCTACCGCTCGATCCCGGACGCCCTGCGCACCGCGATGCACGGCCAGGCGGCCTGGGCGGTCACCGAGTCGGGACGCGGCGCCGCGGCGGCCTCCCGGCACCTGCTCGAAGTACATCCGGACGACGACCCCGAACTCGTCGAGCAGATGCGCGAGGCGGCCCGCGAGCACCTCGCCGTCGGCGCCCCGGACGCCGCGCGCCGCTGTCTGGAACGGGCCCTGCGGGAACCGCCGCTGCCCGAGGTGCACGCCCTCGTGCTCTACGAACTGGGCTGCGCCACGCTGCTGACCGCCCCCTCCACCACCATCGCGCACCTGCGCGCGGCGCTGGAGCGGCCCGGTCTGGAGGACGCCGTCCGGGTCGACGCGGTCTTCCGGCTCTCCCAGGCCCTGCTGCACAACAACCAGCTCGACGAGGCCGTCCGCACGGTCGACGCCGAGGTGGACCGGCTCGCGGCCGGCCCCGCCCGGATGCGCCTCCAGGCCGTGCACTACATGTGGGAGGGCATCCACGCCGGCGAGGAGCGCTCCGGGCACTCCCGCGGCCTCGCCGAACTCGCCGCCACCTGCACCGGTCGCGACAACTCCGAGCGCGCCGTGCTGATACTGCGCGGGTTCGACGCGATGACGCGCGGGGAGAACGCCGAGGAGGTCGTGGAACTGTGCGACCGGGCCCTGGTCAACGGCCGCCTCGCTCCCGGACTCGGCTGGACCGACACCGAGTGGGGCGTCGAACTGCTGCTCATGCTGGGCAGCGCGTACGCCTACGCCGACCGGCTCGACCGCGCCGAGAGCCTGTTCAGCGAGGCCCTGCGCGCCTACGTGAAGGCGGGCTGGAGCGGCGGCCACCTGTCCCTGGCCAACGCCTACCTCGGTCTCGCCCACCGCCGCCGGGGCCGCCTCGCCGACGCCGAGCAGTACCAGCGCGAGTCGCTGCGCCTGGCCGAGCGCGTCGGGCGCGGTCTGCCGCTGTACTGGTCCGCGACCTGCGGGCTCATCGACACCCTGCTGGCCCGGGGCCACGTCCAGCAGGCCGCGGAGATCGCCGAGCGCCACGGCTTCGCCCCTCCCTACCCCTCCACGATCGTGCTCCCCGACACCCGCTCCGTCCGCGGCCGGCTGCTGATCGCCCTCGGCCGCACCAAGGAGGGCGTCAACGAGCTGGAGGCGGCGGAGAAGGCGGCCACCGGGCGCGGCCATCACAACACCGTGCTGGCACCCTGGGCGGTCGACCTCGCCGCCGCGCTCGCCGCGGAGGACCCGGCGAGGGCCGCGGCCCTCGCCACCGAGGCGCGCCGCCAGGCCGAGCGGTTCGGCACCGACACGGCGATCGGCGAG
This sequence comes from Streptomyces sp. NPDC048566, assembly GCF_043199735.1. Lineage (NCBI taxonomy): Bacteria > Bacillati > Actinomycetota > Actinomycetes > Kitasatosporales > Streptomycetaceae > Streptomyces > Streptomyces sp. NPDC048566. Next base: position 37,617 of record NZ_JBICWL010000029.1, read on the forward strand.
GCGCTCCGCTGCGCGGCGGGGCTGGAGACCGGCCAGCGTGCCGTCCGGCTGGCCGCGCAGGCGGTCACCTACCTGGAGTCCTCGCCGTGCCAGTACGAGCACGCGGCGGCCCGCATCGAGTACGGCATCGCCTCCCGTTCCATGCCGGAGCTGAACAGGGGCCTGACCCTCGCCCGCACCTGTGGAGCCGACGGGCTGGTGGCGAAGGCGGAACGGGCACTGGCCGGCCTGTAGCCCGCCGGCTCCCCGCCCCTGCGGCGGGCAGCCGCCCCGCCCGCCCGGCGGGGCGGAGGTGCGGGCGGCGGGGCCGCGCGCCCCACCCCGCCCGCCGCCCGAGCGGCCCGCCGGCGGTGCTCAGGAGCCGGTGAGGACGACCCACACCTGCCCGCGGGCGAAGTTCATCGGCGCGCCGTCCGGTGTGGTGAACCGCGTGCCGCCCGCGGCCCCGGACCGCGACCAGTCGGCGTCGAAGGCGCGGCCGTCGCGCAGGACCGTCGCCGTGCCCCGGCCCACCGACTCCGTGTACGGCGAGTTGTTGCCGAGGACGTCGTGGTACTTCGAGGCGCGCACGGTGACGTGCTGGACGACGACCGTCGCCGGCGCCAGCGGCCGTCCCTCCGCGGTGACGGCGGGCGTGCCGTCCATGTCCACCGTCCAGCGCGATCGTTCGGCGGACCAGGTGAAGGTGAAGCGGGCGGAGGGGAAGCGCACGGTGCGGGAGGTCTCCGCGGTGCCGCCGGCGGGCGCCGCGCCGAACCGGAATCCGGTGCTCAACGCCGCCCGGCCCGGCGCGTCCCCGACGAGCCGCGCCGGACGCAGGTAGAGGTTGTGCGGCGCGGCCTTGTCGCCGCCCCGGTACCAGGCGTCCGGCACCTTCCCCGGGGACTGCGCGTGCAGCGGGGCCTTGTCGATCAGCGGCAGCAGCCTGTGCTGGGCGCCGGAGAACGCCAGCGTCGGTTCGTCGAACTGCCCCAGCAGCTCCAGATCCGACTCGCGGGCGCTGCGGACGGGACCGACGGCCTTCGGGAAGGAGGTCGCGAACACCGCCATCAGCCGGCTCAGACCGCCCTCGACCTGCTCCGCGTACACCACGTCGGCCGCGTCGAGGCCGGTCTGCGGGCGGGCCGCGGCCACGTTGTCGATCTTCACGGCGAGTACCGAGCCCTCGCCCGGCTCCGCGCTCGCGGTGTCGCTGCGCGACGTGCCCGGCACCCGGGCCCGGCCGTCGTCGGCCGGCCGGCCGCCGGTGCCGCCACCCGCCGTGCAGCCCGTCGTCACGGAGCCCGCCACCACGGCGGCCAGCAGCGCCGCCGTCCACGCGCCGCGCCGCGTGCGCACTCTCTCCCGCATGCCCACCGTGCCACCTGTCCCGTGCCATCGATTGTGCGTTCATCGGTTCATCGGTCGCCCTACCCGATCCTTTCCGGTCCCGCGCGTCGACTGGGCCGATCGGCTCAGCGAGAGGTCGGGGAAGGGTGAACCCGGGCCGCGGAAGCCGCCGTTCCACCCCCGCGGGGCGTCACCCCCGCGGCCCGAGGATCTCCGCCAGGTCGTAGCTCACCGGCTCCTCCAGTTGCCCGTACGTGCAACCGGGCGCCGTCCGGTCCGGGCGCCACCGGCGGAACCGGGCGGTGTGCCGGAAGCGCGTCCCGTTCTCCATGTGGTCGTACGCCACCTCCGCCACCCGTTCGGGCCTGACGGGCACCCAGGACAGGTCCTTCTTCGCCGACCACCGGCTCGGTGCTCCCGGCAGCCGGGCCGAGGCGTGCGCGGACTCCTGTGCCCAGGCCGCCCACGGATGCTCCGAGGCGTCCTCCAGACGCAGCGGCTCCAGCTCCTCCACCAGTTCGGCGCGCCGCTTCATGGTGAACGCGGCACTCACCCCCACGTGCTGGAGCGTGCCCCGGTCGTCGTACAGCCCGAGCAGCAGCGACCCGACGACCGGCCCGCTCTTGTGGAAGCGGTAGCCGGCCACCACGACGTCGGCCGTCCGCTCGTGCTTGATCTTGAACATCGCCCGCTCGTCCCGCAGGTAGGGCAGCGTGAGCGGTTTGGCGACCACGCCGTCGAGCCCCGCGCCCTCGTAGGCCTCGAACCAGCGCTCGGCCACCGCGCGGTCCGTCGTCGCCGGCGCCAGGTGCACCGGCGCGCTCACCCCCGACAGGGCCACCTCCAGCCGTGCGCGCCGCTCGCTCAGCGGTACGTCGAGAAGCGAGGCGTCGCCGAGCGCCAGCAGGTCGAAGGCGACGAAGGAGGCCGGGGTGCGCTCGGCGAGGGTGCGCACCCGCGAGTCGGCCGGATGGATGCGCTCGGTGAGCGCGTCGAAGTCCAGCCGGCCGTCCCGGGCGATCACGATCTCGCCGTCCAGCACGCAGCGTTCCGGCACGCGTTCCACGAGGGCCGCGACCAGCTCGGGGAAGTACCTGGTCAGCGGCTTTCCGGTGCGGCTGCCCAGCTCCAGTTCGGCGCCGTCCCGGAACACCAGGGCCCGGAACCCGTCCCACTTGGCCTCGTAGTGCATGCCCGGCGGGATCTTCGCCACGGACTTGGCGAGCATCGGCTTCACGGGCGGCATCACCGGCAGGTCCATGCTCCGATTCTCCTCGCGACCGGGGGCATCCGCCCGGTGTGCGGGGCCCGGGCACTGCGCCTACCGTGGCTCGCATGGGCGACGCGGTGGAACTCGAGGCAGCCGGCAGGACCGTACGCCTGTCCAGCCCCGGCAAGGTGTTCTTCCCGGAGCGCGGCTTCACCAAGCTGGATCTGGCCCGCTACTACCTGGCGGTCGGCGACGGCATCCTGCGCGCCCTGCGCGACCGCCCCACCACCCTGGAGCGCTACCCCGACGGCGTGGCCGGCGAGTCCTTCTTCCAGAAGCGCGCGCCCAAGAACATGCCCGACTGGATTCCCACCGCGCACATCACCTTCCCCAGCGGCCGCAGCGCCGACGAGATGTGCCCCACCGAGCCCGCCGCGGTGCTGTGGGCGGCGCAGTTCGGCACGCTCACCTTCCACCCGTGGCCGGTGCGCCGCGGCGACGTGGACCGGCCGGACGAACTGCGCATCGACCTCGACCCGCAGCCCGGCACCGACTACACCGACGCCGTGCGCGCCGCCCACGAACTGCGCGAGGTGCTGCACGAGTACGGCGGCCTGCGCGGCTGGCCCAAGACCTCCGGGGGGCGCGGCCTGCACGTCTTCGTGCCGATCCGCCCGAGCTGGACCTTCACCCAGGTGCGCCGCGCCGCCATCGCCGTCGGACGCGAACTCGAACGCCGGATGCCCGACCGCGTCACCACCGCCTGGTGGAAGGAGGAGCGCGGCGAGAAGATCTTCGTGGACTACAACCAGACCGCGCGGGACCGCACCATCGCCTCCGCCTACTCCGTCCGCCCCCGGCCGCACGCGCCCGTCTCGGCGCCGCTGCGCTGGGAGGAGGTGGACGACGCCCGGCCGCGGGACTTCGACCTCGCGACGATGCCGGCCCGCTTCGCCGAACTCGGCGACGTGCACGCCGACATGGACGACCACGCCTTCTCGCTGGAGGCCCTGCTGGAGCTGGCCAGCCGCGACGAGCACGACCACGGCCTCGGCGACCTCCCGTACCCGCCCGAGTACCCGAAGATGCCGGGCGAGCCCAAGCGGGTCCAGCCGAGCCGGGCCCGGCACGAGGACGCCTGACGGCGAGCGACCCGCCTCCGGCGCCGCACGTCCGCGCACCCGCCCGCCGGGCACCGGCCTCCGCGCGGCCGGCCCCCGCCCGCCGCGCCGCAGCGTGCCCGCTCGCGTCGGCGCCGACGATGATCGTAACGGCACGCCCCCCGCGACGGCGCGGCTATCCTGACCGCATCCGCCGAGGAGGTGCCCCGCATGACCGAGACCGTGTCACGCCCCACGCTGGAGGCCGTGGCCGCGCGGGCCGGGGTCTCCCGGGCCACCGTGTCCCGGGTCGTGAACGGCGGGGACGGGGTGCGCGAGCCGCTCGCGGAGCGGGTCCGCCGAGCCGTCGAGGAACTCGGCTACGTGCCGAACCAGGCCGCGCGCAGCCTGGTCACCCGGCGCCACGACGCGGTCGCCGTGGTGATCGCCGAGCCGGAGACCCGGGTCTTCGCCGACCCCTTCTTCGCCCACCAACTGCGGGGCATCAGCAAGGAGCTGACGGCCCACGACTCGCAGCTCGTGCTGCTGCTCACCGAGGGGCGCGACGACCACGCGCGCGTGGCCCGCTACCTCGCCGGGGGACACGTCGACGGGGCGCTCGTCTTCTCGCTGCACCTCGACGACCCGCTGCCCGGGCTGATCCGGGGCGCCGGCGTGCCCACCGTGTTCGGCGGGCGCCCCGGCTGGGGCGAGGACGTCCGCGAGTCGGTGTTCGTCGACAGCGACAACCGGGGCGGCGCCCGCAAGGCCGTGCGCCATCTGCTCGGTCTCGGACGCACCCGCGTCGCGCACATCACCGGCGCTCTCGACCAGACCTCGGCCGTCGACCGCCTCGACGGCTTCCGGGACGTCGTGGGCGAGGTCGACCCGGACCTCGTGGCGCAGGGGGACTTCACCCCCGCGGGCGGTGAACGGGCGATGCGCGAACTGCTGGAGCGACGGCCGGACGTGGACGCCGTTTTCGCGGCGAACGACCTGTCCGCCCTCGGCGTGCTGCGCGTCCTGCGCGAGGCGGGACGCCGGGTCCCCGAGGACGTCGCCGTGATCGGCTTCGACGACATGCTGCCGATCGCCGAGCAGACCGACCCGCCGCTCACGACGATCCGTCAGGACATAGAGGAGATGGGCCGGTTGATGGCCCGGCTGCTGATCCGCGGCCTGGAGGGAGGCACGGTGACGGCCCCGACCGGCACCGAACGCTCCGGCGTCGTCCTGCCGACCACCGTGGTGGTACGCGGCTCGGCCTAGGCGTGTCGCCCTGTGCGGGCCGGGCTGGCGCCGACCGCTCGGGCGTTGCCCGGGTCCGATCCGGCCGACCGGCCCGGAAGCCCCCGAGCCGCTCTCCGGTGTCACTCCCCGGCGTCTTTCGCGTCCGGTCCCGACCGTCCCCAGCCCGCGGGACGCGCGCCCCCGGCCCCGTCCGGCCCTCCGCCGGGGCGACGCCGAACGCGGTCAGCCCTGACCCTGCGCGCTCCTGATCACCGCGAAGCGGGCCCCGTACGGATCGGTGAGCCTGGCCGCGCGGCCGACGCCCTCGATGTCCGTCGCGGGCATCCGGACCGTCCCGCCGAGTTCCTCGGCCTTCGCCACCACCGCGTCCGTGTCGGCCACCTCGATGTACGGCAGCCAGCGCGCACCGGAGGCGGCCTCGACGGGATCGTCGGCGAGCGGGACCAGCCCGCCGAACATCGCCTCCGCCTCCGTACCCGCGGGGTTGACGCACGTGTACGTGCCGCCGGGGAAGGAGACCGCGGAGGTCTCCCAGCCGAAAACGGCGTCGTAGAAGGCGGCGGCCGCCGCGATGTCCGGGGTGTACAGCTCGACCCAGCACAGCGAGCCGGGGTCCGAGGCGAGGCCGAGGCCCCGGGTCCGGCCCGGCTGCCAGACGCCGAAGGGCACGCCCGCCCGGTCCGCGAGCATCGCCATGCGGCCCTCGCCCATCACGTCCACGGGCGGTACCAGCACGGCGCCCCGGTTCCGCTCGGCCGCCTCGGCGGTGGACTGCGCGTCCGCGCTCTGGAAGTACACGTTCCAGGACGGGGGGCCGCCCTGGCCCGGCGTGGTCTGCAGGGCGCCGGCGACGGTCTTGCCGTCGATCTGGAAGAAGCCGTAACCGCCGGCGTCGGGCCCGGCCGACCGGAAGTGCCAGCCGAACAGGCCCTGGTAGAAGGACACGGCGCCGTCGAGGTCGGACGTGCCGACGTCCAGCCAGTTCGGCGAGCCCTGGACGAAACGGGTGGTGAGCATGATGGCCCTCCTTCGAGGGGTCCCGTTGCCTGTGCCGCCGAGTCTTCCACCGCCCGCCGGCAACCGCCGCCGGGACGCGCGGGGGCGGTCCGCTTCCCGCGGGCGCGACACGGCCGCGCGGTTTCGGCGCCTCCCCGCGCGCGCCGCCGTGCGCCGGACGCCCGCGCGGGGCCATCATCGAGGCCGCGGCGGACGCTTGGAGACGCCGCGTTGATCGCGCGTTGATCGAACGTTTTTCGCGGCGCGGCACGATCCTGGGCATGCCCTTGGAAACGATCACTCCGTCCGACATCGCCTGGCAGCAGCAGGCGCTGTGCGCGCAGACGGGGGCGGACTTCTTCTTTCCCGAGCCCGGCAGTTCGGTGCGCGAGGCGAAGCGCATCTGCGGGATGTGCGACATGCGGTCCGCGTGCCTCGACTACGCGCTGAGCAACGACGAACGCTTCGGCGTCTGGGGAGGGCTCTCCGAGAAGGAGCGCCTCGGTCTGCGGCGGGCCCGCGAATGAGCGGCGCCGGGCCGCCCCCCGCGTCCCGGACGCTTCCGGCCGCACGGGCCGAGCGGCGCGGCGGCCGTCGGGTCGCCGGGCGGGCCCGGTGCCGCCGTCGCCGGGTCCCGGCGGGCGTGCGAACCGTGATGCTGCCGGCGGCCCGGGCCCGAACGGCGGGAACCCCCGCCGCACCGCCCCGGTGAGGGGGGTGGGGGACGGGGGTCCGACTGCATCGCCGGCGGGCCGGTGAGGGTCCCGCTTCCGGGCGGGACGCCCGGGAACCGGGGGCGGGGGCTGGTGCCCTGGCCGGAAGGGTTCACCGGCTCGCGACGACCGCCACGGCACCTCGCCGCGTCGTCGCATCACCCGAGTACATCCCGTACGCGGGAGACGCTCCGCCGTGCGCCGCACCGCACCGGACGCCGCGAGCCGTCCGGCGAACCTTGCCGGTCACCGCCTAGGCGCCCGCGCGGGCCGTCATACGGGCCTTGCGGGCGGCGAGCCGCTCGTCGAACTTCGACGCCTCGGCGTCGAGGCCGCCCATGAAGAGGCCGAGCTCCTCCTGGGCCCGCAGGCCCTCGGGGCCGAGGCCGTCGATGTCGAGCACCTTCAGGTGGCGCAGCACCGGCTGGAGCACGTCGTCGTGGTGGATGCGCATGTTGTAGACCTCGCCGATGGCCATCTGCGCGGCCATGCGCTCGAAGCCCGGCATGCCGTGGCCGGGCATCCGGAAGTTGACGACGACGTCGCGCACGGCCTGCATGGTCAGGTCCGGGGCGAGCTCGAACGCCGCCTTCAGCAGGTTGCGGTAGAAGACCATGTGCAGGTTCTCGTCGGTGGCGATGCGTGCCAGCATCCGGTCGCAGACCGGGTCGCCCGACTGGTGGCCGGTGTTGCGGTGCGAGATCCGGGTCGCGAGCTCCTGGAACGCGACGTACGCCACCGAGTGCAGCATCGAGTGGCGGTTGTCGGACTCGAAGCCCTCGCTCATGTGCTGCATCCGGAACGCTTCGAGCTTGTCCGGGTCCACGGCGCGCGAGGCGAGCAGGTAGTCGCGCATCACGATGCCGTGCCGGCCCTCCTCCGCGGTCCAGCGGTGCACCCAGGTGCCCCAGGCGCCGTCCCGGCCGAAGAGGGACGCGATCTCGTGGTGGTAGCTCGGGAGGTTGTCCTCGGTCAGCAGGTTGACGACCAGCGCGATGCGGCCGATCTCGGTGACCTTGGACTGCTCCTTGTCCCACGCCTCGCCGTCCTCGAAGAAGCCGGGGAAGTTGCGGGCGTCGCCGAAGGGCACGTACTCGTGCGGCATCCAGTCCTTGGCCACCTTCAGGTGGCGGTTGAGCTCCGTCTCGACCACTTCCTCCAGCGCGTACAGCAGGCGCGCATCGGTCCAGGCGGCTGACGGACTGCCGAGGTGGGGGGAGGTGATCGTCACGGGTGCTCCAGAAGGGGGACGGGGACTACAGCGAGCGGAGAAGCCAACCTACGGCATCGTAGGCTACGTATCCGTAGGTTACGTTGCCGTAGGTTAAGGGCTCCGTAAAGACCCCTGATCAGCAGGGATTTCGACCCGACCGCTCACTCTGCGGAGCGCCCCGGGCGCACTCCGGAGGCGGCCCGCAGGCGCAGGTCGCGGGGGCCGGACGGGGGAGGCGGCCACCCGTTCAGGCGTACAGGTCCCGCAGGCGGACCGAGAGGCATGTCACACAGCCCTCCAGCTTCTCGAACTCGCCGATGTCCACCAGGACCGGTTCGTAGCCGAGGTCCGCGAGGAGATCCGCGGTCCTCGGCGCGCTCCGCGCCATCAGCAGCCGTCCGCCGCCCAGCAGGACCACGTGCGCCCCGGACTCCTCGGGAACCGGCAGGAAGCGCGGGAAGAGGGCCGGGGAGCCGACCAGGGGTTCGTGGCCGATCACCGTTCCGTCGGGCAGCGCGGTCACCGCCGACTTCAGGTGCAGCACCGTGTCGATCGGGACCGCCACGACGCGGGCGCCCAGCGGTTCGAAGACGGCGCGCAGCTGCCGGACGCCGGACGCGTCGGTGCGCCCGCCGCGGCCCACGTAGAGCGTGTCGCCGACCTTCAGGACGTCGCCCCCGTCGAGCGTGCCGGGTTCCCGGACGCGGTTGACCGAGCAGCCGAGCGCCGTCACGGCGGCCTCCACCCCGGCGCTCTCGGCGCGGCGGGAGGAGGCGCCGGAACGGGTGATCAGGGCGACGTTGCGGAAGACCACGACCGCGTCCTCGACGAACACCGCGTCGGGGCAGTCGTCGGCCGGGGCGACCTCCACGGTGTCCCAGGCGTGCGCGCGCAGGGTCGCGACGTACGCCTCCCACTGCTCGGCCGCCCGCTCGGCGTCGACCGGCGCACGCTCGATGTGGGTGACCAGCCCCTCGGCGACGCGCGGGCCGGGACGGCGTACGAGGGCGATGCGGCTGGGCACGGGCGGATCTCCGATTCTGCGGGGGCGTCGGCCTGCGGCGTCCGGCCCGGCCGGGGCGCGCCGAGACCCCCGCCTCGGGCGTCGGGTGGCGCCTTCTGTGACGCTAGGCCGCCCGCGCCCCGCGCACTAGAAGGGATACCCGACAGTTTCCGGGGCGATTTCTTTCACTTCTCCTCCTTCCAGCAGCAGCCGCCGCGTGATGCCGACCGACTCCAGGAACGGCAGGTCGTGGCAGGCGACGATCAGGGCCCCCTCGTAGGACTCCAGGGCGGTGGTGAGGTGGCGGACGCTCGCCAGGTCCAGGTTGTTGGTCGGTTCGTCGAGCAGCAGCAGCTGCGGGGCCGGCTCGGCGAGCAGCAGGGCCGCCAGGGCCGCCCGGAAGCGCTCGCCGCCGGAGAGCGTCGCCGCGCACCGGTCCGCGGCGGCCCCCTTGAACAGGAAGCGGGCGAGCCGCGCCCGGACCTGGTTGTCGGTGGCCGCCGGCGCGTACCGGGCGACGTTCTCGGCGACGGTCAGGCCGTCGTCGAGGATGTCCAGGCGTTGCGGCAGGAACCGCAGGGGCACGGGGGCGTCGGCGTGACCGGACACCGGTGCCAGCTCCCCCGCGATCGTGCGCAGCAGGGTCGTCTTGCCCGCCCCGTTGCGCCCGACCAGCGCGATCCGCTCGGGTCCGCGCAGGTCGAGGATGCCGTTCAGCCGCGGGCCGTGGAGCGGTTCCAGCCGGTCGAGGGTGAGGACGGTGCGCCCGGCCGGTACCGCCGTGCGGGGCAGGTCGACGCGGATCTCGTCGTCGTCCCGTACGGCCTCGACCGCCGCGTCCAGACGCTCCTTCGCCTCGCCGAGCCGCTCCTCGTGCAGGATGCGGTGCCGGCCCGCGGACTCCTGCGCCGAGCGCTTGCGCGCCCCCATGACGATCTTCGGTTCGCGCTTCTGGTCGTTCATCCGCTGCCCGTACCGCTGCCGCCGGGCCAACTTGACCCGGGCGTCGATCAGTTCGCGCTTCTGCCGCTTCACGTCGGACTCCGCGGCCCGCACCATGCGCTCGGCGGCCTCCTGCTCGCACGCCAGGGCCTCCTGGTACGCCGAGAAGTTGCCGCCGTACCAGGTGACCTCGCCCGCGTGCAGATCGGCGATCCGGTCGACCCGGTCGAGCAGTTCACGGTCGTGGCTGACCACGATCAGCACGCCGGACCACGCCTCCACCGCCGCGTACAGCCGCCGCCGGGCGTACACGTCGAGGTTGTTGGTGGGCTCGTCGAGCAGGAGCACGTCGGGGCGGCGCAGCAGCAGGGCCGCGAGCCGCAGCAGCACCGACTCGCCTCCGGACAACTCGCCGATGGTGCGGTCCAGGCCGATGTGTCCGAGACCGAGTTCACCGAGGGTCGCCCGGGCCCGCTCCTCGACGTCCCAGTCGTCGCCGACGGCGTCGAAGTGCTCCTCGGCGGCGTCGCCGCTCTCGATCGCGTGCAGCGCCGCCCGCCGGGCGGCGATCCCGAGCGCCTCGTCGACCCGCAGGGACGTGTCGAGGGTGACGTTCTGCGGCAGACGGCCGATCTCGCCCGCGACCCGGACGGTGCCGCGCGCGGGGGTCAGCTCGCCGGCGATCAGCTTCAACAGGGTCGACTTGCCGGACCCGTTGACGCCGACCAGCCCGGTCCTGCCGGGCCCGAAGGCGATGCCGAGGCCGTCGAAGACGCCGGTGCCGTCGGGCCACGCGAACGACAGGGAGGTACAGGAGACGGAGGTGGGGAAGGTTGACATGAGAGCCTCGCGGTTGCCGGAAACGGTCGGGGGTACGCGTTCGGGGCACCGCGAGGCGACGGCGATCAGGTTCGCAGGAGGGCGGGAGGAAGGCCCTGTGCCGAAGGACGGCTCGAACGCCGAGGTCGCACGCTGCGCACGCGCCCGCCGGACGAGACCGGCTGCACGTGACGCGGTGTCCCAGACCTCAGACGAGCAACGTCCTTCTCCATTCGACGGCGGCAGAAGCGCTGCCCACCGTAGGAACGGCCCCGGGGGCTGTCAAAGGAATTAGGCGGCCCCCACGACACCCAAGGAGATCCCGTGCCGCACGGCCCGCTCTCGCTGCCCGCCCGGCTCTACCTCCTGGCCTGGGACACCTCGAAACCCAAGGTCACCGGGGCGACCCACCTGCACCACCTGGTACGCGCCGGTGCGCTCACCGAACTCGCCCAGCGCGGGCTGCTCGTCGACGACGACGGCATCGTCACCCCGGTGGACCCCGACTCCCGGACCGGGGACCTGGTCCTCGACGGGCTGCTCGAACTCGTCACGGAGTCCCGCCCCCGCACCTGGAAGGCGTGGGTCACCCTGCGCGCCCGCGTCACCCTGGACGCCCTGTGCGCCCAGCTCGCCGCCGAGGGGTATCTGCGGGCGGAGAAGCGGCGGGTCCTCGGCCTCTTCCCCTCCGTGGACTACACGCTGGACCGGCTGCCGGTCGTGGACGCGCTGCGCGCCGAGGCGCGGGCGGTGCTGGAGGGTCCCGTGCCGGTCGCCGAGGTCGGCGACCGCGAGGCGGCGCTCGTCGCCCTGGCCACGGCGGCCGAGCTGCGCACCCTCGCCTCCGCCCGGGAGCGCAGGCTGCACCGCGACCGCATCGACGGACTCGCCGAGCGCGGCGGCGCGGCGGCCCCCGCACTGAAGAAGGTCATCCAGGAGGTCCGGACGGCCGTCGTCGCCGCGACCACCACCGCCGCCACGACGGCGGCCACCACCGGAAGCTGAGCTGAGCTGAGCTGAGCGGCGCGGCGCGGCGCTGCCGTGCCGCGACCGCGTGCCGCCCGGGAGCCGGCGGCCGCGGTCGTCCGGCGGATCAGCGGGTGCGGCGCAGGAGTTCCGCGAGATCGCCGTCCAGGTCCACCTGGAGGTGCTCCAGACCGACCGGGACCAGCTCGGTCGTCCGGCCCAGGAAGTCCCGTACCTCCCCGGACCGCACATGCACCACGGCGGTGCCCTCGGGGGCGCGGAACTCCAGCACGGTGCGGTCGTAGCCGTAGGGCCGCACCCGCACGTCGCCGGACCCGACCGCGTCGTCGAGGCCGTCCACCAGCAGGTCGCGGGCGAAGGTCCAGCAGACCTCCACGCCTTCGAGGGTGGCCGGCGCGGGGAAGGTCATGCGGACGGCGAACGGGTCGGCCCGGTCGTAGCGGAGGGTCGCGGGAATGCTCGGCATCCGCGGCGCGGCGGCGACGAGGCGTGCCTCGACGGGATGCTCGATGACGGTGGACAACGCCTGTGCTCCCTTGTGACGACGGGACGGACTCCGGGGTGGATGACGTCGGTCATCGAAAGAGACGGAGAAACGGCACGGCGCGTGCACCCGTGAACCGAGTGACCTCGGTCACCGGGGTCCCGCGCCGGGGAGATCCACTCTCCCCGACCGCGCCCGTATCCGTCCCTCCGTGTCCGCGGGACACCCCGGAGGACACCCGGACGGGCCCCCGGGGTTCCCGGCGGGGGCCGGGGAAGCGGATCGAGGCGATGGACCCCCTCCACCCGCGATGAGGGCGATGAGGGCCGTGCGGGTCGTGGGAGGAGGAGGCGCACGGTCCGTTCGGTCACGCGGGGGCCGGCCCCCCGACCGCGGACGGGCCCGGCGGACGGCGAGCTCCGTGCGCGGGCGGGCGGTTCAGCCGAGCGGCTCGCGGTAGCGCTCCAGGCCGGGCGCCGTCTTCGTCGCCGCGAACTCCGTCACCCGGTACGCGCACACGCCCGCCTCGACGAACGGGTCGCGCGCGGTGATCTCCTCGATCCCCGCCCGGCTCCCGGCGACGGCCAGGATCACTCCGCCGTCGCGGGGGGTCTTGCGGCCCGAGGCGAGGAAGGTGCCGGCCGCGTACTGCTCGTCCAGCCAGGCGACATGGGCCGGGAGGACGGCGTCGACGTCGGCGAGCGGGGCGGTGTAGGTCAGTTCCAGAACGAACATGAGCGCGAGCCTACCGGCCGCCCCGGGAGCGTCCCCGGGGCGGCTGCCGATCTGCCGTGCGGGCCGGGGAGCCCGGCGGTCGCGCGGGTGTTCTAGGCTCCCACCCATCATGAGGAGCGTGCGGATCGCGGCGGCCCCGCCCGTCACCGAGGACCGGGCCCGTGCCGAACAGGAGGCGCTGCGGGGCCGGGTCGTGCTCGACGAGCCCGGCCCGCCGCCCGGCACCGGCCGGGTCACGGGCGTCGACGTCGCCTACGACGACGAGCGGAACGTCGTCGCCGCGGCGGCCGTGGTGCTCGACGCCACCACCTCGACGTCGTGGCCGAGGCCGTGGCGACCGGACCGGTCTCCTTCCCCTACGTGCCCGGACTCCTCGCGTTCCGCGAGGTCCCGGCCGTCCTCGCCGCCCTGGAGGCGCTGCCCTGCCCGCCCGGCCTGGTGGTCTGCGACGGCTACGGCCGCGCCCACCCGCGCCGCTTCGGCCTGGCCTGCCACCTGGGCGTCCTCACCGGGCTCCCGACCATCGGCGTCGCGAAGAACCCGTTCGGCTTCGCGTACGAGGAACCGGGCCGGAGCCGGGGCAGTGCCGCGCCGCTCCTCGCCGGCGAGGAGGAGGTGGGCCGCGCCCTGCGCACCCGGGACGGCGTGAAGCCGGTGTTCGTCTCCGTCGGCCACCGGGTGGACCTCGACCACGCCTGCGCCCACACGCTGGCGCTCACCCCGGCCTACCGCCTGCCGGAGTCCACCCGGCGGGCGGACGCGCTGTGCCGCCGGGCCCTGAAGGAGACGACGGCCTGACCCGCCGGGCCCGGCAGCCCGGGACACCGGGCGCGCGCCGGCCGGACCGACCGGCGGGCGCCGAGCGTGCCCTCCCGAGCGTCCGGGTGACGACGTCTCGCCGTCACCCGGACGTCCCGGGCGCCGTTCTTCCTACCGGGACCCCGACGACGGTGCCGGGCGGACCGCCGCGACCCGGAAGGTGATGCCCGCCGCGCGCAGCCGCCCGATCAGCGCGTCGCCCATCGCCGCCGCGGGCGTGACCTGGCCGGAGGTCTCCGGCAGATCGTCCAGCGCCAGCGCCAGAGCCCCCTCGGCGAGCATCTTGGCCGTCTCGTCGTAGCCGGGGTCGCCGCCCGCGACCTCGGTGAACACCCGCCGGCCGCCGCCCTCGCCCACGAAGCGCACGGAGAACCAGCTCTTCGCGCGCCGCTCGGCGCTCGGCCCCTCGCCGGGCCGGATGCGGTCCGACAGCCAGCGGCGCGCGGGCGGCAGTTGGGCCGCGGCGAAGAGGGCGGTCACCCCGGCGACCCCGCCGAGGGCCACGGGCAGCCGCCGCACCGCCGCGTAGTGGCGGTACCGGAAGTCCGGCCCGTAGCGCTCCAGGGCCCGGGCCGAGCGCTGTACCACCTGGGCGTCGATGGTGGGCAGCGGCAGCGCCCAGGCGCCGACCTCGCCGGCGAACCGCGGCGCGCCCAGCGGCGCCGCGGCCCGGCGCCCCATCAGCCGCGGCTCGTGGTGCCGCCGGTCCCGGGCCGCCGCGAGCATCTGCGGGCCCCGGGCGAACTGGTTGAGCGCGGAGCCGAAGGTGCCGCCGGAGAACATGGCCCGCGAGCGGACGTAGCCGTCGACCCGCAGCGGCACCCCCTCCGGAAGCTCTCCCACGGTGAAGTAGGCGCCCAGGTCGTGCGGGACCGAGTCGAAGCCGCAGGCGTGCACGAGCCGGGCGCCCGTCTCCCGTGCGCGGGCGTCGTGCCGCACGTACATCAGGTCCACGAACTCCGGCTCGCCGGTGAGGTCCAGATAGTCGGTTCCGGCGTCCGCGCAGGCGGCGACCAGTCCCTCCCCGTAGGTCACGTAGGGGCCCACGGTGGTGGCCACCACCCGTGCGCTCCGGGCGAGTTCGCGGACCGAGTCCGGGTCCGTCACGTCGGCCAGGAGCACGCCGGGCGCGCCGCCGAGCCGTTCGCGCAGCCGCTCCAGTCTCTGCGCGTCGCGTCCGGCGATCGCCCATCGCAGCCCGTCGGGCGCGTGGGCGGCGAGGTATTCCGCGGTCAGCTCCCCGACGAAGCCGGTCGCTCCGAAGAGCACGACGTCGTACGCGCGGTCCGTCCCGTTCAGCCTGCTCATGACACCTTCCCCAGTGTGGGCTGCGCCCGGCCGTGCGGTTGCCCCACGGCGTGCGCGAAGCGCCGTTGCCGGTGGCCGAGGCTAGCGTGAGGGGGCAGGTGCCGGACGACGAGGTCGCACGAACGGGCCGGAGGCAGCCGTGACCGTGCCGGGAAACACGCCGAAAGGGTGGCACAAGGTGCGTCCGCGCGGGCGCACCCGGGCCGGAACGCGACCCGGCCGGCGGCCGGCCGGCCCGGACGGCGGCGCCCGCCGGTGCCGGCGGACGCCCGGCGGCGGCGACGGACGTCCGCCGGCCGCCGGACATTCGGCTAAGCGCTTGCTCGCCAGGGGCTTGCCCGGAGTGGAACACGTTCTTAACATCACTGATGTCACATCAGTGGTGTCACAGTGCTGGGGGCTCGATGGCAGGAGCAGGAACGCCGGGACACGGCCCGCTCGCCGGGGTGCGTGTCGTGGAGCTCGCGGGCATCGGCCCCGGCCCGTTCGCCGCCATGCTCCTGGCCGACCTGGGCGCCGACGTCGTCCGGGTGGACCGCCCCGGCGGCCCCGGGCTCGCGATCGACCCCGCCCACGACGTCACCAACCGCAACAAGCGGTCCGTGATCGTCGACCTCAAGGCGCAGGACGGCCCCTCGCGCGTCCTCGACCTGGCCGAACGGGCCGACATCCTGATCGAGGGCTACCGCCCCGGCGTCGCCGAGCGCCTCGGCGTCGGCCCCGGCGCCTGCCACGCCCGCAACCCCGCGCTCGTCTACGGCCGGATGACCGGCTGGGGCCAGGACGGTCCGCTCGCCGACCGCGCCGGGCACGACATCGCCTACATCGCCCTCACCGGCGCCCTCGGCATGACCGGCCGGCCCGGCGAGCCGCCCGCCGCGCCCGCCAACCTCCTCGGCGACTACGCGGGCGGCTCGCTCTACCTCGTCGTCGGCGTCCTCGCCGCCCTCCACCACGCGCGGGGGACCGGCACCGGCCAGGTGGTGGACGCGGCCATCGTCGACGGCACCGCCCACCTGTCCGCGATGATCCACGGCATGATGGCCGCCGGCGGATGGCAGGACCGGCGCGGCGCCAACCTCCTTGACGGCGGCTGCCCGTACTACGGCACCTACGAGACCGCCGACGGCGGGTACATGGCGGTGGGCCCCCTGGAGAGCCGCTTCTACGACACCTTCGTCGACCTCCTCGGCGTCCCCGAACTCCGCCCCGCCCACCGGGACCTCGCCCGCTGGCCGGAGCTGCGCGAGCGGGTCGCCGCACGCTTCAAGGCCCGTACCCGCGACGCGTGGACGGCCGTGTTCGACGGCACCGACGCGTGCGTCGCGCCGGTCCTGTCCCTGCGGGAGGCGCCCGCCCACCCGCACCTCGCCGCCCGCGGCACCTTCGTGGACCACGGCGGCATCACCCAGCCGGCCCCCGCGCCGCGCTTCTCGGCCACCCCCACCTCCGTGCGCGGCGGACCCGCCCTGCCGGGGGCCGGGGCACAGGACGTGGCCCGCGACTGGGACCTGCCCCGGCCGGCCGAGGGCGCGCCCTGATGCCCCCCTCGCCCCCGCCGGTTCGCGCCCGCGGCCCGCGGCCGGCAGGCCCCGACACCGGCGCGCGCCCCGTCCGCGAGCGGGCCGCCGCGCCGCGGCGGCACGGGGCCGGCGGCGCCCGGTGCCACCGGTCTCCCCCCGGACACCCGACCCGTCCCGGCACCCCCTTCGACCGCCGTCCCCGCACGCACCCCAGGAAGGCCCCTCCCGCATGAAGCGGCAGATCTTCACCGCCGAGCACGACGCGTTCCGCGAGACCGTCCGCACCTTCCTCGCCAAGGAGGTGCTGCCCCACTACGCGCAGTGGGAGAAGGACGGGATCGTCTCGCGCGAGGCGTGGCTGGCGGCCGGCCGGCAGGGCCTGCTCGGACTCGCCGTGCCCGAGGAGTACGGCGGCGGCGGGAACACCGACTTCCGCTACAGCGCCGTCCTCGCCGAGGAGTTCACCCGCGCCGGAGCCGCCGGTCTCGCCCTCGGTCTGCACAACGACATCATCGGCCCCTACCTGACCGGCCTCGCCACCGAGGAGCAGAAGCGGCGCTGGCTGCCCGGCTTCTGCGACGGCTCCCTCGTCACGGCGATCGCCATGACCGAGCCGGGCGCCGGGTCCGACCTCCAGGGCATCACCACCCACGCCGAGGACCGCGGCGACCACTTCCTGCTCAACGGCTCGAAGACCTTCATCTCCAACGGCATCCTCGCCGACCTGGTGGTCGTCGTCGCGCGGACGACGCCCGAGGGCGGGGCGCACGGCCTGTCGCTGCTCGTCGTGGAGCGCGGCGCCGAGGGCTTCGAGCGCGGCCGGAACCTCGACAAGATCGGCCAGAAGTCCCAGGACACCGCCGAGTTGTTCTTCCACGACGTCCGGGTGCCGAAGGAGAACCTCCTCGGCGAGCGCGACGGCGCCTTCGTCCACCTGATGACGAACCTCGCCCAGGAGCGCATGGGCATCGCCGTCGCCGCCATCGCGGGCGCCGAGCACCTGCTGGAGATCACGACGCGGTACGTGAAGGAGCGCGAGGCGTTCGGCAGGCCGCTCGCGGGGCTCCAGCACGTTCGCTTCGAGATCGCCGAGATGGCCACCGAGTGCGCCGTCACCCGCACCTTCCTCGACCGCTGCATCGTCGACCACTCCGACGGCGCACTCGACGCGGTGCACGCCTCGATGGCCAAGTGGTGGGCCACCGAACTGCAGAAGCGGGTCGCCGACCGCTGCCTGCAACTGCACGGCGGCTACGGCTACATGACGGAGTACCCGGTCGCCCGCGCCTTCACCGACGGACGCATCCAGACCATCTACGGCGGGACGACCGAGATCATGAAGGAGATCATCGGCCGTTCCCTGCTCGGCTAACCCTCCCCGAAAGGCTTACCAGTGAGCACCGAAGCGTACCTGTACGACGCGATCCGCACCCCGCGCGGCCGCGGCAAGCAGAACGGCGCCCTGCACGGCACCAAGCCCGTCGACCTGGTCGTCGGGCTCATCCACGAGGTGCAGCGGCGCTTCCCGGGCCTGGACCCGGCCGCCATCGACGACATCGTGCTCGGCGTCGTCGGCCCGGTCGGCGACCAGGGCTCCGACATCGCCCGCATCGCCGCGATCGCCGCCGGGCTGCCCGACACGGTCGCCGGCGTCCAGGAGAACCGCTTCTGCGCCTCGGGCCTGGAGGCCGTCAACCTGGCCGCGATGAAGGTCCGCTCCGGCTGGGAGGACCTGGTCCTCGCGGGCGGCGTGGAGTCGATGTCCCGGGTGCCGATGGCCTCGGACGGCGGCGCCTGGTTCGCCGACCCGATGACCAACCTGGACACCAACTTCGTCCCGCAGGGCATCGGCGCCGACCTCATCGCCACCATCGAGGGCTTCTCCCGCCGCGACGTGGACGAGTACGCCGCCCTCTCCCAGGAACGTGCCGCCGCGGCCGTCAAGGACGGCCGCTTCGAGCGCTCGGTCGTCCCCGTCCTGGACCGCAGCGGACTCACCGTCCTCGACCACGACGAGTTCCCGCGCCCGGGGACCACCGCCGACTCCCTCGCCCGGCTGAAGCCGTCGTTCGCCGACATCGGCGAACTGGGCGGCTTCGACGCCGTGGCGCTCCAGAAGTACCACTGGGTCGAGGCCATCGACCACGTCCACCACGCCGGGAACTCCTCCGGCATCGTCGACGGCGCCTCCCTCGTCGCCATCGGCTCCCGCGAGGCCGGCGAGCGGGGCGGCCTCACCCCGCGGGCCCGGATCGTCTCCGCCGCCGTCTCCGGCTCCGAGCCGACCATCATGCTCACGGGGCCCGCGCCCGCCACCCGCAAGGCGCTCGCCAAGGCGGGCCTGACCATCGACGACATCGACCTCGTCGAGATCAACGAGGCGTTCGCCGCCGTCGTCCTGCGCTTCGTGAAGGACATGGGCCTGTCCCTGGACAAGGTCAACGTCAACGGCGGCGCCATCGCGCTCGGCCACCCGCTCGGCGCCACCGGCGCGATGATCCTCGGCACCCTCGTCGACGAGCTGGAGCGCCAGGACAAGCGGTACGGCCTCGCCACCCTGTGCGTGGGCGGCGGCATGGGCATCGCCACCGTCGTCGAGCGCGTCTGACCTTCCCAACGGATCACGGATCTACGGAGCATCCCCTGATGAGCACTGAGCCCACCACCATCCGCTGGGAACAGGACGAGACCGGCGTCGTCACCCTCGTCCTCGACGACCCCGACCAGTCCGCCAACACCATGAACCGGGCCTTCAAGGACTCGATCGCGGCGGTCGCCGAACGCGCCGAGGCCGAGAAGGACTCCATCCGCGGCATCATCTACACCTCCGCCAAGAAGACCTTCTTCGCCGGCGGCGACCTCAGGGACCTCGTCCAGGCCGGCCCCGGGGACGCGCGCGAGGTCTTCGAGGGCGGCGCCGCCGTCAAGTCCGCGCTGCGCCGCATCGAGACGCTCGGCAAGCCCGTCGTGGCGGCCCTCAACGGAGCGGCCCTCGGCGGCGGTTACGAGATCGCCCTGGCCTCCCACCACCGGATCGCCCTCGACGCCCCCGGTTCCAGGATCGGTCTGCCCGAGGTCACCCTCGGGCTGCTGCCCGGAGGCGGCGGCGTCACCCGCACCGTCCGCCTCATGGGCATCGCCGACGCCCTGCTGAAGGTGCTGCTCCAGGGCACCCGGTACACGCCGCGGCGCGCCCTGGAGAACGGCCTCGTCCACGAAGTGGCCGCCACCCGCGAGGAGATGCTCGCCCGCGCGCACGCCTTCATCGACGCCCACCCCGAGTCGCGGCAGCCCTGGGACGAGCCGGGCCACCGCATCCCCGGCGGCACCCCCGCCAACCCGAAGTTCGCCGCGAACCTGCCGGCCTTCCCGGCGAACCTGCGCAAGCAGCTCGGCGGAGCGCCCTACCCGGCCCCGCGCAACATCCTCGCCGCGGCCGTCGAGGGCTCCCAGGTGGACTTCGAGACGGCCCAGGTCATCGAGGGCCGCTACTTCACCGAACTGGTCACCGGCCAGACCTCGAAGAACATGATCCAGGCGTTCTTCTTCGACCTCCAGGCCGTCAACTCCGGCGCCAACCGGCCCCGGGGCGTCGAACCGCGACCGGTCCGCAAGGCCGCGGTGCTCGGCGCCGGGATGATGGGCGCGGGCATCGCCTACGCGTGCGCCCGCGCGGGCATCGACGTCGTCCTGAAGGACGTGACGATCGAGGCGGCGGCCAAGGGCCGGGCGTACTCGGAGAAGCTGTGCGACAAGGCCGTCTCCCGGGGCCGCACCACCCGGGAGAAGGCCGACGCGCTGCTCGCCCGGATCACCCCCACCGCCGACCCGCACGACCTCGCGGGCTGCGACGCGGTGATCGAGGCCGTCTTCGAGGACACCTCGCTCAAGCACAAGGTGTTCCAGGAGATCCAGGGCATCGTCGAACCGGACGCCCTGCTCTGCTCCAACACCTCCACCCTGCCGATCACCGCGCTCGCCGAGGGCGTCGAGCGGCAGGAGGACTTCATCGGGCTGCACTTCTTCTCGCCCGTCGACAAGATGCCCCTCGTCGAGATCATCAGGGGGGAGCGCACCGGCGACGCGGCGCTGGCCCGCGCCTTCGACCTCGTCCGGCAGATCGACAAGACGCCGATCGTGGTCAACGACGCGCGCGGCTTCTTCACCTCCCGCGTCATCGGGCAGTTCATCAACGAGGGCGTCGCGATGGTCGGCGAGGGCATCGAGCCCGCCTCGGTCGAGCAGGCCGCCGCCCAGGCCGGCTACCCCGCGAAGGTGCTCTCCCTGATGGACGAGCTGACGCTGACCCTGCCGCGCAAGATCCGCAAGGAGTCGCAGCGGGCCGTCGAGGAGGCGGGCGGCACCTGGCAGGCCCACCCTGCGGAGGCCGTCGTCGACCGCATGGTCGAGGAGTTCGGGCGCACCGGGCGCAGCGGCGGCGCCGGCTTCTACGAGTACGGGCAGGACGGCGCCCGCGGCAGGCTGTGGCCGGGGCTGCGCGAGCACTTCACGACGGCGGGACACACCATCCCGTTCGAGGACATGAAGGAGCGGATGCTCTTCGCCGAGGCGCTGGACACCGTCCGGCTGCTGGAGGAGGGCGTCCTGACGTCGGTCGCCGACGCCAACATCGGCTCCCTCCTCGGCATCGGCTTCCCCGGCTGGACCGGCGGGGTGCTCCAGTACGTCAACGGCTACGAGGGCGCCGCGGGCACCGGCCCGGCCGGCTTCGTGGCCCGCGCGCGGGAACTGGCCGAGCGCTACGGCGACCGGTTCACCCCGCCCGCGCTGCTCGTCGAGAAGGCGGAGAAGGGCGAGCGGTTCACCGACGCGGCCTGATCCCGCGCGGGCTCACCGGGTGGGGCGTGGCCCGCGTCGCGGGCCACGCCCCACCCCGGGCCGCGGGGGAGACGCCCGGGGCGGGGTCCGTACCGGCCACCCGCCCCGGGTGTGCGCCGGGTCCGCGGGAGCCCTCGGCGCGGGCCGCGGCCGGACCGGCGGTCAGGGCTCCTTGAGCCACTCGCGCAGTTCCTCCTTCAGCGACCGCTGGAAGGTGGTGAGCAGGGCCTGCACCACCAGCGGCTGCATGTGCGCCGACAGCGACTTCACGGCCGCCACGGACTCGCGCTCGCCGACCGCCTCCCTCAGCAAGGCGGACAACTCGTGCGCCGCCGCCCGCGAATGCTCCAGCAGGACGGTCCGCGCGGCGAGGATCGTCTCGTGCGCGAGCGGCACGTCCAGGAGTTCCACGCCGAGCCGCAGCAGCCCCGGGTCCAGCCGCAGCCGCCCGTCCGCCCGCTCGACGACGCCCAGGGCGGCGAGCCGGTCCAGGTCCTCCTCGCCCAGGGCGCGCCCGGCCCGCCGCTCCAGTTCCTCGCGGCCGACCTCCTCCGTGGCGGCGGGCGCCCAGGAGGCCACCACGGCGCGGTGGATGGCCAGATCGTGCGCGCTGAGACCGGGCGGCAGCTGCGTGAGGTGCCGCTCGATCGCGGCCAGCGTCATGCCGCGCCGCTGCAACTCCTCGATGAGCGCGAGCCGCGCGAGGTGCTCCCTGCTGTACCGTCCGACCCGCCGGGGCCCGATCTCCGGGGGCGGGAGCAGCCCCCGGGCGCTGTAGAAGCGGACCGTGACGCCCGCCCGCGCGGCCAGTTCGTCGACCGTGAGCGCCGGCTCCCCGGTGTCCGTCGTCATCGCAGGTCCTCGCCTCTCGCCTGGTGCCGCGCGCCGGCGGACCGGTGATCGCGCGGTGCAACAGTATTGCTGTCCCACCGGTGGGGTGAAAGCGCCCGCCCCGCCCCGCCGACGGGGCGCGGCCCGCGCGGAGCCGGGGAGACCGCGTCCGCGGTCGCCCTCCGCAGGCCGCGGGGCCGGCGCCGATCCGGGAAGGCACCCGCGCGAGCGAGCGGGTGACACCGGGCCGGTCCGCGCCCTCGCCGGCCGCCACCGGCCGGCGCGGACGCCCGCACACCGCGCACGTCGTGCGCACGGTGTGGGCGTTCGGTGAGAGATGCCTGGTGTGACACGTGACACCGCATAAGAGGTGATCGTCCCGGGAAGGCGGCGACGTGGTCCGCACGTCCCTCCGGGGCGGGCGCGGGCCGGGCACATCCGGAAAACCCGCGCACCCCGTGCGCCGGGCGCACCAGAAGGTAGATCCACACCCGTGAGCAAGGACGCCGTAGACACGGCCGGGGCCGCCTCCCGCACCGAAGCGGCCCCGTCGCCCGCCGACGCGGGCGACGCCGGTTACAGCAAGGGCCTCAAGGCCCGCCACGTCAACATGATCGCCATCGGCGGCGCGATCGGCACGGGGCTCTTCCTCGGCGCCGGAGGCCGCCTGCGCGACGCGGGCCCCGCGCTCGCCCTCGCCTACCTGGTCTGCGGCGCCTTCGCGTTCCTCGTGGTCCGCGCCCTCGGCGAACTCGTCCTCTACCGGCCCTCCTCCGGGTCGTTCGTCTCCTACGCGCGGGAGTTCCTCGGCGAGAAGGGCGCCTACGTCGCCGGCTGGATGTACTTCCTGAACTGGTCGACGACCGGCATCGCCGACATCACCGCGATCGCGCTCTACACCCATTACTGGAGCCTGTTCACCGACATCCCGCAGTGGGTGCTGGCCCTGGCGGCGCTCGCCGTGGTGCTCGCCGTGAACCTGATCTCGGTGAAGATCTTCGGCGAGATGGAGTTCTGGTTCTCCGTCGTCAAGGTCGCCACCCTCGTCGGCTTCATGCTGATCGGCGTGTTCCTGCTCGCCACCCGGCACGAGGTCGGCGGCCACGTCCCCGGCCCGGGACTCGTCACGGACCACGGAGGGCTCCTGCCGCACGGGGTGATGCCGGTGGTCCTCGTGATGCAGGGCGTGATCTTCGCGTACGCCGCGCTCGAACTGGTCGGTGTCGCCGCCGGCGAGACCGAGGAGCCGGAGAAGGTCGTCCCGCGCGCGGTGAACTCGATCATGTGGCGCGTGGGCCTCTTCTACGTCGGCTCCGTGGTGCTGCTGGCACTGCTGCTGCCCGGCTCGGTGTACTCGGCCGACCAGAGCCCCTTCGTCACCGTCCTGTCGAAGATCGGCCTGCCCGCGGCCGGTGACGTCATGAACCTCGTCGTCCTCACCGCCGCCATGTCGTCGCTGAACTCCGGCCTCTACTCCACCGGCCGCATCCTGCGCTCGATGGCCATGGCGGGATCGGCGCCCCGGTTCACCGCCCGGATGAACCGCAGCCAGGTCCCCTACGGCGGCATCCTGCTCACCTGCGCGGTGTGCGTGCTCGGAGTCGTCCTGAACTACCTGGTGCCGAGCCGGGCCTTCGAGATCGTCCTGAACGTGGCGTCCCTCGGCATCATCAGCACCTGGGTGATCATCATGGTCTGTCATCTGGTGTTCGTCCGCCGCGCGAAGGAGGGCCTGGTGACCCGCCCGTCGTTCCGGCTGCGCGGCAGCCCGGTGACCGAGATCGTCACCATCGCCTTCCTGCTGGCCGTCCTCGGCCTGATGGGCAACGACCCCGACGTGGGCCGCAAGACCCTCCTGCTCGTTCCGCTGATCGCCGTGCTGCTCGTCGCGGGCTGGTTCGGGGTCCGCCGCCGGGTCGCCAAGGCCCGCGACGAGGAGCTGACCGACCTCACCCGCTAGACCGCGGTTCGGGGCCGCCCGGTGCGGACCGGGCGGCCCCGGCGACCGGCTCCTCCACCGAAGCCCCCCGCAAGGAGTTGCTGCGCCTTGCGCAACTCCTTGCGGCGGCGGCGCGGGCCTGCTTGACTCGCTGCCCGCATCCGACCGGGAGGGTCATGAGCCGCGACATCGACGTCCTCGTCCTCGGCGGGGCGGGCGTGGACACCATCGTGTACGTGCCCGAACTGCCCCTTCGGCACGCCGACAGCCTGATGGTGCGCCCCGGGATCGAGACGCGGGCCGGACAGACCGGCGACTTCGTCGCCCTCGGCCTGCACGCGCTGGGCCTGCGCACCCACCACCTCGACCTGGTCGGCGACGACCCGGAGGGCGATCTCGTCCGGGCCCTGCACCGCGACCGGGGCATCCCGCTCACGGCGGTCCCGCAGCCCGCCGGCACCAAGCGCGCCGTCAACCTCGTCGGCCCCGACGGGCGCCGCCTGTCCCTCTACGACGACACCCGCTCCCGGGACGCCGACCGGCTCCCGGACGAGACCGTCCGCGAGCTGGCCGGGCGGAGCCGGCACGCCCACGTCTCCATCACCCACCCCTGCGCCCACGCCCTGCCGGCCCTCCGGGACGCCGGGGTCACCGTGTCGACCGACCTGCACGACTGGGACGGCGAGAACCCCTACCACGAGCCGTTCGCGTACGCCGCGGACATCGTCTTCGTCTCCACCGCGGCCCTCGCCGATCCCGAGCGGACCATGCGGCACGTCAGGGAGCGGGGCCGGGCCGAGGCGGTCGTCGCCACGGCCGGAGCCGAGGGCGCGTACCTGCTGGCCGGGGACGAGCTGGTGCACGTGCCCGCGGCGGTGCCCCCGGCGCCCGTCGTCGACTCCAACGGGGCCGGGGACGCGTTCGCCGCCGCGTTCCTCTACGGCCGGCTGTCCGGAGAGCCCCTCCACCGCTGCGCCCGCTACGGCACGGTGGCCGGCGCCCACGCGTGCACGGTGCCGTCGACCCGTGTCGAGCCGGTCGGCCCGGACCGGCTGCGCTCCGTGACCGCCGAGCCGGAGCACCGGGCGGGGGCGTGAGAGCCCCGCCCCGTGCCCGGGCCCGGCCGGGGCGCCCTCAGCGGGAGCGAGCCGTGCCCGCGTGGACCGAGTCGGTCGCCGCGATCCGCCCCCACGACGCGGGCCGTCGCACCGAAGCCTCGCCCGCCCCGGCGGACCGGGCGAGGCCGGCGCTCCGCGCCGCCGGCGCCGCGGGCTTCGACGGCTGGAAGAGCCAGGTGTCGAACAGCGCGCCGAGGGACCGTCCGGACACCCGCTCGGCGAACGTCCGGAAGTCGCCGACCGAGGCGTTCTCGTACGCGTGCTCCTTCGGCCACCCCTTCAGCACGGCGAAGAAGGCGTCGTCGCCGATCGCGTTGCGCAGCGCCTGCACCGCCAGCGCGCCCCGGTCGTACACGGCCGCGTCGAACTGGTTCTCCGGCCCGGGGTCGCCCGGCGCCACCGTCCAGAACGCGTCGCCCGCCGGATGGGAGGCGTACGTGTAGTCCGCCAGCTCCTGCGCGGTGCCCTCCCCTTCGTGCTCCGACCAGAGCCACTGCGCGTACCGCGCGAAGCCCTCGTTGATCCAGATGTCCTTCCAGCCCTTGAGGGACACGTCGTCGCCGTACCACTGGTGCGCCAGCTCGTGCACCACCACGGAGGTGTTGGAGCCGTTGGCGAACTGCCGCGGGCTGTAGTACACCCGCGTCTGCGTCTCCAGCGCGTACCCCGTCGTGGTGGCGGGGACGTAGCCGCCCGCGGAGGCGAACGGATACGGCCCGAAGTAGCCGCTCAGCCAGTCGACCAGCTCGCCGGTGCGCTCCACACCGGCGCGGGCCGCCCCGGCGTTGTCGCCGAGGTCCTTGCTGTAGGCGTTGAGGACCGGCACGCCGCCCTCGGACGTGCCGGTCGTGATGTCGAACCTGCCGACCGCGAGCGTGGTGAGGTAGGTGGCCTGCGGCTTGTTCGACCGCCAGGTGTAGCGGGTCCAGCCCAGCCGTGAACTCGTCGACTGGAGCGTGCCGTTGGAGATGGCCTGGGTGCCGTCCGGGACGGCGACCGACACGTCGAACGTCGCCTTGTCGAGCGGGTGGTCGTTGCTCGGGAACCACCACCACGCCGACTCCGGCTCGTCCGCCGCGACGGCGCCGTCCGGCGTCCGGTGCCAGGTGGAGAAGCCGTACGCCGACTTCGTGGACGGCACGCCGCTGTAGCGGACGACGACCGTCATCGGCGTGCCCTCGGCGAGCGGCCGGGCCGGGGTGATCTCCAGTTCGTGCTCGCCGGAGGTGGCGAAGGACGCCTTCGCGCCGTTGACCCGTACCTCGCTCACGTCGAGCAGGAAGTCCAGATCGAACCGGGACAGGTCCTGCGTGGTCGTCGCCAGGAGGGTCGCCGTGCCCGCGAGTTCGTCCGTGCGCGGCTGGTAGGTGAGCCGCAGGTCGTAGTGGGAGACGTCGTATCCGCCGTTGCCGTACGCCGGGTAGTAGGGGTCGCCGATGCCCGGTGCTCCCGGGACGTGGTCCGCCGCCGACGCCGGGATCGCCAGCAGCAGGGAGGCGGCCAGGGCGCCCGGGACGATGAGTCTGCGGTGCACGTGAGCTCCAAGTCGTGGGGGGCGGTGAGGTCGGTCCGGAGCCCATTGAGTCCCCGCGCTCCCCGTCGTGTCCACGGCCACCCCCGTCACACGATCGCCATTCGGCCGTCTCGCGACCTCCGCCCCACCCGCCGCCGGAATCCGCCTTCGCCGCCCGGTCGCAGCCGAGCGCACCCGGCGCCGGGGGAGCGCGGCTGGCCCGCGCCTCCTCCTCAGCGGGCGGCGGTCGGGTCCGCGAGCCGCGCGGCCTCCCGCGCGCAGCCCCAGGCCACCGTGACCCCGCCGCCCCCGTGGCCGTAGTTGTGCACCAGCACGCTCCCGTCGGGCCGCTCCGTGCGCTCCAGCCGGACCCGGTCCCGCACCGGCCGCAGCCCCACCCGGTGGCCGAGCACCCGCGCCCCGGCCAGTTCGGGCCGCAGCGCCGCGCACCGGCCGACGATCGCCGCCGCCGCGTCCGGGTCGGGAGCGAGCGACCAGTCGTCCTCGTCGGTGGTGCCGCCGAGGACCAGCCGGCCCGGCTGCGGGAAGACGTACGCCGTGGTCCCCGCGACCGGGTCGGTGGCGACGATCCAGTCCCGGACGCCGGGGTTCTCCACGAGGACGAGCTGCCCGCGGACCGGCCTGACGGAGGCGTCCGGGACGAGAGAACGGGCGCCCAGCCCGGTGCAGTTGACGACCACCGGGGCCCGCACGCCGGCCAGGTCCGTCACCGTCCGCTCCTCGATCGCGCCGCCCGCCCGCAGCAGCCGGTCCTGAAGCAGCCGCAGATGCACGGGCATGTCGATCAGCGGCAGCCGCGCGCGCAGCGCGGTCCCCGGGTACTCGTCCGCCGTCGCCGCGCGCAGCCCCGGCACCCGGGCCGCCCAGTCGCCCAGCTCGTCGAGGGAGGTCCCGCCCAGCACCCCGTCGACCAGGCGCACCCCCGTCTCCTCGGGCCGCTCCGCCAGCTCCTCGTAGACGGCGAGGGAGGTCAGCGCCCACGTCCGGGCGAGCGCCCGCGGGGCGATCCGGTACGGCCACCACAGCGCTCCGGCGACCGCCGAGGTGGTGCGCCCCGCGGGCTCCCGCGTCCACACCCGGACCCGGCGTCCCGCCTCGGCCAGCACCACGGCCGTCGTCAGGCCGACGACCCCGCCGCCGACCACGATCACCTCGTCGTTCCCGGCCTGCTCCATACGGCGACGCTAGCGGACGAGGGGACACCGGGGGCACCCCGTCCCCGGCCCGGTCCGCGGGCGGCCGGGGACGCCGGCCCCACCCGTCGCGGGGGCGTCCGGACCGGCGGCGCCGGCGGCGGCGCGGGGCCGTTAAAATCGCCCCCTGATGACAGCCACCCTCGTCGCCAAGAACCTCACCGCCGGACACGGCGACCGCTCCCTCTTCGCCGGACTCGACCTCGTCGTCGCGCCCGGGGACGTGATCGGGCTCGTCGGCGCCAACGGCGCCGGGAAGTCCACCCTGCTGCGCCTCCTCGCCGGCCTCCTCGCCCCGGACTCCGGCGAACTGCGGCTCTCCCCGCCGACCGCGACCGTCGGGCACCTGCCGCAGGAACCGGACCGCCGGGCGGGCGAGACCGTGGGGGAGTTCCTGGCCCGCCGCACCGGCGTCGACGAGGCCCAGCGGGCGATGGACGCGGCGACGCAGGCCCTGGTGGACGGCGCGCCCGGCGCCGACGACGCCTACGCGCTGAGCCTGGAGCGCTGGCTCGGCCTCGGCGGAGCCGATCTGGAGGAGCGCGCCGCGGAGGTCACCGACTCCCTCGGCCTCGGCGTCGGCCTGGACCAGCCCATGACGTCCCTGTCCGGTGGCCAGGCGGCCCGCGCCCAGCTCGCCTCCCTGCTGCTGTCCCGCTACGACGTCTTCCTGCTGGACGAGCCGACCAACGACCTGGACCTGGACGGGCTGGAGCGCCTGGAGCGCTTCGTCTCCGGGCTGCGCGCGGGCACGGTCGTGGTCAGCCACGACCGCGAGTTCCTCACCCGCACCGTCACCAAGGTCCTCGAACTCGACCTGGCGCAGCAGCGGATCACGCTGTACGGCGGCGGCTACGCCGCCTATCTGGAGGAGCGCGACACCGCCCGCCGGCACGCCCGCGAGGACTACGAGGAGTACGCCGACAAGCGGGCCGCCCTGGAGGGCCGGGCCCAGATGCAGCGCTCCTGGATGGACAAGGGCGTCAAGAACGCGCGGCGCAAGGCGGGCGGCGACAACGACAAGATCGGCCGCAAGTTCCGCAGCGAGGCCAGCGAGAAGCAGGCCGCCAAGGCCCGGCAGACCCAGCGCATGATCGAGCGTCTCGACGTCGTCGAGGAGCCGCGCAAGGAGTGGGAGCTGCGCATGGAGATCGCGGCGGCCCCCCGGTCCGGCGCGGTGGTGGCCACGCTGCGCGACGCCGAGGTGCGGCGCGGCGCGTTCACCTTCGGCCCGGCGACCGTCCAGATCGACTGGGCGGACCGGGTCGCCGTCACCGGCGCCAACGGAGCGGGCAAGTCGACCCTGCTGGGCGCCCTGCTCGGCCGGGTCCCGCTCGACGGCGGGCACGCCGTCCTCGGCTCCGGCGTGGTCGTCGGCGAGGTGGACCAGGCCCGCAAGCTCTTCCACGGCCCGGAGTCGCTGATGGCCGCCTTCGGCGAAGCCGTGCCGGACGCCGAACCCGCCGACGTGCGCACCCTGCTCGCCAAGTTCGGGCTCAAGGCGGACCACGTGCTGCGCCCGGCGGCCACCCTCTCCCCGGGCGAGCGCACCCGCGCCGCCCTCGCCCTCCTCCAGGGCCGGGGCGTCAACCTGCTGGTCCTGGACGAGCCGACCAACCACCTCGACCTGCCCGCCATCGAGCAGCTGGAGTCGGCCCTGGACTCCTACGCGGGCACGCTGCTGCTGGTCACCCACGACCGCCGCATGCTGGACGCCGTGCGCACCACCCGCCGCCTGGAGGTCGCCGACGGCAAGGTGACCGAGCGCTGATCCGAGCCGGCCGGCACCCGGGGGAACCGGACCGGCCGGCCGGCGGGCCAGTCCCCGCCGGCCGGCCGCCGAGGCCCGGTCTCAGCCCCGCCGGCCGCCCTGGGCGCCGCCCAGTCCGGCACGCCGCAGGGCGTCCGCCATCGCGCTGTTGGCGGGCGCGGGCGCCTGCCGGGTGCCGGCGCCCGAGCGACCGCCGCCCTGGCGCTGCTGCCGCGGCGGACGCCCGCCGCCCTTCCGGGGCCGCTCCGAGCCCTCGGCCGCCGGGGCGGCCGCCTCGTCGTCCAGCCGCAGCGTCAGCGAGATCCGCTTGCGCGGGACGTCGACGTCGAGGACCTTCACCTTGACGATGTCGCCCGGCTTGACCACGTCCCGCGGGTCCTTGACGAACGTCCGGGACATCGCGGAGACGTGCACGAGCCCGTCCTGGTGGACCCCGACGTCCACGAAGGCGCCGAACGCGGCCACGTTGGTGACGACTCCCTCCAGCACCATCCCGGACTCCAGGTCGGAGATCTTCTCGACGCCGTCCTTGAAGGTGGCCGTCCTGAACGCCGGCCGCGGGTCGCGCCCCGGCTTCTCCAGCTCCCGGATGATGTCCGTGACGGTCGGAAGACCGAACGTCTCGTCGACGTACTCGGCGGGCTTCAGCGAACGCAGCACCCCCGTGTTGCCGATGAGCGAGGCGACCTCGCCGCCCGCCGCCTTCACCATCCGCCGCACCACGGGGTAGGCCTCGGGGTGCACGCTGGAGGCGTCCAGCGGGTCGTCGCCGCCCCGGATGCGCAGGAACCCGGCGCACTGCTCGTACGCCTTCGGGCCGAGCCGGGGGACGTTCTTGAGCGCCTTGCGCGAGGTGAAGGGGCCGTTCGCGTCGCGGTGCGCCACGATGTTCTCCGCCAGGCCGGAGGTGACGCCGGAGACCCGCGCCAGCAGCGGGGCCGACGCGGTGTTCACGTCCACCCCGACGCCGTTCACACAGTCCTCGACCACCGCGTCCAGCGACCGGGACAGCTTCACCTCGGACAGGTCGTGCTGGTACTGGCCGACACCGATGGACTTCGGGTCGATCTTCACGAGTTCGGCCAGCGGGTCCTGCAGGCGCCGGGCGATGGAGACGGCACCGCGCAACGACACGTCCATGTCGGGCAGTTCCTGCGAGGCGAACGCCGACGCGGAGTACACCGACGCCCCCGCCTCGGACACCATCACCTTCGTGAGCTTCAGCTCGGGGTGCCGGGCGATCAGCTCCCCGGCGAGCTTGTCGGTCTCGCGGGACGCCGTGCCGTTGCCGATCGCGACCAGGTCGACCGCGTGCTCGGCGGCGAGCCGGGCGAGCTTGGCGAGGGCCTCGTCCCAGCGGTTGGCCGGCACGTGCGGGTGGATCACGTCCGTGGCGACGACCTTGCCGGTCGCGTCCACGACGGCGACCTTCACCCCCGTGCGGAAGCCGGGGTCCAGGCCCAGCGTCGCCCGCGTGCCCGCCGGAGCGGCGAGCAGCAGGTCCCGCAGGTTGGCCGCGAAGACGTTCACCGCCTCGTCCTCCGCGGCGGTGCGCAGCCGCAGCCGCACGTCGATCCCGAGGTGCACGAGGATGCGGGTGCGCCAGGCCCAGCGCGCGGTGTCCGTCAGCCACTTGTCGCCGGGACGGCCGCGGTCGGCGATCCCGAAGCGGTGGGCGACGATCCCCTCGTACGACGAGGGGCCGTCCGTCGCCTCCTCGGGCTCCAGGACGAGGTCGAGCACCTCCTCCTTCTCCCCGCGCAGCATCGCGAGGACCCGGTGCGAGGGCAGCTCCTTGAAGGGCTCAGCGAAGTCGAAGTAGTCGGCGAACTTGGCGCCCGACTCCTCCTTGCCGGGCCGCACCGTCGCGGCCAGCCGGCCGCGCACCCACATCCGCTCGCGCAGCTCGCCGATGAGGTCCGCGTCCTCCGAGAACCGCTCGGTGAGGATGGCCCGGGCGCCGTCGAGCGCCGCCTGCGGGTCGGCGACTCCCTTGTCGGCGTCGACGAAGGCGGAGGCCGCCGCGAGCGGCTCCACCGACGGGTCGCCGAGCAGTCCGTCGGCCAGCGGCTGCAGACCGGCCTCGCGGGCGATCTGCGCCTTGGTGCGCCGCTTGGGCTTGAACGGGAGGTAGATGTCCTCCAGGCGCGCCTTGGTCTCGGCGCCCCTGATCCGCGCCTCCACCTCGTCGCTGAGCTTGCCCTGCTCGCGCACCGAGTCGAGGATCGCGGCGCGCCGCTCCTCCAGCTCCCGCAGATAGCGCAGCCGCTCCTCGAGCGTGCGCAGCTGCGCGTCGTCGAGCATCTCGGTCGCTTCCTTGCGGTAGCGGGCGATGAAGGGAACGGTCGAGCCGCCGTCGAGCAAGTCGACGGCGGCTCTGACCTGCCGCTCCCGTACGCCGAGTTCCTCGGCGATCCTGCCTTCGATGGACCCTACGAGGGGTGTCGTCACGATCCCGTACCGCCTTCTCCACTGGGGTTGCGCGGCAATTGTGGCAGGTGACGCCGACAACGGGGGATCAGGGCGGCCTCGGGGCGCTCGCGCGCCGCGGACCGGAGCCGGCCGCGGCGCCCCGCGTCACGCCTTGCCGGTCCGTGCGGAGCCGGACGCCCCGCCGAACAGCCGGGCCAGGGCCCGGAAGGGCAGGGTCACGACCGTGGCGATCGCCCCGCCGATCTGACGCAGGACGTCCGCTATGGCTCGCAGCATGTCTCGTTCCCCTTTCGTCGCCCGGCACCGATCACCGGGGACATCCGGGTACCTCAGTTCTTGCCGATCATGTCTGCGGGAAAGGCTCCGTTGGCGAACGCCGTCGTCAGCAGGCCCTTCACGATCCCGGTCAGCCGCTCCACCCCGGCCGCGCCGAGGTGCTCGTAGGGGGCGAGGTCCAGGCGGTCCGTGCGGGCCTCGACGTCCTGCCGCAGCGCCGCGCCCGCCGGTGTCAACTCGCCCGCTTCGTCCAGCAGTCCGCGCTCGCGCAGCCGGCCGGAGGCCGCCTCCCAGTCCTGCCGCGACCAGCCGCGGGTGCCCAGCGCCCACTTCGGTGCCATGCCCCTGCCGGTCGCGGTGTGGCTCACCAGGGCCTCCACCGGGTCCAGCCCGGCGTCGAGCAGGGCGGCGAGGTGGCCGTCCCCGCGGTGCTCGCGCAGCAGGGTCGCCGCGTGCCACAGGGCCAGGTGCGGTGCCTTCGGCACCGGGAGGTCGGCGTGTGCCGCGTACAGGGCGCGGGCCGACGGGTCGCAGGCCTCCGCCGCGCGCAGGGCGAGCCGCGCGGCCTCGGCCACCTCCTCAGAGGCGACGAGGTCCTCGCCGAGCAGCCGCCTCAGCGTCGCGTCCACGGCCCGCAGGCGGGCCGCGAGGACGGTCTCCGGCGCGGCCTTCTCCCATACGGCGGGCACGTGCTCGGCCACCAGCGTGTGCCGGAAGTTGTAGAACGTCGCCGTCACCGTGCCGGCGCCCACGGCGCCCATCGCGGCGGCCCGCGCGGCGAAGTACGCGCCCCGCTCGTCCGCGATGCCCACGGCGGCCATCTCGCGTCCCAGGTCGGGCGAGAAGTAGTGCGTCGAGTGCAGCGGGTTGAGGACGTTGTGGCAGCGGCGCCCGGCGCGCTCCGGCAGTGGAGTGGTCATACCCGGCACCTTACCGACTGGTCGGTACGCCGTGAACCGGGTCGGCCGGGTCGGCCGGGGCGAGCGGGCTCAGGGGGTCCAGGTGAACCGCGGCCGCCTGCGCTCCAGGAAGGCGGCGACGCCCTCGGCGGTGTCGCCGCCGCCGAGCGCCTGGGCCGCCCAGTGCGCGTCCCGGTCGGTGCGCCCGTCCGCGAACTCCTTCGCGGCGGCCTGCGTGAGCAGGGAGCGCGTGGCCAGCGTGCGTGTGAAGTCCCGGACGCGCTCGTCGAGTTCGCCCTCCGGCAGCACCTCGTCCACCAGGCCGGTGCGCAGGGCCCGCCGCGTGTCGATCAACTCGCCGGAGAAGAGCAGGTACTTGGCGGTGGACGGGCCGACCAGGGAGGTCAGCCGGCGGGTGGAGGAGGCCGGGTAGACGATGCCGAGCTTCGCCGGGGTCACGCCGAACAGTGCGCCCTCCTGGGCGAACCGCAGGTCGCAGGCCGCCGCCAACTGGGCGCCTCCGCCCACGCAGTGGCCGCGGACCGCGGCGAGCGTCGGCTTCGGGAACGCGGCGAGCGCCTCCTCGGCGAGCACGGCGAGCGACTGGGCCTCCTGCGGCGACCGGCGCAGCGTGGAGATGTCGGCCCCCGCGCAGAACGTGTCGCCGGCACCGGTGAGCACCAGCGCGTGCACGTCCCGGCGGCCGTTCAGCGCGTCCAGCAGGGGCGGCAGGGCCCGCCACATGGCGGTCGTCATGGCGTTCCGCTTGGCGGGGTGGTGGATCACGACGGTGGCGACGCCGTCGTCGACCCGGTGGGACAGCTGGGGCTCCATGGGCCGGATGGTATCCGCCGCCCGCCGGGCGCCCCGAGGCGGCCGGGAGGGGTGCCGGGGTGTGCGGACGGCACCGGTCCGGACGGCGTGGACCGGCAGCCGGGGGAAGGGGGGCGCGGCGCGGCACGGGGCCCGTAGGAGGCGGCGTGCGGGGGAGGGCGTCATTCAGGTCACCTCCCGGACATACCCGTACAAGCCGAAGAGTTCGGAAGGAGACGTGAAAGGAGCGGAAGGCGTCGTGGAAGCGACAGCATCGAGCACAGGCGGTCGGAAGGCGTCGATAGGAGCTGACTTCTGTTCAGTTCTTCGGCACGGACCAGCGCGTTACCAACACTCGACGTGTGGTGACAATCGAGCGCAAGGGTGGCGACCGGACGATGGAGAACGCCGGGCGGGGGGCCGGCCCGACCCCCGAGGGCGGAGGCGGAACTCCCGGCGTCACAACGCCGGCCCCGCTGCCGTACGAGGGAGTGTGGCGGTTCACCGCGCCCGCGGTCGACGCCTCGGTGCCGCAGGCCCGGCACGCCGTCCGCGACCTGCTCCTGCGCCAGGGGGTTCCGGTCGCGGACGACGTCGTCCAGGGACTGCTGCTGATCATTTCCGAACTGGTCACGAACGCGGTCCGGCACGCGGCGCTGCTGTCGCCGATGCTCGCGGTCGAGGTGGCCGTCGGAGCCGAGTGGGTCCGGGTGTCCGTCGAGGACAACCATCCCTACCGTCCGACCGCCCTGGAGGCCGACCACGGCCAGACCGGCGGCCGGGGACTGCTGCTGGTGCGCGAGGTCACCCGGGAGGCTGGCGGCGTGTGTGACGTCGAGCACACCGCGAGCGGCGGCAAGGTGATCTGGGCCGCCCTGCCGCTCGCCCCCGGAGTCGTGTAGCGCTCCGGTCTACCAGCCGGCGGACGGGCCCGTCAGCTCCCGGACCGCCGGACGGGCCGCGTCCAGCACGGTCGTGAACCACGCCGAGAACGGGTCCGCGGCGTGCCGCTCGGCCAGCTCGGCGGCGGTCACGAAGGCCGTCGAGGCGACCTCCTCGGGGTCGGGCCGCGGTACGGACTGCACCATGCCGACGAAGAGGTGGTTGTACTCCTGCTCCACCAGGCCCGAGTCCGGGTCCGGGTGGTTGTAGCGGACCGTTCCCGCCTCCGCGAGCAGCGTCGGCGACACGCCCAGCTCCTCGAACGTGCGCCGGGCCGCCGCGGCGAACGGCGCCTCGCCCGGAGAGGGGTGGCCGCAGCAGGTGTTGGACCAGACGCCGGGGGAGTGGTACTTGCCGTGGGCGCGCTGCTGGAGGAGCAGGCGGCCCTGCTCGTCGAAGAGGAACACCGAGAACGCCCGGTGCAACTGCCCGGGCGCCTGGTGGGCGGCCAGCTTCTCCGCCGTACCGATCGTGGTGCCGTCCTCGTCGACCAGTTCCAGCAAGATCGGTTCAACGGTGCCGTTCGACGAGGTGTGCGTCGCGGTGGCAGGTGTGATCGGCATACCCATCCTTAGCATCGGTCTTCGGGTCCCAAGTCTGCCGTACGAAACCGGCACTCCCGGCACTTCGCGGCTTCCGCATGTCCCGCCCCGCGCTCCGCGGCGGGGTGGCGCGGAGCGCGGGGCGTCGAGGGACGACGGAGGAGGGCGGAGCGCTCAGTGGCAGAGCTTCGCCTCGTGCTCCGCGTGACCGCCCGGCTCCAGCTGGAAGGTGCAGTGCTCCACGTCGAAGTGGACGCCCAGGCAGCCCTGGAGTTCGTGGAGCACCTTCTCGTGCCCCGTCGCGTTCAGCACGTCGGAGCTGACGACCACGTGCGCGGAGAGCACCGGCATGCCCGAGGTGATGGTCCAGGCGTGCAGGTCGTGCACGTCCTCGACGCCGTCGAGCGCCAGGATGTGGGCGCGCACCTCCGCCATGTCGACGCCCTTGGGAGCCGCCTCCAGCAGCACCTCCAGCGTCTCGTGCAGCAGCTTCCAGGTGCGCGGGACGATCATCAGGGCGATCGCGAGCGAGGCGATGGGGTCCGCGGCCTGCCAGCCCGTGGTCATGATGACCACGGCCGCGACGATGACCGCCACCGAGCCCAGCGCGTCGGCCGCGACCTCCAGGAAGGCTCCGCGCACGTTCAGGCTCTCCTTCTGCCCGCGCATCAGCAGCACCAGCGACACCGAGTTGGCGACCAGGCCGATCGCGCCGAACACGATGGCGAGGCCGCCTTGGGTGTCGGCGGGCGTCACGAACCGCTGGATCGCCTCGACGAGCACGTAGCCGCCGACGACGAGCAGCAGCAGGCAGTTGGCGAGCGCCGCCAGGATCTCGGCGCGCGCCAGGCCGAACGTGCGGTTGCGGCTGGCCGGACGCCCGGCGAAGTGGATCGCCAGCAGGGCCATCCCGAGCCCCAGCGCGTCCGTCGCCATGTGCGCCGCGTCCGCGACCAGCGCCAGCGAGTCGGCGAGCAGGCCGCCGAGGATCTCGACGACCATGACGGTGAGCGTGATGCCCAGGGCGACGCGCAGCCTCCCGCGGTACGCGGCCGTCGCCGTGCCCGTCGGGGGAGCGCCGTGCGCGTGCCCGTGGTCGTGCCCAGCCCCCATGGAAAGCCGCCTCCCGCGTCGCCTTGCGAAACCGTCGAAAACGTGGCGGAACACCGGTTCCGCCGTCACAGTCAACTACGGGCACCGGGCACCGGGCAACGCGGCACTGAACACCGTTGTCATATGCTCTGACCTGCGAAAACGATACGCAGGTCAGAGCCTTGGCGCGATCAGCCGACGCCGGTTGCCCGATGGTGGTGCCGCCAGCCCCGCCACGCCGACTCGACCATCTCGGCGACCTCCCGCCGGGCGCTCCAGCCGAGTTCCTCGCCCGCCAGGGCCGCCGAGGCCACCGCGCGCGGCGCGTCCCCGGGCCGGCGCGGCTCGACCACCGGCTGCCGGGTGTCGCCGGTCACCTCGGCGACGAGGGCCATCAGCTCCCGCACCGAGACGCCCCGGCCGCTGCCGATGTTCACCGTCAGGTCGCCGCTCGCGCCGCCGGTCAGCCGGCGGGCCGCGGCGAGGTGCGCCTCGGCGAGGTCGCAGACGTGGAGGTAGTCGCGGACGGCGGTGCCGTCCGGGGTCGGGTAGTCGTCGCCGAAGATCCGCGGGGCCTCGCCCCGGGTGAGCCGGTCGAACACCATCGGGATGATGTTGAACACGCCGGTGTCGGCCAGCTCGGGGGAGGCGGCGCCCGCCACGTTGAAGTAGCGCAGGCACACGGTCGCGATGCCGTGCGCGCGTCCCGCCGCCCGCACCAGCCACTCGCCGGCGAGCTTCGTCTCGCCGTAGGGGCTCATCGGGGCGCAGGCGGTGTCCTCCGTGATCGGATCCGCGTCGGGGTTGCCGTAGACGGCGGCCGACGAGGAGAACACGAAGCGCCGTACGCCCGCCCCGGCGACCGCCTCCAGCAGCGTGGCGAGGCCGCCCACGTTCTCCTGGTAGTAGCGCGTCGGCTCGGCCACCGACTCGCCGACCTGCTTGCGCGCCGCCAGGTGCACCACACCCGTGACCGCGTGCTCGGCGAGGACCCGCTTGAGCAGGTCCCCGTCCAGCGACGACCCCTGCACGAGCGGGATGCCCGGCGGGAGCCGGTCCGCGACGCCGGAGGAGAGGTCGTCCAGGGCGACGACGCGCTCCCCGGCCTCCGCCATCGCCCGCGCCACATGGGCCCCGATGTATCCGGCTCCGCCGGTGATCAGCCATGTCATGGACGCCCACCCTATGCCGGTCGCGGACGGTGTCCGCCCTGCCCCGCTCCGGGGGCTGCGCGGGGTCTCGGGCGGCATGCCGGGAATGCTCCGGTCTGCGGTCGCGGGTTTGTGGCCGGGGACCGCGATCCCCGATGATGATCGCTGCACGGCGGGCCCGGCGGCGGCCGAGCGCTCCGTGAACGGGCGGTGAACACCGGCTTCCGTTCATCCGATAGCCTCTGCCGACACGCCGCCCGGGCCGCCTCGCAGGCCGGGGGCCTTCCCACCACGCACATGCCCGGCGCCAGGCCGCGCCGGTACCCAGGGAGTGAGTTCGCTGTCGACCGCCATCCTCACCGGCCAGCCGGTCCCCGGATCGTCGCTCGAAGGCGATCTGCGGTCGCTCGGCTTCGACGTGCGGCTCGCCTCCGACGCGGGTGAGACCGAGACCCTGCTCGCCGCGGTGCCGGCCGGTGAGCGGGTCGCCGTCGTCGACACCCGGTTCGTGGGACACCGGCACGCCCTGCGCCTGGGCCTCACCGATCCCCGCTTCGCCGCCTCCGCGCTCCCCGGCGCGGTGTCCGTGCAGCCCGAGGCGCGCCGAGCGCTGACCCGGGCCCTGGCCCGGGAGAGCTCCGCGAGCGGCGGCCTCGCCGTCACCACCGAGAACCTCGCCCACCGGCTCGCCGCGGCCCTCGACGCCGACGACGTCGCCGTGCACCGCCCGGACCTCGGCACCCTGGTCGCCGTCGTCCCGGCCGACCCGCAGGAGCGCAACGAGGCCCGCCAGGCCGTCTCCGCCGTGGACGACGAGGCGGTCCGGCTGCGCAGCGCGGTCAAGGCCCGCGACGGCTTCTTCACCACCTACTGCATCAGCCCCTACTCCCGCTACCTCGCGCGCTGGTGCGCCCGCCGCGGCCTGACCCCGAACCAGGTCACCACCGCGTCGCTCGTCACCGCGCTGATCGCCGCGGGCTGCGCCGCCACCGGCACGCGCCCCGGGTACGTGGCCGCCGGACTGCTCCTCCTCTTCTCCTTCGTCCTGGACTGCACGGACGGGCAGCTCGCCCGCTACTCCCTGCAGTACTCCACGCTCGGCGCCTGGCTGGACGCGACCTTCGACCGCGCCAAGGAGTACGCCTACTACGCGGGCCTCGCGCTCGGCGCGGCCCGCGGCGGCGACGACGTGTGGGCCCTCGCCCTCGGCGCGATGGTCCTCCAGACCTGCCGGCACGTCGTGGACTTCTCCTTCAACGAGGCGAACCACGACGCCACCGCCAACACCAGCCCCACCGCCGCCCTCTCCGGCAGGCTCGACAGCGTCGGCTGGACGGTCTGGGTGCGCCGGATGATCGTGCTGCCCATCGGCGAGCGCTGGGCGATGATCGCCGTGCTCACGGCGTTCACGACCCCCCGCATCACCTTCTACGCGCTGCTGGCGGGCTGCGCCTTCGCCGCCGCCTACACCACCGCCGGCCGGGTGCTGCGCTCGCTGACCCGCAGGGCCCGCCGCACCGACCGCGCCGCGCGCGCCCTGGCCGACCTCACCGACTCCGGACCGCTCGCGGAGCTGCTGACCCGCGCCGCCCGCCAGATCCCCGGCCGGGCGCCCGCCGCCGTGGCCCTGGCCGCCGGGGCGATCGTCGTGATCTGCGCCGCACTCGCCCCCTACGGAGACTGGTGGCCGGTCCTCGGTGCCGCGGTGTACGTCCTGCTGTCCCCGGCCGCCTTGCTCAGGCCCCTGAAAGGCGCCCTGGACTGGCTGGTTCCGCCGATCTACCGCGCGGCGGAGTACCTCACCGTCCTCTTCCTCGCGGCCCGCGCGGACGTGAACGGAGCCCTTCCGGCGGCTTTCGGACTGGTGGCCGCGGTCGCCTACCATCACTACGACACGGTGTACCGCATCCGCGGAAACGCCGGTGCCCCGCCGCGATGGCTGGTGCGGGCGACCGGCGGGCACGAGGGCAGGACGCTGCTCGTCACCGTCCTGGCCGCGCTGCTCGGCGCCGCACAGTTCAAGGTCGCGCTCACGGTCCTCGCCGTGGCCGTGGCGCTGCTGGTGCTCATCGAGAGCATCCGTTTCTGGGTGTCCTCCGGGGCACCCGCCGTACACGATGAAGGAGAACCCGCATGATCGGCCTCGTGCTGGCGGCCGGCGCCGGACGGCGTCTGCGTCCCTACACCGACACGCTGCCCAAGGCGCTGGTGCCGGTGGGTCCGGAGGGGGCGGAGGACTCGATCACGGTCCTGGACCTGACGCTGGGGAACTTCGCGGAGATCGGCCTGAAGGAGGTCGGCGTGATCGTCGGCTACCGCAAGGAGGCCGTGTACGACCGGAAGGCGGCGCTGGAGGAGAAGTACGGTCTGTCGATCACGCTGATCGACAACGACAAGGCCGAGGAGTGGAACAACGCCTACTCGCTGTGGTGCGGCCGGGAGGCGTTGAAGGACGGCGTGATCCTGGCGAACGGTGACACGGTGCACCCGGTCTCCGTGGAGCGGACGCTGCTGGCGGCGCGGGGCGAGGGCAGGAGGATCATTCTTGCTCTGGACACGGTGAAGGACCTCGCCGACGAGGAGATGAAGGTCGTCGTGGACCCGGAGACGGGTGTCCGCAGGATCACGAAGCTGATGGATCCGGC
>NZ_JBICWL010000030.1:0-75014 GCF_043199735.1 Streptomyces sp. NPDC048566
TGCAGGGGGGACCCTGTGGGAGAGTAGGACGCCGCCGAACTATTTGTGAGAGAACCCCCGTACCGGGGATACCGGTACGGGGGTTTTCTGCGTTTAGGGTCTTTTTCATGCGCTACGACCTGGTCATCTTCGACAACGACGGCGTCCTCGTGGACAGTGAGCCGATCTCCAACACCCTGCTGGCCGCCTATCTCACCGAGTTGGGGCATCCCACCTCCTACGAGGACTCCCTGCGGGACTACATGGGTGCGGCCCTGCACCGGGTCCACGACACCGTGCGCGAGCGCGGCGGCGGGCCCCTGCCCGACGACTTCGACGCGGTGTTCCACGCGCGGGTGTTCGCCGCCTTCGAGCGCGCGCTGAAGCCCGTCCCCGGCGCCGTCCGGCTGCTGGAGCGGCTGACCGCGGACGGCGTGCCGTACTGCGTGGCCTCGTCGGGCAGCCACGAGCGGATCAGGGTCGGGCACCGGACGACCGGACTCGACCGATGGTTCGACGAGGGGCGCGTGTTCAGCTCGGAGGACGTGGGGCGGGGCAAGCCGGCGCCGGACCTCTTCCTGCACGCCGCGCAGCACATGGGGGTGCCCGCGGAGAGGTGCGTGGTCGTCGAGGACAGTCCGCTGGGGGTCCGGGCGGCCGTCGCGGCCGGCATGGACGTGTACGGGTTCACCGCCATGACACCGGCCGAGCGGTTGTCCGAAGCCACCGAACTCTTCGCCGGCATGGAGGAGCTGGCCGACCTGCTGATGGGGACGGCGCGTGTGACGGGGGCGGGGGAGGGGAGCTGACACTTGTCATGCCGAGCCCCGGACGATCGTTTCTGTCGGGGGGACGGGTCCGAACGGGAAGCTGAGTACATCGCAGCGGGACGTACACAGTGACGACGGAGGGACCCGACCATGACCATCACCGCCACAGGGATCAGTGCCCGCGCGGAGGCGCCCCGCCGGGCGGAGGACTCCCCGGCGCGGGGGACCACCGGCCGCCGAGCGGGATTCCTGCCGCTGATCGTGGACGTGGCGGTACCCGTCGGGTCGTACTACCTGCTCAGGAACGGGTTCGGGATGGGGACCGTCGCGGCGCTCGGCTGGAGCAGCGTGGTGCCGGCCGCGCGGACCGTGTGGGGCGTGGTCAGGGAGCGCCGGGTCAACGGGCTCGCCGGGCTGATCCTCTTCGTCAACCTGGTCGGTCTCGCGCTCGGCCTCGTCGCGGGTGATCCGCGGTTCATGCTGGCCAAGGACAGCGGTGCGAGCTGTGCGATCGGTATCGGTGTACTGCTGTCCGTGCGGTGGGGGCGGCCCATGATGACGCCGGGCATGAAGCCCTTCCTGGTCAAGGGGGACGCCGCGCGGGCCGCGGCCTGGGACCGGCTGGCGGCCGACTCGGAGCCGTTCCGGCGTGCGGAGCGGACGTTCTCGACCGTGTGGGGTGGGGTGCTGCTCGCGGAGTGCGTCGCGCGGGTGGTGGGCGTGTACACGCTGCCGGTGGACACGATGGTGTGGCTCGGCACGGTGGTCATGGCCGTCTCGATGGTCCTCGCCTTCCTGGTCAGCGGGCGCTTCGCCGTCGTCCCGATGGCGAAGATGCTGGAGCACGAACGCGCCACCGCGTCCGGCGGGCGGGACTGAACGGCCCGTTCCGCGGCAACCGGCCGGAAGCTGAACGGAATTCACCTTCGGCTGGATCTACCCACTGGTAGGCCGGGGCTCTACGCTCGCCGCCATGACAGATGTGCTGCGGCGCGGCAGGGCCTCGTTGGCGTTCGGCTTCTTCGCTCAGGGCGCCGCCTTCGCGCTGCTCGTGACGCGCATCCCGGCGATCCAGGACCGGTACGGCATCTCCGACGGTCTGCTGCCGGTCTTTCTGGCGGCCGTGCCGATCCTCGCCGGGGTCGGCAGCGTCGCCACCGAGTACGTGGTCCGCCGGATACGGCCCAGCCGCGTCCTGCGGTGGTCGCAGCCGGTGGTGATGCTCGCCCTGCTCGGCGTCGCCGCCGGCGACCGGATGGCCGAAGTGGCGCTCTGCCTGGGGGTGTTCGGGCTCGCGGTAGGCGCGCTGGACGCCTCGATGAACATGCTGGGGGTGAGTCTTCAGCGGGCGTACGGGCGCAGCATCATGCTGGGCTTCCACGCCGCGTACAGCCTGGGCGGGATCATGGGCGCCTCGCTGGCCTGGGCCGGCGCGCACTGGCACCAGTCGCTGTTCCTGTCGTATCTGCCGGTCGTGCTGGTGCTGTTGCCGCTCACGCTGGTGGGAAGCCGCTGGTACGTCGACGGGGGTGCCGGGGGTGCCGGGGGTGCCGGGGGCGAGGGTGCCAGGGCGGCGGGGGCGGGTGCCGCCGGGGCCGCGCCGACGGCGTTCCGGCTGCTGCTGCCGCTGTGCCTGGTGATGACGTTCGCCTACATCGGGGACTCGACGGTCTCCAACTGGAGCGCGAAGTACGTCCAGGACGTGCTCGGCGGTTCGGAGCAGCTGGCGACCCTTCCGTACAACGTCTACATGGTGACGACGCTGGTCGGGCGCGCGGTCGGGGACTTCGGGGTGCGGCGGTTCGGGGCGGTCGCGGTGGTGCGGCTGGGGGCGGTGGTCGCCGCGCTGGGCTTCGGAGTGGTGGCGGCGGCGCCGGGCGCGTGGGTGGGCATGCTCGGGTTCACGCTGCTGGGGCTGGGGTTGTGTGTGATCGTGCCGCAGACGTTCGCGGCGGCGGGGCGGCTGTTCCCGGGGGCCTCGGACGCGGCGATCGCGCGGCTGAACATCTTCAACTACGTGGGATTCCTGATCGGGTCGCCGCTGGTGGGCGCGCTCGGCGACGCGTGGAACTACCGCGGCGCGATGCTGGTGCCGATGGTGCTGGTCCTCGTGATGGTGGGGTACGCCCGGTCGTTCGCTCCTGAACGAGACCGATACGGTGACGTGCATGAGCGGCCGCGCACAGCTGATGTGGGACGAGGCAGTAACGGGGTATGACTTCGGGCCGGACCATCCGATGGATCCGGTCCGGCTCGCCCTGACCCGGAGCCTGGTCGACGCCTTCGGGCTCGACCGGGAGGTCGCCGTGGTCGCGGCGAAGCCGGCGGGGGCGTCGACGCTGCGGCTGGTGCACCGCGAGGACTACGTGGACGCGGTCGGGGCCGCGTCCGCCGATCCGCGTGCGGCCGATGCCGCGTACGGGCTCGGGACGACGGACGATCCCGCCTTCGCCGGGATGCACGAGGTGTCCGCGCTGATCGCGGGGCAGTCGGTGGGGGCCGCCGAGGCGGTGTGGCGGGGTGAGGCGCTGCACGCGGTGAACTTCGCCGGCGGGCTGCACCACGCGATGCCCGGTGCCGCGTCCGGCTTCTGCATCTACAACGACGCGGCGCTGGCGGTGGCCCGGCTGCTGGAGCTGGGTGCCGAACGGGTCGCGTACGTGGACGTCGACGTGCACCACGGGGACGGGGTGCAGGCGGCGTTCTGGCAGGACCCGCGGGTCCTGACCGTCTCGCTGCACGAGCATCCGCGGACGCTGTTCC
The DNA here is from genome assembly GCF_043199735.1 of Streptomyces sp. NPDC048566. NCBI lineage: Bacteria > Bacillati > Actinomycetota > Actinomycetes > Kitasatosporales > Streptomycetaceae > Streptomyces > Streptomyces sp. NPDC048566. The sequence continues at coordinate 3,513 of NZ_JBICWL010000030.1, forward strand.
CGCAGACGGGATGGCCGGAGGAGACCGGTGCGGAGGCCGCCGAGGGGTCGGCCGTGAACGTGGCGCTGCCCGCCGGGACCGGGGACGCGGGCTGGCTGCGCGCCTTCCACGCGGTGGTTCCCGAGCTGCTCGCCGACTTCCGGCCGCAGGTCCTGGTGACGCAGCACGGCGCGGACACCCACGTCGAGGATCCGCTGGCGCACCTGGCCGTCTCGCTCGACGCGCAGCGGTCCGTGCAGGTCGCCTGCCACGACCTGGCGCACCGGTACGCGGACGGGCGCTGGGTGGCGCTGGGCGGGGGCGGCTACGCGGTCGTCGACGTCGTGCCGCGGTCGTGGACGCATCTCGTGGCGATCGCCGCGGGCCGGCCGGTCGAGCCGGAGACGGTGATCCCCGAGGGCTGGCGGCAGCAGGCCTTCGCCCGGACGCGGCAGTTGGCGCCGATGCGGATGACGGACGGCCGGTGGCCGGTGGCGTGGAAGGACTGGGAGGACGGGTACGACCCCGCGGACCGCCTCGACCAGGCGGTCCTGGCGACCCGCAAGGCCGTATTCCCGCTGCGGGGCCTGCTTCCCTGAGCCGTCGCCCGTCGCCCGTCGCCCGTCGCCCGTCGCCCGTCGCCCGTCGCCCGTCGCCCGTCGCCCGTCGCCTCTGGGGACGACGGCCCGCCCGGTTGGGGGAGTGCGGGGGACCCGGGGTCCGCGAGGGGTGCGGCACCCGGGGAGGGGTGCGGGGTATTAGCCCGACTGTGGGGCTTTTCCCTGTTGCGGGCGATTGATCTTCACCGATGCGCCAGCATCACTGGGGTGTTGAGCACCGGAGCTTTGCGTGCACATCTGCTGGCCGCGCGGCTGGCCGGGCCCGTGGCCACGTCGCGGGAGGAGAGTCTGCGCAGCTACCGGCTCTTCGCGGCCCGCGATCCCCGGGTGCTGCTCGGACTCGATCCCGAGTGGACCTGGCGGCAACGGGATCTGATCGCTTTGATGGCCGACAAGTGCGGGGTTTCGGCCGATCCGGCACAGGTTTCGGGGCATGATGTGATCGACCCCGAGCTGACCCTGGCGGCTCTCGACGCTTTCGCCGAGCGGCTGGCCCGGGCCGCACGGCATCGTCACCCCGTGCTCCTCGGGACGGGTCATCCGCACCGGCTGATCATGTTCTACGCCGCGATCGCGGACGCTTTGTCGGCGGCGGGATGTACCGTCCTCACCCCGGCGCAGGGTAGCTCTGTCGACATAACGACCCGGTTCGGTCTACGCACGTACAACCTCGACTACGTACGGGGCGTCGCACTGGTACGCGAACCCGGAGCGCCGGACGCCGGTCGCACCACCGGCGCACACAGCCATTCCCCGCTCCCGGTTCGGACGGCTCTGGCCGCCGCCGCGGTGTCCGGCGGGCCCCTCCCGGAGCTCGTGATCGGGGATCACGGATGGGTCTGCGGAGCAGGTCAGCTGGGGTTCGAGGCCATCGGGCTCGCCGACACGGACGATCCCGCGCTCTTCGTGGGGGAGGCGGAGGGGCGGGTGGCGGTCGCCGTTCCGCTTGATGACGCTGTGCGGTCCGATTACTACCGACCGCTTACTCGCTATGTACTCAATCGAGCGTGTCTGTCACCGTAGGCGGCCGATGGCATCCCCTCTTCCCCACTCGCATCACCCGCCCCTACATTGGGGAGTGAGCACGCAACGACGAAGAGTCACCGGAAGGGGAAGCCGGTGGCCGTCGAGTGCGGAAGGTTCAGGTGTGTCATGGCTGCAGGCGAGAGGCCTCTGAACGAGGTCCAGTTCCTTACCGTGGCGGAAGTCGCCTCGGTGATGCGAGTGTCGAAGATGACCGTGTACCGCCTGGTGCACAGCGGTCATCTGCCGGCGATCCGGGTGGGGAGGTCCTTCCGGGTTCCGGAGCAAGCGGTTCACGCGTACCTCCGCGAGAGTTATGTGGGGGTGGAGACCGCCTGAGGCGTGTTCCGGGAGTCCCCCGTGATCTCCCGGAACACCTCGATTACGACCTCGGCGCTCGGACGGGTAGGCTGGCCCCTCATAGGTCGTGTGGGCCCATGCAGCCCAGCACCGAGTAAAGAGAAGTGAGCGAGGGTAGTCGTGGGCTCTGTTATCAAGAAGCGGCGCAAGCGGATGGCGAAGAAGAAGCACCGCAAGCTGCTCAAGCGCACTCGCGTTCAGCGTCGCAACAAGAAGTAGGCGACGCCGCGGCAACGCGCGCGTACTGTGGCCCTCCACCAGCCGGTGGAGGGCCACAGGCATGTCCGGCTGCCGGAAGGGCCACCCGGGCGGGGCGGAGGCGTCCCGGGCGGGTCCCGTCCCGGCCGCGCGGCCTGTGGGCCGAATGGCTTGGTCCCGTCGCCGGAGCGGGCTCACCGTCACGTCATGCATCGGGCGGTCATCACAGCGCAACATCGACCCGCTAGGTTGGCGTCACACGGGGAACACGGCAGCAGCGAGCGAAGCCACGTCCGGATCGGGAAGGAAGGCGCTGATCTTGGGGAATGTCGTGCTCGTCACCGGAGCGGCCCGCAGGCTGGGAGGCCGGTTCGTCCGACGGATCCAGCGTGATCCGCGGGTCGACCGGGTGATCGCCGTGGACGCGGTGCCCCCGGAACACCACATCGGCGGCGCCGACTTCGTGCAGGCCGACATCAGGCAGCCCGCGATCGCCCGGGTGCTCGCCGAGCACTCCGTCGACACGGTCGTGCACATGGACGTGACGGGGACGGCGCTGGGTTCCGGCAGCCGGACCACGGTCAAGGAGACCAACGTCATCGGCACCATGCAGCTCCTCGGCGCCTGCCAGAAGTCCCCGACGGTCAGACGGCTGGTCGTGAAGTCCAGCACCAACGTCTACGGCTCGGCCCCGCGCGACCCGGCCGTCTTCACCGAGACCACCTCGCCCAAGTCGCTGCCCAGCGGCGGCTTCGCGAAGGACACGGTCGAGGTCGAGGGCTACGTGCGCGGCTTCGCGCGCCGCCGGCCCGACGTCGCGGTGTGCGTGCTGCGCTTCGCCAACATCCTCGGCCCGAGCGCGGACTTCCCGCTCGCCTCCTACTTCTCGCTGCCGGTGCTGCCCACCGTCCTCGGCTACGACCCGCGGCTGCAGTTCGTGCACGAGGACGACGTCGTCGAGGTGCTGCTGATCGCCTCGGACGAGCCGCGCCGGGGCACCCTCAACAGCGGCACGTTCAACATCGCCGGCGACGGCGTCCTGTCGCTGTCGCAGTGCGCGCGACGCCTCGGGCGCCCGACGGTCCCGCTGCTGCTGCCCGCGCTCAGCTGGGCCGGTACGGCCGTGCGTACCCTGGGAGTGACGGACTTCTCGCCGGAGCAGTTGCGGCTGCTGACGCACGGCAGAGTGGTCGAGACGGACCAGATGCGCGAAACCCTGGGCTACCACCCGAAGTACACGACGGCGGAGACCTTCGCGGACTTCGCGCACAGCCGGGGACCCGGGCTCCTGCCCCCGGAGGCCCTGGCGGGAGCCGTGGACCGGATCGCCGCGCTGCCCGTCCTGGGCGGCGGGCACCCGACGCAGAGCGCCAACTGAGGAGCGCATCAACGATGGCGGACGCCAAGGTCATTCCGTTCGACGACGACCGGTCGCGCGGTGCTGCCGCGCCACGCCCCCCGCGGCGCCGGGCCCAGGCGAGCCGGCGCCGGAGCGAGCCGGCGGTGGTCCGGGAGGTCCAGCCGCTGCACGGAGCGGAGGCCGGGCGCGATGATGTTCCCGTGACGCACGACGAACAGCCGTCCGCGCGGGCCCCGCGGGAAGGCACCGGGCTGGAGCGGCGCATCGCGGGCGGTCTCGCGTTCCTGCGCCGCCGGCTCACCGGCGACTACGAGATCGACGACTTCGGCTTCGACGAGGAGCTGACCGACCAGGTCCTGATGTCGCTGATCCGGCCGCTGTACGAGAAGTACTTCCGCGTCGACGTGAAGGGGATCGAGAACATCCCCTCCGAGGGCGGCGCGCTGATCGTGGCGAACCACTCGGGCACGCTGCCGCTGGACGGGCTGATGATGCAGGTCGCCGTCCACGACAACCACCCCGCCGACCGTCACCTGCGGCTCCTCGCCGCCGACCTGGTCTTCATGCTGCCGGTCGTCAACGAGCTGGCCCGCAAGGCCGGTCACACCCTCGCCTGCGCGGAGGACGCCGAACGGCTCCTGGAGCGCGGGGAGCTGGTCGGGGTGATGCCGGAGGGCTTCAAGGGCATCGGCAAGCCGTTCGGCGAGCGCTACAAGCTCCAGCGGTTCGGCCGGGGCGGCTTCGTGTCGACCGCGCTGCGCCAGGGGACCCCGATCATCCCGTGCTCGATCGTCGGGGCGGAGGAGATCTACCCGATGATCGGCAACGCGAAGACCCTCGCGCGGCTGCTGGGCTTCCCGTACTTCCCGATCACGCCGACGTTCCCGTGGCTCGGCCCGCTCGGCGCGGTCCCGCTGCCGACGAAGTGGACGATCCAGTTCGGTGAGCCGATCCCCACGGACGGCTATCCGCCGGAGGCGGCCGACGACCCGATGCTGATGTTCAACCTGACCGACCAGGTCAGGGAACAGATCCAGCACACGCTCTACAAACTGCTGGTGCAGCGCAGGTCCGTGTTCTTCTGATCATGCAGGCACGGTTCTGCCGATGACGATCGGACAGCGCCGCGGGCCCGGTGCGTATGGCGATGGGGCGCCCTCCGCAGGGAGGACGCCCCATCGCCGTACACGAGGTGGCGCGGTCAGCCGTCGTCCTCGGCGTCGATGCCGAGGCCGGGCAGCAGGCCGGGGAGCAGGGGAGGCAGCGTGACGTCGGGCTTGCCCGTGGAGGTCCCGCCGCTGCTGGACGGCGAGGACCCGGTGTCGTCCTGCGGCGGGTCGAGGAGGCCGCCGGTGCCGCCCCCGAGGAGACCGTCCTCGCCGGAGCTGCCCGAACTGGACGGCTTGGGACGGCCGCTGCTCGTACCTCCGGTGTGGCGGTCCTGGGGAGCGCCGGTGGTGGCGCTGGGCCGCGGGGTGTCCTCGCCCGGTGCGGTGGTGGACTCCTCGCTCCTTCCGCGGTGCCGTCCGGTGCCCTCGGGTGCCGGGGTCGAGGGCAGGAGCGAGCGCAGCGGGCCGACCTCTTCGTCTATGGCGTCGAAGACCGACGAGACCTCGTCGCCGACGTCGCCGAGCTGCGCGGGCAGCCGGTCGCGCAGGGCGCCCCAGGCGTCGCGGTGCGACCGGGAGAAGGCGGACAGGGCCTGGATGGGGCCGAGGGAGCCGTCCCGCTCGTATGCCTCGTGCAGCAGGCGGTGGCCTTCGGAGGCGTCGTGCCGCATGCCGTTCAGCGCGCGGCGCACCTCGCCGAGGGACTCGTGGTCGAGGTGGCCCGATCGTCCGCGTTCCATCAGCCGGCGGGCCTCGCTCAGGCGGTTGGACGCCTGGTCGAGGTAGAGCTCGCCGCGGTCGCTGTCGCCGTGGGCGAGGCCCAGCTTGATGTCCTCCATGCCTCGCTTGAGCCCGTAGAGCGAGTCACCCGGCAGGGCGTCGGAGCTCGCGGCGGCCACGCCGCCGAGGGCGCCGGCGGCCACACCGATGCTGAGTCCGCCGGCCGCGAGCCCCTTGGTCAGCCGCGACCTGGGCCGCAGCTTCCCCAGCCCGGTCGCCCGGTGTGCGCCCTTGGCCCGATGGGACCGCTGCTCGGGCACGGCACGGTCCAAACCCTCGCCTCCGGCGGCGGTGCCTTCCAGCAGCATGGCCTCCATCGCGGCGACGAGCTGTGCTCGCTGCACGACCTTGACCTCGGGGTCCAGCTCCGGTCTGGGCAGCTCGCCGAGACCGGTGGCAAGAGCCGTCAGCAGCTCTTGCTCGGTCCGCTCCGCAGCCCCGGACGGTGCAGACCCATCGGGCTGCTCGGCCGCCGTGCCCCGGTCGGATTCCTCCAGGGCCTGGGCGAAGGCGTTCGCCCGCCGGTGTGCCGATACGTTCGCGATCACTGGCGGCACCTCCTCTCGTCATGACGGTCGACTCCCCAGGGGGTCCTGAGGGTTGCACCCCTCGGCCCGTTGCACACGATCGGGTGATCGGCGCTGGCCAAGGCGTGACCACAGGGAGCCTGTATCCCGCACAACGAGCGTCGCGGCACTTGGGTTACGGACGACGGATGATCGGACCGTGAAGTCAACCGACTTTTACGGAGCGTGAGTTGATCGTCGCTGAACGTGTGGGATCACGGAGGCTCGAAGCGGGTTCAGCGGACGTCGTCCGGCAGGAGCCGGGCCAGCGTGCGGACGGCCCGGTACTGGAGGGTCTTGATCGCGCCCTCGTTCTTGCCCATCACCCGGGCGGTCTCGGCGACCGAGAGCCCCTGGAGGAAGCGGAGCGTGACGCACTCCTGCTGCTGCGGGTTGAGCCGGCGCACGGCGTCCAGCAGGGCGGCGTTCGACAGCGACTCCAGGACCGAGTCCTCGGGCGAGCGCTCGACCTCGTTGGCGTCGAGCATCTCGCCGGTGGTGACCTCCAGGCGGAACCGGCTGGACTTGAAGTGGTCCGCGACCAGGTTCCGGGCGATGGTCACCAGCCAGGCGCCGAAGTCGCGGCCCTGCCAGGTGAAGGTGCCGATCCGGCGCAGCGCCCGCAGAAAGGTCTCGCTCGTGAGGTCCTCGGCGGTCGCCTTGCTCCCCACCCGGTAGTAGATGTATCGGTACACGGTGTCGCTGTACTGGTCGTAGAGCCGCCCGAAGGCGTCGGCCTCGCCGGCCTGGGCGCGCTCCACGAGATCCATCATCCGGGCGCTGTCGCTGTCCGCGGCCGGACGTCGTGCGGTGGTGGCCGAGCCCGAGCGGCCCCGTCTGCCGACCGCGGCGTTGCCGTCGGCCAGGGCATAGCAAGGACCGACGGGCGCGGCGACGGCGAAGGCGGGGACGGCGTACGCGGTGGGGACGAAGCCGCGCAGACGGTCGAGGACCGTTGCGCGCAGCGTAGCCAGGCCAGAGGCGTCAACCCCGACGTGTGAGTACACGGGACTCCCAGAGGCAGAGCTTCCATCACGTGCAGTGCGGAACCGTTCACCCGTCGTGGCGACGGAGAGGTACCGGTTTGCGTCTGAGGAGAATAACGCTTCGTACAGGCAGCGCTACACCCAGTTGCTCAAATCATCGATTACGACGCTTCTGAGGCGTATCGGTGCTCGTTCAAGTGCCGCTCAGTGACCGATTGTTGATCGAATCGGTTCGCGTTCCGTCTGAGTGCGAAGCGTGTTGTGCCCGCCTGCGGCCGGTGTGACTGGGTGGGCCGCCGGGTGGGTAGAACCGCGTGATGGGCGTCGTGCCGACGGGCTCCGCGCAGGTCGGGGCGGTTTCGGGCCCGGCGCGCGGCCGTCCGTCCCGGACCCGGGTGTGCGCCGTACCGCGTTCCGGGAGCGCCTGAGGGGCCGTGGTCCGGCCCGGTTTCTCAGCGGCGGCGGCGGTGCAGGGCGATGGCCGCCGCCGTCCCGCCGGCGACCGCGCCGACCCCGGCCGCCGCCGGGATGCCGACCTTCGCCGCCTTGCGTGCGGTGCGGTAGTCGCGCAGCCGCCAGTCGCAGTCCCGCGCGTGCCGGCGCAGTTTCGCGTCGGGGTTGATCGCGTAGGGGTGCCCGACGAGCGAGAGCATCGGGATGTCGTTGTGCGAGTCGCTGTACGCGGCGCAGCGGGAGAGGTCCAGGCCCTCGGCGCCGGCGAGCGCGCGGACGGCCTCGGCCTTCGCCGGTCCGTGCAGGGGTTCGCCGACCAGTTTCCCGGTGTAGACGCCGCCGACCGACTCGGCGACGGTGCCGAGGGCGCCGGTGAGGCCGAGACGGCGGGCGATCACCGTGGCGATCTCCACGGGGGCCGCCGTGACGAGCCACACCTTCTGGCCCGCGTCCAGGTGCGCCTGGGCGAGGGCCCGGGTGCCGGGCCAGATCCGCTCGGCCATGTACTCGTCGTAGATCTCCTCGCCGATCGACATCAGCTCGGCGACCCGGTGGCCCTTGACGATCGACAGCGCGGAGTCGCGCGCCTCCTGCATGTGCTCGGGGTCCTCGACGCCGGCCAGCCGGAACCACGCCTGCTGCCAGGCGAACCGGGCGAGGTCGCGGGTCTCGAAGAACTTCCGCTTGTACAGGCCCCGTCCGAAGTGGAAGAGGGCGGCGCCCTGCATCACCGTGTTGTCGAGGTCGAAGAACGCCGCGGCCCGGTCGTCGCCGAGCACGGGGAACTCCGGTTCCTCCGCGGCGGCCTGCGGTGCCAGTTCTTCCAGTTCCTGCGAGGACTTGCGGGCTGCCTCCGCAGAGGCCTCGCCTGCCAACACGCTCCGCGCGGTGGCGGAGCGCCTACGGGGGGTGAGCCATCCGAGAGCGGCCATGTCGTGAGCATAGCCAGTTCGCCGGACCGTTCCGGAGTCGAGAGGATGCGACGCTGTGAACTCTCCGCGACCGGGCCGTTAAAGAGACGGTGCGATCCGTGGCCGCCACGGCGCGTCGGCCCTGCGCGGGCCGGGGTCTCCGCGTAGGGCGACGGCCCGGTCCGCGGGCGGGCCGGGGGCGGGAGAATGGCGTGTATGAGTCCCATGTTCCGGCGCGCTGAGCGCCGCACGGAGAAGAAGGGGCCCGCGGAGCGGCGGGTCACGCTCGTCCGGAAGCCGGGGTGCCATCTGTGTGATGACGCACAGGAGGTCGTCGAGAGGGTCTGCGCCGACCTGGGGGTGCGGTGGGAGGCGAAGGACATCACCGAGGACGAGGAACTGCACCGCGCCTACTGGGAGCAGATCCCGGTCGTGCTGGTGGACGGCGCGCAGCACACGTTCTGGCGGGTGGACGAGAAGCGGTTGCGCGGGGCCCTCGCGCGGTGAGTTCCCCGCGGGGCCGCCCGCCGTGCCCGCGCCGTGCCCGGTCCTGCCCCGAGTTGTGACCTGACCGAGTAGTCCAAGTGGCCGGGAAAGTCGCCTAGGATCGACGGCGGATTGGTCTCGGGGGCGGGATGCGTTGAGGAGTGTGTGCGGTTTTGCCCCCGTCAGGAGCGGAACGAAACGGTCCACGCGACGGTTCCACCGCCGCGCGCCGGACATGCGTGACCCCGGTCACGTTGGGCGGGCAAATCGGACACCATCTTTGTGCACGCGTTCACAAAGACATAGCCTGCAGGGGACGGGGCGGTCCGGAAACGTGTGGCCGCCCACAGCCCCGCTCTACCCGCAGGAGCACCGTGGCAACTGGCCGAACGCACCGACCGGCGACCCGCAGCCGAGGGATTCCCGAGGCCACCGTCGCCCGTCTTCCGCTGTACCTCCGAGCCCTCACCGCCCTGTCGGAACGCTCGGTGCCCACGGTCTCCTCGGAGGAGCTGGCCGCCGCGGCGGGGGTCAACTCCGCGAAGCTGCGCAAGGACTTCTCCTACCTCGGCTCCTACGGGACGCGGGGCGTGGGCTACGACGTCGAGTATCTCGTGTACCAGATCTCCCGCGAACTGGGGCTGACCCAGGACTGGCCGGTTGTCATCGTCGGTATCGGCAACCTCGGCGCGGCGCTGGCCAACTACGGAGGGTTCGCCTCCCGCGGATTCCGGGTCGCGGCGCTCATAGACGCCGACCCGGCCATGGCCGGGAAGCCCGTCGCCGGCATCCCGGTCCAGCACACGGACGAGCTCGAGAAGATCATCGACGAGAACGGTGTCTCGATCGGTGTCATCGCCACCCCGGCGGGAGCCGCCCAGCCGGTCTGCGACCGCCTGGTGGCCGCCGGAGTCACCTCCATCCTGAACTTCGCACCGACCGTCCTGTCCGTGCCCGACGGCGTCGACGTGCGCAAGGTCGACCTCTCCATCGAGCTGCAGATCCTCGCGTTCCACGAGCAGCGCAAGGCCGGCGAGGAGGCCGAGGCGCAGGCCGGTGCGGTCGCCCAGGCCGTGCGGGACGACGACAAGGGGCCCGACGGGGACCTTCCCGCGGTGATGCCGGCATGAGTCTCCTCGTCGTCGGGCTGAGCCACCGCAGCGCCCCGGTCAGCGTCCTGGAGCGGGCCGCGCTGTCCGCGGACGCCCAGGTCAAGCTGTTGCAGGACACCCTCGCCGCCGAGCCGGCCACCGAGGGCGCGGTCCTCGCCACCTGCAACCGGATCGAGCTGTACGCCGACGTGGACAAGTTCCACGCGGGCGTGGCGGAGCTGTCCACCCTGCTCGCCCAGCACAGCGGCGTGGGGCTGGAGGAGCTCACCCCCCACCTGTACGTGCACTACGAGGACCGGGCCGTCCACCACCTCTTCTCGGTGGCCTGCGGTCTGGACTCGATGGTCGTCGGCGAGGGCCAGATCCTCGGCCAGATCAAGGACGCGCTCGCCTCCGCGCAGGAACTGCACACCGCCGGGCGGCTGCTGAACGACCTGTTCCAGCAGGCCCTGCGGGTCGGCAAGCGCGCCCACTCCGAGACCGGCATCGACCGGGCCGGGCAGTCGCTGGTCACGTTCGGCCTGGAGCAGCTCTCCGCGGGCCGCGCCGTCGAGGCGTGGGCCAAGGGCAAGCGGGCCCTGGTGATCGGCGCGGGCTCGATGTCCTCGCTGGCCGCGGCCACGCTCGCCCGCGCCGGAGTCGGCGAGATCGTGATCGCCAACCGCACCCGCGACCGCGCCGAGCGCCTCGCCGAGATCCTCTCCGGCGGCGACGACACGGACGTGCTGGCCCGCGCGGTACCGATGGACGCGGTGCCGGCCGAGCTGACACGTGCCGACATCGCCGTCTCCTGCACCGGCGCGACCGGACTCGTGCTGACCGCCGACTCCGTCGCCGCCGCCGTCGAAGGCCGCACGGGCAGCCCCGCCGCCGTACGCGACGAGGCGCCCGCGCACCCCGGCGGCCGGCACGCGGCCACCGGCGCGGGCGCCGACGACGGCTGCCCGCTGGACCTGTCCGCCGTGCAGGGCGCCACCGGCTTCTCGGTCCTGGGCGAGGCCGCCGTCGCCGGCATGGACGCGGCCACCCTGGAGCAGCACGCCGCCTGGGTGGACAAGGGCACCGGCACCGACGAGCGCCGCGACAGCCGCGGTACGCCCGACGGCGACGCCGACCTCATCGGCGCGCTGGCCGCCGCGGCCGCGACCCTGGGCCGGGTCCCCGAGCGCCGCCGGCCCGAGCCCGTCGCCCGCGAGCCGCGCCCCGCGCCGGCCCTCGCGCTGCTCGACCTCGCGATGCCCCGGGACGTGGACGCCGCCGTGCACCGGCTGCTCGGGGTGCGGCTGGTCGACATCGAGTCGCTGGCCGAGGCCTCCGCGGACGCGCCGATGGCCGCCGACGTCGACCGGGTCCGCGGCATCGTCTCCGACGAGGTCGCCGCGTTCGGCGCGGCGCAGCGGGCCGCCCACATCACCCCCACCGTCGTGGCGCTGCGCGCCATGGCCGCCGACGTCGTCGCGAACGAGATCGCGCGGCTGGACGGGCGGCTGCCCGACCTCGACGACAAGCAGCGCGGCGAGATCGGTCAGACCGTGCGCCGGGTCGTCGACAAGCTGCTGCACGCTCCGACCGTACGGGTCAAGCAACTGGCCGCCGAGCCCGGCGGCGCCGGGTACGCGGACGCGCTGCGGACCCTGTTCGACCTGGACCCGGAGACGGTCGCCGCCGTCTCGCGGGCCGAGAACAACACCGAGAACGCCAAGAACCGAGGGCGAGCATGAGTGAGCAGGCTTTGAGGCTCGGGACCAGGCGCAGCAAACTCGCCATGGCCCAGTCCGGGCAGGTGGCGGACGCCGTGAGCCGGGCGACGGGACGGCCCGTCGAGCTCGTGGAGATCACGACGTACGGCGACGTTTCCCGCGAGCACCTGGCGCAGATCGGCGGTACGGGCGTCTTCGTGACCGCCCTGCGCGAGGCACTGCTGCGCGGGGAGGTCGACTTCGCGGTGCACTCCCTCAAGGACCTGCCGACCGCGCAGCCGGACGATCTCGCGCTGGCCGCGGTGCCGGTGCGCGAGGACGTGCGGGACGTGCTCGTCGCCCGTGACGGGCTGACCTTCGCGGAGCTGCCGGACGGCGCCCGGGTCGGCACCGGCTCGCCGCGCCGCATGGCCCAGCTGAACGCGTACGCGCGCAGCCACGGCCTGAACATCGAGACGGTGGCCATCCGCGGGAACATCGACACCCGCGTCGGATTCGTCCGCAGCGCGGAGCTCGACGCCGTCGTGCTCGCCGCCGCCGGACTCAACCGGATCGGCCGCATCGACGAGGTCACCGACTTCCTGTCGGTCGACACCGTTCTGCCCGCCCCCGGCCAGGGGGCCCTGGCGATCGAGTGCGCCGCGGCTGACGCGGACCTCGTCGCCGCGCTCGGGGAACTCGACGACCCGCTCACGCGGGCCGCCGTGACCGCCGAGCGATCCCTGCTTGCCGCCCTGGAAGCCGGCTGCAGCGCTCCCGTGGGCGCTTTCGCCGACTTGCAGGCCGACGGGCAGATTGTCAAGGAAATGCGCCTGCGCGGCGTCGTCGGGACGACCGACGGCTCGACGCTGGTGCAGCTGTCCACCACCGGTCCCGTGCCCGAGACACATGACCAAGCAATGGCGCTCGGCCGTGAACTCGCCGCCGAGATGCTTGCCAAGGGCGCGGCCGGTCTGATGGGGGAGCGAGCACTTTGAGCCCCACCAACCTTCCCGCCGGTCCGGACCACGGGCACGTCACCTTCCTGGGTGCCGGACCCGGAGATCCAGGGCTGCTGACACTGCGCGCCGTCGAGGCGCTGGCGAACGCGGACGTCCTCGTCGCCGAGCACGACGTGCTCGACGTGGTCCGCGTGCACGCCAGACAGGGCGTCGCCGTTCTGGACACGGACCCGGCCACGTCGCCGGACCCGTACCCGAGTACGGGCACACCTCAGCTGACGGTGGTTGACGGCACGTCAACAACCTTTGGTGACCCCGCGTCGAGGGACGCCGCCAATCTTGTCATGACGGCCGCACGGGGCGGCAAGCGGGTCGTGCGTGCGGTGTCCGGGGACCCGGGACTTGATACGTACGCCGCGGAGGAAATGCTCGCCTGCGCCGCAGCGGGTGTTCCGTTCGAGGTCGTGCCCGGCATCTCCGCCGCCGTCGGGGTGCCCGCCTACGCGGGTGTCCCGCTGCGCGACGCCGAGGGCGCGGACGTCCGCTTCGTCGACGCGCGGACCGCCTCGGACCGCTGCTGGACCGAGGTCGGGGCCTCCGACGGCACCGTGGTGGTGTCGGCGACACTCGACTCGGTGGGCGCCGCGGCGGGCGAGCTGGTGGCCTCCGGCCGCAAGCCCGACACCCCGATGGCGGTGACCATCGCCGGCACCACCACCCGCCAGCGCACCTGGTCCGCGACCCTGGGCACGATCGCCCAGACGCTCAAGCAGGCGAAGGTGCTGCCGTCCCCGGACGGCGGCCGGCCGGTGATAGCCGTGGTCGGTGAGCGTTCCGCCGCCGCCCAGCGCGACCGGTTGTCGTGGTTCGAGTCCAAGCCGCTGTTCGGCTGGAAGGTCCTCGTGCCGCGGACGAAGGAGCAGGCGGCGTCGCTCTCCGACCAGCTGCGGTCGTACGGGGCCGTGCCGCACGAGGTGCCGACGATCGCCGTCGAGCCGCCGCGCACCCCCCAGCAGATGGAGCGCGCGGTCAAGGGCCTGGTCACCGGCCGCTACGAGTGGATCGCCTTCACCTCGGTGAACGCGGTCAAGGCCGTGCGCGAGAAGTTCGAGGAGTACGGGCTCGACGCCCGTGCGTTCGCGGGCATCAAGGTCGCCGCGGTCGGCGAGCAGACCGCGAACGCGCTGATCGCCTTCGGCGTGAAGCCGGACCTGGTGCCGAGCGGCGAGCAGTCGGCGGCGGGTCTCCTGGAGGACTGGCCGCCCTACGACCCGGTCTTCGACCCGATCGACCGGGTGTTCCTGCCGCGCGCCGACATCGCCACCGAGACGCTGGTGGCCGGGCTCATCGAGCTGGGCTGGGAGGTCGACGACGTCACGGCGTACCGCACCGTGCGCGCCTCGCCGCCGCCGGCCGACACCCGTGAGGCGATCAAGGGCGGCGGCTTCGACGCGGTGCTGTTCACCTCGTCGTCCACCGTGCGGAACCTCGTCGGGATCGCGGGCAAGCCGCACAACGTGACGGTGATCGCCTGCATCGGCCCCGCGACGGCCAAGACGGCCGAGGAGCACGGACTGCGGGTCGACGTGATGGCCCCGGAGCCGTCCGTGCACAAGCTGGCCGAGGCGCTGGCCGACTTCGGGCTGCGGCGGCGGCTGGCCGCGCTGGACGCGGGCGACCCGGTCACCCGGCCCAGCGAGCGCCGGCCGGGCTCCCGGCGCCGCCGGACCACCTGACGCCGGCGGGGGCGGGCCGGGCGCGGAGGCGCCCGGCCCGCCCCCGTGCCGTCTCCCGCCGTCCCCGGCCGCGGGCCCTTCGCCGGGTCGCGCTCGGCGCCCGGTCCCGGGCCCCGGGCCCGAGCCTCGGGGCCCGCTCCCCGAACACCTTGAGGGAAGCGGCACCGGCCGCCGCCGGAGGCCGGTGTTCCGGGCCGGTCGGCGGACCCCGGGTCCGACACGGCGTCGGCATGGGCGCCCCCGGGGCGGGCGTAGCGTAGACGGCATGTCGAAGTACGGATCCTTCCCCGGTACGCGTCCGCGGCGGCTGCGCACCACGCCCGTCATGCGCCGGATGGTCGCCGAGACCCGGCTGCACCCCGCGGACCTCATCCTCCCCGCGTTCGTCCGCGAGGGCGTGAGCGAGCCGGTGCCGATCGACGCGATGCCCGGGGTCGTGCAGCACACCCGGGACAGCCTCCGGAAGGCCGCCGTGGAGGCGCTGGAGGCCGGCGTCTCCGGCATCATGCTGTTCGGCGTTCCCGAGGAGGCCCGCAAGGACGCGGTCGGGACGCCCGGCACGGACCCGGAGGGCATCCTCCAGGTCGCCCTGCGCGACGTCCGCGCCGAGGTCGGCGACGAGCTGCTCGTCATGTCCGACCTGTGCCTCGACGAGACGACCGACCACGGGCACTGCGGGGTGCTCGACGAGCAGGGCCGCGTCGACAACGACGCCACGCTGGAGCGGTACGCCGAGATGGCCCAGGTGCAGGCCGACGCCGGCACCCACGTCGTCGGCCCCAGCGGCATGATGGACGGCCAGGTCGGCGTCATCCGCGACGCCCTCGACCAGATCGGCCGCGAGGACGTCGGCATCCTCGCCTACACGGTCAAGTACTCCTCCGCCTTCTACGGCCCCTTCCGGGAGGCCGTCGGCTCCTCGCTCAAGGGTGACCGCAAGACGTACCAGCAGGACCCGGCCAACGCGCGGGAGGCCCTGCGGGAGCTGGCGCTCGACCTGGAGGAGGGCGCCGACATGGTCATGGTGAAGCCGGCGGGCCCCTACCTCGACATCCTCGCCCGGGTCGCCGACGCGTCGGACGTTCCGGTCGTGGCGTACCAGATCTCCGGCGAGTACGCGATGATCGAGGCCGCCGCGGAGAAGGGCTGGATCGACCGGGACAAGGCGATCCTGGAGTCCCTCACCGGCATCAGGCGGGCCGGCGCGCAGAACATCCTCACGTACTGGGCGACCGAGGTGGCCCGCACGCTGTCGCGCTAGCGCGGCGGCCCGCCCGCCCGGCCTCAGTACGAGAGCGCGGTGTCCAGGTCCTGCTGCCAGTACGTCACAGTGAGCGTCTCGTCGACGTACACGCCCTTCGCGGGCAGCGCGGGACGGGCGCCGCCGTTCGCGCCGCGGTCGCCGAAGAGGACCTCCAGGGTCCTGGCGGTGTAGCCGTGGACGCCGCTGCCGTCGGCCGCCGACAGCACGACGCCCGCGTAGCCGGACTCGCCGGGGGCGAGGGTGACGACCGCCTGCGGGTGGGTCTCCTCCGCGACCGGCGGGACCGCCTGGGCCTCGCCGAAGCGGACGATCGGGTAGCCCGTCAGGTCGCAGGTCCGGGAGCCCTTGTTGGTGACCGTGAGCAGCAGGTGGTTCAGCGGGCGGGAGACCACCGTCGCGGTCGTGCGGGTGGTGGCGGCTCCGCAGGCCGGGTGCCGCGTGCGGGTCCCGCCCGACGAGCCCGCGGAGCCGGTGGCGCCGGCGGCCGTCGACCCCGCCGTGCCCCCGCTGGTCTTCCCGGTGCCGTTCGCCGTGCCGGCGCCGGTGCGGGTGCCCGCTGCGCGCGCCGTCGTGGCGGCGCCGGACGTCCGGCCCCGGTCTCCGGGCCGTGCCGAGGAGTGGGTTCCCGCGGACGCGCCCTCGTCGCGGACCCCGTCCGCGGTGCCGCACGCCGTGAGGGCGAACGCGGCGACCGCGATCGTGGACGCGGCGAGCAGACGGGTGCGGGTCGTGCGTGCGGACATGGGTGTTCCCCCTGGGGAGTCGTCGGTGTCACGGCCGCTCGATCGGTCGGCGGGAGCGGCGTGCTTGGATGGCGAAAGCCTGCGCGGTGATCCGTCCCGCCCGCCACACCCGGCGGCCGATACGGGACGCTGGAACGCCGGAACAGGCTCTGACCTGCGGTGACGGAAGGTTCCTGGAACGCGGTCCGGGACACGGGGGAGGGAGAAGCGGTGGCGGGGGACGAGTTCGCGGCACTGCTCCGGGAGCTGAAGGAGCGGTCCGGCCTCAGCTACGGGGCGCTCGCCGGACGGCTGCACGTCGGTACGTCCACACTCCACCGGTACGTCAACGGCGACGCCGTACCGGCCGACTACGCGCCCGTCGAGCGCATGGCCCGCGTCTGCCGCGCCACCCCCGAGGAGCTGGTCGAGCTGCACCGGCGGTGGGTCCTGGCGGACGCGCTGCGCGGGAGGAAGGGCGCCGCGACCGGGACCGGGAGCGGTACAGGCGCGCACGGCGACGGGTCGGCCGGTGTCCCGGCGGACACGGTCGCGGCGGACGGGCCCGCGGACGGCGGGGACGGCGGCGGGGACGGTACGGCGTCCGGCGGGGCGGCGGAGGCGGCGGAGGCCATGGACGGCGCGGACGGCGCGGACGCGACCGGTCGCGGGGGACCCGAGTCCGACGCGACCGGGCGGGCGCGTCCCGGGTCCGGACGAACGCGAAGCCGGCGGGCCGCGCTGCTCGCCGCGGCCGGTGCCGTCGTCCTGGCCGCGGCCGTCTCCACCGCGGCCGTGCAGCTCGGGTCGGGTGGCGGCGGGGAGCCCCAGGACGACGGCACGGCCCGCGGTGCCCCGCCCGCCGCACGCCCGGACACCCCGGGCGGCACGCCGACGGCGCCGCACCGCTCGGCGACGGCCTCCCCCTCGCGCCACCCCGGCCCCGGGCCCTCCGGCACCACGGGCGGCGGCGCGGCCGACACGGGCGGCGCGGGCGACGGCGCCGCCACGAGCGGTTCGGCCGGGCGCGGCGAGGACGGAGTCGGCGCACCGGTCGTCGTCGTGGACCCGTACCGGTGGGACGGCCCGTGCGGGCAGCACTATCTGGTGGACCGGCCCGCCCGGCAGGTGCCCCCGCCGCCGGAGCCGGCCTACGCGCGCGGCTGGGCGACCGCGCTCGGCGGAGTCCCGGGCGGCGAGCAGATGATCGCGCTGACCGTGCAGGGCACCGGGAAGGCCACCGTCGTCCTGGAGGCCCTGCACGTGCGGGTGCTCGGCAAGGGCGCGCCGCTCGCCTGGAACGACTTCGCGATGGGCGTCGGCTGCGGCGGTGGCGTGGAGACGAAGTCCTTCACGGTGGACCTGGACGCCGCACGGCCGGTGACCGGGCTCAAGGGCGGGCAGCGCGACTTCCCGTACAAGGTCAGCGAGTCCGACCCCGAGGTCTTCTACGTGGTCGCCGGCGCGCGGGCGCACGACGTGCGGTGGTACCTGGAGCTCGACTGGTCCAGCGGGACCCGCACGGGGACCGTGCGGGTCGACGACCACGGCGAGCCGTTCCGCACCAGCGGGAACGCGGGACGGCCCGCCTACGACTACCCGCTCGGCGGCAGCGCGTGGGGCAGGGCCGCGCCGCCCGGCTGACCGGCATCGCCAACCCGCCCCGGGGCGGCGTTCGTTCGCCGGTGCGGGCGCCGCTCCGCGCACCGCGCCCGTCCGCCGGGGCGCGGACCCCGACGGGTGCCGGGCGTCGGGTGCCGAAGTGGCGCGGGCCGGCGCGGGCCCGCCCGTCCGGATGCCGGAATCGACGGGTGTAGACGGCACTCATCCGCCTAGGGTGCGGTCGGGAGCGGTCCCCGGGCGACGGGGCCGCCGCCCACGGGCGCCGCGGGGGACCCGCTCCCGCGGGGCCTACGCCCAGGAGACAAGGAGCGTCACCGTGACCGTCACCGATCCCGCCGCCGTGCCCCCGCTCGCCGCCCGCGCGACCGCGATCGGCGGCTCGCCGGTACGGGACATCCTCGCGGTCACCGCACGCCCCGAAGTGATCAACTTCGCGGGCGGGCTCCCCGCACCGGAACTGTTCGACGCGGCCGGGATCGCCGCCGCCTACCGCGACGTCCTCGCCGAACAGCCCGCCCGCGCCCTCCAGTACGCGACGACCGAGGGCGAACCGGCCCTGCGGGCGGCCCTCGCCGAGCGGACCGGCGTGCGCGGGCTGCCGACCGCGCCGGACGACATCCTCGTCACCACCGGCTCGCAGCAGGCGCTCTCCCTGCTCGCCACGGCGCTGCTGGAGCCCGGCGACACCGTCCTCGTCGAAAGCCCCTGCTATCTGGCGGCACTTCAGGCGTTCGCCTTCGCGGGAGCCCGCATCCTGGCCGTGCCCGGCGACGAGGACGGCCTCGACCCCGCGGCGCTCGACACCCTGGTCGCCCGGGAGCGGCCCAAGCTCCTCTACACGGTGCCCACCTTCCAGAACCCGACCGGCCGCACCCTGCCCGCCGAACGCCGCGCCGCCGTCGCCCGCGTCGCCGCCGAACGCGGCCTGTGGATCGTCGAGGACGACCCCTACGGCGAACTGCGCTTCGAGGGCGAGCGCGTCCCGTGGATCGCCTCCCACGACGGCGCCGGCGACCGGACCGTCCTGCTCGGCTCGTTCTCCAAGGTGATGGCACCCGGGATGCGCCTCGGCTGGCTGCGGGCCCCCGGGCCGCTGCTGCGGGCCTGCGCCGTCGCCAAGCAGGCCGCCGACCTGCACACCCCGACCGTCAACCAGCTCGCCGCGGCCCGGTACCTGGCCGACCGCGACCTGGACGCGCACGTCGCCCGGGTCGCCTCCGTCTACCGCGAGCGGCGCGACGCCATGCTCGCCGGGATCGGCGCCGCCCTCCCGGCCGGATCGACGTGGACCCGGCCGGAGGGTGGCATGTTCCTCTGGGCCCGGCTGCCCGGGGCGTACGACACCACGGCCCTGCTGCGCGGTGTCGTGGACCACGGCGTGGCCTACGTGCCCGGGGCACCCTTCCACGCCGGCCCACCGGAGACGTCGACGCTGCGCCTGTGCTTCGTCACGCAGACCCCGGCCGAGATCGCGGAAGGGCTGCGCCGCCTCGCCGCCGGCCTGCGCGGCTGACCCCGGCCGCCCTCACGGCGTCCGCCGGGGTCCGGCCGGGCCGGTCAGTCCCACCAGAAGGACCACACCGGCTCGTTCAGCACCTCGGCCTCCGCATAGGCCCGCAAGCCCGAGTGGCGGCCCTGCGTGATGGTGTCCGGGCAGAAGGCGAAGTGCTCCGCGGCGACGGCCTCGGCCTCCGCCATGGTCGTGGGCGGCGCGGCCACGGACACCACCAGCTGGTCGAAGGTCAGCGCCACCACCCGTATCCCGAAACGGTCCTCCCAGGACCGCAGCACCGCGCACAGCCGAGCGACGTCGTTCTCGTGGTTCAGGGGTCCGGTCCAGCCGATCGCCGCCGGGACGTCCGCGCTGCGGCGCGCCGGGACGAGCGCCAGCCGGGGCTCCTTCAGCCAGGAGCCCCGGTCCCCGAGCACGTCCGCGATCTCCGCCGCGCGGGCGTCCGGGTCGGCCTCCAGGGGCGGGGCGGCGGCCGGCCCCGGCCACGCCGGACCGAACGGGGCGACGGTCTCCTCGTGGGGCAGGGGCGGGCCGAACAGGCTCTCCGCGGCCTCCCGCCCCGGCTGCTCCCCGGCGCCCTCCAACTCGTCCGCCGCGTAGTCGTCCCAGAAGCCGGCCAGCACCTCGTCGGCGTCGTGGTCACCCGCGTAGGACATCGCGCCGGGCATCAACTCCCATTGTCCGACGCCCTTCTGCGGTCCGCCGACGTCCAGCAGCACGGGCAGCAGGCCGAGTGCGCGGGAGGAGTTCAGCGCGCTCCACGCCCCGGCGGCGGGCCGCTCCTCGGCGTGCCACAGCAGTGGTTCGGGCCACGTCCCGTCGTGGGTCGCGTCGATCAGTCTCCCGGCGGGGAGGTCGAGCCCGAGCGTGCGCCCGCTCGGGTCTGCCGCCAGCCGCGGCAGCGGATTGGGAAGAGTCGCCATGCCGGTGACTGTAGGAGCCCCCACTGACAACGGGGCCGCCCCGCTCTCCTACCGGGCCGCGGTGAAGGCGGCCCAGGCGCGCGCCGAGACACGGAGGCCGGGCTCCGCCGGGTTCTCGGCGTCACGGAGGTGCACGGCGGTCACCGTGCCGGCCGGGGACCGACCGGTACGGGGCGGGCCGACGACGTGTTGCTCCGCGCCGGCGAGCTCGCGACCGACGCCCTCGTGCACGCCGTGCCGCCCGGACGGCACTTCCGCATCTTCCTGCGCGACGACGGCGGCACCGTCCTGCGCGTCGCGGTGCACGACGGCGGGCCGGGGACGCCGAGGATCGCCCTACCGGGCCGACGAGGGCGGCCGGGGACTGCCGCCGGTGGCCGCGTTCGCCGACCGGTGGGGGGCGACGGAGGGAACCCGGGCACGGCCGTGTGGTGCGAGTCCGGCGGGCGCAACGCCCCCGACGCCGCCGCGGCCGGATCTCGTCGGCGGCGGGAGGGACGCTGGTTGCACTACGACGCCTGCCCCCGCACTCCGAGCCCGCCCCCGAGGTGCGGGAGCCGCGAGGGGTCCGCCCGTCGTTCTCATCCGTACGAGGTCGCGACGGGCGGAACCGGCAACAGGCCCTCCTCTGTCCACAGCAGTGGATAGCGTGGGACAGGCGACCGTGGGCAACGGTCCAGGGGCAGGGGGGTGCCTGAGATGTCTGTGCTGGAGCAGTTGCACTTCGGTCGGGAGGACGCCGAACGGGATGTGCGGGACGGTCTCCTCCTCCGCGGAGGTTTCCTGCCGACGGCGGCCTACCGCGCCGCGGTGAGCGGGCGCAAGATGCTCGTCATCGGCCGCAAGGGCTCCGGCAAGTCCGCCATCTGCATGCGTCTCGTGGCGGAGAACGGTCACAGCCGAGGCAGGGCGCTGGTCAGTCCGGACGAGGCGGCCGGGGAGGAGATCAGGCGGTTCGAGCTGCAGGGTCTGCCGGGTGACTCCGCCAAGGCGCTGGTCTGGCGCTACCTCTTCGCGGTGCATGCCGCACGGCACGTCGTGGCGCACGCCAGGGCCGAGCACGACGAGAAGAAGGACTCGGTCAAGACCCTGGCCCGCTTCCTGAAGCAGAACGGCGAGTCCCCGGACGGCGACGGCCAGGAACTGACCCGCGGGGTCACCACCATGCTCAACTCGCTTTCGCTGGAAGCCTTCGGGGTCAAGGCGAGCGTCGACCTGAACGGGCAGCCCGTCTCCGAGGGAGCCCGGGCGAGCCGGCAACTGGACGTCCTCGAGAAGGGCGTGGCCCGGGCCTTCGCGGACCTGGCCTGCACGCCCGGGCATCCCCCGCTGCTTCTGATGGTGGATCAGCTGGAGCTGGTGTGGTCGGCGGAGCCCGACAGCAACTCGATGGTCATCGGCCTGCTCCTCGCCGCGAAGCATGCGGCGAGTCTCTACGGGAAGTCCGTGCGGCTGCTGCTCTTCCTGCGGTCGGACATCTACGACTCGCTCTCGTTCGGCGAGGGCGACAAGTTCCACGGTGACGAAGTGCGCATCGTGTGGAGCGAGCAGGCACTGCGCGAGATGGCTCTGGCCCGGGCGCGGGCCTCGGTCGGTCCGCTGTTGACCGAGGAACAGCTCTGGCGGGACATCTTCCCCGTGTCCGTGGACGGTGAGGACACGGCCGAGTATCTGTTCAGCCGATGTCTGCCGCGGCCGCGCGACGCCATCCAGTTCCTCAACCTCTGCCAGGAGACCGCACACCTCACGCACGGGCGCGAGCGGATCACCGAGGCCGACGTGCGGCAGGCGGGCCGGCAGTTCTCGGACTGGAAACTCAAGGACCTCGGCCTCGAATACCTGGTGTCGCATCCCTTCCTGAAGCATCTCTTCCCGCTGTTCCAGAACACCGGATACGTCGTCACGCGCACCGCGCTGGGCGGCCGGCTGGCCACCGCCGCGGACACGCTGCACCGATTGTTCCCGGCGTACGGCGACGCGCTGACGCTCGACGGGATCATCGACACCCTCTACGGGGTCGGCTTCCTCGGCGTGCGGCGGGGGAACGACGTGGTGTTCGCCGGCAGGGACGACCTGCCCGTGCAACCGCACGAGAGCGAGTTCCACATCCACCTGTGCTTCCGTGCGGCCCTCGGTTCCACGACCGCCATCGACATCCGCCGATACGAGGCGGGCCGTGCCGTCTCGCGCATCGCCCAAGGGACCATCAACGCCGGGGTGGTGCTGAACACCGTGACCAGTCGGGAGGACCGGCTCGACCGAGCGGTGGTCCGGTCCTGCCACTCCATCCTCGCCCGGGTGGAACGGGCGGTGGAACTCGACCAGGGGGCCCAGGACGAGATCCGCCAGCAGGTCCGTCGGGTTCTGGACGACGCCACCCGCCTGACGGAAGCCTCCGGAAGGGACGCCGAGAACGAACTCTTCGGCACGGCGCACTACTTCACCGGCCTTGCGGCGGAACTCCGGATGAGCGGACTGGCCGGAACCACGGGGTCCGCGGGGGTCGCGTCCTTCATCGACGAGGAGGCTCGCCGGCTCCGTCGACTGGCCGGCGGTTCCTTCGGCACGTCCGGTGGTTCGAGTGGCTCCTGACCGGAACCGCGGGCAGTGAGGGGTTGGGGGCGATGATGGAGGACGTGCTGATCGACGACCGTTTCCGGATGCGGAGACGGATCGGCTCGGGCGGGATGGGCGAGGTCTGGTCGGCACTGGACGAACGGATGCGGCGCTCCGTCGCGGTCAAACTGGTCCATGCCCCGTACGGCATGGAGGAGGCCGAGACCATGGCCCGCTTCCGGCGGGAGGTGCAACTGGCGGGCCGGCTCTCCCATCAGAACATCGTCACGGTTCACGACTGGGGTGAGGTGGTTCGGCCGGGCCAGCGGCCGCTGCTCTACCTCGTGATGGAACTCGTCCACGGTGTCTCGCTCAGAGAGCGGCTCAAGGAGTCCCCGTCCGCGTGGCCGCAGGCTGTCGGCTGGGGTCTCCAGATCGCCCGGGCCCTGGCCACGGCCCACCAGTTCGACGTCATCCACCGTGATGTCAAGCCGGCCAACGTCCTCCTCGCGGTCGACGGGAGGATCAAGGTACTGGACTTCGGGGTGGCCAAGTTCGTGGGCGACACCCTGACCGCGCACGAACTCACGGTCACCGGAGCCGTCCTGGGGTCTCCGCCGTACATGTCTCCGGAGCAGGCCCTGGGGACGCGGGAGATCGACCACCGCAGCGATCTGTACTCGCTGGGCTGCCTGCTCTACCACGCGGTCACCGGCCGGCCCCCGTTCGTCGGTTCGGGCATGCTCGCCGTGCTGCGCATGCACATGGAGGACGCACCGACACCGCCCGCCGCGCTGGTCGAAGACCTCCCCGAGGCGCTGAACGAGATCATCCTCCGCCTCCTCGCGAAGCGCCCGGAGGACCGCCCGGCGTACGCGGCCGACGTGCACCAGGCGCTGACCGCGGTGCTTGTCGACCAGGCCGTCCTGACGGAGGGGCGGCAGGTCGTGGCGTCGGCGGTGGCGGACCACCACGACGTGCTGGGAACACACCTTCTGCAGCGGGCCGGAGACCTGTGGTCCCGTACGGCGCGGGACACCGACCGTGTTCGCCGGGAGTCGGAGGCCCTGATGTCCGACAGCAAGGAGGAGGCCGGGCGGATCATCGGAGAGGCACGGAAGACGGCCGAGGAGATCCTGGCCGACGCGGCGGACGAAGCGCGTCATTCCGTCGCCGAGGCGAAGGGCCAGGCGGCTCACCTCATGGCGCAGGCCGAGACGGAGGCGGAGTGCCGCACGGCGGAGGTGGCCGGCCTCCTCGCCGCCGCCCGGGCGCGGGCCGAACACCTTGTGGCGGAGGCCCGAGCCGAAGCCGACCGGTTGCTGAAGGACGTCGCCGCCGAGGTCGGGCTACTCGGCGCCGAGGCCCGGCGCGCCTCGGGACCGCCGGCGGCCGGGGCGGGCCGCGGGGAGCGGGAGGCACCGGCGGGATTCCCGCCGGGATTCCTCGCCTCCCCCGGCGAGGGGGTTCTCGCGCCCGCGTCGTCGTCGGCCGGCACGAGCGACCTGCTGCTCGGCACGGGCGCCGAGCGGCCCGCGGGCCTCGCGTCCCTCGGGCACGCCGGGTTCGAACTGGTCCGCCGGGGTTACGACCGTGACGACGTGGACAAGCGCATCGCACTCGTCGTCGACGCCTACGAGCGCAGCATGGCCCAGGTGACCTATCTGGAGGGCAAGATCAAGGACGAACTCGCCCTGCTGAGCCGGAGCCCCTACTCCAGCCGGGCCCGCCGTCTCCTGCAGCACGGTTCCCAGCAGCTCGACGCCTGTTTCCGGCGTCAGGCCGACCGGGAGCGAAACGCCGTCACGCTGCTGCACGGTGAGGCGGACCCGCCGTACCCCTTCGCCCTGGTACGTCGCGGTTACGATCCGCGGCCCGTGGATCACCACGTGACCCGGCTGGAGGCGTTCCGGCAGGCCGCGGCGGAGAGTCAGGGCACCTTGCGGGGGCTTCTGGCGTGGTTGCGGTCGCACGGGCCGCAGCCGCCCGGAAAGCCGTGACGGCAGGCGTCCGTCCGCGGCGGCGCGTCGGAACGGCCGACGGCCCCGGCGCGGCGGTGGTGTCACCGCCGCGCCGGGGCCGTCCGAGGTGCCGCGCCTGCGGCCGGTGCTCAGAGCCGCTCGGGCGTCCTGATCCCCAGCAGGGACATGCCCTGGTGGAGGGTGCGGGCCGTCAGGTCGCAGAGGAACAGGCGGTTCTCCGCGACCTCCTGGGCCGGGGCCGGCTTGATGACCGGGCACTGGTCGTAGAACGTGGTGTAGAGCGAGGCCAGTTGGTAGAGGTACGCCGCCAGCTTGTGCGGCGCGTACTCCGCGGCGACCTCCTCCAGCGTCTCCCCGAACCGGTCCAGGTGCAGGCCCAGGGCCCGCTCGGCCGGGGCCAGTTCCAGCTCCGGGTGGGCCGCCGGCGTGCGGTCGCCCGCCTTGCCGAAGATGGAGCGGATACGGGCGTAGGCGTACTGGAGGTACACCGAGGTGTCGCCGTTCAGCGAGACCATCTGGTCCAGGTCGAACTTGTAGTCCCGGACGGCGGAGGTCGACAGGTCGGCGTACTTCACGGCGCCGATGCCGACGTACCGGCCGTTCTCCTCGATCTCCGCCTCGCTCAGGCCCACCTTCTCGGCCTTCTCCCGGACCACGGTCGTGGCCCGGTCGATCGCCTCGTCGAGCAGGTCCACCAGCCGCACCGTCTCGCCCTCACGGGTCTTGAACGGCTTGCCGTCCTTGCCCAGCACGGTGCCGAACGCGAGCTGGTGCGCGGTCACGTCGTCGTTCAGCCAGCCCGCCCGGCGTGCCGTCTCGAAGACCATCTTGAAGTGCAGCGACTGCCGGGCGTCCACCACGTACAGCAGGGTCGACGCCTTCAGGCCGAAGACCCGGTCGCGGATCGCGGACAGGTCGGTCGCCGCGTAGCCGTAGCCGCCGTCCGACTTCCTGACGATCAGAGGGACCGGGTTGCCGTCCGGGCCCTTGACGTCGTCGAAGAAGACGCACAGCGCGCCGTCCGAGCGGACCGCGACACCCGATTCCTCCAGCAGCCGGCACGTCTCGTCCAGCATGGCGTTGTAGCCGGACTCGCCGACCACGTCCGCGTCCCGGATCTCCATGTCGAGCTTGTCGAAGACCGAGTAGAAGTAGATCTTCGACTCGTCCACGAACTTCTGCCACAGGGCCAGCGTCTCCGGCTCGCCCGCCTGGAGGTCCACCACCCGGCGCCGCGCCCGCGTCTTGAACTCCTCGTCGGAGTCGAAGACGGTCCGCGCCGCCTTGTAGAGGCGGTTCAGGTTCGACATGGCCTCCTCGCCGGAGACCTCGCCGCCCTGGTGGTCCAGCTCGTGCGGGTGCTCGATCAGGTACTGGATGAGCATGCCGAACTGGGTGCCCCAGTCGCCGATGTGGTGCCGCCGCACGACGGACTCGCCGGTGAACTCCAGGATCTGCACCACCGCGTCGCCGATCACCGCGGACCGCAGGTGGCCGACGTGCATCTCCTTCGCCACGTTCGGCTGGGCGTAGTCGATCACCGTCGTGCCGGGGTGCTCCGCGCGGGGAACGCCGAGCCGCGCGCCGTCGGCGTACCGCTCCGCCAGGTTCCGGACGATCGCGGAGTCGGCGACCGTGACGTTCAGGAAGCCGGGCCCGGAGACCTCGACGTCCTTGATCAGGTCGCCGGACGTCACCTTCCCCACCACCTGCGCCGCCAGGTCGCGAGGGTTCGCCTTCGCCTTCTTCGCGAGGGCGAGGATGCCGTTGGCCTGGAAGTCGGCCCGGTCGCTTCGGCGCAGCAGCGGGTCCGCGGAACCGGCCTCCGGCAGGGCTGCCGAGAGGGCGTCCGCGAGGCGCTGGTGGACGGAAGCGGTGAGGGACGTGACCGAGGCCATGGAGTGGCTGCCGTTCTAGTCGGGTTCCAGGGTTCCTGCGTACAGGAAAGCCAGTATCCCACGCGGTGAAAAGCCGTTTTCGCGGTTGCGGGCCGAGCTGGGAGAATGGTCCGGTCAGCCGTACTGGCGTATGAGAAAGAAGGACGTGCCGATCGTGGCTCAGAGCACCGAGACCACCGACTGGGTCTCCCGTTTCGCGGACGAGGTCATCGAGGAGTCGGAGCGTCGGGCCCCGGGCAAACCCGTCGTCGTCGCGTCCGGTCTCTCCCCGTCCGGCCCGATCCACCTCGGCAACCTGCGCGAGGTCATGACGCCGCACCTGGTCGCCGACGAGATCCGCCGCCGCGGGCACACCGTGCGCCACCTGATCTCCTGGGACGACTACGACCGCTACCGCAAGGTGCCGGCCGGTGTCGCGGGCGTCGACGCGTCCTGGGCCGAGCACATCGGCCGGCCGCTGACCTCCGTCCCGGCGCCCGAGGGCTCGGCGTACCCGAACTGGGCCGAGCACTTCAAGGCCGCGATGACCGAGGCGCTCGCCGACCTCGGCGTCGAGTACGACGGGATCAGCCAGACCGAGCAGTACACCACGGGCGCCTACCGCGAGCAGGTCCTGTTCGCGATGAGGCACCGGGGTGACATCGACGCCATCCTGGAGCAGTACCGCACCAGGAAGGCGCCCGCGAAGAAGCAGCAGGGGCAGAAGCCGGTCGACGCGGCCGAGCTGGAGGCCGCCGAGGGCTCCGGCGCCGCCGCCGAGGACGACGGCAGCTCCACCTCCGGGTACTACCCGTACAAGCCGTACTGCGGCCGGTGCGGCAAGGACTTCACGACCGTCACGTCCTACGACGACGCGACGACCGAGCTGACCTACACGTGCACCGCCTGTGACTTCTCCGAGACGGTCCTGCTCAGCGAGTTCGACCGCGGCAAGCTCGTCTGGAAGGTCGACTGGCCGATGCGCTGGGCGCACGAGGGCGTGGTCTTCGAGCCCAGCGGTGTCGACCACTCCTCGCCCGGCTCCAGCTTCCAGGTGGGCGGGCAGATCGTCGGCCTGTTCGGCGGGAAGCAGCCCATCGGGCCCATGTACGCCTTCGTCGGCATCAGCGGCATGGCCAAGATGTCCAGCAGCAAGGGCGGGGTGCCCACCCCGGCCGACGCTCTCCAGATCATGGAGCCGCAGCTGCTGCGGTGGCTGTACGCCCGCCGCCGGCCCAACCAGTCGTTCAAGATCGCCTTCGACCAGGAGATCCAGCGGCTGTACGACGAGTGGGACAAGCTCGCCGGCAAGGTCGCCGACGGGTCCGTGCTGCCGGCGGACGCCGCCGCGTACAGCCGCGCCGTCGGCACCGCCGCCGGGGAGCTGCCCCGCACGGCCCGCCCGCTGGCCTACCGCACCCTGGCCTCCGTCGCCGACATCACCGCCGGCGCCGAGGACCAGACGCTGCGCATCCTGAGCGAGCTGGACCCGGCGAACCCGCTCGGTTCGCTCGACGAGGTCCGCCCCCGGCTCGACAAGGCCGAGACCTGGATCAACACCCAGGTCCCCGCCGAGGAGCGCACGGTCGTGCGCGGAGAGCCGGACGTCGACCTCATCACGTCCCTGGACGAGCGGGGCCGCGAGTCGCTGCGCCTGCTGCTCGACGGGCTGGAGCGCAACTGGTCCCTGGACGGCCTGACCCATCTCGTCTACGGCGTTCCCAAGGTGCAGGCCGGCTTCTCCGCCGACGCCACCGCCAAGGAACTGCCCGCCGAGATCAAGGTCGCCCAGCGCACCTTCTTCGCGCTGCTCTACCACCTGCTCGTCGGCCGCGACACCGGCCCGCGCCTGCCCACGCTGCTCCTCGCGGTCGGCCAGGACCGGGTCCGCAAGCTGCTCTCCGCCTGAGGTCCGCCGCGGTGACGCGGAAGGGGGCGCCCGGTGTTCTTAGGGCGCCCCCTTCCGCGTGCCCGGCCGTCGTCGGCCGGGCCGGTGCGGCCTACGCGATGTGGTCCTCCTCCAGCTCCGCGTTGAAGCGGTTCTGGAAGCGCTCCGTGAGGTTCTTCAGCGCGCTCGGGCTCAGCGTCGTGCCGTAGGTGGCCTCGATGTTGTCGCCGAGGACCCGCGGCGTGGGGAAGCTGCCGTCTATGGACTGGCGGAACACCTGGTAGTACGCCTCCTCCTGGGCCTTCTCGTCCGGCACCGGCGCCGGCACCGGGACCGGCACCTGAGCCGGCACCTCGGACTGCTCCTCGCGCGGGGCGGGGATCGGGAGCTGCTCGGGCTGCGGGGCGTGCCCCTCGCCGAGCTGGCGGGTGCGGCCGGGGCCCGCCGGGATCGGGAAGGTGCCCGTCTCCTCGGGGCCCGGCTCGTACGCCTGCGCCTGCTGCTCCTCGTACCACTGCCGGTACTGCTCCTCCGGCACGTACGACGGGTCGTAGCCGCCCTCGTAGGCGATGTCCTGGGGCGGGGAGAACCAGGGGCTTCCCTCCGGCTCCGGCTCCGGCTCGGGCGGCCGGGGCGCCTCGTCCCGGGGCCGCTCCTGCGCGCGGGCGCGGGCGGCGGCCTCGGTCCGGTCCCCGGCCGGCGGCTCCGCACCGGCCGGGGCGGGGTGCGCCGCCAGCTCCGGCCGGCTCGCCGCGGGGGCGGCGGCCGGCAGCTCCGCCGCCGTGGCCGCGGGCGCCGGCGGCAGCAGGGCCGGCTCGATGCCCGCCGCGGCGAGCCCGGAGGGGGCCGTCTCGGCGAGCGGGACGCCGTAGCGCGCCAGGCGCAGCGGCATCAGCGACTCGACGGGGGCCTTGCGGCGCCAGCCGCGGCCGAAGCGGGAGTGCAGCCGGGCCTGGTAGACGAGGCGGTCCTGCTCCAGCTTGATGACCTGCTCGTAGGACCGCAGTTCCCACAGCTTCATCCGCCGCCAGAGGAGGAAGGTGGGGACGGGGGAGAGCAGCCAGCGGGTGAGGCGGACGCCCTCCATGTGCTTGTCGGCGGTGATGTCGGCGATGCGGCCGATGGCGTGCCGGGCCGCCTCGACGGAGACCACGAACAGCACCGGGATCACGGCGTGCATGCCGACGCCGAGGGGGTCGGGCCAGGCGGCGGCGCCGTTGAAGGCGATCGTCGCGGCGGTCAGCAGCCACGCGGTCTGCCGCAGCAGGGGGAACGGGATGCGGATCCAGGTCAGCAGCAGGTCCAGGGCGAGCAGGACGCAGATGCCCGCGTCGATGCCGATCGGGAAGACGTAGCTGAAGTTCCCGAAACCCTTCTTGATCGCCAGCTCACGGACCGCCGCGTACGAACCGGCGAAGCCGATCCCGGCGATGACGACCGCACCGGCGACGACCACGCCGATGAGTATCTTGTGCATCCGAGTCAGCTGGATGGGCGCGGACACCTGTACTCCCCTCCCCTTGCGTGTTGTTGCGCGCAACAGAGTGGCACATGTGTGCGGCCTCCGGGTGCCCGGCATGCGAGGAGCCCAGCACCCTGCGGCGCCGGGCTCGCGCAACGGTCCTGCTCAGAGCGGAAGTTGGGCTTCCGCACCCGGCGCGGTCCGCTCAGTCGTCCTTGGCCGCCGACTTCGACGCCGACGGGCTCGCGGACTCGCTCGTGCCGGAGGACGGCTTCGCGGAGGAGCCCTTCGACGGGGAGGAACTGCCCGAGCCGCCGTCCTCGTTCGCCGCGGACACCGCCGCCACGGCCTCCTTCGCGGCCTTCTGCGCCGCCTTCAGCAGGTCGCCGGAGTCGGGCGTCTTCTCGCCCGCGAGGCCGGCGCCGTTGTAGTCGACCGTGACGACCACGTTCTCCACGCGCGCCACGACCGTCTGCTGCTTGAAGGAGCCTTCCTTCTTCTTCAGGTCGTAGTGCACGGCCGTCGCCTCGTCGCCCGTCCCGGCGACCGCGGCCGACTTGGCGCCCTTCGCGCCCTCCACCGCCTGCGCGCCCGCGACCTGCTTGCCGTAGTACGCGTGCGCCTGCTCGTCGCCCGCACCGCGCGCGTCCGAGTCGAAGCGCAGCAGCGCCACGTTCAGCCAGCGGAACTGCGAGCCCTTGACGCCGTTGTTGTCGAGGCTGCTCCAGTTGCAGTTGCCGCGCTGCGACGCGTCGTCCGACGTGCCCTTCTTGCCCGACGCCTTCGCCTTCGGCACGAGATCGCCGAGCGTCTTCTTCGACAGGACCGAGCACGGCTGGGGAAGCGTCGCGTACGCCGCGGGCTTGACGGCGGGTGCCGTGGGGCTCGCGGACTTCTTCGCGTCCGGCGTCGCGCTCGCGCCCTGGTGCGCGTCCGAGCCGGAGTCCGAGGAGCAGCCCGCGGCGACGAGGACCGCCGGGACGGCGGCTGCGCTGACGAGGATGCGGGTGAGTCGCGGTGCTCGGCCTACTCGCTGTACTGGTCGGTGCATGGTTCCTTCACTCGTGGCGCTCGTGGTCCGGCCGCACACGGCACGTGCGACCGGTCGGGTCCGAGGGGCCACGGTACGCGGTGATCCGCCGGGCCGGTTCCGGTTCGGGCGGTTCGCGCACGGGCGCCCGAGCGGGCCGGCGATCCGTCAGCCGTCGAGCCGGCCGGCCAGCTTCGCGGCCAGTTTCCGGGCTCTGTCCTGCATTTCCTCGCTGTTCGGGGTGCTCCCGGAAGCCGTCGGCTGCTCCGCGTACTCGATCGTCACGATGACGTTCGACGTGCGGAACACCACAGTCACCGTGCGCTGTCGGGCGGCCGAGGAGCCGGTGCCGAGGGTGTCGTCCAGGAACGCCTGGTCCGCCAGGTCGTCCAGGACGCGGGGCTGGACCGCGGCGGGAGTCCGCGTGGGGGAGGGGGAGCCAGAGGGCGCGGGGTCGGAGGCGTCCGCGCCGTCGTCGCCCGCGTCGTCACCGCCCTTGCCGGCGGCCCTGCTCGGGGTGGCCGTGGAGTCGTCGGTGCTCGACGGGGAGCCGGTGCCGGAGGCCACGGGCTCGGGAAGGTCCGCCGCCGTCTCGCGGGTGGTGTAGAGCTCCTCGGCCTTGCCGTCGTCGCTCACCGCGTTGTCGTACGACACGACCCGCTCGAAGTCGATGGAGAGGCGGTCGGTGGCGGAGGCCGACTCGACCTTCCACGTGCAGCCGTCCCGGCGGTCGGTGTCGTAGGTGAGCGCGGCCGCGCCCTGGTACGCCTTCTCCTGCTGCGCGGGGTCGGTGAGCTGTTCGACGCCGGGGAGCAGCGCGTCGAGCGTGTCGTGGTCGACGGCGCCGCACGCCTCCGGGAGGGTGCGGTACTTCCCCGGCTGGGCCGCGGCGGTGGTCGTGCCGGTGTCGCCGCCCTTGGAGTCGGCCGGTGAACCCCCCTCGTCCGAGGCGCCGGTGCAGCCCGCCAGCAGGGCCGCGAGGAGCACGGCCGCGCCGGGTACGTACGCCTTCCGCTGCACGGTCAGGCTCCTCTCGACGGTTTCCCGGGGTGCTTCGGCCCGGGTGTCCTGTGGTTATTCGGTTGCCGCACGGGGGCGGCCCCTGGAGACAATGTGTATCGCACGCGCAGCCGTGGACGCCGGTCCGTTGTCCCAAACGTCGACCTAGGCGCCGGTTTTGCGATGTGAGGCTTCTGTTACTTTCCGGGGGATCGAGGATGATATGTCGTATGTAGAGATGCCGGGGGCCAAGGTTCCCATCCGCATGTGGGCCGACCCGGCGTCGGTCGAGGAGGGCGCGCTGCGCCAGCTCCGGAACGTGGCGACCCTGCCGTGGATCAAGGGACTCGCGGTCATGCCGGACGTCCACTACGGCAAGGGCGCGACGGTCGGCTCCGTCATCGCGATGCGGGACGCGGTGTGTCCCGCGGCGGTGGGCGTCGACATCGGCTGTGGCATGTCCGCGGTCCGCACGTCCCTGACGGCCGAGGACCTGCCGGGCGATCTGTCCCGTCTCCGCTCCCGGATCGAGCAGACGATCCCGGTCGGCCGCGGCATGCACGACTCCCCGATCACCCCGGACGCCTTCCACGGCCTGCCCACCGCGGGCTGGGACGACTTCTGGGGGCGGTTCGACGGTGTGGCCGATGCGGTCAAGTTCCGTCAGGAGCGGGCGCTGAAGCAGATGGGAACGCTCGGATCCGGAAACCACTTTGTCGAAGTGTGCACGGATACGACCGGTTCTGTCTGGCTCATGCTGCACTCCGGATCCCGGAACATCGGCAAGGAACTGGCCGAGCATCACATCGGCGTGGCCCAGAGGCTCCCGCACAACCAGGGCCTCGTCGACCGGGACCTCGCCGTGTTCGTCGCGGACACGCCGCAGATGGCGGCCTACCGCAACGACCTGTTCTGGGCGCAGGAGTACGCGAAGAACAACCGGACGCTCATGATGGCGCTCCTGAAGGACGTGGTCCGCAAGGAGTTCAAGAAGGCGAAGCCGACCTTCGAGCCGGAGGTCAGCTGCCACCACAACTACGTGAACATCGAGCGCTACGACGGCATGGACCTGCTCGTCACCCGCAAGGGGGCCATCAGCGCCCGGGCCGGTGAGTACGGGATCATTCCCGGCTCGATGGGCACCGGTTCGTACATCGTGAAGGGCCTCGGCAACGAGAAGTCCTTCAACTCCGCCTCGCACGGCGCGGGTCGGCGCATGAGCCGGAACGCCGCGAAGCGGCGCTTCTCGACGAAGGACCTGGAGGACCAGACCCAGGGCGTGGAGTGCCGCAAGGACTCCGGCGTCGTGGACGAGATCCCGGGTGCCTACAAGTCGATCGAGAAGGTCATCGACCAGCAGCGCGACCTCGTGGAGGTCGTGGCCAAGCTCAAGCAGGTCGTGTGCGTGAAGGGCTGAGTCGCGAACAGGGGTGACCTGCCGAAAGGGCCCGAGCCGTCTGTGGCTCGGGCCCTTTCGCGCGGGTGCTCGGGGAGCCACCAGGCGCGCCCCCGGGCGTCACTTCGCGTGCAGGACCGCGTAGATCATGACGAAGGCGATGATGTGGATGCCGAAGAGGAAGTACGCGAGGTAGTACCAGACGTAGCGTTCGCGCTTCTTCTCCAGGGCGAGGCGGGCCTTCTCGCCCTCGTCCGCGGGGAGCCGGTCCTCGGGTGACGCCGGGGTGGGCATCACCGCTCCCGGTGGACCTTGGTGTTCGACGCCTGGGCGCGGGGGCGCACCACCAGCAGGTCGATGTTGACGTGGCTCGGGCGGGTGACCGCCCAGGTGATGGTCTCCGCGACGTCGTCGGCGGTGAGGGGCTCGGCGACGCCCGCGTACACCTGCGCCGCCTTCTCGGCGTCCCCGCCGAAGCGGGTCAGCGCGAACTCCTCGGTCTTCACCATGCCGGGCGCGACCTCGACGACCCGCACCGGCGTGCCGACGATCTCCAGGCGCAGGGTCTCCGCGAGGACGTGCTCGGCGTGCTTGGCGGCCACGTAGCCGCCGCCGCCCTCGTAGGTGCCGTGGCCCGCCGTCGAGGACAGGACGACCACCGTGCCGTCGCCGCTCGCGGTGAGCGCGGGCAGCAGGGCCTGGGTCACGTTCAGCGTGCCGATGACGTTCGTCTCGTACATCCGGCGCCAGTGCGCGGGGTCGCCGGTCGCGACCGGGTCGGCGCCGAGTGCGCCGCCCGCGTTGTTCACCAGCACCCCGATCGTCGTGAACGCCGTCGCGAAGGCGTCGACCGCCGCACGGTCGGTGACGTCCAGCGCGTACGCCGTCGCCTGGCCGCCGGCCGCGGTGATCTCCTCCGCGAGCGCCTCGATGCGGTCCTTGCGGCGCGCGGTGACGACCACGCGGTAGCCCTCCGCCGCGAGCTGCCGGGCCGTCGCGGCGCCGATTCCGCTGCTGGCGCCGGTGATGACGGCGATACGGGACGCGGCGGCGGGGGTCATACGGCTGCTCCTGCTCCTCGGGGGGTGGCGTCGTACCGCCGGCCGCCGTGCCGACGGGGGCCGGGGCGGACGGGTGCCTGCGGCAAGGATAGGCGGCCCCGGCCGGGCGGGCCGGGGCGGTCCGCGGTCGCGCCCGCCTCAGCCGCCGCCGCGCGGGCCGTACATGATCATGGCCATGCCGGCCAGGCAGATCAGGGCACCGGTGACGTCCCAGCGGTCGGGACGGTAGCCGTCGGCGACCATCCCCCAGGCGAGGGAGCCGGCCACGAAGACGCCGCCGTACGCGGCCAGGACGCGGCCGAACTCGGCGTCCGGCTGGCGGGTGGCCACGAACCCGTACACGGCGAGGGCCAGTACGCCCGCGCCGGTCCACCACGGGCCGCGGTGCTCGCGCACGCCCTGCCAGACCAGCCAGGCACCGCCGATCTCGAAGAGGGCGGCGAGGACGAAGAGGGCGGCCGAGCGGGCGACGAGCATGGGGCCACTGTGGCACGAGGGGTGCGGGGCCCGGCACGGCGGCGGCGCCGGACGGGCGGCGGCCGGGTGTCACCTGATGGAGGGCGCCTGCGGCGCGGTCAGGGTGGGATACATCCGGGGACGGTGGGTTGATGACCCGATGATCGTGACGGTCTCGGGCCGGCGGAGGAAGAGCGGCGGAGGAAAAGGTCATGTGGATGCTGACTGCGGTGGGTCTGCTGGGTTCGGGTGCCGTGCTGGCGGGAGGGGTGGCGGGCGGTGCCGCCGACGCGGGGGTGCCCGAGGCCGACCTCGCCTACCACGGGACCGTGGCCATGGCCGCGGGGCGGATCGACGTCCGGCTCACGCCGCGCAACCACGGTCCGGACGCGGTGGACGACGCGACGGTGAGGCTGCGCTGGTCGGCGCCGCTGGGCGGCGCGCAGGACCTGCCCGCCGGATGCGCGCGGGCGGGGGAGCAGGTGGTGGTGTGCCGCACGGGGCCGCTGCCGGCCGACGGGACGGGCGAGGAGATCCGGCTGACGGTGCGGCTGCGGGACGCGGCCTCCGAGGTGACGCTGGGGCTGGACACGGTGTGGGGCGGCGGTTCGGTGGACCGCAACCACGCGAACGACCGGCAGCAGGTCCTGGCCCTGGACACGGGGGACGTGTACGCGTTCTAGGAAGGGGCGGGCGGGGCGCCCGGGCGCCCCGGCACGGTCAGGAGGGCGGTCTGCGGTTGACCGCGTAGGCCGTCGGGGGTACGCCGACGGTCGCGGTGAAGTCGCGGACGAGGTGGGCCTGGTCCGCGTAGCCGAGGTCGGCCGCGAGGGCGGCCCAGTTCACGGGGGCGGACCCCTCCGCGTGCTCCAGGGCCTCGTGGATGCGGTACCGCAGGATGATCCACTTGGGGCCGACGCCGACGTACTCGGCGAACAGGCGCTGGAGGGCGCGCACCGACAGGCCGTGGGCGGCGGCGAACGGGCCGACGGCGCGGATGGTGCGGTCCGTGCGGATGAGGTCGACCAGGTCGGCCGCGAGGGCGGCGCGGGGATCGGGGCGCGGGGCGAGGCCGAGGAGGAAGGCGTCGAGGGCGGCGACCCGGTCCCGCTCGCCGTCCGGGTCGAGGACGGCGGCGACGGCGTCCGCGGTGCCGGGGAGGACCTCGGCGAGGGGCACTTCCCGGCCCGTGAGGGCGGTGAGGGGGCGGCCGGGGGCGAAGGGGCGGAAGCCGCCGGGGCGGAACTGGATGCCGCACACCCTGCCCCTCCCCTCCAGTTTCCGGGTGAACAGGCCGAGTCCGATGCCGGCCACCTCCGCGAAGGGCGCCGCGTCCGCGTACCGCTGGAAGACGATGTTGACCGAGGGGTGGGGGACCACGTGCGTGGCGTACGGCTCGGCAAGGTCCCAGTCGATCAGCCAGTAGTGCTCCAGGTAGGGGCGCAGCGGCTCGGCGGGCCGGTGCCGGCGGAAGCGGACGTGCGCGATGAGGTCCGCGGCGTCGACGATGCCTCGGGTGTCACGGCGTGGAGCGGCCATGCGCCGATCGTAGGACGGGCGACCGACAGCGGCCGGGACGGCGGTGCCCGCGGTGCCGGACGGTACCCGGAACGGCTGCCTCGCCGTGCCGTCAACGGCTGCCTCGCGGTGCCCGGGACGGCTGCCTCGCGGTGCCCGGAATACCGGGGTGGGAGCGACGGTTCAGAGGTATAGTTGAACCGTCAACAACTTGGAGGGTGAGTGGCCATGCAGTTCGGGATCTTCAGCGTCGGCGACGTGACTTCGGACCCGACCACGGGACGGGAGCCGAGCGAGCACGAGCGCATCAAGGCCATGGTCGCCATCGCGCGGAAGGCCGAGGAGGTCGGCCTCGACGTGTTCGCCACCGGCGAGCACCACAACCCGCCGTTCGTCCCCTCGTCCCCCACCACGCTGCTCGGCTACGTCGCCGCGCGCACCGAGCGGCTCGTGCTGTCCACCTCCACCACGCTGATCACCACCAACGACCCGGTGAAGATCGCCGAGGACTACGCGATGCTCCAGCACCTCGCGGACGGCCGGGTCGACCTCATGATGGGCCGCGGCAACACCGGTCCCGTCTATCCCTGGTTCGGCCAGGACATCCGGCAGGGCATCAACCTCGCCGTGGAGAACTACGCGTTGCTGCACCGCCTGTGGCGCGAGGACGTGGTGACGTGGGAGGGCAGGTTCCGGACGCCGCTCCAGTCGTTCACCGCGACGCCGCGCCCGCTGGACGGAATCCCGCCGTTCGTCTGGCACGGCTCCATCCGCTCGCCGGAGATCGCCGAACAGGCCGCCTACTACGGCGACGGCTTCTTCCACAACAACATCTTCTGGCCCGCCGACCACACCAGGAAGATGGTCGAGCTGTACCGCGAGCGGTACGCGCACTACGGGCACGGCACCGCCGAGCAGGCGATCGTCGGCCTCGGCGGCCAGGTCTTCATGCGGCCCAACTCGCAGGACGCGGTGCGCGAGTTCCGGCCCTACTTCGACAACGCGCCGGTGTACGGGCACGGACCCTCGCTGGAGGACTTCACCGAGCAGACACCGCTGACCGTCGGCTCGCCGCAGCAGGTGATCGAGAAGACGCTGGCGTTCCGCGACTACGCCGGCGACTACCAGCGCCAGCTGTTCCTGATGGACCACGCCGGGCTGCCCCTGAAGACCGTGCTGGAGCAGCTCGACCTCCTCGGCGAGCAGGTCGTGCCGGTGCTGCGCGAGGAGTTCGCCAAGCGGCGGCCGGCCGACGTGCCGGACGCGCCGACCCACGCGGCCCGGGTGGCCGCCGCGCAGGAGGTGACCACCGTATGAAACTCGTCGTCGTCTCGGCGGGGCTGAGCGTCCCGTCGTCCACCCGGCTGCTGGCCGACCGGCTGGCGGCGGCGACGGCCGACCGGCTCCCCGGTGCCGGGCCCGCCGACGTCCGCGTCGTCGAGCTGCGCGATCTCGCCGTCGAGATCGCCCACGCCTTCACCGGCGGCTTCCCCTCGAAGCCCCTGGCGGAGGCGCTCGACGAGGTGACGTCGGCGGACGGCCTGATCGTCGTCACCCCGGTGTTCTCCGCCTCCTACAGCGGACTGTTCAAGTCCTTCTTCGACGTCCTCGACAAGGACGCCCTCGTCGGCAAGCCGGTGCTGATCGCGGCGACCGGGGGCACCGGGCGGCACTCCCTGGTCCTCGACCACGGCCTGCGGCCCCTGTTCTCCTACCTGCGCGCCGTGGTCGTCCCCACCGGGGTGTACGCGGCCTCGGAGGACTGGGGGGCCGAGGGGCTGGCGGAGCGGATCGACCGGGCCGCGGGGGAGCTGGCGGCGTCGCTGTCCGCCCCGGCCGGCGGACCGGCGCAGACCCCGGCCGCCGCCGCGGCTTCCGCCGCCGGCCCGGCCGACTCCGGTTCCCCCCGGCCCGCCCAGGGAGTCCCGGGCGCCCGTGCCGACGGGTTCCGGGTGGTCCCGTTCGAGGAGCGGCTCGCGGCGCTGCGGCCCTGAGCGGCTCCGCGCCCGTCCGCGCCCGCCGCGGTCCGGGGCGGCGCCCCGGCCCGCGGTCCGGCCGGTGGCGTGACCGCGTCACCGGCTCGGGCGCGGAGCGCGCTCCCGACGGTCCGTCGTCCCGGCCCCACCCCGGCCGGGTCCGTGCTCGGCCCCGGCCCGCACTCCGGTCCGGCGCTCGTCCCGCTCCGGGTTCCGGTGGTGCTCTTCCGCCCGGTTCGGGTTCGGACAGGGGGCTGGTCGGACCGTGCGAGGTCCCGCCGGTGCGCGTGCCCGGCCGCGGGCTGGTGGTTCCGGCCCGGGTGGGGCCGGGTCAGCCGCCCGCGGTGAAGCCGATCACCGTGCCGCCGCCGTCGCGGGCGTGGGCGAAGGGGGTGCCCCCGTGGGCGGTCGCCACCTCGCGGACGATGGACAGGCCGAGCCCCGAGCCGGGCAGGCTGCGGGCGTCGGCGGCGCGGTAGAAGCGGTCGAAGACGCGGACCAGGTCGTCCGCTCCGATGCCGGGGCCGCGGTCGCGGACCTCGACGCGGACGGTCCCGGGCCGTGCGCCCGGCGCCGCCGGGCCACCCGGCCGCCCCGTCACCACCACCTCGATCGGCTCGCCGCCGCCGCGGTCGAACTTGGCCGCGTTCTCCACGAGGTTGGAGACGGCGCGCTGGAGGGCGGCCGGGCGGCCGTCGAGGGCGGTGTCCCCGGTGGCGACGAGGGTGATCTCCCGGCCGGTGCGGCGGCGCGCGACGATCACCGCGTCCTCGGCGAGTTCGGCGAGGTCGACGCGGCGCACGGGCTCGGTGTCGGACTGCCCGGCCGCGAGGGCGACCAGTTCGTTGACGAGGTCGGTCAGCTCCCGGGACTCCAGCGCGAGGTCGGCCACGAGTTCCTCGCGCATCTCCGGTGACAGCTCGTCGATCCGGCGGAGCAGGGAGATGTTGGTGCGCAGCGAGGTCAGCGGCGTACGGAGTTCGTGCCCGGCGTCCTGCACCAGGCGGCGCTGGTCCTCCTCGGACTGGGCGAGGCGGCCCAGCATCCGGTCGAAGGAGCGGCCGAGCCGGCCCACCTCGTCGTGGCCGGTGACCGGCACCTGGATGCCGAGGTGCCCGGTCCGCGCGACGTCCTCGGCCGCTCCGGCGAGCCGCACCAGCCGCCGGGTGATGCGCCGGGCCAGCCACCAGCCGAACAGGCCCGCCGCGACGACGACGGCTCCCACGAGCAGCACGGTCCGCTGCTGGAGTTCGCGCAGCAGGTCCTCCGTGTCGCTGAACTGCTGGGCCACCTGCACCGCGCCCCGGCCCCCGCCGAGCGAGACGGTCGCGAGGCGGTAGCGGCCGTCGGCGGCCTCGACGTCCCTGTCCTCCTCGATCCGGCCGGCCGCCGGGTCGCCGGCGACCGTCCGGTCCTGGCGCGTCACGGGCAGCGGGGGGTTGCCGGGGTCCACGACGGAGCCGCCGGGCCCGAGGACCTGCACGTCGGTGCGGCTGGGCCGGATGATGTCGTGGAGCGGGCCGTCGTGGTCGGGGTCGGAGACCGCGAAGTCCGCGGGCCGCAGGGGGCGGGCGCGCACCTCGTCGCGCAGGTCCTGGACGACTTCGGCGAAGACCGTCTGCTGGTCGACGCGGACCAGCCGGGCGGCGGCGTCGTAGCTGAGGAAGCCGACGAGCACGGTGACGGCGGCGGCGACGGCCGCGAAGGAGACGGTGAAGACGGCCCGCAGGGACGACAGCGGGCGCAGCCGGCGGGACAGCCCGGGGAACCGGGACTCCCACGCGGTCCGGGGCGGCCGGCGCCCCGGACCGGACCCGGCGGTGCCGGCCGGGCGGGCGCTCGCGTCCTCGTCCGCGCCGCGGGACCTCCCCGGCCGCCGTCCGGAGGGCGCGCCCCCGGCTTTGTCGCGCGGGTCGGGTTCCCCGGGCGGGCCCGGTGGCACTCAGTCCTCCCGGAGGACGTAGCCGACGCCCCGGACCGTGTGGATCAGCGACGGGGCCCCGGGCTCGTCGAGCTTGCGGCGCAGATAGCCGACGTAGACGGCGAGGTTCTTGGAACCGGGGCCGAAGTCGTAGCCCCAGATGCGGTCGTAGATCGTGGAGTGGTCCAGGACGACACCGGCGTTGCGGACCAGCAGTTCGAGGAGTTCGAACTCGGTCCGGGTCAGCTCCAGCTCCCGCTGCCCGCGCCAGACCCGGCGGGCCTGCACGTCCATGCGCAGCCCGGCCACGGCGACCTGTGCGGCGGCGGCCCGCGGCTCGCGCGGCGGCGCGGCCGGGGCGCCGTCGTCGAGCGGGCCGCCGCCGGTACGGCGCAGCAGGGCGCGCAGCCGCGCGAAGACCTCCTCGACGTCGAACGGCTTGACCACGTAGTCGTCGGCGCCCGCGTCGAGACCGGCGATGCGGTCGGCGGTCTCGACGAGTGCGGTGAGCATCAGAATGGGGGTGCGGTCGCCCTCCGCGCGCAGCACGCGGCAGACCTGGAGGCCGTCGATGCCGGGCATCATCACGTCCAGGACCAGCACGTCCGGCGGGGTCCGGTGCGCCTGGGCCAGGGCCTCCACCCCGTCGGCGACGGCCGTCACCCGGTAGCCCTCCAGGGTCAGCGCCCGTTCGAGGGCGTGACGGATGGCGCGGTCGTCCTCGGCGAGCAGCACAGTCTGGGGCACCGGACCAGTGTGCCAAGCGCGGGGTGGGTGCGGCCCGGCGGGAAGCCCCCGGACCGGGCTTCTTACCGGCCTCTCACTCCGCCGGGCGGGTCGGCCGGGTGTCCGCCGACGCGCCCGCGGGGCCGTGGCGGGCGGGCTGCGGCGGTACCGGTTCGCCCCGCCGGACGGCACCGGGGGCGCGCCCGGCCGGCCGGTCGGCGTGCGCGGAGGAGGTGAGCTGCCAGGGCACGCTCGTGACCATCACGCCCGGGGTGAACAGCAGCCGGCTCTTGAGCCAGAGCGCGGACTGGTTGTGCAGCACGTTCTCCCACCAGTGGCCGACGACGTACTCGGGGATGAACACGGCGACGACGTCGCGCGGGCTGTCGCGGCGCACCGACCGGACGTAGCCGACCACCGGGCGGGTGATCTCGCGGTAGGGGGAGGCGAGGACCTTCAGCGGCACGTCGATCGCGTACTCCTCCCAGCGCCGGCGCAGCTCGGCGGTGTCCCGGTCGTCGACCGAGACGGTCAGCGCCTCCAGCCGGTCGGGGTGGGTGGCGTGCGCGTAGGCCAGGGCACGCAGGGTCGGTTTGTGGGCCTTGGAGACCAGCACGATGGCCAGGACCCGGCCGGGTGGTACGAGATCGGCGTGCGGGTCGGTCACCGCCAGCTCGACCGCGGTGCCGTCGTAGTGCCGCCGGATCGCCCGCATCGTCACCCACAGCACCGCCGCCGCGAGGACCGCCAGCCACGCGCCCTGGGTGAACTTGGTGGCCAGGACGATCAGGAGGACGACGCCCGTGAAGAGCGCGCCGACCCCGTTGACGACGCGCGCCGTGTGGTGCCGGCGGCGGGTGGCCGGGTCGGTCTCGTCGCGCAGCGCGCCGTTCCAGTGCCGCACCATGCCGAGCTGGGACAGCGTGAAGGAGGTGAACACCCCGAGGATGTACAGGTGGATGAGGCTGGTCACGTTCGCCCGGTAGCCCCACAGCAGCAGGCCCGCGACGATCGCCAGGGCCATGATGCCGTTGGAGAAGGCGAGCCGGTCGCCCCGGTTGTGGAGCTGGTGCGGCAGGTAGCGGTGCCGGGCGAGGATC
Source organism: Streptomyces sp. NPDC048566 (assembly GCF_043199735.1). Classification (NCBI taxonomy): domain Bacteria; kingdom Bacillati; phylum Actinomycetota; class Actinomycetes; order Kitasatosporales; family Streptomycetaceae; genus Streptomyces; species Streptomyces sp. NPDC048566. The sequence goes on from NZ_JBICWL010000030.1 coordinate 45,826, forward strand.
GAGGCCAGCAGCGGGAAGCCGTTGAAGGCGGTGTTCGCGGCCAGGATCAGCACGAGCGCCGTGACGGCCTGGACGAAGTAGAAGCCGGGGCTGTGCTCCCCGCCGAACACGGCCGCCGCGATCTGGGCGATGACCGTGCGCTGGGTGTACGTCGCGCAGTCGCCGCTCAGCCCGGTGAGCCGGCACGCGTCGTCCGTGATGTGCACCTTGGCGACCAGCGCGAGCGTGGTGACGCCGGCGAACATGGCGATGGCGAGGCCGCCCATGGCCGCCAGCGTGGCGGCGGCGTTGCGCGACTTGGGCCTGCGGAACGCCGGCACCCCGTTGGAGATCGCCTCGACGCCGGTGAGCGCCGTGCAGCCCGAGGAGAAGGCGCGCAGCACCAGCATCACCAGTGCCAGGCCCGTCAGGTCCGCGTCGGCGGGGGCGGGCCGCACCCCGTAGGCGGCGCTCTCGGCGACCGGCGCGTCCCCGAGCGCGTAGCGGACCAGGCCGGTGACCACCATGATGAGGACGCCGCCGATGAACAGGTAGGTGGGGACGGCGAAGGCCCGGCCCGACTCGCGTACCCCGCGCAGGTTGACGGCGGCCAGCAGGGCGACGAAGACGAGGGCCAGCAGGACGCGCTGCGGGGCCAGGGCGGGGATCGCCGAGATGATGTTGTCGACGCCGGAGGCGACGGAGACGGCCACCGTCATCACGTAGTCGACCAGCAGGGAGGCGGCGACGACGAGCCCGGCCCGCGGCCCGAGGTTGGTCGACGCCACCTCGTAGGAGCCGCCACCGCTCGGATAGGCGTGCACCACCTGCCGGTAGGACAGCACCACGACCGTCAGGAGTACCACCACCGCGCCCGCGATCCAGGGCGTGAAGTGCACGTACGTCAGCCCGCCGAGCGTCAGGACGACGAGGATCTCCTGCGTCGCGTAGGCCACGGACGACAGCGGGTCGGAGGCGAAGATCGGCAGGGCCAGCCGTTTGGGCAGCAGGGTCCCGTGCAGCTCGTCGCTGCGCATCGCCCTGCCGATCACCAGCCGCTTGAGCATCTCCGTGATGTTCGGCACGGCCGGAGGGTAAGCCCGGCCGGGGGGTGAGCGCGGGTCCCGACACTCGGTCCGGCCGGGTTGTCCCTCCGGACGCCGCCCGTTGCGCCGTGCCCCGGTCCGCTGCGCGCGCGGTCGCCGCATCAGGGATGCGTCAAGGCGGCGCGGCGCCCCGTATGGGAGGCGTCAACGGCGGCGGCACGGCGATGAACAGGGGTTTTGCTCGGGGGGTCCGTTCCGTTCCGCATCTCATCCGGGAGCTCACGATGGCCGACGTGGCCTTCGTCGTCACCACGATCGCGGTGTTCGCGCTGGTGGCACTCGTCGCCAAGGGGGTGATCAGGCAGTGACCGCGGAGAACATCGTGGGCCTGGTCGTGGCCCTCGCCCTGCTGGGCTATCTCGTCCTCGCCCTCGTCCGTCCGGAGAGGTTCTGAGCCCGTCATGAGCCCCGTCCTCGCCGGCGTCCTCCAGCTGCTCGCCCTCATGGCGGCACTGGCCCTCGCCCACCGTCCCCTCGGCGACCACATGGCCCGGGTCTACTCCTCCGACCGGCACCTGCGCGTCGAGAAGTGGATCTACCGCGGCATCGGCGCCGACCCCGACACCGAGATGCGCTGGCCCGCCTACCTGCGCGGTGTGCTCGCCTTCTCGGCGGTCGGCGTCCTCGTCCTCTACCTCCTCCAGCGGCTCCAGGGGCACCTGCCCGGCTCGCTCGGCTTCGCCGCCATCGACCCGGACCAGGCGTTCAACACCGCCGCGTCCTTCGTGTCGAACACCAACTGGCAGTCGTACGCCGGCGAGCAGTCCATGGGCCACGTCCTGCAGACCGGCGGACTGGCGGTGCAGAACTTCGTGTCCGCCGCGGTCGGCATGGCGGTCGCCGTCGCCCTCGTGCGCGGCTTCGCCCGGTCCCGCACGGGCGAACTGGGCAACTTCTGGTCCGACCTGGTACGCGGAACCGTCCGCGTCCTGCTGCCGGTCTCGGTGATCGCGGCGATCGTGCTCGCCGCCTGCGGGGTGATCCAGAACTTCTCCGGCATCCACGAGGTGGGCAACCTCACCGGCGGCGCGCAGCAGTGGAACGGCGGCGCGGTCGCCTCCCAGGAGGCCATCAAGGAGCTGGGCACCAACGGCGGCGGCTACTTCAACGCCAACAGCGCCCACCCCTTCGAGAACCCCACCCCGTTCACCAACCTCTTCGAGGTCTTCCTGATCCTGCTCGTCCCGTTCGCCCTCACCCGCACCTTCGGCCGGATGGTCGGCTCGCTGCGCCAGGGCTACGCCATCCTCGCCACGATGGCGGCGGTCTGGGTCGGGTTCGTCGCGCTGATGATGTGGACCGAGTTCGCCCACCACGGTCCGGCGTTCGACCTCGCGGGCGGCGCGACGGAGGGCAAGGAGACCCGCTTCGGCGTGGCGGCCTCGGCGATCTTCTCGGTCTCCACGACGCTCACCTCGACCGGAGCGGTGGACTCCTTCCACTCCTCCAACACCGGCTTCGGCGGCGGTCTGAACCTGCTGGGCATGCAGCTCGGCGAGATCGCGCCCGGCGGTGTCGGGTCGGGCCTCTACGGCATGCTGATCATGGCGGTCATCGCGGTCTTCATCGCCGGCCTGATGGTCGGCCGCACCCCGGAGTACCTGGGGAAGAAGATCGGCACCCGCGAGATCACGTGCGCGGCGCTGTACCTCCTCGTCACCCCGGCGCTCGTCCTCGTCTTCACCGCCGCCGCGATGGCGCTGCCCACCCCGGGCCACTCGATGACCAACAGCGGGGCGCACGGCTTCTCCGAGATCCTGTACGCCTACACCTCCGGCGCCAACAACAACGGCTCCGCCTTCGCGGGGCTGAACGCCGACACGCAGTGGTTCAACACCACCATCGGGCTCGCCATGCTGCTCGGCCGGTTCCTGCCGATGGTGTTCGTCCTCGCGCTCGCCGGATCGCTCGCCGAGCAGCAGCCGGTACCGGCCACCGCCGGCACCCTGCGCACCGAGAAACCACTGTTCAGCGGTCTGCTGGTGGGGGCGATCCTCGTCATCACCGGCCTGACCTACTTCCCCGCCCTCGCTTTGGGCCCGCTGGCCGAGGGGCTGGCGTCATGACCACGCGTACCGAGAATGCAGAGGACGCCATGTCCACAGTCACCCCGGCGCGGGCGCCGCACGGCGACCTGCCGACCGGCCACCGGCGGGACGAGGGGCGGGCCGGCGCGGCCGGCCCGAACCTCTTCGCCCCGCGGCAGCTCCTGCGGTCGCTGCCCGACGCCCTGCGCAAGCTGGACCCGCGGATCATGGTCAGGTCGCCCGTGATGTTCGTGGTCCTCGTCGGCTCCGTGCTGACCACCGCGTGCGCCGTCTCGGACCCGGGCGACTGGTTCGGCTGGGCGATCAGCGCCTGGCTGTGGCTCACCGTCGTCTTCGCCAACCTGGCGGAGGCGGTGGCCGAGGGGCGGGGCAAGGCGCAGGCCGACACCCTGCGCAGGGCCAGGACCGACACCGTCGCCCGCCGGCTCGGGGCCGACGGCCGCACCGAGGAGCCGGTGCCCGGCACCGCTCTGCGCGTCGGGGACCGGGTGGTCTGCGAGGCGGGCGACGTCATTCCCGGCGACGGCGACGTCGTCGAGGGCGTGGCCTCCGTGGACGAGTCCGCCGTCACCGGCGAATCCGCCCCGGTCATCCGGGAGTCGGGCGGCGACCGCTCGGCCGTCACCGGCGGCACGAAGGTCCTCTCCGACCGCGTCGTCGTCGAGATCACGACCAAGCCCGGGGAGACCTTCATCGACCGGATGATCGCCCTCGTCGAGGGCGCCGCACGGCAGAAGACGCCCAACGAGATCGCGCTGAACATCCTCCTCGCGTCCCTCACCATCGTCTTCCTGCTCGCGGTGGCCACCCTGCCGCCCTTCGCGGACTACGCCGGCACGCACCTCACCCTGGTCGTCCTGGTGGCCCTGCTGGTCTGCCTGATCCCGACCACCATCGGCGCGCTGCTCTCCGCGATCGGCATCGCCGGCATGGACCGGCTGGTGCAGCGCAACGTCCTGGCGATGTCCGGCCGGGCCGTCGAGGCCGCCGGGGACGTGTCGACGCTGCTCCTCGACAAGACCGGCACCATCACCCTCGGCAACCGGCAGGCCGCCGCGTTCCTCCCGGTGGCCGGCACGGACGAGGCCGACCTCGCCGACGCGGCCCAGCTCTCCTCGCTGGCCGACGAGACGCCCGAGGGCCGCTCCGTCGTGGTCCTCGCCAAGGAGGAGTACGGGCTGCGCGAACGCCACCGGGGCGAGCTGTCCGGCGCCGCGTGGGTCGCCTTCACCGCCCAGACCCGGATGTCGGGTGTGGACGTCGGCGGGCGCAGCGTCCGCAAGGGCGCCGCCGGGTCGGTCACGGCGTGGGTGAGGGAACGGGGCGGCACCGTGCCCGAGGACGCCGGGACGCTCTGCGACGCGATCTCCGCGGCGGGCGGCACCCCGCTGCTGGTGGCGGTGGAGGACGCCCGGGGCGCCCGGGTCCTCGGTGTCGTCCACCTCAAGGACGTCGTCAAGGAGGGCATGCGGGAGCGGTTCGACGAGCTGCGCCGCATGGGCATCAGGACCGTCATGATCACGGGCGACAACCCGTTGACGGCGAAGGCGATCGCCGAGGAGGCGGGCGTCGACGACTTCCTCGCGGAGGCGACCCCCGAGGACAAGATGGCGCTCATCAGGCGGGAGCAGGCGGGCGGCAAGCTCGTGGCGATGACCGGCGACGGCACCAACGACGCCCCCGCCCTCGCCCAGGCGGACGTCGGCGTCGCGATGAACACGGGCACGTCGGCCGCCAAGGAGGCCGGCAACATGGTCGACCTCGACTCCAACCCGACCAAGCTCATCGAGATCGTCGAGATCGGCAAGCAGCTGCTGATCACGCGGGGCGCGTTGACGACGTTCTCCATCGCCAACGACGTCGCCAAGTACTTCGCGATCATCCCGGCGCTGTTCGCGGCGGTGTACCCGGGGCTGGACCGGCTCAACGTGATGCGCCTGTCCTCGCCCGACTCCGCGATCCTGTCGGCGGTCGTCTTCAACGCGCTGATCATCATCGCGCTCGTTCCGCTCGCCCTGCGCGGGGTGCGGTACCGGCCGCTCAGCGCGGACCGGCTGCTGCGGCGCAACCTGGCCGTCTACGGGCTCGGCGGCCTCGTCGCCCCCTTCGTCGGCATCAAGCTCGTCGACCTGCTCATCTCCCTCATCCCCGGAATCGGCTGACTCATGAACCACTCGGTCACCACCACCGCCCGGTTGCTCTGGGCCGGACTCCGCGCTCTGCTGGTGCTCACCCTGGTGACGGGCGTGCTCTACCCGCTCGCCGTCACCGGGGTGGCGCAGACCCTGTTCCCCGGCAGGGCGAACGGCTCGGAGATCACCGCGCACGGCAGGGTCGTCGGCTCCTCGCTGATCGGCCAGGCGTACGACCTGCCGCTGAAGAAGGGACAGAAGACCCCGGAACCCGACCTGAGGTGGTTCCAGGGCCGGCCGCGCAACGGCCTGGGCACCAACAGCGTCAACACCGGATACGACCTGATCGTGTCCGGCGCGACCAACCGCTCCGGCGACAACGCGGACCTGATCGCCTGGATCGAGGAGGCCAGGGCCGCGGTCGTCGAGGACAACTCGACCGCCGGCCACCGGGTCAGGCCCTCCGACGTGCCGCCCGACGCGGTCACCTCCTCCGGCTCCGGCCTCGACCCGGACATCTCCCCGGCCTACGCCGCCCTCCAGGTCCACCGCGTCGCCGAGCGGAACCGGCTCCCGGTCGCCGAGGTGCGCGGGCTGGTCCGGGAGCACACCGAGGGCCGCACCCTCGGCTTCGTCGGCGAGCCCCGTGTCAACGTGCTCGAACTCAACATCGCGCTCGCCGAGCGCGCGGCACGGCGCTGACGGCGGGCGAGGGGGCGGCCCCGGCGGGGGATGAGCCGGGAGCGGGGCGCGGCCGGTGCGCCCGGCCGCGCCCCGTCCGTCAGACGAGGTGCGCGAAGACCACCAGGTTGTCGGTGTAGTCCTTGGCGGACCGGTCGTAGGTGCCGGCGCAGGTGATGAGGCGGACCTGGGCGTCCGGGGTGTCGGCGTACACCCGGTCGTCGGGGAAGTCGTCCTTGGCGAAGGTGTCCGCGCTGTCGACGACGAACGTCGCCGTCCGGCCGTCGGACCGCTCGACGCTGAACCGGTCGCCCTTGCGCAGGTCGCTCAGACCGGCGAAGACGGCGGCGGAGGTCTTGGTGTCGACGTGGCCGGCGATGATCGCCGCCCCGCGTTCGCCGGGCGAGACGCCCTTGGCGTACCAGCCGACGAGGTTCACGTCGTCCGCGGGAGGCGGCTGGAGCCGTCCCGAGTCGTCGATCGCCAGCTCGGTGAACGGGGCGTTCACCTCGATCTTCGGGATGAGTAGCCGGGTCGGCTCGGCGCGCGGGAGGTGCTTGACGGAGGGACGCGCCCCGGAGGACGCGTCGGCGGAGGCGGCCGGTGCGGCGGCGGCGCGCGAGGTGTGCGGGGGGCCGGCCGGGTCGTCGTGACCGCGGAACACGCTCGTGGCCACGAGGACCGCGATGCCCGCGCACCACACGAACCAGGTCAGACGGCGCCGGGGGGTGCGGGTCTCGGCGGGAGAGGACGACCGGGCTGCCATCGGGCACCACCTCATCGGGTCGGGCAGCGGAACGAGCACGGGGACGGGTCACCGCGGGAGGCGGCGGGAGCACCCGCGGCGCCGGGAGTCGCGGCGCCGGCCGGGGGCGCGGGGCGCCGGCGGAGCGGGGGGTGCCGGCCGGCGGCGCGGGGGCCGCGGGCGGGGCGGGGGAGCGGGGCCTGCGGGGGAGCGGCCGGGGCGAGCCGTGGAGGGCGCGCCCCGCGCTACCCGAAACCGGACGGGGACCGTACCGGCTGCCGACGGGAAGCCGGCCGGGCCGCCACGAGGAACGTGGGGTGGCGGCCCGGACCGCTATGTCGTCAGGCATGGTCAGGCCACACCGCCCGCGGCGTTCCTGCGGCGCAGCGCGTAGACACCCGCCGCCGCGACACCGAGGACCGCGACACCGCCGGCCGTGACACCCGGCGTGGCGAGCCCGCCGCCACCGGTGTGCATGCCGCCGTGCGGCCTCTCCTCCTCGCCCTTGCCGTGCTCGTCCCACGAGCCCTTGTCCTGCTCGGAGTTCCAGGAGCCCTTCTCGTGGTCCGAGGAGTTCTTGTCCTTGTAGGTCTCCGGGTCGTACTTCTTGTCGCCCTTGGAGGAGTCGTCCGTCTTGAGCGTCAGGGCGCCGCCGCCGGTGTGCATGCCGCCGTTCGGCTTCTCCCAGGAGCCCTTGTCGTGCTCGCCGTCCTTGTCGTGCTCCTTGCTCCAGGAGGACGAGTCGTCCGTCTTGAGCGTCAGGGCGCCGCCGCCGGTGTGCATGCCGCCGTTCGGCTTCTCCCACGAGCCCTTGTCGTGCTCGCCGTCCTTGTCGTGCTCCTTGCTCCAGGAGGACGAGTCGTCCGTCTTGAGCGTCAGCGCGCCGCCGCCGGTGTGCATGCCGCCGTTCGGCTTCTCCCACGAGCCCTTGTCGTGCTCGCCGTCCTGGTCGTGCTCCTTCTCCTTGCCGGAGGAGTCGTGGTCCTTGCTGTGCGAGGACGAGGAGTCGTCGTGGCCCCAGTCGCCCGTCGACAGGGCGTAGGCGCCGGGGGCGGCGATCGCGAGGGCGGCGGTGGCCGTCGCGGCGGCGAGGAGCGTGCGGGCAGATCGCATGGTCGGAGTCCTTCCGTCACGACCGGGCAGCTGACCTCTTGTCAGCACACACGACCCGGTCCGACGTGATCCACCGTCAATCCGATCCGGGCGGTCCACCACTTGGGACGCACGCCCGGCGCATCCCCGCCGCCCGGTCGGCCCGCCGCGCCGTTCGCCCACAGGGGCGAACACCCCACCGTGTTGACCTGCCCGTTCGCGAAACGCCGTCGGCGTGTCGCGTCGGCCGCGCACGGCAGCGCAGTTGACCCGATCGGACGCGACACGTCTGCGCACCGTCCCGGGTGCGTCGCGGAACCCCGGAGATCGACCGCGGCCCGGTCGGTGTTTCCGCGGGTGTCCCCGCCCCGCATCGCCGGAGTCGCGAGCGGGATCGCGGGCGCGCCGCCGGCCCCCGAAGCGCCGGTACCCCGTAGGGGTATCTGTCACATCATCGGCAGGGGGGCAGGGGGGCAGGGGGGCAGGGGGCCGGTGGGCAGGCGGTGGCGGGGAGCGGTGGGCCGGGGCGGGCCCGTTTCACCGCACGGGGCACGGACGGGTGCCTCGGCCGCGTCCCGGCCGGTCGTGGCCGGGGAGAGGAGACACGGACGCCCGGGTGGCGGCGATCCACCGCTCGGGCCGTGCCGTCATCCGCGCGGCCACGGCCGACGGCCGCTTCCGCCCGCCGCACCCGCGGCGTTCATCAGCCGGGCGGCCGACGGCGCGGCGGTACGCGGCGGTACCACGAGCAGGTCCCAGTCTCCGGCGGAGGAGGACCGCAGGAGAATTCTGTGGGGATTCAGGCCCGAGGGGAACCAGTCGACCCTCACCGCGTGATCGTTGACGACGATGGTTCCGTCCGGGGTGGCGGGCCAGTGACGCGGGTTGGCCGCGACGTGGGTGAGACGGCCCCACAAGGGGTCGAGGACGTCGGCCAGCTCGGAGAGTTCCTGTGCCAGGTCGTGGGAGCGTGGCCACCAGGCGCCGTCCGGGCCGCTCCTCGGGGAGGAGGGGGTCACCTGTCGCAGGGAGAGGCGGACGGACGGAGTCCTGAAGGGCTCGACGGGCAGCGGAGAGGCTGCGGTGCTCAGGGGCATGACGGTACGACCTGTCCGCCGATCCGAGTCGTGGCAGGATCCGCCCGGCGCTGTTGTCATCGGGAACGAGACCGGCAGCGGGGCCGGTGTGCGGGAACTCCCGATGCTCTCAGGCTACTCCCGGACGGCGTCCGTACGAACCTCCTTACGGGCTCCGGCCTCCGGCGGCTCCGGGTGGACGCGCCGGATGCGGCTGCGCGACGCCCGGCTCAGTCCCGACCGGGATCCCGGTCGGCGTGGCCGGCCCAGCGGCTGGATTCCAGCCAGGAGCGTGCGGGCTCCGCGGCGCGTGTGGTGTCCACGGTGAGTTCGAGTCGGGTCCCGCCCTCGGCGCCGGCGGGATAGCTGCGCTGCTCGGTGGTGGCGAAGCAGTGGCGGAGGACCTCCGCCACACGGCGCGCCACCGCGGGCGAGGCGGCGGTGACGTGAACCTCGGCGTAACCGCTCGAGGGCGTGTCGGGGAACTCCATGGCGACCTCGATGGGTGACGGGACCGGAGCCGATCAGCCTACTCCGCCGGGCTCGCCCTGGTCCCGCGCCACGACACCCGCCAACCGGTCGCACGGCGGGCGCCGGGACCCGCGCACGGCGGAACGCTCCGGACCAGGGGCGGCTGCCGGAGGATCTCCCCCGAATCCTCGCTTCGGGGCCACACCAGGCAATAGGGCTGGTGCCCCGCCTCTGGACCGAGGACATCGAGCGCGCTGTTGTCTGCATCAGCCGCCAGGACTTCCCGTTCGCCTCAACCCTGTTGAACCGCTGGCTGGGCAGCCGCGCACCGCAGCAGCTGGACGACAAGGGCCTCTATTTGTACGGCCGTTCCCTCGTGCTCCTTGGTGACCTCCAGCGCGATCAGGGCGCGATCCTCGGCCCACTCTCAGCCCGGCACTCCTACGTGACCGCTCGCGGGATGTTCACCGAACTCGACATCCCGCGCCGGGTGGCTCAGATCGAGCTGTCCCTGGCCGTCGTCCAGGAGATGTCGGGCCAGTTGGAATCCTCCGCTCGCCACTACGAACTCCTCGCTGGGGACCAGCGCCTGAGCCCGCGTGACCGTGCCAGAGCGCGGCTGTGGGTGGGTACGGCGCTGAGCAAGGAGGGCGACAACGAGTACGCGACCGGCGTCATGGTCGAGGCCACTCGCTCCTTCGAGGACCTGGGCGAGCCGGAGGACTGGTCGGTCGCCCACCAGAAACTGGCCCTGGCCCACCGCGGCGCCGGCGACCTGAAGCAGGCCCTGCATTACATCGACATCGCGCGGACCACCGGCACGGTCGACTCCCCGATGCAGCGGGTGCGGTTGGACACCGCGTACGGGCACATCCTTCTGTCGGATGCGGCGACCCGGAATGATGGGCTGTCCGTCCTCGATCAGGCGGCACAGGTGGCTCGCCAGTACGGGCTGAGCCACCAGCTGCGCAGCATCGAGGGCATCCGGAAGGACCAGCAGGGATGAGCCAGGGAGTGCCAGTGCCGGAGCACGAGCAGCGCCAGATCACCGACGAGCAGTTCCACGACGCGACGCTGATCTGGAACTACCACCAGATGGGCCACGAGCAGCGGCCCTGCTCGGCGGCGATCGGCCTGGGCAGCCACGACCTCGGTGTCGCCACGGCGGCCGCCGACCTCTACCGCGCCGGCCTCTTCCCGGTCGTGGTCTTCAGCGGCGGCAACAGCCCCACCACCCGGGCCCGCTTCCCGCGCGGCGAAGCGGTCCATTACCGCGAGCACGCTCTGAGTCTGGGTGTGCCGGACGAGGCGATCCTGGTCGAGGCGAAGGCGGCGAACACCGGCCAGAACATCACCTTCTCCCGTGAGCTGCTGGCCGGAGCCGGTATCGCGGTCGACTCGCTGCTGCTGATCTCCAAGCCGTACATGGAGCGTCGCTCGTACGCGACGTGCCGCAAGTTGTGGCCGGAGGTCGAGGTCGTGTGTGCGTCCGAGCCGCTGGAGCTGGACGACTACATCAAGTCGATCGGCGACGAGAAGCTCGTTGTCGACATGCTCGTTGGTGACCTGCAACGGGTGATCGAGTACCCGAAGCTCGGGTTCGCCGTCGCGCAGGACGTACCGGGGGATGTGTATGACGCTTACGAGCGCCTTCTACACGGCGGATTCGACAGCCGCCTCATCAGTACCTGAGTCACCGCGCGTCGGGCCGCCGGGCGGGGTGTGCGCGATCCACCAGCCGAACCTTTTTCCGCGGCTGTCCACGTTGGCCAAGCTGTACGCCGCCGACCGGTGGATCGTTCTCGGCGACGTCCAGTTTGCCCGGCGCGACTATCAGCACCGGGCCCGCCTTGCGGCACTGGACGAGCCCGCACATCAGCAGTGGCTCACGCTTCCTACGCATCTGCCCGACGGGCGCCCGACGCTGATCAGTCAGGCGCGGCTCGCCGAGCCCGGCCGCTCCCGTCGCACCGTGAGTCTTTTGATTCGGCAGTACTACGGCCGCAGCCACCACTGGCCCGCGGTGCGTGAAGTCCTGGAGGCGGTTCTCGATGAGTTCGAGGCGACCGACCGTGTCTCCGACGTTGCCAGGGCATCGACGGTCGCCCTGCTGACCGCGTTGGGCTGGAGCGGCGAGGTACTGGACAGCAGCGCGATTCCGACCCGAGGAGGCCGCTCGGAGCGACTTGCCGATCTAGCCGCGGCCACCGGCAGCACCCACTATCTCTGCGGCACGGGCGGCTGGCGCTACCTCGGCCTGGCTCGGTTCGATGTCCATGGCATCCCTGTGCTGGCTTTCCACACCCCTGTGGATACGGGAGGCCCACTCTGGCGGCGGTCCCGAGAGATCAGCAGCCTCTGGGCGCTGAGCCAGATCGGCCCGGAAGCCCTGGCTGCCATGCTGGCGGCCCATCGACACGAGCTGCCTCTGGGGGGCTTCACGTGATCGAGCCGCAAGCACCGGAAAAGAAGCCGTTCCTGTACGTCGTCGTGTGCGCGGCCGGAGTCGCCGACAGCGTCGGCAAGCTGATCACGGCTGCTCAGGAGGCGAACTGGGACGTGGGCATAGTGGCCACTCCGCAGGGCCTGGGCTTCGTCGATACGGAGGCGGTAGGGGCCCAGACCGGCTACCCCATCCGCTCGGCCTGGCGCTCCCCCAGGGATCCTCGTCCGCTGCCGCCCGCCGACGCCATCGCGGTGGCGCCGGCCACCTTCAATACGGTCAACAAGTGGGCGGCAGGGATATCCGACACCCTTGCCCTGGGCATCCTGTGCGAGGCGTACGGCATGGGCATCCCCACGGCCGTTCTGCCGTACGTGAACTCGGCCCAGGCCGCCCTTCCCGCGTACCGGCAGAGCCTGGAGCGGTTGCGGGAGATGGGCGTCCTGGTCGGTTCGTATGTGCCGCATCGGCCGAAGGCCGGCGGCGGGGCCGACCGCTACCGCTGGGAGGAGGCGCTGGAACTGCTCACTCCCAAGGTGTCCGCGCGGCCGTAATCAGCGTCGCCGTGCCGACTGGGGCTGTGGGGTCGTCGCCGTGGGTGAGGTGGTGGGGGATGCGTTCGGTGGCGGCGGTCGCCTGGTGCCACGGATTGCCCGGCCGGACGGTGACCGGTTCGGGGCTGGCGGTGGCGAGACGCCGGCGGATCTGGGGGAGGGAGAGGTCGGGGGCGAGGGTGGAGCCGGAGTAGAAGACCGGCTCGCCCTTGTCGTTGGTGTCGCCGGGCAGGGCGAAGTTGCAGCCGAGGGCGTCGCCGGACGGGCCGCGCTTGAGCCGCACGCTCACACCGGTGGCCTCCAGCAGGGCGAAGAACTCGGTCTCGTCGGCCGCGGCGGCGACGGCTCTCGGCGGACCCGCAGGCGCAGGATCTCGCGGGAGGTGGTGTCGACGAGGACGACCGGCCCGGCACCCAGGGCACATCAGTGCCCCCGGCGAAACCCATGTGCCCTCAATGTGCCCTGGCCGCCTGACGGCCCCTCCCCGGCACGCAAAAGGGCGAGGCCCGAAGACCCCGCCCGACCCTCACGAAACCCCAGCTCAGGGCCACACCAGGCAGTACGGCTGGTGCCCCGCCTCGTGGAGGCGGTGCGAGAAGTCCTGCCACTCGTGCAGCAGCTGGTACACGTTGAACGCGTCGCGCGGTCCGCCGCGGTCGGGGACCGTGGACCAGATGAAGGCCGCCGCGCCCACCGCCTCCTCGCCGATGCCGCGCAGCGGGTCGACGACCGTCATGGGGAGCTTGACCACGGCGTAGTCGGGATGGAGGACGACCAGTTCGAGCGGCGGGACCTTGTGCAGGGGGACGCCCTCTATGCCGGTGAGGACCATCGCGGCCATCGTCTCCGGCTTGATCTTGGTGAACATGCCGTTCATGCCGAGTTCGTCGCCGCCGAGTTCCTCGGGGCGCATGGAGATGGGGACCCGGGCCGCCGTCGCGCCGTCCGGTGCGCCGAAGTATTTGTACGTCACCCCCACCCGGCCACCATTCCCGCTTCCCGCCCTCAGCCGCTTCACCGTGCCGTCGCCCGGTTCGGCGTCGTCCTGCGGTCCCTGTGCCTGTCCTGCCCGTCTGCCCGCGGCTTCCTCCGCCTCGCGTCGGTGCCTTCCCCGCCGGGCACGCCGAGGACCGAGGTCGTCGGTCCCCTCGCCCAGTCCGCCACCGCGATGCATATCTCCACCCGACTGCTTTTCTAAGGCGCGCGACCCCCGCCACGCAACCCGATCATCGTGACAGTGACCTCCCCCACGGCCGCACGCCGAAACGTACGGCGAAACACCTGTCCGCGGGATCTTCCGGCCCCTGAACACCATGGTTCATGTGAGCTGTCCGTCCGTGCTCCCAGTTTCGCAGATGGCCGGGCGGAGGAGGCCGGTTGTGGTGCCGGGCTCCTCGCCGCCCCTCCGCGATGGCCGGGATCATTCCTCTCTGGAGCCGTACGGAGGGCCGCGCCCGTCCGTTCACGGTTCCCCGTTCTTCCCCTCCCGGGCACCGGGGAGGGCTGGCCTACCCTGAGGTGGTCACTAGCCCCCCGGAGTCGGAGACGTCGCAGGTCATGACCGAACTGCCTTATCCCTACGAAGCCCCAGCCTCGCAGTCGCTGTTCGACCGTGCGGGCGCCGTCACGCCAGGTGGCGTGAACTCGCCGGTGCGAGCCTTCCGGGCCGTGGGCGGTACGCCCCGGTTCATGGTGTCCGGAACCGGTCCGTACCTCACCGACGCGGACGGCCGCGAGTACGTCGACCTCGTCTGCTCCTGGGGGCCGATGATCCTCGGGCACTCCCACCCCGAGGTCGTCGCCGCCGTCCAGCAGGCCGTCTCGCGCGGCACGTCCTTCGGTACGCCCGGCGAGGGCGAGGTCGCCCTCGCGGAGGAGATCGTCGCCCGGATCGAGCCCGTGGAGCAGGTCCGGCTCGTCTCCAGCGGCACCGAGGCCACCATGTCGGCCATCCGGCTGGCCCGCGGGTTCACCCGGCGGGCCAAGGTGATCAAGTTCGCGGGCTGCTACCACGGCCACGTCGACTCGCTGCTCGCGGCGGCGGGCAGCGGTGTCGCCACGTTCGCGCTGCCGGACACCCCCGGGGTCACCGGCGCCCAGGCCGGCGACACCATCGTGCTGCCGTACAACGACCTGGAGGCCGTGCAGGCCGCCTTCCACGCGCACCCCGGCGAGATCGCCTGCGTGATCACCGAGGCGTCGCCCGGCAACATGGGCGTGGTGCCGCCGGCCCCCGGCTTCAACCAGGGGCTGAAGGACGCCTGCGCGAAGAACGGCGCCCTGTACATCTCCGACGAGGTGATGACCGGCTTCCGCACCAGCAGGGCGGGCTGGTACGGGATCGACGGGGTGCGCCCCGACCTGATGACCTTCGGCAAGGTGATGGGCGGCGGGTTCCCGGCCGCCGCGTTCGGCGGTCGCGCGGACGTCATGGCGCACCTCGCGCCGGCCGGGCCGGTGTACCAGGCGGGCACGCTGTCGGGGAACCCCGTCGCCACCGCCGCCGGCCTCGCCCAGCTGCGGCTGCTCGACGACGCCGCGTACGCGAAGGTCGACGCGGTCTCGGAGCGCATCCGGGGGCTGGTGACGGAGGCGCTGGCCAAGGAGGGCGTGACCCACCGCCTGCAGAGCGCCTCCAACATGTTCTCGGTGTTCTTCACCGGGCGCGAGGTGCGCGACTACGAGGGGGCGCGGGCGCAGGAGTCGTTCCGCTACACCGCGTTCTTCCACGCGATGCTGGCGCAGGGCGTGTACCTGCCGCCGTCCTCGTTCGAGTCGTGGTTCGTGTCGACGGCCCACGACGACCAGGCGGTACAGCGGATCGCCGACGCCCTTCCGGCGGCGGCGCGGGCAGCGGCGGAGGCCACGGCATGAGCGAGTCCATCGGTACCCACGGCGGCGCTGACGACATCACCGTCGTCCACCTGATGCGGCACGGCGAGGTCGCCAACCCGGACGGGGTGCTCTACGGGCGGCTGCCCGGCTACCACCTGTCCGAGCTGGGCCGGCGGATGGCCGACCGGGTGGCCGAGCACCTCGCGCCGCGCGACGTCACGCACGTCGTGGCCTCGCCGCTGGAGCGGGCGCAGGAGACGGCGACGCCGATCGCCAAGGCGCACGGTCTCGACCTGGCGACCGACGGGCGGCTCATCGAGGCGGACAACGTCTTCCAGGGCAAGACCTTCGGCGTCGGCGACGGCGCGCTGCGGCGGCCGGAGAACTGGAAGCACCTCGTCAACCCGTTCAAGCCGTCGTGGGGGGAGCCCTATGTCGACCAGGTCGTGCGGATGATGGGCGCGCTGGACGCCGCCAAGGACGCGGCGCGCGGCCACGAGGCGGTGCTGGTGAGTCACCAGCTGCCGATCTGGATCGTGCGCAGTTACGCGGAGAAGCGGCGGCTGTGGCACGACCCGCGCAAGCGGCAGTGCACGCTGGCGTCCCTGACGACCTTCACCTACCGCGGCGACAGGATCGTCTCCGTGGGCTACAGCGAGCCCGCGCGCGATCTGGTTCCGGCTCACCTCCTGGCGGGTGCCAAGCCGGTGAAGGGCCAGGGCAAGGCGTTCGGGGCCTGAGGGCCTGAGCGGCCGGACCGCCGGGGCGGTCCGGCCGCACGACCCGGCGGTCCGGCCGCGGAACCCGCCGGGTCGGCGGAGCCGCCAAAGGCGGCAGACCTCCCCAGTCCGGCCAAAAGAGCGCATCTTCGTAAAATCATATAAATCTGAGCGCGTTAAGCGGAACCCGCGGCGTCATCGTGCCCTCTCATGGGGTGCCAGCTGAGAGCCAGCTGAGAGAGTGCGATGAAACGAGGACGGTATGCGGGACGTCAGCCGGAGGGGAATGATCGGTCTCGGGGCAGGTGCGGCGGCCGGGCTCGGACTCGCGGCGTGCGGCACCAGCGCCCGGAAGGACCCCGTGGGACATCCCGGTGGTTCCCCCACCGCGGGCAGCCCGTCACCCGGCGCGCCGAAGCGGACCGCGCGCCCCATCGGTGACGGCTCCACTGCCTACACCGGCGCTCAGCCGCACCAGCCCGCGCAGCCCGAACCGCTGGAGCCCGGCCAGACCCCGCCGCAGTTCGTGGTCTTCTCCTGGGACGGCGCCGGCGAGGTCGGCACCGGTCTGTTCGACCGCTTCCTGCGGCTCGCCCAGGAGAACGACGCGCACATGACGTTCTTCCTCTCCGGGCTCTACCTGCTGCCCGAGTCGAAGAAGCGGCTCTACGACCCGCCCAACAACCCGCGCGGCGCCTCGGACATCGGCTACCTCAACGACGACCACGTGCGGGCCACCCTGAAGCTGGTGCGCCGGGCCTGGCTCGAAGGGCACGAGATCGGCACCCACTTCAACGGCCACTTCTGCGCCGGTTCCGGATCGGTCGCCAACTGGACGCCCCGGCAGTGGCGCAGCGAGATCGAGCAGGCCAAGTCCTTCGTCACCGAGTGGCGCACCAACACGGGCTGGACCGACCTGCCCGCGCTGCCCTTCGACTACGACAAGGAACTGATCGGCTCCCGGACCCCGTGCCTGCTCGGCCAGGACAACCTGCTGCCCACCGCCCGCGAGCTCGGCTGGCGCTACGACGCCTCCTCGCCCGGCGGCGTCCAGCGCTGGCCGCGCAAGAAGCAGGGGGTGTGGGACCTGCCCCTCCAGGCCATCCCGTTCCCCGGGCACCGCTTCGAGGTGCTGTCCATGGACTACAACATCCTCGCCAACCAGTCGATCGCCACCACCCGGGCGCCCTCCTACAACTACCCGGGCTGGCGCACCCAGGCGGCGAACTCGTACATCGCGGGATTCAAGCGGGCATACGAGACGAACAGGGCGCCCTTCTTCGTCGGCAACCACTTCGAGGACTGGAACGGCGGCATCTACATGGACGCCGTCGAGAAGGCCTTCGAGCACATCGCCCACGAGAAGAGCAAGGGAGCGGACGTGCGGATCGTCTCCTTCCGGCAGTTCGTGGACTGGCTCGACGTGCAGCGGCCGGAGGTGCTGGCGCGGCTCCAGTCGATGGACGTGGCCGAGCAGCCGGCCGGTGGCTGGAACGCGTACCTGCGGGGGCAGGCCGCCTGATATGCGGGTTTCCACCCGCAAGGGGGGTGCGGAAGATCCCCGAAACGGGCATGCGAAACTTTTCACATGAGTGCCGCCTGCCGCGCTGACCAGCGCCCGATCCGCTCCCGTGGCCGCGCCGCCCTGCTGACCGCCGGGGCCGCCGTCGCCGCGCTCGCCCTGACCGCCTGCGGTTCGGGGGGCACCAAGGGCGGATCGGGCGGCAGCGGCTTCGTGGCCGGCAAGGACGGCATCTCCACGGTCGCCAAGGGCGACCGGGTGGCCGTCCCCGACCTCTCCGGCCCGACCGTCGACGGCAAGCAGCTCGACGTCGCCGACTACAAGGGCAAGGTCGTCGTCCTCAACGTGTGGGGCTCGTGGTGCCCGCCGTGCCGTGCCGAGGCGCCGAACTTCGTGAAGGTCGCCAAGGAGACCGCGGGGCAGGGCGTGCAGTTCGTCGGCATCAACACCCGGGACACCAGCACCGCTCCGGCGAAGGCGTTCGAGAAGGAGAAGGGCGTCACCTACCCGAGCCTGTACGACCCGACGGGCAAGCTGATGCTCCGCTTCGACAAGGGCACGCTCAACCCGCAGACGATCCCCTCGACCCTCGTCATCGACCGGGACGGGAAGATCGCGGCCCGCACGCTCCAGGCGCTCAGCGAGGAAAAGCTGCGCGAGATGCTCGACCCCGTGCTCGCGGAGAAGTGACCGGCGTGACCCTTCTCCACGCGTCCACGACACTCGCCGCGTCGACCGACATGAACACCACGGTCTACAGCGGCGCGCTGCTGCTCGCCCTGCCGCTCGCGGTCCTCGGCGGACTCGTCTCCTTCTTCTCGCCCTGCGTCCTGCCGCTCGTCCCCGGCTACCTCTCCTACGTCACCGGGGTCAGCGGCACCGACCTGGCGGACGCGCGGCGGGGACGGATGGTCGGGGGCGCCAGTCTCTTCGTGCTCGGCTTCACCGTCGTGTTCGTCTCCGGCGGGGCGCTGTTCGGCTACTTCGGGTCGACGCTCCAGGAGTACCAGGGTGCGCTGAGCAAGATCCTCGGCGTGCTGATGATCGCGATGGGCGTGTTCTTCATGGGGCTGATGCCCTGGCTCACGCAGCGCGAGTTCCGCTTCCACCGGCGTCCGGTGACCGGCCTCGCCGGCGCTCCGCTCCTGGGCGCGCTGTTCGGCATCGGCTGGACGCCGTGCCTGGGACCGACCCTCACGTCCGTGAACCTGCTCTCCATGGACCAGGCGAGCGCCGGCCGGGGGGCCATACTGACCGTCGCGTACTGCGTCGGTCTCGGCGTGCCCTTCGTGCTCGCCGCCGTCGCCTTCCGCAAGGCGCTCGGCGCGTTCGGCTGGGTCAAGCGCCACTACGTCTGGGTCATGCGGATCGGCGGCACGATGATGATCGTCACCGGCGTGCTCCTGCTCACCGGGGCCTGGGACAGCCTGGTGCAGCAGATGCAGACGTGGTCCGGCGGCTTCACGGTAGGGATCTGAATCGATGAGCACGACCGACACCGGCAACACGCCCGAGTCCGCCGCCGCACCGCGGGACGGCCGCGCGCCCGACCCGGTGAGCCCCAAGCGGCACATCGGGGCGAGCGCCGACGGCGAACTCGGCGCGGCGGGCTCCCAGCTCTCCACCGCGCCCGTCGAGACGGCGGTGCCCGGCTCCTTCGGCGGTGTCCGCGGGCCCGGCGCCCTGGGCTGGATCACCTGGACCGGTCGCGAGGCGACCGGCTGGGTCCGCTGGTTCTGGCGGCAGCTCACCTCGATGCGGGTCGCGCTGATCCTGCTCTTCCTGCTGTCCCTCGGCGCCATCCCCGGCTCGCTGATCCCGCAGTCCGGCACCGACGCGGCGAAGGTCCAGGAGTTCAAGGACGCGCACAGCCTGCTCGGTCCGGTCTACGAGCGGCTCGGCCTGTTCCACGTGTACAGCTCGGTGTGGTTCTCCGCGATCTACATCCTGCTGTTCGTCTCGCTCATCGGCTGCATCGTGCCCCGCACCTGGCAGTTCGTCGGCCAGCTGCGCGGACGCCCGCCGGGCGCCCCCCGGCGGCTGGACCGGCTGCCCGCCTACGCGACCTGGCGCACCGACGCCGAGCCCGAGCGGGTCCGCGAGGCCGCCCTGGAGGTGCTCAAGCGCAAGCGGTTCCGCGCGCACGTCGAGAAGGACGCCGTCGCCGCGGAGAAGGGCTACCTGCGGGAGACCGGCAACCTGCTCTTCCACATCGCGCTGATCGTGATGCTCGTCGCCTTCGCCTGGGGCCAGCTGTTCAAGTCCGAGGGCAACAAGCTGATCGTCGAGGGCGACGGCTTCTCCAACACGCTCGTGTCCTACGACGACTTCAAGTCCGGCAACCTCTTCAGCACCGACGACCTGACCCCGTTCAGCTTCGACCTGAAGAAGTTCACCGGCACCTACGAGCGGACCGGCCCCAACAAGGGCACCCCCCGCACCTACCAGGCGGCGATCGGCTACAGCGTCGGCGCCTACGGCAAGGAGCACCAGACCCTCGTCAAGGTCAACGAGCCGCTCGTGATCGGCGACTCGAAGGTCTACCTCACCGCGCACGGCTACGCGCCCACCGTGACCGTCCGGGACGGCAGGGGCAAGGTCGTCTTCCACGACGCCGTGCCCCTGCTGCCGCTGGACTCGAACGTCACCTCGCAGGGCGCCGTCAAGGTCATGGACGGCTACAAGAACGCGCGGGGCACGAGCGAGCAGCTCGGCTTCTCCGCCTTCTTCGTGCCGACCTTCGCGGGCGCGGGCAAGGGCGACATGTTCTCCCAGTTCCCGGCGCTCGACTACCCGGTGCTCGCGGTGAGCGGATTCCACGGCAGCCTCGGCGTCGACGCGGGCCTGCCGCAGAACGTGTACCAGCTCGACACGTCCGCCATGAAGCAGTTCAAGGACGCCAAGGGCGACATCGTCAAGAAGCGGCTGCGGCCGGGCGAGACGATGACGCTGCCGAACGGCGCCGGCTCCATCACCTTCGACAAGGACATCAAGGAGTGGGCGAACTTCCAGGTCACCCAGCAGCCCGGCAGTGACTGGGCGCTGGCCGGGGCGTTCGCCGCGATCCTCGGGCTCGCCGGCTCGCTGTTCATCCAGCGCCGCCGCGTCTGGGTCCGGGCCGTCACCGGCGACGACGGGGTCACCGTCGTCGAGATGGCCGGGCTCGGCCGCAGCGAGTCCGCGAGACTTCCCGAGGAGCTCGGCGACCTGGCCGCGCTCGTCCACGCGCAGGCGCCCACCTCGTCCGACGCCGACGCCGAACCCCCCGTACCCGCCGCTGAAGGGTCTGAGAAGCAGTGACGCTCGCCGCCGTACACGATCTTGGCGCCGTGACCGACCTGGCCACCGCGACCAACGAACACCTCGCCAACATCAGCAACACGCTGATCTACTCCGCGATGGCCGTCTACACCCTGGCGTTCTTCGCGTACATCGCCGAGTGGCTGTTCGGCAGCCGCAGCAAGGTGGCGCGCACCGCCAACGCGCTCACCGCGAGCGGCAAGGCGACGGCCGCCGCGGTCACCGTGCAGTCGGCCGGCGGCACCGCCGTCCTGGAGCGGCCCAAGGTCGTCACCCGGTCCGCGGCCGGCGCGCGGGACGTGCCCGACGGGCCCGGCGCGCACGGCGGGGACGAGCAGGGCGACCTGTACGGCCGGATCGCGGTGTCCCTCACCGTCCTCGCGTGGGCCGTCGAGGCGGCCGGCGTGCTCGCCCGCGCCCTGTCGGTGCGGCGCGCGCCGTGGGGCAACATGTACGAGTTCAACATCACCTTCTCCACCGTGGCCGTCGGCGTCTTCCTGCTGCTGCTCACGCTGCGCAAGAACGTGCGCTGGCTCGGCCTGCCCCTGGTCACCACCGTGCTGCTGGACCTCGGCCTCGCCGTCACCGTCCTGTACACCGCGAGCGACCAGCTGGTCCCCGCGCTGCACTCGTACTGGCTGTACATCCACGTCTCGACCGCCATCCTGTGCGGTGCCGTCTTCTACGTGGGCGCCGTCGGCACGCTGCTCTACCTGTTCAAGGACAGCTATGAGAGCAAGCTCGCGAGCGGCGGGAAGCCCGGCCGGTTCGCCACCTCGGTGATGGAGCGGCTGCCCGCCTCGTCCTCGCTCGACAAGTTCTCCTACCGGGTGAACGCCGCGGTCTTCCCGCTGTGGACGTTCACGATCATCGCGGGCGCGATCTGGGCGGGCGACGCCTGGGGCCGCTACTGGGGCTGGGACCCGAAGGAGACCTGGGCGTTCATCACCTGGGTCGCGTACGCCTGCTACCTGCACGCCCGCGCGACGGCCGGCTGGAAGGGCCGCAAGGCCGCCTACATCGCCCTGATCGCCTTCGGCTGCTGGCTGTTCAACTACTACGGCGTCAACATCTTCGTCAGCGGCAAGCACTCCTACGCGGGCATCTGACCCGCCCGACCGGACGGGGGCGGACCCCGGTGGCCCCGGTCACCCGGCCGGGCCGGAGCCCGGGGCCCCGGCCCGGCCGCTCGCGGGCGTGTCGAGGAACGCCCGCACCTCCCGGTTGAAGGCCGCGGGGTTCTCCCAGAACGCGAAGTGGCTGCCGCGCTCGGACAGAATCCGCAGGGTGGCCCCGGGGATGGCCGCGGCCACCGACCGGGCGGCGGCCGTCGGGATCACGCTGTCCCGCCCGCCCATGACCAGCGTCGGCACGGTGATCGCGGGCAGGACGTCGCGCCAGTCCTGCATGACGTTGTCCAGCAGCAGCCGGCCCGCGTACTCCCGGGGCAGCAGCAGGTTCCGGGCGAGTACCCAGCGGCGGTCGCCGTCGTCGGCGGCCGGGGTCCACATGGCGTCCAGGAACCCGGCGGTCAGGGCCTCCGCGTCCGCACCCGGATCGCGCAGGCCCGCGACGACGTCGGCGATCTGGCCGAGGCCGTACAGGGCGCCGAGCCGTTCGGCCAGGCCGTCCGGCCAGTAGGGCTGCCGGATCAGCACGGCGGGTTCGTCGAACAGCACCAGCCGCGCCAGCCGCTCCCCCGCGAACAGGTCCCAGTAGGACCACGCCAGCGCGCAGCCCATGGAGTGCGCCACCCAGACGACGTCGGTGAGGTCCAGGCGGTGGATGACCTGGTGGAGGTCCCGTGCCAGCCGGGCGACGCGGTAGCCGTGGTCCGGCCTGTCCGAGTCGCCGTGGCCGCGGTGGTCCACCGCGACCACGTGGTGGGTGCGGGCGAACTCCTCGATCTGATGGCGCCATTGGGCCGCGGTCTGGGACCAGCCGGGGACGAGCAGCAGGTCGGGACCGCTGCCCGCCTCCAGGTAGTGCAGCCGTACCCCGTCGTTCGTCGTGACGCTGCCCCTGCGCACGTCGTGCATCGCGTGTCCCTCCGGCGCGGCCGCGGCGCCTCGTCACCCGGGCGCGGCGGTGCGCCGGCATCCGCCCGGCCGTCCGCGCCCCCGACCGGGAACGATCATGTCGAGGCGTGCCGCCGCGGACAACCTCCCACGCCGCACGGCGGCGCCGGGCCCGCCGTGCGGGCTCGGTCTACGACGGCGGAAGGCACTCCGCCGCCGGGGGCTTGCCCTCCGGCCAGGCGAGCCGGACGAAGCGGGCGCGGCCGGCGGGGGTCAGTTCGACGACCGGGACCGCCTTGTCCCAGGGGTTGCCGTGAGCGTCCAGGCAGATCCAGCCGCTCGCCCCGTTCACCCGGAGCTGTCTGCCCTTGACCTGCGGCCACTGGAGACCGACGTCGGCGAGCGCCGGAATCCGCCCGGTGGGGGAGGCGCCGCGGATGCCGCGCACCGCGAGCCGCATGGCGTCGTAGGCGATGATCAGCTGGCCGTCGTCGAGGGCGACCTCGCCGAGCGGACCGACCGGTCCCCGGCCCGCCTCGGCCAGCAGCCGCCCGAGGACCTCCGCGTCGGCCTTGCTGCCGCCGGTCCGCGCGGCCCCCTCCAGCCAGGCGTCCGGATGGGCGAGCGCGGTGTAGCGCACGGACAGCAGCGGGTCCTTCAGGGCGGCCGGGTCGAGGTGCTTGTCGCCCGCGAGGTACGAGCCCTCGTCGCCGGTGAGGACGGTGAACCGGCGGTCGGAGCAGCCCCGGCCGCCCAGCGCGTTGATGAACTGGCGCAGCTGGGTGTGGCGGCCCGCGAACAGCACGGTGTCCGTGGCCTTCGGGGTGTTGCACAGGATGGTGGCGATCTGGGCGAAGACGTTGGCGGTGCTGCCCTCCTTGCTGCGGTCGGCGGGCGGGGTGAAGGGCTGTGCCTCGTAGCGCGCGCCCCGGAGCATCTTCTCGAAGGAGCCCTGGAGCGTGCGGGTGTAGGGGTCGCCCGTGCGGTCGTAGACGAGGAAGGCGTTGGCGGCGGAGACCTTGGCGAACGAGGCGAGGGCGCGGGCCTCGTCGGTGTTGGTCGGGGACACCCGGGCCAGGCCGGGGAAGGGGTCCTTGCCGCCCTGGCCGTTGGCGAGGTCGTCGGCGGTGATCGAACTCCCTATCACCGGAATGCCGCGCCGGGTCAGCTCGGCGACCGCGCGCCGGTTGTTCTCGGTGCTCAGGCTGACCCCGGTGACCGCCCGGAGCCGGTCGGCGCCCCGCGCCATGCGGTCGAGCCGGTCCACGGTGTACCGCCAGGAGGCGCCGCCGGCACCGGGGTTGGCGAGGACGAGCCGTATCTTCGGCTTCAGGCCGGTCGTGTCGTGGTTGGCCTGGTACTGCGCGAGGTAGGCGCCCTGGAGTTCGTGCAGGACGTCGCCCAGGTTGTCCGCGTCGGTGGCGGTGAAGGGTTCGAGCAGTGCGACGGTGACGTAACTGCCGGGCGCCAGGCGGTGGTTCTCCCGGCTGATGGCGCGCACCGTGTCGGCGAAGACCGCGCGCCCGAAGGCGTAGGTCGTGGAGGAGACGCCCACGCACTCGTCCCGGTCCGGCGGCCGGACCACCCCCGGCGCGCAGGACCGATTCTCCTTGGCGGCGTGCAGACCGCCCCAGACGCCCAGGCCCACCAGGGCGGCGGCCAGCACCAGCGCGATGTAGCGCCGGAAGCGGATCTCCCAGACGTCCTCGCGCAGCCACACCCACCAGCGGGCCATCAGCGGCCTCCGTCCTCGTCGTCCGGGATGCGCAGGGGGCGGCCGGCGAGGGCGTCGGCGGGCCAGTCCCGCGACGCGCGCCACAGCAGGGCGTTGCCCGCCGGCCGCAGGTTGGACAGCTGCTCCAGTTCGAATCGCAGGCGTTCGGCGACCCGCGGGTCCGGCAGCACCAGCGGGTCGGTCAGCTGCCACACGGCGTGCAGCAGGCGCCGTACCCGCAGGTGCAGGACGGCGTCGGCGCCCGCCGGCGGGCGCTGGGCCGCGTCGCTGCGGCCGAGGGCGACGTCGCCCCGGTGGTCGTGGCCGCCCGCGTCCCGGCCGTCCGGGTCGTGGGCGTGGTGGTAGGGCGCGGAGGCGATGAAGAGAAGCGAGGCGAGCCAGTCGCCGGTGTCGGTGTGCGCGAACGTGTCGCGCAGCAGGTCCACCGCCGGATCGGTCCGGCCGAGGGCGAGTTCGTGGTGCAGCCGGTACCGGGCGTCGCCCGGCGGTGCCGCGGTGCCGGCGTAGTGGTCGACCAGGGTGTGGTGGGCCGCCCGCCACCGGGCGTGGTCGGGGTCCGTGTGGTGCAGGCGCAGCAGGAGCAGGGTGCGCAGGAACGGATCGCCGACGAACTGCCCGCGAGCCGTGGGCCATCCCTCCGCCGCCAGCCGCTCCTCCAGGGCCAGGACGCCGGAGGCGCCGAAGTCCTCGGGGAGCCGGGCCTGGGCGAGCGAGCAGGCCGAGGCGCGGTCGTGGGCGGCGGCGAGCAGGGTCAGTTCGTCGAGGCGGCCTCCCGGCACCAGGCGGGCCAGCAGTTCCTGGTGGGCGGGTCGGCCGGCGTGGTCCTCGTGCGGGGCGACGTCGGCGGTGAGCAGCGCGCCGAGCGAGTCGGCGCCGGCGGGCAGGTTCTGCCGGGCCGAGGCGGCGAGCAGGGTGATCCCCAGCGGGTTGCCGCCGGTCAGCCGGTGGGCGGCGTGCGGGAGTTGGGACGGCAGGCCGTCCGGTCCGCCGGGGGTCGCCGCGCCACGGGTCGCGGTGTCCATGATGTGCAGGGTGTCGTCGGGGGTCAGCGGCGGCAGCGCCACGAGCAGGGCGCGGGAGGACGGCGAGGTGCCGGGCCGCCAGTCGGTCTCGCGTGCCGTGTCGGGCAGGGTGAGCCGGCCCGCGTTGCGCAGCGCGGGGTGCGCGTGGCCGCGCAGCGCCGCGAAGAACACGGCCTGGTCCGCGATGCCGTCGGCACGGTCGCGCAGCACGGGTTCGAGGAGCCCCAGCCCGGCCGGTTCCTGGACGTTGTCGACGAGCAGCACCGGGCGGCCCCGCCGGTGCGAGCGCTGCACGACGCCCGCGTACGCGTCGTCGAGGTCGGCGAGCAGCGCCCGGACGAGGTGGCGTTCGGCGTGCCGGCGGGAGTCGCCGCCGGCCCGGAAGTGCCGGGACAGCAGGATCAGCGCGAGCTTGGGGCTGCCGCCCGCGTTCGGGTAGTCGCGGTACCAGGTGGCGGCCTTGCGCAGCCGGCGGTGGGCCGGTGCGACCCCCTCCGCGAAGGCTTCCAGGGTGGCCTCGATGATGGGTTCCACCACGGG
This sequence comes from Streptomyces sp. NPDC048566, assembly GCF_043199735.1. Taxonomy (NCBI): domain Bacteria; kingdom Bacillati; phylum Actinomycetota; class Actinomycetes; order Kitasatosporales; family Streptomycetaceae; genus Streptomyces; species Streptomyces sp. NPDC048566. The sequence goes on from NZ_JBICWL010000030.1 coordinate 71,844, forward strand.
GCCGGTGCCGCTCATCGAGGCGACGAGTTTGGAGACCACCTTGCTCACCCAGCGCCCCGCGAACCCGGAGAGCCAGGAGTCGGTCTCGTTCAGCAGCAGGATGCGTTCGGCCTCGTGCCGGATGCGCGGCACGTCCCGGTCGCTCCAGCCGCCCGCCGCCACCGCCAGGAGCCCCGAGGAGAGCCGGGGGAAGGCGATCCGCCCCGCTCCCTTGACCGGTTCGGCGAGTTGCTCCGCGGCCGTGGTGAGCGCCTGGGAGACCGGTGACCAGGACGCGGCGGGCCGCTCCGCGGGCGGGGCGGCGAACTGCTCGTCCTCCCCGTCCACGAGGGCGACCGGGGTGTGCCACCGGTAGGCGTCGCGCAGCGCGTGGAGCACGGCGGTCCGGCCGATGCCGCGGCCGCCGGTGAGGACCACGAAGGGGGGTCCGCCGGCGTGCTCGTAGGGTGTGGCGCGCAATTGGTACGGACGCAGCCCGACCAGCCGGGACGCGAGTCCGGGCGGATCGGTGTCGAACAGCGCCCCTCTGCCGTGCAGCCCTGTGTGCACCGCATCTCCCCCTGGTCCGCGGTCCGGTCCGATGTGCTGCTGTGAGGTGTATCAACACCAGTGTAAAAAGGGGGAGTTGGTTCGGGATAGGGCGCTTGGTGACTGTTCGGTTACGAAAACGACCGGCGCGTCAACGGACGGTGATCGAATCGAGCTTCTCCCGCAGGTAGACGTGCGAGTCGACGGGGGCGTACGCGATCCGGCCCACCGGGGCGGGAACCGACTCGACCAGCGTGCCCGGCGTGCATTCGCCGAAGTAGACGAGCGAGATCAGCTCCTCGGCGGGGGCGTCGGCGGGCGGCGGCAGCACCCGGTGCCGTCCCGAACGCCACCGGTCACCGGTCCACCGGGCCATCAGGTCGCCGATGTTGACGGTGAGGGCCGCCGGGTCGAACGGGGCGTCCTCCCAGCCGTGCTCGTCCGTGAACACCTGGAGACCGCCCCTGCCGGCCTGCCGGTCGAGGAGGGTGAGCGTACCGAAGTCGGTGTGCGGGCCGATCCGGAACCGGCCCGGCTCGGCGGCGCCGACCACGTCCGTGCCCGGATACCAGTTGATGTTGAAGCCGTACGTCGGATGGTCCATGTGCCGGGTGAAGAAGTCCCGCCGCACGCCCAGTGCCTCGCCGAGCAGCGTCAGCAACCGGATCTCCAGCTCGCCCATCCGCGCGAGGTACTCCTCGCACAGCGCCCGCAGCCCGGGAACCTCGGCGGGCCAGACGTTGGGCGCGTACCACTCCGCGTTCGTCGCGGGGTCCGCGAACGGCTCGTGCGTCGCGAAGGTCAGCGACTCCTTGAGGTCGGGCAGCGTCGCGGTGCCCTCGGCGAGACCGTTGGCCTCGGCCCCCCGACCGAGCCAGCCGCGCCCGCCGACCGTGGTGGCGTAGGGCCTCTTCGCGGCGGCGGGCAGGGTGAAGAAGGCGCGTGCCGCCCGCCTGATCCGGGCGGGCAGGGCGGGGTCCACGCCGTGCCCGGTGACGAGCAGGAACCCCGCGGTGCGCAGCGCCTCGTCGACGGTGCGCGCGGTCGCGGCGCGGACGTCCGGGCCGCCGGTGAGCCAGGGGCGCAGGTCGACGGTCGGGATGCGGGGGGCCGGCGGGGCCGCGGGATCACTCACCGATGTCCTCGTTCCACAGGTCGGGTTCGCGCTCGACGAAGTCGCGCATCAGGCGTGTGCACGCGGGGTCGTCGAGCAGCACGATCTGCACGCCGTGCGCGGCGAGCCAGTCGTGGCCGCCGTGGAAGGTGGCGGACTCGCCGACGACGACCCGGGAGATGCCGAACTGCCGGACCAGGCCGCTGCAGTACCAGCACGGCGAGAGCGTCGTCACCATGGTCGTGCCCCGGTAGGTCCGCTGCCGTCCGGCGGCGCGGAAGGCGGCCGTCTCGGCGTGCGCCGAGGGATCGCCGTCCTGGACACGGCGGTTGTGGCCGCGGCCGAGGAGGGTTCCGTCCGCGCCGTACAGCGCCGCGCCGATGGGGATGCCGCCCTCGGCGAGCCCGGCCCGGGCCTCCGCCTCGGCGGTCGCGAGCCATTGCCGGGCCTGTGCCTGATCGATGCGCTCCATGGGTCCACTGTGGGGCGGGCGCACCCCGGGGGCAACGCACGACACCGCCGGCGCGGCCGGGACCCGCCGCCCGGCGAGGACCACCCGCGCCCGCCCGGGCTACCCCGCGACCGCCGGGCACGGCTCGGGAGCGCCGAGGACCTTCCGGGCCTGCCCCGCGATCGCCGGGCGCGGTCCGGGAGCGCCGGTGGCGCCCGGACCGCTGCGTCCCGTCGCCGGGGCACGCCCTCCCCGTGTCCGGGGCGGTCGCCGGAGACCGTCCCGGACTCCGGTCAGGGTGCCGCGGGCTTGCGCGCCAGGACGAAGCCCTGCGCGGTCCGCTCCAGGCCGTACTCGGTCATCTCCGCCTCGCGGACCAGCCGGGCCACCTCCACCAGTCCGGCCTCCGCGACGCGTTCCGCGACGTGCTCGGGCGGCACGCTGTACACGTCCATGTCCACGGCGTGACCGTAGGCGTGCTCCAGTCGGCGCACCGGCTCCGCGCCCGCCTTGAAGCCGATCAGCAGGTGCCCCCCGGGCGCCAGCACGCGGCGGAACTCGGCGAACAGCGGCGGCAGTTCCTCGATCGGGGTGTGCACGGTGGAGTACCAGACGAGCGCTCCGGCGAGCGAGCCGTCGGCGAGGTCGAGCCCCGCCATCGTGCCCACCGAGAAGCTCAGGTGCGGGTGGGTGGCGCGGGCCACCTCGATCATCCCGGGCGAGAGGTCGATCCCGAACACGTCCAGCCCGAGCGCCTCCAGATGAACGGTCATCCGGCCCGGACCGCAGCCGAGGTCGCCGACCGGCCCGCCCCCGCCCGCCCGCACCCGCCGGGCGAACTCGGCGAGCACCGCCATCTCCAGCGGCCGGGCGAGCTCGCCCGAGAACAGCGCGGCGTAGTCGCCGGCGACGGTGTCGTAGGAGGAACGGGTGGTGTGCAGGCGAGTGGTCATGGCGCGGGAGAGTAGACCCCTCCACTGACATGCCCCGTTATCTTCTTCGCGGTCCTGCAAGAGGGCCGCTGGCCTCCGGGCCCGGCATGACTGTTGCCCCCTGTCGAACGGATGACAATGCCGTT
>NZ_JBICWL010000031.1:0-74183 GCF_043199735.1 Streptomyces sp. NPDC048566
CGAACGCGAAGTCCTCACCCGCTTCAAGGCGGGCCGTCTGGAGCGGGGAGAGGCCGTCCGGATGCTCACCGCCCTGATGTCCGCCGGCCCGCCCGTCGGGGGAAGCCCCTCTCGGCCGCTGCCCGGCGCCCGGCAGCCCGTTCCTGCCGGTGCCGTTCTCACGGGCGCCCGACATCCGGCCGTCGGCGCCGGGGAGAGCACTTCACCCGGCGCCGCGCCTGCCGAGGCGGCGGGGGAGGTGGCGTGGGGGCAGGCGCTGTCGGCGGTGCCTGCCCCGACGACAAGGACGTTTCCCGGTGGCGGCACGAGCCTCGCGCCCGGCCACGTGGAGCCTCGGCCTTCCGCCGTGGCCCTGCCGACGCCGACCGCCACCGATGACCCGCGGCCGGTCACCGGGCCCGGTGACGGAGTCGGCCAAGGCGCCGACGCCATGCATGACCGGTACGCCGTGGTGGGCCTCGCGGGGCGCTATCCGGGAGCGGCCGACCTGAACGCCTACTGGCACACCGTGCGGGAGGGCCGGGACGCCTCGTCGGCCGGCCCGGTCGACCGGCCGGGCGGGACGGTCCTGTTGCCGGGCCGACGCGGTCATCTCCTGCCCGCCGTCGCCGAGTTCGACGCGGACTTCTTCGGAATGGACCCCGCAGAGGCGGCTCTGACGGATCCTCAGGCCAGGCTGTTCCAGGAGACCGTCTGGGAGGCCCTGGAGGATGCCGGGTGCACCGGTTCCCGGCTCGACGCCCTGACCGGGCCCGACGGCCGCTCCCGCGCGGTGGGGGTCTTCGTGGGCGTCGAATCCGCCGACTACGCGTTGCTGGCCGCCGAGGGCTGGGCGCGGGGGCTGCGGCGGATGCCGGCAAGCGGCCACGGCGACCTGGCGGCCGGTCTGGCGGCGCGACTGCGTCTCAGCGGTCCCGCCCAGGCGGTGGACAGCGGCGGCGCCTCCGCTCTCACGGCCGTCCACCTCGCCGTCGCCGCGCTGCGCCGCGGGGAGTGCGCGGCGGCCGTGGCCGGCGGCGTCGAACTGCTGCTGCATCCCTCGCGCGCCCGGGAAGGGGCGGGAGAGGGCATCGGCGCGGTGGTGCTCAAGCCACTCGCCGCAGCTCTCGCCGACGGCGACCAGGTGCACGCCGTTCTGCGGCGGACCGGCTCCGGACGGCCTGCGCGCTCCACCGGTCCCGCGCCGGACGCGACGCGCGGCGCGCATCCGACAGGCCCCCCGCCCACCGGACCCCGCCCCGCGACCGGGGCCGGAACCGTGCCCGAAGCGGACGACGCAGCCGCGGGCGAGGTGCCGGCCACCGCCCCGGTGCTTCGGGAGACCTACGAGACGACGACTCGCCGCGTGGGAGACGCCGGGGCGGCCACCGGCATGGCCGCCCTGACCGCAGCCGTCCTCCAACTGCGCAGCGGCACCATCGCGCCCACCACCGCACCCGGCGTGTCGGTCCCCTGGAACGGCCCGCGCGACACGCACGGGCAGGCGCTGCCCCGAACGGCCGTCGTCGAACTCACGGCACGTCAAGGCCGCTGCGAAACAGTCGAGTTGGAGGAGTACCTGCCCCCGGACGGTGTTCGGGACATCGCCCCGCGCGCGGTCGACGCCCCGTCCGGGGTGCCCACCGAACTGGTGCTGCTCTCGGCACCCACCCCGGACCACCTGACCGCGCTGGCCGCCCGCCTCGCCCGGTGGCTTGCCCCGGCCGCCGCCGAGAACGCCACCGGTGACACCGCTCCGCACCACCCGACCTCGGCCTTCCACGAGGCCGGCGATCTCGACCCGCCCGACGTGCCCACCTCGGACACCTCCGACACACCGTCGGACGGCACCGAGACCGGGAACACCCCGACCCGGCGCACGAGCACGGTGCAGGACGCAGCCGCGGCTCCGCCGAGCCTCGACGCACTGGCCCGGACCCTTCGCACGGGACGGGCGGCCCTTCCCTGCCGGCTCGCGCTCACCGTCAGCGACCTCGCCGGGCTGCACGGCGACCTCACCGCATTCGCCGCTGCCCCCCACGCCGTGCCCGACCGCCGTTTCCGGCAGGCCGATCTGCGGTCGGGGCCGAGTGATCCGCACGGACTCGCCGAGGCACCGGAGACCGAGGCGTATCTCGGCGCGCTGTGGCGTGGCGGGCGCCTCGACCAACTCGCCGGCCTGTGGCTGTCCGGCGTGTCGATCGACTGGGCCGCCATCGAACGGCGGAGCGGCGCCGGCGCCATGGTGGTACCACTTCCCGCCTCGGTCTTCCTGCGCCGTCCGCTGTGGCTTGACGACGAGCCCTTCACCGATGCGCCGGAACGCGCCTCCGGCCCGGCGGGCCCGACGGGGGAGTGCACCTGATGATGCCCGCAGCCCTTCGCCGGGATCACCCGGCCGCCCACGGCGAGCCGGACCGGCCGCCCGCGGTCAAACTGTGGTTCTGCACGAACGAGGAACTCGTCGCGGACTTCGCCCACATCCTGGCCGGCGCCTGGCTGGACGCACCCGAACGCGAGCTGGCCGAGCGGTTCCTCTTCGAGCGCGACCGCCACCAGTACGTCATCGCCCACGTCCTGGTGCGCCGGGTACTGGCACTGGAGACCGGTGTACCGGAGTCGGAGGCCGTGATCTGGCGGTCGCCCCGGGGCCGCCCCTTCTTCCGCAAGCCTCCCGAGGGAGTGCTGCGGGGCGGCAGGAAGCTCGACTTCAACCTCTCGCACACCCACGGGCACAACCTGCTCGGCCTGGTGCGGCGGCACCGGATCGGCGTCGACGTCGAGCGCCTGGACCGCGGGGAACGCGGCCTGAACACCGTCGTGGAGACCTTCGCTCCGCAGGAACAGCGGTGGGTGGCGATGGCGCCCGAGGGGCGCCCGCAGGATCGCCGGGTGCTGCGGCTGTGGACGCTCAAGGAGGCCTACTCCAAGGCACGCGGTCTGGGCCTCGGGCTGCCCTTCGACTCGTTCGCCTTCGAACTCGCCGAGGACCACGGCGTTCTCGGCTTCCGGCCACCCGAGGACGACCGGGAGGGCGTCCCGCGCTGGCGGTTCCTCGAACTGGAGCCCGCCCCCGACGTGCTGGCCGCCGTGGCCGTCATCGTCGACCCCGGCGCGCCGGCCGTACTCCAACTGCACCACGGTTTCCCCTGGAGCCGCGGCGTGCCCCAGCTGATCGCACTCCCCGATCCCGCACCGATCCTGCCCTGAGCGACCGGCCCTCCCGCCCGCGTTCCACCCGGTGCCCGCGCCGTCGTCACCGGACGCGGCCACCGTCGCCGTACGACCGCACCATGAGACCGGGCCGCTCCGCCCGGCACACCGACGAGGGTCCGCAACAAGACCCGACGGCCGGACGCCGCACACCCCGCGGCGTCCGGCGCGCACCCCTTCTCCCACGAAGACACAAGGAGGCCCCATGCCGTCGACCGGCACCCCCACCCACGAAAGCGGCCAGCGCCCGCCCAGGACGGCGGTGGCACACCGTCTGCTCATGTGCCGCCCGCGGTACTTCGACGTCACCTACAGCATCAACCCGTGGATGAACCCCGAGAAGCCCACCGACACCGCGACGGCCCTCCTGCAATGGGAGCACCTCCGGGAGCTGTATGTGTCCCTCGGACACACCGTGGAGGTCATCGAACCCGTCCCCGGCCTCCCGGACATGGTGTTCGCCGCCAACGGGGCCACGGTGGTCGACGGCAAGGTCCTCGGCGCTCGCTTCCGGCACCGGGAGCGCACCGCGGAGGGGCCGGCCTACCTGGAGTGGTTCGCCCGCAATGGATTCGACGAACTGCTCTGGCCCGAGCACATCAACGAGGGCGAGGGCGACTACCTCCGCGTGGGACGCCGCATCCTGGCCGGCACCGGCTTCCGCACCGACCCGCGTTCCCACGCCGAGGCGCAGGAGTTCTTCGGCCTGCCCGTCACGAGCCTGACGCTGACCAACCCCAACTTCTACCACCTGGACACCGCGCTCGCGGTCCTGTCCCCGGACGAGATCATGTACTACCCGGCCGCGTTCACCGAGGGCAGCCGCTCCGTGCTGCGGGAGTTGTTCCCCGACGCCGTCATCGCCTCGTCCGAGGACGCGGCGGTCTTCGGGCTGAACGCCTTCAGCGACGGGCTCAACGTGCTGCTGCCGCAGGCCGCCACCGGTCTCATCGGGCAGCTGAAGGAGCGCGGTTTCCGCCCCGTCGGCGTGTCGCTGGGCGAGCTGCTCAAGGCAGGCGGCAGCGTCAAGTGCTGCACGCTGGCGCTGAGCTGACCTGACCTGAGTGCGCACGCAGGGCTGCCCACAGTCGGGCCGGCGCCGACACGCCGGCCCGACCGCAGCCCGGGTGCGCGGGCCGGGAAGACGCCACGTCGGCTGGTCCACGCACACCTGCTCGGCTTCAGCGTGACGCCTTGCCGGTCGGCTGCCGAAGGCCGACAAGCCGACCGCCGGGAATGCCACGTGGCTGTACTCGGCATCGATCGCCTCAAGCGCCACCGTGCGGTCGCCGTTCGCCAAGACTGGTTGGCGGTCCTCTACGAGGGGTTCGTGCCGGTGCCGGTGCCGGTCCCGGACGAATGGCGGTGGCCGGCCGCGGATTCGCCCTCTTCGACCACCTTGTAACCGGGGACGGAGGGCCAGCGAACCGTCAGAACCACGGACGCTTCCTCCGCGAACCACGAGTGATCGACGCCGCGGCCCCACACCACGTAGTCCCCCTGCTCGGTGAGGAGAACCGTGCGCTCGGGCAGGTCCACTCGGAAGCGCCCGCTGATGAGGACGAGCAGGGCGGTGCGCTCTTCGCCGGTCACCCACTGAGCCCGCTCATCGCCTTGCGGGTGGACGCCCCACTTGATCTCCACGTCCTCGCTGTGGCGAGGATCGGAGGTGTCCACGAAGTGTCCCAGCAACCATCCCCGGTCCAGCGCCGCGTCCCTGCCGGCGTTGCCCACATACACGCTGTCGGTCATGGCTCAGGAAGGTAGTCCTTATCGGAGGGCCCGTTGTTCCCCCAGCGGTTCCAGAGTGTGTGGTGCCAGTCATCGGCATCCGGTCCGGGGGGTGCGATCGCCGGTACCGGGCCTGGACTGGTCTCGATCAGGTGCAGCAGCGACCAGGCGACGCCGTAGCAGTCGTCGGGGCCGAAGCAGGCACCCAGGGCCCGCGCCTCGTCGCGTGTGACGGGAGCGGCTATGGCGTCGAGTTGTTCGACTCGCCGGTCGATCTCCTCCTCGTCGGCGTCCCCGTCAGGGAGGCGGCCATCGCCGACGAACGTCTGAACCTCGGGTCTCATCTCCGCATGATCGACCGCTGTGACCGATCTGAGCAAGGCGCGAAGCCGCAGGTCCGGCGAGAGCTGTCTCGGCCTGTTCCGGACGCGGCCGCGCGACGTCCGCAAGGCGGAGACCGACGCCAGGAAGAGGTCCGCGGTCAGCGGCCCATTCGGCGCTGCTTGTCGAACCGCAGCAGCACCCGGACCAGACGCCACATCCCGGCCGTCGCTCCCAGCAGGGCACCCCCCACCAGGACGACCCTTCTCGCCGGACCAGAGATGCCGAAGGCCAGCGCGATCGCCGGCGCGACGGCGAAGACCGACGCGGCCAGTGCGGCGGCCGTCACCAACGCGAAACCGATCTCCACGGTCATGGCGTCCTTTTCCCACCGCGACTCACGCCCCATGTCCATGCTGCGATCTTCGCATCGCGGTCAGGCGGTGACACCTGACCGGACAACCTGGCTCTCACGCGCGGATGAGTACGTGCCGGGGGAGATCAGGGGCAACGGTCATACCCGGCGCGGAGGCCCGCGGTCCTCTTGCAGGACCGCGGGAATCATCACTGCGAGCGTCCCTCCACGGCCGGGGATGGACTGCTGCCGGCCTCGGCGGTCGTGATCCGAGCTGGCTCGGAGCACATTTGATGTGCCGTCAGAGACGTCGCTTCCCTGAGGTACCCGCCGGACGGGGGCGACGATCCCCTGGGGCGTGTGCAGGCTACGAGCCGCCCCGCCCGACCGCCTCGCCCCGGCCCGAGCACGTCGTCAGACGGGTTTCATGAGACTCCTACGTCAGGACGGCCAGGTCAACGCCGCGACGATGTCGCCGAGTTCGCGGGAGTGGACCGTCAGCGACCGGGCGTCCACCGCGGCTGTGTCCAGGACGTGCAGGACGGCGCGCAGTGTGTCGGTGCCCGCCTCCCCGTCGAGTTGGAGGGTGAGCGAGCCGGGGTCGGTCCGCAGGCCGCCGGGTGCCTGCCCCGGCCCGGCGGCGAAGGCCGCCCTGGCGCGTTCCAGGGTCGCCTCGTCGGCGAACCGCAGCCTCACGACACCCTCCGGCGGCCGTTCGTCCACGCGCATCGCCCACGCTCCGGCACTCCAGGGACCGGGCGCCGGCGTGCCGGACCCCGACCGGAGGCCCGGCCGTCCGGGCGGCACGTCCTCGCCCTCCGGCCACCCGGGCAGCGCGCTCTCATGCGCCGGTCGCGTGGCGGGCGACGGCACGAGGCGCAGGGCCGCGGGGGCGACCGGCTTCGGCACGGGCAGCACGGGCGGCACTGGCGGCGCGCACGGCGGCGCGTCGTCGGCGCGTTGGAGGCCGCTGCCGGTGCCACCGCCGGCGCGAGCGGCCTCGCCGCGGCGGTCGCCGTACGGGGCCAGGCCGGCGTCCCACCCGTCCCTGTCGTCGAGGACGTCCGTGACGGCGCGTTCCGCCCGGCCCCGGAAGTCGCCGTAGGGGTCCCCTCTGCCGTCGCCGCCCCCGTCGTCGCCGACCGGGTAGGCCGTGCCGCGGGCGGGCCCGTGCGGGGCGGGTGATGTCAGAGGGGTCCCGGTCTCCGCGAGCGCGCCGAGCAGGACGCACCTGGCCTCGGGGGACAGCGAGAGGACCAGGCGGCGCGCCAGCGTCCGGGACGCCTCGTCGCCGGATTCCGCGGCGACGGCCAGTTCGGCGGCGGCGAGCGGGGTGAGGCCGGGGGCGGGCGCCGTGTCCCGGGGCCCGGCCGGGTGCGGGACGGGGGCGTTTGCCGGCGGCCGTACGGAGTGCCGCACGTGCGCCTCGGGCGCCGGGCCCGGGAGGAGGGCGTCGGCCCGAGCAGGGGCCAGGGAACCGGTCGTCACGGGCACTTCCTCGCCTTCGCTCGCGTGTCGTGTTCGACCGAACGGGTCGGACGGGCCGGCCCGGCGTGTCTCCTGCCGGGACTCCCCGCGCCGCCCGGTCGCTGGTGCGTGCGGTACCGCCGCCGCGCGTTCACGGCCGCGACTCCGCCTCGTCCGGGTCCGCGACGACGAGGGTTCCGCTGCGGTCGGCGTCGAACATCTGGAGCAGCACCGCGTGCGGCACCCGGCCGTCGACGACCCGGGCGGACCCCACACCGCCGCGCACGGCCTCCAGGCAGCCCGTCATCTTGGGCAGCATGCCCTCGCTCAGCTCCGGCAGGAGCTTCTCCAGTTCTCCCGCCGTCAGCCGTTCGATGACCTCCTCGCTGTGCGGCCATCCCGCGTAGAGGCCCGCGACGTCGGTCAGCAGGACGAGGGAGTCGGCGCCGAGCGCGGTCGCGAGCGCGGCGGCGACGGTGTCGGCGTTGACGTTGAGCGCCAGACCGTCCTCGGCGCTGCGGGCGAGCGGGGAGACGACGGGGACGAGCCCGTCGGCCAGCAGTCGTTCCACCAGACGGGTGTCGACGGCCTTGATGTCGCCCACCCGGCCGATGTCCACCGGTTCGCCCTCGATCCAGGGCACATGGCGCTCGGCGACGAGTGTGCCGGCGTCCTCGCCGGTGAGCCCGACCGCCAGCGGGCCGAACCGGTTCATCAGGCCGACCAGTTCACGCTGCACCCGGCCGGCGAGCACCATCCGGACCACCTCCAGCGCGGCCGGTGAGGTGACCCGCAGACCGGCGCGGAACTCGCGCTCCAGTCCGCGCCGGGCGAGCTCGGCGTCGATCTGCGGACCGCCTCCGTGGACCACGACCGGCCGCAGCCCGGCGCAGCGGAGGAAGGCGATGTCACGGGCGAAGGCCGCCGTCAGGCCGCCGTCCACCATGGCGTGGCCGCCGAGCTTGACGACGACGGTGCGCCCCTGGTGGCGGGCGAGCCACGGCAGGGCCTCCGAGACCGCGTGGGCCTGGGCCAGGACGGCTTCCGCGGGCGAGGTCACGAAAACCTCCTGGGCCGGAGGGAGGGACCGCCGGCCGGGCGGATGGCGCTCATGGGCACGACTCCTTCTGTGCGGGACCCGGTCCGCGGAGCGAGGCCGGGTGAGCGGTGGACCGATGCGTGGGGACGGTGGGCGGCGACGTGGCGGCACCGGACGGTGCCCGCCGTGCGGACGCCGGCCCGAGCCGTGCGGAGACGGCGCCCGATGCGGGGTGTCCGCACACACGCCGTCCCCGGTGGCTTGCGCCGGGGATCCGTGGAGGCGCGTGGGCGGAAAAGCCGTCGGCGGACGCCGGATTCCTCTCGAACGGCTCTCCGGAATCCGGGGTATTCCCACGGGTGTTTGCGTGGAAGCGGATTTCCCGAGGAAAGGGTGCGCCGGTCGATGGAGGAAAGAGGAAAGGTGGAATGCGGTCCGGTGTCGTGCCCGCTCGCCCCGACTCCATGGTGGTGAAGCAGAGTCGTGGAAGGCGTGGACAGTGCATCGGGTGGACGGAAGGCGAGCGCGTACGCGGTCCGATCGCAGGCCGGGGACCGCACGCGAGGGTCGCACGGAGAACGAGGGCCGGGGAAGCGGGCCCGGTGCGTCGACGGCACCGGGTCCGCCGTGCGGGCGTACGGATCAGACGGAGGACGGCGCGGCCTGCACCGGGCAGCCGCGGTCCAGTTCCCGTTCGGTGCGCCCCAGCACGATCGAGTCGGCGATCTCACCGCTGCGCACCGCGATGTTCGACAGCAGTGCCGAGGACAGTCCGTGGGTGTGCTCGGTGCCGCCCTGCAAGTAGACGCCGCAGGTCAGGTCCGAGGCGGGGACGAGCCGGTAGTCGCGCTCCACCTTGTGCCGGCCCGCGGCGTCCCGCTGGAAGTGCCGGTCGAAGTCCCCCAGCAGACCCGCCGGATCCAGGCCGTCGTATCCGGTGGCGAACACCAGGGCGTCCACGGCCGCTTCCTCCGTCCGGTCGTCGAGCAGCGACCGCAGTGCGACCCGTGTCTCGGTCCCCGCGCGCTTGACCTCCGCGACCCGGGTCAGGTTGCGGAAGTGCAGGCGCTTGCTGCCGCGCACCTCCTCGTCGTACAGGCGCTGGTACAGGGACTGGATGACGTCGGCGTCCACCACCGAGTAGTTCGTGTTGCGGTGGTACCGCCAGAAGGCGTCCTGGGCGCGCTCCGCTCCGAAGTAGTAGTCGTCCACGGCCGCCGGGTCGAAGATCTGGTTGGCGAAGGGCGTGTCGTCCGCGACGGAGTATCCGTAGGACGGGATGACCGCCGACACCTGGGCGTGCGGCAGGGCGTCGTGCAGGAACCGGGTGATCTCCGCGGCGCTCTGGCCGGCGCCGACCACCATCACGCTCTTGAGCGTGGCGGGATCGTGCTCGTGGAAGCGGCCGAGGAACTGGGAGCTGTGCCAGACGCGTTCGTCGGCGGTGATCCCCTCCGGCAGTCGCGGCACGAGGCCCGTCGAGATGGCCACGTTGCGCGCGGTGACCCGGCTGACCGTGCCGTCGCCCGTGCGTACCTCGACCTCGACCAGGTCGGGCGCCGGTGCCCCGCCCTCGGTGCCGGGCCGGATCGCGACGACCTCGGCCCCGTAGGTCACCCGGTCGCTCAGGGACCCGGCCGCCCATTCCAGGTACTGGTGGAACTCCTGCCGGGTGGGGAAGAAGTCCTGGTTGTTCACGAACTGCACGAGCCGGTTCGCGGAGTGCAGATACGAGATGAAACTGAACCGCGACATGGGATTCCTGAAGGTCGCGAGATCCTTCAGGAAGGAGATCTGCATGGTCGTCGACGGCAGCAGCATGTTCCGGTGCCAGCCGAACGTGGGCTGCCGCTCGAAGAAGTGGGACGTGACCGGATGCTCGGGAGCGCTGGCCCCGTGCTCCTCCAAGGCGATCGCGAGCGACAGGTTGGACGGGCCGAACCCGATTCCGACCACGTCGTAGATCTCCTGGCTGCGCCTGCCCGTTATGCCCATAGAAAACTCTCCCGCTGTGCGTCTGGAAAACTCGGCCGTCGGCCCGAGAGACCGTTCTGCAGTGGTGCTCAGCGGAGCGTCTCAAAGGCAACTCGAAGATGGCATGAAGGGCGATCGAGAAGGTCACTTCGGCGACGGCGCCGGGAAAGCGTTGTCCTGCCGGCGGGACGGCGATATGGTCGGCGCGGATTTTCCGGATCTCCGCGCGACACCGCCGATGGAGCAGGTGCCCGGAGCAATGCGACCAGCGCGCCGTTCGATCGGTCCTGCCCGATTCGGAGCCGTGCTCCGCGCCGCCGTCGCGTCCCGCATCTCTTACCGAAAGGGTGAATCCGCATGTTCGTGCCCAAGTTCTACCGCGAACCGGACAGTTCGTGGATGGTGGACCTGATCCGTGCCAACCCCCTGGCCCTCGCGGTCTCCAACGGACGCCCCGAGGACGGTCCGTTCGCCACCCATCTGCCGGTCATCTTCGACCCGGAGTCCTCCGGCGACTGGACCGGCGACCTCCCCGGAGCGACCCTCCTCGGGCACCTGAATCGCGCGAATCCGCACTGGACGGCGCTGGAGTCGGGCAGCGTGCTGCTGCTGACGTTCACCGGCCCGCACTCCTACGTCTCGCCGACCGTCTACGACATCTCGCCGGCGGCGCCGACCTGGAACTTCACCGCCGTGCACGTGCGGGGAGTGATCGAGAAGATCGACTCGGTCGAGGAGACCCTCGGCGTCGTGGAGTCGACGGTGCGGGCCTTCGAGGGGAGGTTCGGCGACGGGTGGGACATGACCGCCTCCCTCGGCTACTTCCGCAAGATCGTGCCCGCCGTGGGCGCCTTCCGGTTCACGGTCACCGGGGCCGAGGGCATGTTCAAGCTCAGCCAGGAGCAGTCGGGTGAGGTCCGGGAGCGGGTCAGGGACTCTTTCGGGCAGAGCGCGTGCGCGTACAAGCGCGAGACCGCCGGTCTGATGAACCGGCTGCCCTGACGGGACTCGGAGCGGCCCGGCGTGCCGTCGGCGTCCTCAGGCGCCGACGGCCACCGCCCGCATCCGGCCGTGCCCGCCACCGGCGACGGGCACGGCCGCCCCGGTGGCGCCGGACTGCGGGACGGCCGCCGTGCGGGTCCGGGCCGGTCCCGAAGCGGCGGTCGCAGCCGGGCCGGCGGGGGTTTGCGGGGCGTGGCCGGGTCCGCCGGAGTCCTCCAGTGCGTGCGCGGCCGCGCTGTCCAGGGCCGCCGTCACCCACTGCTCGAAGTCGACGCCCAGGCGTTCGGCGGCCTGATGCCACCACTGGAGGCGGCTGCCGGGCAGGTCCAGCCGCTCGTTCGGCTCGGCCTCCGCGGCAGCCGGCCGCGGCTCGCCGCGGCGGGCGGCCCGCAGGGCGTTGCGCAGCTGCTTGGTGGTCCACTGCTGTAGCTCGGCCCGGTCCAGCCAGCGGTCCTGTTCGTCGACCGGCATCGAGGCCAGTTCGGCGTGGTGCTGGAAGCTCAGCGCCGGGCGGCGCCGGGCGAGGGGGAAACGCCGCGACACCCAGGCGTAGTTGCGCAGGGTCTGGTACGACAGGCCCACGGCGCGTATCCCGCGCTGGTAGCGGTCCGTGTAGTGGTCCTTGCCGTAGACGAGCCAGTCGCCCAGCCACCACGAGGACGAGTCGAGGACGTCGGCGAGCTGGCGTCCGGCCCGCTCCCACTCGTCGTACGCCATCAGGGCCGGCATCTGCAGACCCACGCGGGTGGTGAGTACCTGGCCCCGGCGCGGACCCGCCTCGTCGGCTCGTGGCTGCCGGCTTCCCGGCGGCGCTGGAGTGGACGCCGGGCCGCCACCCGACCCCGCGGTTCGACCGGCCTGACCTTCCATCGTGCCTCCAGAAGTAGATGGTGCGCAGAATCGGCGAGAACTGTTCCAGCGCGGGCTGGAGACGAAGCGGAGTGGTACTGGACCTGCCGCGGGGGAGGGGCGTGCCGCGCGGAGCGCTCCGACGGCGGTACCCGCACCGGGGCACCGCGCGGCACGGTCACCGGGGCGGGGGTGGTGCTCCCGTCCGGCGGGACGCACCACCCGGCCGGCGGCACCTCACCCGGTGGACGAGTCTCCGCAGAACTCGGCGTCCAGCAGGGGCAGGACGGTCTCCGCACCCCAGTTGGCGTTGTAGTTGAAGGTGAACCGGTGGCTGCCGTCCTCGCTGAGCGCGGTCAGCGAGAGCCACCCCACGGCGCCTCCGTCGTGGTACCAGAGGGTGGTGCCGCAGCCGAGGGTGAGCCGCTCGATGCCCAGTCCGTACGAGGAGCCGGGGAAGTCGGGGTTGTCGACCGTCGTCGTGAGTTCCCGGAGCTGCCGCGGCGGCAGCAGCCGGCCCTTCAGCAGGGCGCCGAAGAAGCGGTTCAGATCCCCGGCGCTGGAGATGATGTCGCCGTTGCCCCAGCTCTGCGAGCCGTTCACCGCCGTCACGTCGTCGATCCGCTCCGGCTGGTCGGCGAACAGCCTGGAGTAGGCGCGGCTGCTCGGTCCGGGCAGCCCCGTCCGCTCGCCGGGGTTCGACGTGGCGTCGAGACCCAGCGGCTTGATGATGCGCCGGCGCACCTCGTCCTCGTACGTCCTGCCGCCGACCTTCTCGACGACGAGCGCGGCCAGGACGTCGTTGGTGTTGGAGAACCAGTGGCGTTCACCCGGCTGGAAGGGCGGCTGGTGGGCCAGGGCGACCCGTACGCGCGCCTCGGGCGTCAGGGTGTCGTAGCGGTGGGTCAGGTAGCCGTCGCCTGCCAGGTAGGTCTGGCCGTACCGCGCGTCGGATACGTAGTCGAACAGGCCGCTGGTGTGGTTGAGGAGCTGCCGCACGGTGATCGCACGGCCGTCGTTGCCGTTGCCGCTCACCAGTCCCGGCAGGTAGTGGTCCACGGTGTCGTCGAGGCTGAGCCGGTGTTCGGCCTCCATCTGGAGGAGGACCGTCGCCACGAAGGTGTCGGTGATGTTCCCGACGCGGAAGCGGTCGTTCTTGCCGCGCGGCGCGCCCGTCCTGCGGTCCCCGACACCGGAAGCCGCCTTCCACACGCCGCCCGTGTCCCGCGCCTCGGCGGTAACCCCGGGAACACCCGCGGCGACGGCCGCCTCGATCGCCTCCCGGGTGGCCTGGTGGGAGGAGGGAGCGGCGTGGCGGGCCGCCTGGGCGGGGGCGCTGAAGGCGGTCGCCGTCAGCGCGAGGGCGGCCACGCCGACCGCGGCGGCCCGGGATCTCTTGCGTATCGTCATGTTCTCGCTCCTGGGAGTCGTCCGCACGGACCGTCGCCGCACGAAGTGGGTGGGGCGCCGCTTCTACGCGGCGCCAAAGTGGTCCGGGGCAGGGGAGCCGGACCGCCGGACGGCGGCCCCGTCGAGGGCCGCGGTGGCGTCCAGCCGGATCTGCCGCAACAGCGCCGAGGGGTCGCCGTCGAAGTGGAAGTGACCGCCGTCGAAGACCCGCAGGCCCAGGAAGCGGTCCGAGTGCCGCGCCCAGCCCGCCATCCGGGCGGGCGGCGCGGAGAGATCGGTGCCGCCCGCGTAGGCGGACAGCGCCACGGGCAGCGGACCGGCGTCCGCCGCCGGCCGCCAGGTCTCCACCAGACGCAGGTCGCATCGGACGAGCGGCGCGAACAGGGCCCACAGGTCCGGGTCGTCGAGGACCGCGCCGGGCGTGCCTCCGAGGTGCCGCAGCCGGAACCGCAGTTCCTCGTCGGACAGCGTGTGCAGGGTCCGGCCGAGACCGGCGAACTGCGGCGCGGGCCGTGCCGAGATCCCGGCCCACACCGGCAGGGGCAGACGCCGGGCGACGATCCGCCGGGTGACCTCGTACGCCAGCAGGCCGCCCATGCTGTGCCCGAACAGGGCGTAGGGAGCGGTCAGTTCCCGCTCGATGTCGGCCAACAGCCGGTCGGCGAGCTTTCCGGCGTCGGTGATCCGCGGCTGGTCGAGCAGCATGCCGTGACCGGGAGCGTCGAGCAGTCGCACGTCCCAGGAGCGGGGCAGGCCCGCAGGCCACCGGCGGTACGACAGATGGGAGCCGCCCGCGTGGTGCAGGACGAACAGGCGCAGGACTGGTGGTGTGCCGGCCATCGTTCTCCCCCTCGGATCAAGCCACGTTCCGGGACCATAGAACGGGGCGCGCCCGTGGTGGCGCGGGCACGGTGCCACCTCCGCCGCGACTGTGGCGGCTCTTGAGCGGCCTTCAGGCACCCGGCCGCGGACCCGCCCCGCGGGCGGGCCGTCCGTCGGAGGCGCGGGCCGCCGGACGGTCGCTTCCGCCTCGTACGGGACGGGCGGGAGCGGGCCTCGTTCGCGGGCGGCCCGCTCCCCGCGGCCGGCTCCCGGTCCGCGGCGCCAAGCCTCGGGCGGCGGGCCCGCCCGACACCGGAGGGTCCGGGGCCGTGAGTCGGCTCGGCGGCCCGGCGGCGGTGTCGGGCGGCCCGCCCACCGGGCGGAGAGGTACGTGCCGACGCGGTGGGTCGCTTGTCCGTGCGAACGGGACGGGTGTCGGCGTTGCTGCTCGACCCGCACTCCACCGGCCCCCCATACCGGCTCGCTAGCGTGGCCGTGTTGGCGCCAGCGACGCGGTCGGCCGGGCTCGCATCACCACCGCGACTCCACCCACGAGGCCCGAGGTCGCGCCCCATCGCTCTCATCCGAGCGGACGGCGGGCAGGCCCGGCCACCGCACTTTTCCCGCTCCAGCACGGCGAGGCAGACGATCTCGCAACCGCGCACGTCACGGTCCGGAGGCAGCGCCCCGGACCGGGCCGCTCCCGAGTCCGACCGAGCGCCCCGCGACGCCGTGGTGCCCGATCGGCGGATCCGCGCCCAGGACAGTGAAGTCCGGCGAAGGGACGAACCGGTGAACGACGACTGCGCAGAGACCGACCGGCCGGCGCGCCACAACCACGGCCCCGGCCACCTCCGCGGCGCGGCTCAGGCCGTTGCCCCGCCGCTCCAGCTCGCGGGGGCCGACGACGACGCGGCGACCGCGCGCGACACGCACATCATCCGCGGCATCGACTGAGTTCGGCTCCCCGTGGCGACAAGGGCACCTCGACCGGCACCCCGGTCGAGGTGCCCTTGTCGTGTCTCCCGGTGGGACGCCGGGACGGGGGCGGGGGGACGGGTGGACGGGACCCGCGACCGTGCGTTGCCGGCGCGGAGTGCCGCGAGCCGGTGTCCGGTACCGGGTGCCGGAGGGCGCCGGCGGCCCTCGCGCGGTGGTGGTCGCGAGTCGCGCTCACCCCGTCGTCCAGTCGCGCTGAACCCGCCCTCCACCAGGACTCCGGCCGCCTCGCCCCGGCGCGGACGGCCGGGCATCGTGGCACACCGACCGGCTCCGGTACAGGGCGGACGGGCAGGCCGGGCGCCCGCCGTCGGCGGCGGTCCGGCGACCCTTGTTCCGCCGTCCGGACGGTCTCTACGGTGATGGGGCAGCGCCGGGGTCGCCTCCGACGCCGGGTGTCCCACCCCCGACAGGACCGCCGAGTGTCCCGTCGGCAGGACAGCCCCACGTCCCGTCGACGGGACGGCCCGAACGGCGAACCCCCGCCCGGTGCACCCGCACCCGGTCCGGCGCAGCACATCCCAGTCACCTCATGACGGTTAGGACGGTGCCAGGTGAGCACGAACCCCTTCGACGACGAGGACGGCCGCTTCCACGTCGTGGTCAACGACGAGGAGCAGCACTCCCTCTGGCCGGCGTTCGCCGACGTCCCCGCCGGCTGGCGCGTGGTCCACGGCGCGGCCGGTCGCGCCGAGTGCCTGGAGTACGTCGAGCGGAACTGGACCGACCTGCGCCCGCGCAGTCTGCGCGAGGCGATGGCGGCGGACTGAGGTCCACACCCCGGCCTTGTGTCTGACGAACCGTCACTTACGGGGGGCGGGCGGGACACGGGCCGTACGGGTCTGCCGGCCCGCGCCGCCGCCGAGTACGCGTGCCGGCGGTCCGGGCCGGCGGACACCACGACGACGAACACCGTCCGGCCGCTCGGCCGGGGGACCGGGGACCGGTCCACACCCAGGGCAAGCACTGTGAGTTGGGAGATGAGGGCTGTGACGGGCGCTGTGAGTACGGCGAGCAGGCACAAGACGAGGCCGCACGCGGCGGGGGAGCCGTCCCGGTGCGACGGGGTCCTGTCCTTCGTGGGGGCGCACGCCACGGTGCAGAAGTCGGGAATGGTCTTCCCGCAGAACCTCTCGGAGCGGTCCTGGGAGCAGATCGGCACCAATCTGCGGGAGTTCGTGAACTCCTCCGCCTGGTGGCTCGCCGACTGGCTGATCTACGGCGAGACCACCTACGGCTGGCGGCGCTACAAGGAAGCCGTGGAGCGCACCGGGCTCGACTACCAGACCCTGCGCAACTACGCCTGGGTCGCCCGCCGCTTCGAGCAGCACCGCCGGCGCGACGGCCTGAGCTTCGCCCACCATGCGGAGGTGACCCGGCTGTCCCCGCCCGAGCAGGACTACTGGCTGCGCAAGGCGGAGCAGCAGAAGTGGTCGCGCAACGAACTGCGCCGCGCGGTGCGCGCCAGCCTCGCGGTGCAGAACGACGAGGCCGAGCTCCCGGCGGCCGGTGGAGAGAAGAAGGACGCGGCCCCTGCGGGCGGCCCGGCCGACGCGGGGAAGACCGGCGTCACCCGGCTGACCATCGAGCTGCCTGCCCACCGGCTCGAAGACCTCTCCAAGGCCGCCGCCGCGCACGGCCTGTCGGTCGACAAGTGGGTGGCCCGCATGCTCGAGGCCGACGAGCGGCAGAGCGCCTGAGCCCCCCTGCGGACGTCCCGTCCCGCAAGGCCGCACCCCGCCGGGATCGAACGCGAGCGGCCGCCCCTCAGCGCCGGACGAGCATCCGGCGTACGCCCCACAGGACACCTCACACATCGGAGCCAGTTGATGATCCTTCAGGGAAAGCGGGTCGACCTGCCACCCTCACCCGTGGTGCACCGCCGGTTCGAGGACCACGTCCGGGACACGCCCGACGCCGTCGCCGTCGTCCACGCCGGAACACAGGTCACCTATGCCGAACTGGACGTGCGGGCCAACCGCTTCGCCCACTTCCTCGCCGGGCGGGGACACGGCCGCGGCGCGAAGGTCGGCGTCTGCCTCGACTACTCCGTCGACATGGTCGTCGCGATCCTCGGGACGCTGAAGGCCGGCGCGGCCTACGTGCCCTTCGACCCGGCCTACCCCGCCGCCCGCCTCCAACTGCTGCTCGGCCAGGTGCCCGACCTCGCCCTGATCGTCGCCTCGCCCGCCACCGCGGCGATGGTGGAGTCCGCCGGCACCGATGTCGTCGACCTCGACCTGCTGGCCGGCGAGCTCGCCGCGCTCCCGGCCACCCGCCCCGACGTCGAGGTCACCGGCGACGACGTGTGCTACGCGGTGTTCACCTCCGGCTCCACGGGCACCCCCAAGCTCACGGCGGTGCGCCACGAGGGCTGGTTCAACCTCATGAACTGGCTCCAGCTCGAATACGGCCTGCACCGCGGCTCGCACAACCTGGTCGTCAGCGCCTTCGGGTTCGACCTGTCCCAGCGCGCCCTGATGACACCGCTGTTCTGCGGGGCCACCCAGCACCTCATGGACACCCGCAACTTCGACGCCATGCTGACCTACCGCACCCTCGACCGGCACGACATCCGCGTCGTGCACTGCGCGTCCAGCACCCTGTACCTGCTGGTCGACTGGGAGAACGCGCGCGGCGGCGACGCCCTGGCGCGGCTCGACTACATCCTGTTCGGCGGCGAGCCGCTGAAGACCGAGCGCGTCACCCGCTGGGCCCGCCGCGAGGGCAACACCTGCACGCTGCTGCACCAGTACGGGGTCGCCGAGTGCACCGACGTGGCCACCTCCTACGACCTGGCCCACTACCGTCCCGGCGAGCACGACATCGCCCCGGTCGGCCGGCCCGCCCACAACACCGACATCCACCTCCTCGACGACCGGCTCCGCGAGGTCGCGGCGGGGGAGTACGGCGAGATCTGCATCTCTGGGGTGAGCGTGGGCGCCGGCTACCTCAACGGCAGCGGCCCCGAGAACGCGAAGTTCACCACGATCGACGTGGACGGCTCCCCGCGCCGCCTGTACCGCACCGGAGACCGCGGCCGGGTCGACGAGAGCGGTGAACTCGTCGTCGCCGGACGGATGGACGCCCAGGTCAAGGTGCGCGGCATGCGCATCGACCCGACCGACGTCGAGCGCGCGCTGGGCCGGCTGGCCGGCGTGCGGGAGGCCGCCGTCGTCGTCACCCGCAACGACGCGGGCGAGGCCGAACTGAACGCGTTCGTCGTGCCCTCGGGCAAGGACCTCGCCGAGGACGACCTGCGCACCCGCCTGCTGTGGTCCCTGCCGCGGAACATGGTCCCGACGCGGTTCACCAGCATCCTGCGCATTCCGCTGAGCCCGCACGGAAAAGTGGACCGCGCGGCGCTGACCGACATCTGCCGCGAGCGGTCCGCCGCCGGCTCCCCCGTCTAGAGCGGATGCGGCGAATCCTTGTCGACGACCGAGAGGAATGTGATGACCACCGAACGCGTCCGTGCCATCTGGTGCCGGGAACTCGACCGCGACGCCATAGCGGACGACGACGATTTCTTCGCCCTGGGCGGCCAGTCCCTCATCATGGTCCGAATCCAGAGCGCCTTCATCGAGGAAATGGGCGCGGAGGTTCCCATGGACCAGATGTTCCGCAATCCGACGGTGGCGTCGATCGCCGCCTACATCGATTCCACCGGCGCCCTCACCCGGTAGAAGCGGGCATTCCCGCCGCGAGGGGCCCGCGTGTCCCGCCGGCGGGACACACGGAAGCCCCCACCGCACTTGCCGTCGGTCCACCCGCTGACGCACTCCCACCCCGACCCCCGATCCCCTTTATGGGGCGGGTCGGGGGCCGATAACCTCGATCGAGTTCCCGGCGAAGGCTGATACGCGCCCGCCCCTGGGGAACCGTGCATTTCCTTGGTCGTGCTTTCCGGCTGCGGCCGCGTTGTGCCCAAAACTATTCGGTAAGAGAGGCGCCATGTACGACGTGATTGTCATAGGTGCCCGTTGTGCGGGATCGCCGACGGCCATGCTCTTCGCACGGCAGGGCTACCGTGTCCTGCTCCTGGAGAAGGCGCGGTTCCCGCAGGACACCCTGTCCTCCCACTACCTCCATCAGCAGGGCGTGGCGCTGCTGAACCGCTGGGGACTGCTGGACGCGATCCGCGACTCCGGTGCCCAGCCCATCACCCACCAGCGCTACGAGGGCCCCGGCGTGCGCATCGAGGGCTTCTCGCTGCCCATCGACGGCCTGCGCACCACCTACGCCCCCCGCCGCTACGTCCTCGACCCCATCCTCGCGCAGGGCGCCGTCGCGGCCGGCGTCGACTTCCGCGAGGGCTGCGCGGTCAACGACCTGCTGTTCGAGGACGACCGGGTCGTCGGCGTCCGCTACACCACCCCCGGCGGAGCCGAGGCCACCGACCGCGCCCGCCTGGTGGTCGGCGCGGACGGCATGCGCTCGCTGGTGGCGCGCAAGACCGGCGCCCAGAACG
Source organism: Streptomyces sp. NPDC048566 (assembly GCF_043199735.1). NCBI lineage: Bacteria > Bacillati > Actinomycetota > Actinomycetes > Kitasatosporales > Streptomycetaceae > Streptomyces > Streptomyces sp. NPDC048566. The sequence continues at coordinate 19,633 of NZ_JBICWL010000031.1, forward strand.
TCATCGAGCACCCGCGGATGACGTGCACGTACTACAGCTACTGGGCCGGCGTGCCCGCCGACTTCGAGCTCTACGAGCGTCCCGGACGGTGGATCGGCGTCCTGCCCACCAACGACGACCTCACCCTCCTCATGGCCTACTTCCCGCAGGAGGACTTCGGGCACGTGCGCAAGGCGGTGGAGCCCGCCTACCTCGACGCCTTCCGCACGACCGCGCCCGAGCTGTACGAACGGATGCAGGCCGGCGAGCGGGTCGAGCAGCTCTACGGCACCGGCCACCAGGACAACTACTTCCGCAAGGCGTACGGCCCCGGCTGGGTCCTGGTCGGCGACGCGGTCAACCACAAGGACTCCATCACCGCCCGCGGCATCACCGAGGCGTTCGTGCAGTCGCAGACGCTCACCGACGCCATCGGCGAGAACCTGCACGACGACACCGCGCTCAGGTCGGCGCTGCGCCGCTACGAGAACAGCCTCGGCGACGAGGCCCTCAACCACTACCAGGGCGCCCTCAACGTGGCCGAGCTCAAGCCGGAGGGCCGCACCGAGATGCTGCGCAAGCTGGTCGGCCACCAGGAGCACATCGACCGCTACTTCTCGACGCTGTCGGGGGCGTGCTCCATCGACGACTTCTACAACGACGAACTGCTGACCCTGCTCGACCAGAGCTGACGACCCGCCCCCTGGTTCGCCCGATTTGGAGACACAATGATCCCGTTGTCGTTCGCGCAGCGCCGGCTGTGGTTCGTGGACCGTTTCGAAGGCCCCTCGCCGACCTACAACGGCGCGTTCGCCCTGCGGCTGACCGGTGATCTGGACGTGGGGGCCCTCCACGCCGCGCTTCACGACGTCGTCGACCGGCACGAGGTGCTGCGCACGGTGATCGTCGAAGGCGGTGACGGCGTCCCGCACCAGCAGGTCCTGTCCTCCGGCCGTGAGCAGGTCACCCTGCCCGTCGTCCAGGTCACGGACGAGGAGCGGGCCGCGGCCGTCGACCGGGTGGCCAAGGAGACCTTCGACCTGGCCCGCGACGTGCCGATCCGGGCCCGCCTGGTGCGCTGCGCGCCGCGGGACCACACCCTCGTCCTGGTGGTCCACCACATCGCGCTGGACGGCGAGTCCCTCGGCCCCCTGCTGCGCGACCTCACCACCGCCTACGCCGCCCGCCGCGAGGGCCGGGCCCCGCAGTGGGAGCCGCTGCCGGTCCAGTACGCCGACTACACGCTGTGGCAGCAGGACGTCCTCGGCGACGAGTCGGACCCCGACAGCCTGGCCGCCCGGCAACTCGCCTACTGGCGCGAGGCCCTGGCGGACCTGGCCCAGCCGCTCGCGCTGCCGACGGACCGGCCGCGCCCCCGGGTGACGAGCTCCCGCGGCGACCTGGTCCGGTTCCCCGTGGAGCCGGGCCTGCTGCGCGCCGTCGAGAAGATCGCCGCCGAGCAGGACATCACCGTCTCGATGGTCATGCAGTCGGCGCTCGCGGTCCTGCTGCACCACCTCGGCTGCGGCGACGACGTACCGCTCGGCGCGCCGATCGCGGGCCGCACCGACGAGGAACTGCGCGACCTCGTCGGCTTCTTCGTCAACACCTGGGTGCTGCGGGTCGACCTCTCGGGCAACCCGACCTTCCCGGAGCTGCTGCGCCGCGTGCGCGACAGGGCGCTGGCCGCCTACGACAACCAGGACATGCCCTTCGAACGCCTCGTGGAGCGCCTGAACCCCGACCGCTCCACCGCCTACCACCCGTTCTTCCAGGTCATGCTCGCCTGGCAGGAACCGCTGGGAGACCTGGAGTTCGCCGGCCTCGACGTGACGTCCGAGACGCTGGAGACCGGCACCGCCAAGTTCGACCTGTTCTTCAACATGATCCCGGACAGCGCCGGCGGCGCGGGCGTCCGCCTGGAGTACGCCACCGACCTCTTCGACCGCGCGACCGTCGAGACCCTCGCCGCCCGCTTCGTGCGCGTCCTCGGCCGCCTGACCTCGGACACGGGACGCGGCGTCAGCAGCATCGACGTCCTGGACGGGGCCGAGCGCGAGGAACTGCTCGCGCCGTCCGCCCCGCGCACGCCCGACGAGTCCGGGCTCACCGTCCCCGACCTGTTCGCACGCCAGGTGCGGAGCACACCCGACGCCCCGGCGCTCGTGTGCGACGGGCGGACCCTGACCTACCGGGAACTCGACGACCGCGCCGGACGCCTCGCCCGCGAGCTGGCCCGTCGCGGCGCCGGCCCCGAGGACCTGGTACTGCTCGCGCTGCCGCGCACCGAGGACCTCGTCGTCGGCCTGCTCGGCATCCTGCGATCCGGTGCCGGATACGTGCCGATGGACCCGCAGTACCTCAGCGGGCGGGCCGCGACCGTGCTCGCCGAGGCGGCCCCGCGGTTCGCCGTCACCGACGGCGCGACCTGGAAGGACATGCCGCCGAACTCCGTCGAGGCCCTGCGCCTCGACGAGCAGGAGGCGTGGCACACCCCGGACGCGGTGGCGCTGCGCGCGCCGGCCCCGGACAACCTCGCCTACGTGATGTACACCTCCGGCTCCACCGGCAAGCCCAAGGGCGCCGCGATCACCCACCGGGGCGTCGTCGACGGCGTCCGCGAGCTGGCGCGGATCGTGGACGCCGCCCCGGGCCGCCGCATGCTCGCCGGCACCTCCGTCAACTTCGACGTGTCCGTGTTCGAGCTGCTGACCGCTCTCACCACCGGCGGCACGGCGGAGCTGGTGCCCAACGCGCTGGCCCTCGCCGAGCGCGACGGCTGGGACGGCCACATCCTCAGCGCCGTGCCCTCCGTCCTCGGCGAGCTGGTCGGCCACCTGGACAGGACTCCGGACGTCCGCACGGTCGTCTTCGCCGGCGACGTCCTGCCCGCCCGGCTCGTCCGGCAGGTCCGCGAGGCACTGCCCGACGCGCGGATCGTCAACTCCTACGGACAGAGCGAGAGTTTCTACGCCACCGCGTTCTCCCTCGGCGCGGGCGAGGAGTTCGCCCACGACGAGGTCACGCCCATCGGCACCCCGCTGGGCACCATGCGCGCCTACGTCCTGGGCCCCGGCCTGGCCCCGGTGCCGCCCGGCGTGATCGGCGAACTGTACGTGGCGGGCTCCTGCCTGGGCCGCGGCTACCACGGCCGCCCCGCCCTGACCGCCGACCGCTACGTCGCCGACCCGTTCGGCCCGGCCGGCGAGCGGATGTACCGTACCGGCGACCTCGCCCGCAGAGGCGCCGGCGGACGCCTGGAATGCGTGGGCCGCGGCGACGGCCAGGTCAAGGTCCGCGGCTTCCGCATCGAGACCGCCGAGGTCGAGGCGGCGATCACCCGCCATCCCGGCATCAGCGAGGCCGTCGTCGTCAGCCGCGAGGTGGCCTCCGGCGGGCGGCAGCTCGTCGGCTATGTCGTGCACACCGGTGAGGGAGCGGTCGGCGACGACGGCGCCGGCGGCATCGGCGACGTCGACGTGCAGTCGGGCGCCTCGGCCGCCGAGCTGCGCAAGTTCGTCGCCCAGCGCCTGCCCGACTACATGGTGCCCGCCGCGTTCGTCGCCCTCGGCCGGCTGCCGCTCGGGCCGACCGGCAAGCTGGACCGCTCCGCCCTGCCCGAGCCGGAGTTCCTCGGCGCCGCCTACCGGCCGCCGCGCACCGAGGCGGAGACGGTGATCGCCGCCGCCTACGCCGACGTGCTGGGCGTCGAGCGCGTCGGCATCGACGACGACTTCTTCGCCGTCGGCGGCGACAGCCTGCGCTCCATCCAGGTGGTGGCGCGCGCCCGCGCCAAGGGCCTGCACCTGACCACCCGGGAGATCTTCGAGTGCCGGACCGCCGCCCGGCTCGCCGAGACGGCCGCCGCGCGCCGTGAGACGGTGCCCGTCCTCGCCGAGCCCGAGGGCGGCGGCGTCGGCCCGGTGCCGCTGCCGCCGGTGGCCCGCCACATCTTCGAGGGAGGAGGCGGCACCGACCGGTTCGCCATGGCGATGGCCCTCGACCTGCCCGACGGGATCGACGCGGACTCCCTGGCCGCCACCCTGGACGCCGTCCTGGACCGGCACGACCTGCTGCGCTCCCACCTCGAACCGGGGACGGACCCCACCCTGGTGGTGCGGCCGGCCGGTACCGTCCGGGCCGCCGGGCTGATCCGCCGGGTCGCCTGCCGGGGACGGTGGGAGGAGCCCGCCGAACTGGAGGCGGCGAAGGCCGAACTCGACGCCGCGGTGGGCCGGCTGGACCCGCGGGCCGGCGTCATGGCGGACTTCGTGTGGTTCGCCGCCGACTCCGGGGCCGGCCGGCTGCTGGTCGTCCTGCACCACCTCGTCGTGGACGGCGTGTCCTGGCGCATCCTCATGTCCGACCTCGCCGAGGCCTGGCAGCAGGTCCGCGACGGCAGGACCCCCGAACTGCCCGCCGTCGGCACCTCGGCCCGCCGCTGGGCGCAGGCCCTCCAGGACGCGGCCCTCACCCCGGAGCGGGAGGCGGAACTGGACTACTGGCGCGACCTGCTCGAAGCGCCGAACCCCCCGCTGGGCAGCCGCCTCCTCGATCCCGGTGTGGACGTGATGTCCACCCTGGACACCGTGCGGGTGGAGCTGCCCGCCGACGTCACCGAGGCCGTCCTGACCACGCTGCCCGCCGCGTACAACGGCACGGGCACCGACGTGCTGCTCGCCGCGCTCTCCCTCGCCCTGAACCGCTGGAGCGGCGCCGACCGCTCCACCCTGGTCCGCATGGAGGGCCACGGCCGCGAGGAGGACGCCGTGCCCGGCGCGGACCTCTCCCGCACCGTCGGCTGGTTCACCAGCATGTACCCGGCGCGCGTCGACGTGGCGGGACTGGACCTGTCCGAGGTGCTGGCCGGCGGCGCCGCCGCGGGCCAGGCCGTCAAGCGCGTCAAGGAACAGCTCCGCGGCGTCCCCGACAAGGGCATCGGCTACGGGCTGCTGCGCCACCTCAACCCCGAGACCGCCGACCAGCTCGCCGAGTACCCGGCCCCGCAGATCGGCTTCAACTACCTCGGCCGCATCTCCTCCGCCGACGTGCCCGAGCACCTGCGCGCCGACGGATGGGGCCCCTCCTCCTGGTCCGCCGACCTCGTCCCCGCGCCCGACCCCGACCTGCCGGCGCTCTCCGCGCTGGAGGTCAACTCCGTCGCCACCGACGGACCCGACGGGACCCGGCTGCAGGCCGCGTTCATGTTCCCCACCGGCGTCCTCACCCGGGACCGGACCCGCGAACTGGCCCGCCTGTGGGTGGAGGTGCTGCACGGCATGGCCGCGCACGCCGCCCGGCCCGGCACGGGAGGACTCACCCCGTCCGACGCCCCGCTCGTCTCCGTCCGCCAGGAGGAGATCGAGGCGTGGGAGGAGACCTACGGCCCGCTGAGCGAGGTGTGGCCGCAGGCCCCGGGACAGTCCGGCATCCAGTTCCAGGCAGCCCTCGCCGACGGCACCTTCGACGTCTACCACATGCAGTTCGTGCTGCATCTGAGCGGACACGTCGACCCGGCGCGGATGCGCGCGGCGGGCCAGGCCCTGCTGGACCGCCACCCGAACCTGCGTGCCGCGTTCGTCGCCGCCGACAGCGGCGACCCCGTCCAGGTGATCGCCGACCACGTCACCCTCCCGTGGAGTCACCTGGACCTGACCGGGAGCACTCCGGCCGAGCAGGACGCCGCCCTGGACCGGGCGCTGGCCGCCGACCGGGCCGACCAGCTCGACCCGGCCCGGCCCCCGCTGATCCGCCTCGCCCTGCTCACCTGCGGACCGCAGCAGGCCAAGCTCATCGTCACCGCGCACCACACCCTCTTCGACGGCTGGTCGTCGCCGATGGTGATCACCGACCTGATCCGGCTGTACTCCGCGACCGGGGACCTCGAACCGGCGCGCAGCTACGGCGACTACCTGACCTGGCTGTCCGCGCAGGACCAGCAGGCGTCCTCGGCCCGCTGGAAGGAGGAGCTCGCGGGCTTCGACCAGCCGACGCTGGTCGCCCCCGACGCCGCTCTGCGGGGCACCTCCTCCGCCCTCGGCCGCGTCGAGGTGCCGCTGTCGATCGACAAGGGCCGGGACCTCGCACGGCGCGCCGCCCAGCTCGGCGTCACCCTCAACACCCTGCTCCAGGGAGCCTGGGCGATCCTGCTCTCCCAGCTCACCGGGCAGCAGGACGTGGTGTTCGGCGCCGCCGTCAACGGCCGGCCCGCGGACCTGCCCGGCTCCGACGAGATGGTCGGACTGTTCATCAACACCCTGCCCACGCGGGTGCGCTGCACGTCGGGCCGCACCATGGGCGAGGTCATCACCGACCTCCAGGACCGTCAGACCGCGCTGCTCGACCACCACCACTACGGACTGGCCGACATCCAGCGGGACGTCGCGCTGCCCGCCCTGTTCGACACGCTCATCGTCTTCGAGAACTACCCCATCGACCGCGAGGGCATCGTCGACGCCAACACCTCGGCGGGCTTCACCATCGACCGGATCCGCCCGTTCGCCGGCTCGCACTACCCGCTCACCCTCAACTCCGCCGACCCCTACCTGCGCCTCTCGCTCGACTACCAGAACAACCTCTACGGCCGTCCCGAGGCCGAGGAGATCGCCGCCCGTCTCGTCCGCGTCCTCGACCAGCTCCTCAAGGACCCGCGGACCCCGATCGACGCCGTCGACGTCCTCGGCGCCGGCGAACGCGACTGGCTGCTGCGCGAGGTCAACGACACCGCGGAGCCCACCTTGGACCCGGGCCTGGTGGAGACCGTCGCACGGCAGGCCGAGGCCGCCCCCGACGCACTCGCGGTCGCCGCCGAGGACCGTACGCTCACCTACCGCGAACTGGAGGAGGAGAGCAACCGGCTGGCGCACTGGCTGGCCGCCCAAGGGGTGCGCCCCGAGGCGCTGGTCGCCGTCCGGCTGCCCCGCTGCGCCGACCTCGCGGTCGCCCTGCTGGCCGTGCTGAAGGCCGGCGCCACCTACGTCCCGATCGACCCCGAGCACCCGCGCTCCCGCATCGAGCACATCCTGGAGGACTCCCGGCCCGCCCTGGTCCTCGACGCGGACACCCTCGCCGCCGCCGACGTCTCCGGGCTCCCGGCGACCCCGCCGGGCACACGGCTCCTGCCCGACCAGGCGGCCTACGTCATCTACACCTCCGGCTCGACCGGAAAGCCCAAGGGCGTCAGTGTCACCCACCGCGGCCTGGCCAACTTCCTGGCGACCATGCGCCGGCGCTTCCCGCTCGGTCCCGCCGACCGGCTGCTCGCCGTCACCACCGTCTCCTTCGACATCGCGGGCCTGGAGCTGTACCTCCCGCTCATCTGCGGCGCGGCGGTGGTCCTCGCCGGGAAGGACACGGTGGCCCAGCCCGCCGCCGTGGTCGACACGATGCGCCGGCACGCCGTGACGGTCGTCCAGGCGACCCCCGCCTTCTGGCAGATCCTCCTCATGGAGGAACCGCAGGGAGCACGCGGCCTGCGCGTCCTGGTCGGCGGCGAGGCCCTGCCGCCCACGCTCGCGCGGACCCTGGCCGCCCAGGCGGCCGACGTCGCCAACGTCTACGGCCCCACCGAGACGACGATCTGGTCGACGAGCGCGCCGGTCGGCTCCGACGGCGGCGTGCCGCCGATCGGCGCGCCCATCGGCAACACCCGCGTCTACGTCCTCGACGCCCGGCTCGCCCCCGTGCCCCGCGGGGTCCAGGGCGAGCTGTACATCGCGGGCGACGGCCTCGCCCGCGGCTACCAGGGCCGGCCGGACCTGACCGCGCCCCGCTTCGTCGCCTGCCCGTTCGGAGCGCCCGGCACCCGCATGTACCGCACGGGCGACCTGGTGCGCTGGGGCGAGGACGGCCTCCTGCACTACATCGGGCGCACCGACTTCCAGGTGAAGGTCCGCGGCTTCCGCATCGAACTCGGCGAGATCGAGCACGTCCTGGCCGAGCACCCCGAGGTCGCCCAGGCCGTCGCCGTCGTCCGCGAGGACCGCGAGGGGGACCAGCGGCTGGTGGCCTACGTGGTGCCCGGCGGCAAGGCCGACCCGGCCTCGCTCGACACCGGCGCGCTCACCGCGCTGCTCCGCGAGCGGCTGCCCGACTACATGGTCCCGGCCGCCGTCGTCGCCCTCGCGGCGCTGCCGACCTCACCGAGCGGCAAACTCGACCGGGCCGCACTGCCCGCCCCCGACCAGGGCACCGCCGCCACCGGACGGGCGCCGGCCAACCACCACGAGGAGGTGCTGTGCCGGCTGTTCGCCGACCTCCTCGGCCGCGAGGAGATCGGCGTCGACGAGGACTTCTTCGCCTGCGGCGGCCACTCCCTGCTGGCCACCCGGCTCAGCGGCCGCATCCGCGGCGAGTTCGGCGTCGACTCCAAGGTCACGATGGTCTTCCGCAACCCGACCGTCGCCCAACTGGCGCTGCACATACAGGAGCTGACCGAGGGGGAGCAGGAGCGTCCACGCCGGCGGAACCGCCCCCAGCTGCGTCAGATGACCGGGCAGGAGTAACCGATGATTCCGCTGTCGTTCGCCCAGCGCCGCCTGTGGTTCCTCCACCGGCTGGAGGGTCCGTCCGCGACCTACACCATCCCCTTCGTCCTGCGGCTGGAAGGACCGCTGGACACCGCAGTCCTCGCCACGGCCGTCACCGACGTCGTCACCCGCCACGAGACCCTGCGCACCCTGATCACGGAGAGCGCCGACGGGACACCGGAGCAGACGATCCTGCCCGCGCCGGACACCCCCCTGGCGTACCGCGTCACCGACGTCACCGCCCGGGACCTGGACGACGCCCTCGACGGGGAACTGCGCCGCGGCTTCCACCTGGAGTCCGAACCGCCGCTGCGCACCACCGTGTTCCGGTTGTCCGCGGACGAGCACGTCGTGGCGTTCGTGTTCCACCACATCGCGGTCGACGGGGCCTCCATGGCGCCGTTCCTGCGCGACCTGGTGGACGCCTACACCGCACGCGGCCGGGGCGAGGCACCCCGCTGGACACCGCTGCCGGTGCAGTACAAGGACTACACGCTGTGGCAGCGCCAGCTGCTGGGCGACGAGAACGACCCGGACAGCATCGCCGCCGCGCAGATCGACTACTGGCGCGGTGAACTGGAGGGCGTTCCCCAGCCGGTCCAGCTGCCGCTGGACCGGCCCCGCCCCACCCTGGCGGACCACCGGGGCGGCCATGTGTCCTTCGCCCTCGACCGCGACCTGCTCACCGGTCTCGGCAAGCTGGCCGCCGACCACGGCGCCACCGCGCCCATGGCCGCCCAGGCCGCCCTCGCGCTGCTCCTGCACAAACTGGGCGGCGGCCGGGAGGTGACGATCGGCAGCCCCATCGAGGGCCGCGCCGACGAACAGCTCGACGACCTCATCGGCTTCTTCGTCAACACCTGGGTGCTGCGCGCCGACCTCTCGGCCGGCCTCGCCTTCACCGACCTGCTGGAACAGGTGCGGGAGAAGGCGCTGGCCGCCTACGACAACCAGGACATGCCCTTCGAGCGCCTGGTGGAGCTCCTCGGCCCGGACCGCGCGACCTCCTACCAGCCGCTGTTCCAGGTGATGCTCGCCTGGCAGTTCGTGTGGCCGCGCATCGAGATACCCGGCCTGCGCGCCACCCCGGTCGCGGCCGACACCCGCTCCGCGAAGTTCGACCTGTTCTTCAACGTCGTCCCGGACGCCGAGGGAGGCGCCTACGGGCGCCTGGAGTACGCCGCGGAACTCTTCGACCACGACACGGCCGCCGGCGTCGCGGACCGCTTCGTGCGCCTGCTGCGCGAGGTGGTGTCCGACCCGCGGGCCCCCCTGGCCCGCCTCGACGTCCGCACCGACGCCGAACGCGACCGGCTCGCCCGGCTCAACGACACCACGGCGCCGGTGGCGGGCACCACGGTGCCCGAACGCGTCGCCGCGCAGACCGCCCGCACGCCGGACGCCACCGCGGTCGTCTGCCGCGGCACGGAGCTGACCTACCGCGAACTGGACGCCCGGTCCGCCCGCCTCGCCGCGACGCTGCGCGACCGCGGGGTGGGCCCCGGCGTTCTCGTCGCGGTCGCCCTGCCCCGGTCGGCGGACCTCGTCGTCGCCCTCCTCGCGGTCCTGCGGGCCGGCGGCGCCTATCTGCCCGTCGACCCTGGCTACCCGGCCGCCCGCATCGAACTGCTCCTCGGCACCGCCGGCCCCGCCCTGGTCCTGACCGACCGCGCCGTCGCCGGCACGCTCCCCTCCGACGGCACGCCCGCCGTGCTCCTCGACGACCTCGACCTCGCGGACGGCGCCGCCCCCGCCCCCGCCGCCGGCTGCCAGGCGGCCCCGGACGACCTGGCCTACGTGATGTTCACCTCCGGCTCGACGGGAACGCCCAAGGGCGTCGCCGTCACCCACGCCGGCGTGGTCAACGGCGTACAGGACCTGAGCGGCGTCGTGCGGGTCGGACCCGGCGATCGCATGCTCGCCGCGACCTCGGTGAACTTCGACGTCTCCGTGTTCGAGATCTTCACGGCGCTCACCACCGGCGCCAGTGTGGAGATCGTCCGGGACGTCCTGGAACTCGCCGAGCGCCCGGCCTGGTCGGGAACCACCGTCAGCGCCGTGCCCGCGGTGTTCTCCGCCCTCCTCGACCAGCTCGGCCAGGACCCCGACACCCTCCCGCTCACCGTCGACACCCTCGTCTTCGCGGGCGAGGCCCTCTCGGCCGACCTGGTCCGCAAGGTCCGCCGGGTGCTGCCCGACGTCCGGATCGTCAACGCCTACGGCCAGACCGAGAGCTTCTACGCCACCACTCACACCCTGCCGCCCGGGCCGCCGCCCGCCGGCGCCCTGCCCGTCGGCCGGCCGCTGGCCAACCTGCGCGCCCACGTCCTCGGCCCCGACCTCAGCCCCGTCCCGCCCGGCGTGACCGGCGAACTCCACGTCGCCGGTCTGCTCGCCCGCGGCTACCACGACAACGCTCCGGCGACCGCGGAACGCTTCGTCGCCTGCCCCTTCGGGCCGCCCGGCACCCGGATGTACCGCACCGGGGACCTGGCCCGCTGGGACCGGGACGGCCACCTCGTCTACGCGGGCCGCGCCGACACCCAGGTCAAGGTCAACGGCATCCGCATCGAGCCCACCGAGATCGAGACCGTCCTCGCCGGGCACCCGGACGTCGGCCAGGCCGCCGTCACCGTACGCGACGACCTCGCCGGCAGCCCCCGGCTCGTCGCGTACGTGGCGCCCCCGGCCGCCGGGCAGGGCACCCCGGCACCGCCGGCCGCGCTCTCCGAGACCGAACTGCGTGCCTTCGCCGCCGGCCGGCTCCCCGACTACATGGTGCCCGCGGCCCTCGTGGTCCTGGACCGGCTGCCGCTGACCGCGAGCGGCAAGATCGACCGCGCGGCGCTGCCCGCCCCGCGGTTCACCGCCGTGGGCCACCGCGCCCCGCGGACCGCCACCGAACGGCTCCTGGCCGAGGTGTACGCGGACGTCCTCGACGGCCGGCGGATCGGCGCGGACGACGACTTCTTCGCCGTCGGCGGCGACAGCATCCGCTCCATCCAGGTGGTCGCCCGGGCCAAGGCGCGCGGCCTGTCGGTGAGCACCCGGGAGATCTTCGAGCACCGCACCGTCGCGCGGCTCGCCGAACTGGTCGACGGCCGCGACGAGGAGACCGGCCCGCACCTCGCCGAACTCCCCGGCGGCGGCGTCGGATGGGCCCCGCTGCCGCCGACCGCGGCACACGTCCTCGGCCTCGGCGGCACCATCGGGCGCTTCTGCATGTCCGCGCTGCTCACGCTCCCCGAGGACATCGACCACGCGGGACTGCGGGCCACGCTCCAGGCCGTCCTGGACCGGCACGACGTGCTGCGCTCCCGCCTGGAGCGCGACACGCCGGGGCTGCGGACCGAACCCCCCGGCGCCGTCGAGGCCGCCGCCCTGCTGCGCCGGGTCCCCGACGCGTCGGCCGACGTCCAGGCCGAACTCGACGCCGCCGCCGGCCGACTCGACCCCGACGCCGGTGTCATGGCCCAGTTCGTCCACCTCGCCGGCGGGACCGGCGCGGGCCGGCTGCTGATCGTGGTCCACCACCTCGCCGTCGACGGGGTGTCCTGGCGCATCCTGCTCCCGGACCTCGTCGCCGCCTGGCAGCGGGTCCGCGACGGCCGCACCCCCGAGATCGCGCCGGCGTCCACCTCGCTGCGCCGGTGGGCGCACGCCGTGGCCGAACAGGCGGCCTCCCCGGAGCTGGCCGGGCAACTCCCGCGTTGGCGCGAGATCCTGCGCGACACCGAGCCGCCCCTCGGATCACGCCGCACGGACCCCCGGCGCGACGTCGCCGCCACCGCCGGCACCCTGCGCGTCGGCGTGCCCGCGGCCGACACCCACGCCCTGCTCACCACCCTGCCCGCCCTCTACCGCGGCAAGGCCGACGACGCGCTGCTCGCCGGACTCGCCCTCGCCGTCGCCCAGTGGCGGCGCGACCGCGGCGAGGACCGGTCCGCGACACTCGTCCGGCTCGAAGGGCACGGCCGGGACGAGCACCTGGTGCCCGGCGCGGACCTGTCCGGGACCCTCGGCTGGTTCACCGCCATGTTCCCGGTCCGTCTCGACCTCGACGGCATCGACCTGGCGGACGCCCTCGACGGCGGCCCGTCGGCCGGCGCCGTGCTGAAGGCCGTCAAGGAGCAGGTGCGCGCGATCCCCGGCGGCGGCCTCGGCTACGGCCCGCTGCGCCACCTCAATCCCGAGACCGGCGCCGAACTCGCGGACCTGCCCGAGCCGCAGATCGGCTTCAACTACCTCGGGCGCTCCTCCGCCGCGGACGTCCCCGAACACCTGCGGGGCCTCGGCTTCACCCCGGACACCAGCCTCCCGGACCTCATCGCCGCGCCCGACCCGGACCTGCCCGTGCTCTCCGCCCTGGAGATCAACGCGGTCGCCGCGGCCGGTCCCGAGGGCGAGGAGCTGACCGCGTACTTCGGTTACGCCGGCGAGGTCCTCTCCCGCGCCGAGGCCGGCGAGCTGGCCGACCTGTGGGTGCGGGCCCTGGCCGGCCTGGCCCGGCACGCGCGCAGCGCCGGCGCCGGCGGGCTCACCCCGAGCGACGCACCCCTCGCCGAGGTGGGCCAGCGGGAGATCGACGGCTGGGAGAGCCGCTTCGGTCCGCTGCACCAGGTGTGGCCGGTCACCCCGGCGCAGTCCGGGATGCTGTTCCACTCACGGCTCTCCGCGGCGTCCTCCTTCGACGCCTACCACATGCAGCTCGTCTTCCACCTGAGCGGCGAGGCCGACCCCGAGCGGATGCGCGGGGCCGGGCAGGCCCTGCTGGACCGTCACGCCGGGCTGCGGGCGGCCTTCGTGGACCGCGCCGACGGCCAGGCCGTCCAGGTGGTCCCCGCACACGTCGACCTGCCCTGGCGGCATCTCGACCTCACCACCGCGCCCCCCGGGGATCGGACGCGGGCGTTCGAGGACTTCCTCGCCGCGGACCGGGCCGACCACTTCGACGCGACGGCACCCCCGTTGATGCGGCTCGCGCTCGTCACCGTGGAGCCCGGCCGCGCCGAACTGGTCCTGACCGCCCACCACGCCCTCTTCGACGGCTGGTCCACCCCCCTGCTGCTCCAGGACCTGCTGCTGCTCTACGCGGCCGGCGGCGATCCCACCGGCCTGCCCCCGGTACGCGACTTCGGCGCGTTCCTCGGCTGGCGGGCCGGCCGGGACGACGCGGCGTCCGCGCGCGCCTGGGCCGCCGAACTCGACGGTGTCGAGGAGCCGACGCTGCTGGCCCCCGGCTCCGAGGAAGCTGGCGACGAGGGGCTCGGCGAGGTCGAGGTCGACCTCCCGCCGGAGGTGGCCCGCGATCTGGGCCGCCGCGCCGCCGGCCTCGGCGTCACCGTCAACACCCTGCTCCAGGGGGCCTGGGCGCTGCTCATCGGGCGGCTCACCGGCCGGCGGGACGTCATGTTCGGCGCCACCGTCTCGGGCCGGCCCGCCGACGTCCCCGGCGTCGAGTCCATGGTCGGCATGTTCATCAACACCCTCCCGGTCCGGGTCGCCCACGCCCCCGGCGACACGCTCGCCGACGTCCTGGTCCGCCTCCAGAGCCGGCAGGCCGCCCTCTCCGAGCACCACCACGTCGGGCTCAGCGACATCCAGCAGCCCACCGGCCTCGCCGCCCTCTTCGACACCCTGGTCGTCTTCGAGTCCTACCCCGTCGACCAGGAGGGCCTCGGCGCGGCGGCGGACGCCACCGGCGGGCTCACCGTCACCGGCCTGCGCCACGCCACCGGGACCAACTACCCGCTGACGCTGACGGCGCTGGTCGAACCGCGGCTCGGCCTGACCCTCCAGTACGCGCGCGCCGCCCTCGACCGGGCCACCGTCGAGGGCCACGCCGCCCGGCTGGCCCGTGTCCTGGCGCAGATCGCGGCCACCCCCGAACTGCCCGCGGCCCGGCTGGAGATCCTCAGCCCGGCCGAACGCGCGATGCTGCTCGACGGCTCGGGCGCCGCGGTCCCCGGCACTCCGGACCTCACCGTGGACGCCCTGGTGGCGGAGCAGGCCGCGCGCACTCCGGAGGCCGTCGCCGTCGAAGCCGGGGACACCACCCTCACCTACCGGGAGCTGGACGTCCGGGCCGACCGGCTGGCCCGCGCGCTCGCGGCCCGCGGCGTCGCGGCGGAGTCCCTCGTGGCGCTGTCGCTGCCCCGCTCCGCCGACCTGGTGGTCGCCCTCCTGGCCGTCCTCAAGGCCGGAGCCGCCTACCTGCCGGTCGACCCCCGCTATCCCGGGGGGCGGCTGGCCGCGATCCTGGACGACGCCCGGCCGGCGCTCGTCCTCACCGACACCGTCACCGCCGCGGTCCTGCCCGAGCACGGGGTGCCCACGCTCCTGCTGGACACGCTCGACCCCTCCGACGACGCCGCGCCGCTCCACGGGCGCGTCCACGCGGACCAGTTGGCGTACGTGATGTACACCTCCGGTTCCACCGGCCGGCCCAAGGGCGTCGCGATCAGCCACGCCACCGTGGTGAACGGCGTCCTGCGGCTCGCCGACGAGGTGGGCCTGTCCCCGGGCACCCGGATGCTGGCGGGCGCCTCGGTCAACTTCGACGTCTCGGCGTTCGAGATCTTCACCACGCTCGCCACCGGCGGCACCGTGGAACTGGTCCGCGACGTGCTGGTGCTGGGCGAGCGGGGGGAGTGGAGCGGCGGCGTGGTGTCCACGGTGCCGTCCGCCTTCGCCGAGATCGTCGACCGGCTCGCCGGCCGCGCGGACGTCCGCAGTGTCGTCTTCGCAGGCGAGGCACTGCCCGCCGCACTGGCCGAACGCACCCGCGCCGCCTTCCCCGGCGTCCGGGTCGTCAACGCCTACGGCCAGAGCGAGTCGTTCTACGCCACCACGCACACCGTCGACGGCACCCCTGACCCCGCGGGCGACATCCCGCTGGGCACCCCGCTCGGCAACATGCGCGCCTACGTCCTCGGACCGGACCTGACCCCCCTGCCGCCGGGCGCGGTGGGCGAGTTGTACGTCGGCGGTCACGTCGCCCGCGGCTACCACGACCGGCCCGCCCTGACCGCGGGCCGCTTCGTGCCCGACCCCTTCGGGCCGCCCGGCACCCGGATGTACCGCACCGGCGACCTCGCCCGCCTCGACGCCGGGCACCGGCTCGTCTACGCGGGCCGCGGCGACGCCCAGGTCAAGGTGCGCGGCTTCCGCGTCGAACCCGGCGAGGTCGAGGCCGTGCTCACCGCGCACCCTGAGGTGGCCCGGGCCGCCGTGGTCACCCGGGGCGGCGGCGCCACCCGGCTCGTCGGCTACGTCGTCCCGGCGGGGGAGACCACGGTCGGTGAGATCCGCGCCTTCGTGGCCGAGCGGCTGCCGGAGTACATGGTCCCCGCCGCCCTCGTCCTGCTGGACCGGCTCCCGCTGATGCCCAACGGCAAGCTCGACCGGGCCGCCCTGCCCGAGCCGGAGTACGGCGGCGCCCCCTACCGGGCGCCCGCCACCCCGCGCGAGGAGCTGCTGGCCGCCCTGTTCGCCGAGGTCCTCGGCGTGGAGCGGGTCGGCGTCGACGACGGCTTCTTCGACCTCGGCGGCCACTCCCTGCTCGCCACCCGGCTCATCAGCCGCGTCCGCGCCGAGGCGCAGATCGAGATACCCATCCGCAAGATCTTCGACCTGCCGACGGTGGCCGCGCTCGCCGCGTGGTCGCAGGAGTCGGCCGCTCCGCGCCGCCCCAGCCTGCTCCAGATGTCCAGAGGAGTGAAGCAATGATCCCGCTGTCCTACGCCCAACGCCGCATGTGGCTCCTGCACCAACTGGAGGGCGGAGCGGCGACCTACAACATCTCGGCCGCGTTCCGGCTCACCGGACCCCTCGACCACGAGGCCCTGGTCGCCGCCCTGCGCGACGTGGCCGAGCGGCACGAGATCCTGCGCACCCTGTACGCCCTCGACGCCTCCGGCGCCCCGTGCTCGCGGCTGCTGCCGGCCGCGGACACGGCCGCGCAGGTGCGCGTGGTGGACGTGGCGGCCGACGAGGTGCCCGGCGTGATCGAGGAGGCCGTGGCGCACCGGTTCGACCTCACCGCGGAGCTTCCCTGGCGGGCCGACGTCCTGCGCTGCTCGGAACGCGAGCACGTGCTGGTCCTCGTCATCCACCACATCGCCTCCGACGGTGCCTCCAGCGCCCCGATGATGCGCGACCTCTTCACCGCCTACGCGGCGCGCGCCGAGGGCGGCGCACCGGCCTGGGAGCCGCTGCCCGTGCAGTACAAGGACTACGCGCTGTGGCAGCGGGAGGTCCTCGGCGACGTCGCCGACCCGGAGAGCCTGGCCGCAGCGCAGGTCGAGTACTGGCGCAAGGAACTCGCGGGAGTGCCCCAGCCGTTGAACCTCCCGCTGGACCGGCCGCGGCCGGCCGAGGCCGGCTCCCACGGCGACACGGTGGGCCTCCACGTCGAGCCCGGCACGGCGGCGGCCCTGCAGTCCCTCGCCAAGGAGCGCGGCACGAGCATGTCGATGCTCCTCCAGGCCGCCCTGTCGGTGCTGCTCTGCAAGCTCGGCGGCGGCGACGACATCACCATCGGCTCGCCCATCGCGGGCCGCACCGACGAGGCGCTCGCCGACCTCATCGGATGCTTCGTCAACACCCAGGTGCTGCGCACCGACCTCACCGGCGACCCCACCTTCACCAGCCTGCTCGCCCAGGTCCGGGACAAGGCCCTGGCCGCCTACGAGCACCAGGACGTGCCCTTCGACGCGATCGTGGAGGCCATCAACCCCGAACGCTCCGCCGCCTACCAGCCGCTCTTCCAGGTGATCTTCTCCTGGCAGAGCTACGAGAAGCCGGACTTCGGACTCGACGGCCTTCAGGTCCGCTTCGAGCAGGCCATCCCGGCGACCGCGATGGTCGACCTCACCTTCTTCCTCGCGCTGGACGACACCGGGGCGCTGCGCGGCGACCTCCAGTACGCGACCGACCTGTTCGACCGGGACACGGCCGAGGAGATCTCGGCCCGCCTCACCCGGGTCCTGGAGCAGTTCGCCGCCGATCCCGGACTGCGGGTCAGCGAGATCGACGTCCTCAGCCCGCTGGAACGCCGCCGCCTCACCGACGTGAACCGGGCCGGCGACGCCATCCCGGACGTCACGCTCGTCGAACTGTTCGAGCGGCAGGCGGCCCGCCGCGCCGACGCCCCCGCCGTGGTCTGCGAGGACACCACCCTCACCTACGGGCAGGTCAACGCCCGCGCCAACCGCCTCGCCCGCCGCCTGGTCGCGATGGGAGTGGGCCCCGAGTCCCTGGTCGGCGTCTGCCTGGACCGCTCCGCCGACCTCGTGGTGGCGATCCTCGCGGTCCTGAAGGCGGGCGGCGCCTACCTGCCCATCGACCCCGACTCCCCGGCCGACCGGGCCGCCTACCTGATCGAGGACGCCGCACCGGTCCTGCTGCTCACGACGAGCACCACCGCCGCCGCCCGGGACCTGGCCCCCGGCCTGCCCCGCCTCGACCTCGAACAGCCGGACACGGCCACCGGCGGGGCGGCCGCCGATCCCGCCGGCGGCGGCACCGGAGCCGACGCCGACCTCACCGACGCCGAGCGCCGCGGCGCCCTGCGCCCCGGGCACCCGGCGTACGTGATCTACACCTCCGGGTCGACGGGCCGGCCCAAGGGCGTGCTCGTGCCGCACCGCAACGTGGTCGGACTGCTCACCGCGACACGGGACTTCGGCTTCGGCGAAGACGACGTGTGGACGCTGTTCCACTCCTTCGCGTTCGACTTCTCCGTGTGGGAACTGTGGGGCCCGCTGCTGCACGGCGGGCGCCTGGTCGTGGTCCCCTACGACGTCTCCCGCTCGCCGGAGGACTTCCTCCGGCTGCTGGACCGTGAACGGGTCACCGTCCTGAACCAGACCCCCTCCGCGTTCTACCAGCTCGTCCAGGCGGACGCCCGGACACCGGGCCGGGACCTGGCGCTGCGGTACGTGGTGTTCGGCGGGGAGGCCCTGGACCTGAACCGCCTCGCCGACTGGTACGACCGGCACGCCGACGACGCCCCGGTCCTGGTCAACATGTACGGCATCACCGAGACCACCGTGCACGTCACCCGCGTCGACCTGGACGCCGGCTCCGCGGCCCGCTTCCGGGCCAGCGTGATCGGACCGGCCGTCCCGGGCCTCAGCGCCCACGTCCTGGACGCCGGCCTCAAGCCGGTCCCCGCCGGTGTGACCGGCGAACTCTACGTCGGCGGCTACGGCCTGGCGCGCGGCTACCACGGCCGCCCCGGCCTGACCGCCGGGCGCTTCGTCGCCTGCCCGTTCGGCGCGCCCGGCGAACGGATGTACCGCAGTGGGGACCTGGTCCGCTACAGCAAGCAGGGCGACCTGGAGTACGTCGGACGCGCCGACTCGCAGGTGAAGATCCGCGGGTTCCGCATCGAGCTCGGCGAGATCGAGCACGCCCTGGCCGCCCACCCCGGCGTGGCCGAGGCGGCCGTGCTGGTCCGCGACAACGGCGACGGCGACAGGCGCCTGGTCGGCTACGTCGTCCCCGAATCCGGCGCCACACCAGCGGGCACCGTACCGGCGGACCTCACCGACCACCTGCACGAGCGGCTCCCCGGCTACATGGTGCCCGCGACGCTGATCGCGCTGGAGCACATCCCGCTCACCCCCAACGGCAAGCTCGACCGGCGGGCCCTGCCCACCGAGGACACGGCCCTCGCGGCGAAGGGCTCCGGGCCCCGCAACTCCTACGAGGAACGGCTGTGCGCCCTGTTCGCCGAGCTCCTCGGCGTGGAGCGGGTCGGCGTCGACGACGGCTTCTTCGCCCTGGGCGGGCACTCGCTGCTGGCCACCCGGCTCAGCGTCCGCATCCGCGGCGAGTTCGACATCGACATCCCGATCAGGACGATCATCAAGTACCCGACGGTCGCCGAGCTGGCCGCCCTGATGCTCGCCGGGGGTGTCCCCGCCGACGACGCCGACTCCTTCGCGGTGGTGCTGCCGCTGAACGAGGACCCCGGCACGGGCAAGGCGCCCGTGTGGTTCTTCCACGGGGGCGGCGGCCTGGGATGGGCCTACTACAGCTTCGTGACCCACCTTCAGGACCGGCCCGCCTACGCCCTGCAGTCCCGCGGCTCCGACGGCGTCGAGACGCCGGCGGGCTCGGCACGGGAGATGATCGACGACTACGTCGCCCAGATCCTGCGCATCCAGCCCGAGGGGCCGTTCAACCTGATCGGCTGGTCCTACGGCGGCACCGTCGTGCAGGCCGTCGCCGCGGCGCTGGAGGGGCTCGGCCACGAGGTCGCCCTGGTGGCCGTCCTCGACGCGCAGCCCGGCGGGCACGGCTTCCGCGAGGTCCACGCCGGAAAGCAGTCGGAGGACTACCGGGCCGAGCTGGAGGACGACTTCACCCAGTACATCCGCATGGGCGGACGGCAGGGCTTCCTGGACACCATGGCCACGATCCTCGCCAACAACGCCGCGCTGATGATGGACTTCGAGTCGCCCGTCTACGGCGGTGACGTGCTCTACTTCGACGCCGGCCAGGAGGACACCTCCTACGCCCACCTGTGGCGGCCCTACGTGCGGGGCTCGCTCGACGTGCACAGCCTGAACGCCACGCACCACGAGATGCACATGCCGCAGCCGGTGACCGAGTTCTTCGCGGTCGCCCGCGACCGGCTCGCGTGAGGCACCGGCATCCCGGTGCCCCGCACCGGTCCGTCCGACCGACACATCGACCCGATGGGGGTGGCCCGCGGTGAGCGGAGCCGGAACGCCGGCGCAGAGCCGGGAAGAGACCACTTTGCTGTGCGTGCCGTTCGCGGGAGCGGGACCGTCGTTCTTCCACCCCTGGCGGGACCTGTCCGCCGGCCGGTGGCGGGTGACGTCGGTCGAACTGCCCGGCAGGGAACGGCGCATCCTGGAGACGCCGTACCGCAACGTCGTGGAGGCCGCCAAGGGCTCCGTCGACGACATCGTCGCCGACCTCGGCGAGGGCGCCCGCACCGTGCTCTTCGGGCACAGCCTCGGAGCCGTCCTCGCCTACGAGCTGGTGCATCTGCTGGGCAGCCGCGGGGTGCGGGTGGAAGGGCTCGTCGTCAGCGGTTCACCGGGCCCGTGGACCCAGCGGGAGCGCCGGGCGACGGGACTGCCCGACGAGGAGTTCCTCGCCCGTGTCGAGGAGTTCGCGGGCTTCCGTCACGAGGCGCTCGACCACCCGGAGATGCGCGAACTGATCCTGCCGGTGCTGCAGGCCGACTGCGAGATGCACGAGAACTACGTCCCGAGCACCGACACTCCGGTCTCCGTGCCGATCCTCTCGCTGCGCGGAGCCTGGGACGGCCTGGTCACCGCCGAGGAGGGCCGGCAGTGGCAGGCGGCCACCACGGCGGGCTTCGACTACGCCGAGTTCCCGGGCGACCACATGTACCTCGTGGACCAGGGGCGCGAGGTACTGGACGCCATCGCGGCGCAGTCCGCCGCCGACGGGGCCTGAGAGCCGGCTTCCACCGGCTGGTGCCACCGTCCCGTCCGGACCCGCAGGCCGGGGCCGGCCGGGACGGTCGCCTCGGCGCCGCGTCCCGGGAGGGCCGACCCGCCCGGCCGTCCGCCCCCGTCCGTACCGAGCCGTCCCGGCGTGCCGTGCCGGGACGGCTCCGGCATGCCGGCGGCGATCCGTCGCCTCTCGGACGGAACGCCGACCGCGTACCCGGGCGGGCCGACCGGCAGCCGGTGCGTGCGCCGCCCGCCGGTGCCGCCCCGCCGGGTCGCGGACACGGAGCCACCCCGCCCCGGCAGTGCGCGCCGTGCCCGTCCGGGCACGGCGAAGGCGGCCGGCGCGACCCGTGGAGGTCGCGCCGGCCGCCTTCGCCAAGGGTGCCGTCAGATGCTCCCGCCCGGCCCGAACCAGGTGGTCAGCGCCCTGCGCAGGGCGGCCGTGTCGGGCGTGCCGTCACCGGTCGCCCAGGCCACGTGGCCGTCGGGACGGATCAGGAGCGCGGCGGGCGCGGGTATCTCACCGACCGCCGGGACGAACCAGTGTTCGTCCTCGCTGCGCGCCTCCACCACGTCGAGGCGGTCCCCCCAGTCCTCGCCGGCCGCCCGCACCGCCGCTCCCGCCCCCAGGTCGAGCAGGACGGGCCGTCCCGCGTGCAGCAGCTCGCTGACGGCCGTGGCGCCCTGCGGGCTCTTGAGGTCGGCGTCGGGGACCCGGCGGCCCGACAGCACGTGGCCGTCGTCCGCCGGGTAGCGGAGGTCGAGCGCGGTCAGCATGTGCCGCAGATGCCGGTTCACGTCGTCGAAGACCATCAGGGAGCCGAACACCTCGCGCAGCGCGTCCGACTGCGGCCCGGGGCGGGCCAGCGCCGACTGGGCGCGGGTGTTGTTCAGCACGCGCTCGGCGACGGGATGGCGTTCGGCGTGGTAGCTGTCCAGCAGGCTCTCAGGCGCCCGGCCGCGCACCACCGAGGCCAGCTTCCAGCCCAGGTTCACCGCGTCCTGCACGCCCATGTTGAGGCCCTGGCCGCCGGCCGGGAAGTGGATGTGCGCGGCGTCGCCGGCCAGCAGGACCCGCCCGCTGCGGTACCGGTCGGCCTGCCGGGCCGCGTCGTTGAACCGGGAGATCCAGCGCGGGGCGCGCATGCCGAAGTCGGTGCCCGCCAGCCGGACCAGGGAGGCGCGCAGCTGCTCGAACGTGGGCGCCTCGTCGCGGTCCGCGACCCGGTCGTACTCGGAGGTGATCACCCGGTACCAGCCGGGCTCGAAGGCGATCGCCGAGTAGTCGCCGCCCGCGCAGCGCCGGATCCAGACGTAGTCCTCGGGCAGGTCGGGCAGTTCGACGTCGCCGATGAGCGCGGTCATCGTGGCCTCGGTGCCGGGGAAGTCGATGCCCGCCAGCTTGCGCACCGTGCTGCGTCCGCCGTCGCAGCCCACGAGGTAGCGGGCGCGCAGCGTGACGGCCTCGTCGCCCTCCGTCTCCAGGGTGACGCGCACGCCGTGTGCGTCCTGGGCGATCGCGCTCACGGCGCTGGATCTGCGCACCCGGACGCCGAGTTCGGCGGCGCGTTCCTCCAGCAGCCGCTCGATGGCGGACTGAAGGATCATCAGCGGATACGGGTGCCGGGACTCGGCCTCCTCGAAGTCCAGGTAGAGGCCCGAGAAGTGCCCCACCGGCTGGAGTTCGCCCTCGTCGAGGAAGCGGTCCAGGATGCCGCGCTGGTCGAGCACCTCCAGGGTGCGCGAATGAATCCCGCCGGCCCGCGATTCGCCCGTGCGCTCGGCGAGCCGTTCGGCCACGATCACGTCGACGCCCGCGAGCCGCAGCTCGCAGGCGAGCATCAGGCCCGTCGGCCCGGCACCCGCGATCACCACCTCGGCGTCCATGCCGGTCTCCGTCACGTCGTTCCCCTCGCCTCCGCCTGGCCTTCAACGTCGTTGTTCCGTGCCCACGTTCGGGCGCGGGCACCGGGTGGTCAACGCGGTGGGCGGGGCCCTGCCCGGGGCGCACCGGGTGCCTTGCCGCGTCCCGCCGGCGGGACGGGCCCGGCCGGCCGCGGGGCGCGGGAGATGCGCGGCGTCCGCCACCCGGACCTCGGGTCAGGGGGAGGGGTGCCGACCCCGGTGTGGTCCGGGCCGTCCGCGGGTGACACTCCCTTCGGCCACGCGGCGAAGTGTCTCGCCGGCGGGACGGCGCACCGGACCTCCCGCGACCGCGACTTCAATGACGGTGCGTCAGATGCGCATCGCGCCGGAGTCGCGGGCTGGCACTCCCGATCGGCGGAAGAAGGGAACACGGTCGAATGGAATCGGCGCCGCAGGTGATCCACCCGCAGGACGGACAGGACGCGACCACGCAAGGGCGGACCGCGCCCCCGGACGAGCAGGCCCCTCTGGCAGCGGATCTCGCCCGGCTGTGGGCGGACGTGCTCGGCTGCCCCGAGGTCGGAACCGAGGACGACTTCTTCGCCCTCGGCGGCAACTCGCTGAGCGGCATCAAGATCATCGAGCGGGTGGCGCAGGACTACGGCGTCCAGCTGTCCGTGCGCGACTTCTACCTCGCGCAGACCCCGACCCGGGTCGCGGAGCTGATCGAGCAGGGGAGGGCGGCGGCGTGAGGCTCACGCCGGGGCCCGCGCGCGACGTCGACCTCGACGCCCTCGACCTGTTCGACCTGGACCTCTACAGCTCCGGCGACCCGCACCCCGTCTGGGACGTGATGCGCGACCGGGCGCCCCTGCACCACCAGGTCCTGCCGGACGGGCGGGAGTTCTGGTCGGTCACCCGCTACGAGGACGTGTGCCGCGTCCTGGGCGATCACCGGGAGTTCACCTCCGAGCGCGGCACCGTCCCCACCCATCTCGGGCAGGACGACGTCGCCGCCGGGGTCCTGCTCACCTCCACCGACCCGCCCCGGCACACCGAGGTCCGCCGGCCGCTGGGCGCCAAGCTCACCGCCCGGGCCGTCCGGTCCTGGGAGGAGTCCATCCGCGCCTCCGTGGTGCGCTTCCTCGAACCGGCCCTCGACGGCGAGCCGTTCGACCTGGCCGAGCGGGCCCTGCTCCTCCCGGCCATCGTCACCGGCCCCCTGCTGGGCATCCCGAGCCGGGACTGGGAGGAACTCGTCCAGCTCACCGCGATGGTGACGGCGCCGTCGGACCGGCACTTCCTGCTGGGCAGCGAGGCCGCCACCCTCGCCATCGCCCACCACGAACTGGTCACCTACGTCACCGACTGGGTCAAGCGGCGGCGGGCGTCGGGTCAGGAGGACGACAGCCTCCTCCAGCACCTCATGAGCGTCCGCCCGGGGGGCGCCCCGCTGACCGACGAGGAGATCGCCCTCGACGGCTACAGCATCCTGCTCGGGGCCAACGTGACGACGCCGCACACCGTCTCGGGCACCGTGCAGGCCCTCATGGAGCACCCCGAGCAGTTCGACAAGGCCCAGGCCGACCCCACCCTCGTCCCCCAGCTGGTGGAGGAGGGGCTGCGCTGGACCTCGGCCGCCTGCAACTTCATGCGCTACGCCGTCGACGACGTGCACATCGCCGGCGGCACCATCCCGGCCGGCGGCGCGGTCGTCGCGTGGATCGGCTCGGCCAACCGGGACGCCTCCCGGTTCGCCGACCCCCACACCTTCGACATCACCCGGGACAACGCCAAACGGCACGTGGCCTTCGGCTTCGGCCCGCACTTCTGCATCGGCGCCCCCCTGGCCCGCCTGACCCTGCGCGTCTTCTTCGAGGAACTCCTCCAGCGGTTCGCGTCCGTCGAACCGGCCGGCGAGGCCCAGCACCTGCGGTCGTACTTCATCGCCGGAATGACCCACCTGCCGATCGCCGCCCAGAAACGGCCGACACCATGACCCAGGCATCCACCCTCGCCACCTCGCCGTGGTTCGTCCGGCCGCCCACACCCGGCGTGCCGCGCATGTTCTGCTTCCCCTTCTCCGGGTCCGGAGCGTCCGCCTTCAGCGCCTGGCCCGCCACGGTGGGCGACGCCGAGGTCGTCCCGCTCCAGTTCCCCGGCCGGGAGAACCGGCTGGCGCACCCCCACTACGGCACCTACGAGGACCTCGCGGCCTCGCTCGCCGAGGCTCTCGCCCCCCTGCTCGACGAGCCGTTCGCCTTCTTCGGCCACTGCGCCGGAGCGCTGCCCGCCTACGAGACCGTGCTGCGGCTGGCCGCACTCGGCCTGCCCACGCCGGAGCGCCTGTTCGTCTCCGGCCAGCCGGCTCCCCACGAGGCCGCGGGCGACCGGATGCTCACCCTCGGCGAGGACGGCCTGCGCGCCGAACTGGCGGCGTTCCTGCGCGGCCGGGGCATCGAGCCCCGCCCCGACATGATCGACATGGGCATGTTCGTCCTGGCGCGCGACCACGCCGCGGCGGCCGCCTACCGGCGCACCGAGCCCGCCGCGATCGACTGCCCCGTCGTCGTCCTGCACTGGAGCGAGGACCCCGACGTGAGCCTGGAGCAGCTCCAGGGCTGGCGCCGCTACGCGGACTCCGTCGAGATCCACGTCGTCCCGGGCGGCCACTACGACTTCATGGACGCGCCCGCGGACCTGCTCGCGACGCTCGCCCGCGAGCGGTGAGCGCCGTGCACTGCGCCGCCGCGGCGCACCGAGGGAACGGGAAGGAAATCGCATGAGTGGCCGAGCCACCGGAATCGCCGTCGTCGGCATGTCCTGCCGCTTCCCCGGCGTCGAGGACCTGGACGCCTTCTGGAGCCTGCTGTCCGACGGCCGCTCCACGCTGGGCAGGTTCCCCGAAAGCCGGGCCGCCGACGCCCGCGGCGACCTCACCGCCCACCCGGACGCCGCCACCGTGACCACCGGGTCCTTCTTCGACGCCGTCGACGGCTTCGACGCGGGCTTCTTCGGCATCGGCGCCGCCGAGGCGGCCGCGATGGACCCCGCCCAGCGACTCGCCCTCGAACTCGCCTGGGAGGCCGTGGAGGACGCGCGCATGCCGGCCGGCGCACTCGCCGGCCGGGACGTCGACGTCGTCGTCGGCACCGCGCCCTCCGGCTACGAACTGCTGCGCACCCTCTCCGGAAGCGACCAGGACGACCACTACGCGGCGCTCGGTTCGAGCGGCGCCCTGATCGCCAACCGCATCTCGAACCTGTTCGACGTGCGCGGCATGAGCTTCTGCGCCGACTCCGGCCAGTCCTCCTCGCTGGTGTCGCTGGCCCTCACCTGCGAGCGGATCGCATCCGGCGCCGTCGACATGGCGATCGCGGGCGGCGTGCACCTGATCACCGACCCCCGGGCCGGCCTCGGCCTCGCCAACCTCGGCGCCCTGTCGCCCGACGGCCGCTGCTTCACCTTCGACGAGCGGGCCAGCGGCTTCGCCCGCGGCGAGGGCGGCGCGTTCGTCGTCCTCAAGCGGCTCGACCTCGCCCTCGCCGACGGCGACCCCGTCCACGCCGTCGTCCGCGGCTGGGGCGTCGGCAGCGGCGGAGCCACGACCCGGATGCCCGACCCCAGCCCCGAGGGCCAGGCGGCGGCCGTGCGGGCCGCACTGCGCCGCGCCGACGTCCCCTTCGACAGCCTGGACTACGTCGAGGCCCACGGCACCGGCACCCGGATGGGCGACCCGGCCGAGATCGCCGGACTCCGCGCGGCCGCCGGGCCCGACGGCCGCACCCGCCCGCTGGCCATCGGCTCGGTCAAGACGAACATCGGCCACCTGGAGCCGGCCGCGGGCATCGCCGGCTTCGTCAAGACGGCGCTGTGCCTCGAACACGGGCAGCTGGTGCCCAGTCTCAACTTCTCGACGCCGAACCCGGCGATCCCCTCCTTCGGCGACGACTTCGACGTGCCGTGCGCCACGCGGCCCTGGCCCGAGCCCGCCGGCCGGACCCGGCGCGCGGGGGTGTCCGCGTTCGGCATGGGCGGCACCAACGCCCACGTGATCCTCGAACAGGCCCCGGAGCCCGGACCGGCCGCCGCCCCCGCGCGACCGGGCGCGGCCGGCGCCGGGGGAACACTGCCGTGGCTGCTGTCCGCCCGCTCGCCCGGCGCCCTGGAGCAGCAGGCGGCCCGGTTGCGGGACCGGCTGGCCGCCGACCACTCCGCGACCCGGGCCGACGTGGGCCACTCGCTGCTGGCGACCCGGACACTGTTCGAGCACCGCGCCGTCGTGCTGGCCGACGACCGTGCCGAGGCGCTGGCCGGTCTCGGCCTGCTGGCGGACGGCCGCGACGGCGCACGCGTCGTGCGCGGCACGGTCGACGCACCGGCCGGACCGGTCGTGTTCGTGTTCCCCGGCCAGGGATCGCAGTGGGCCGGCATGGGACGGCTGCTGTACGCCCAGTCCGAGGTGTTCGCCCGCTCGATCGACGCCTGCGCCCGTGCCCTCGGGCCTTGGGTGGACTGGTCGTTGCAGGACGTGGTGAGGGGCGAGCCGTCGGCCGCCTCCCTGGAGCGGGTGGACGTCGTCCAGCCGGCGCTGTTCGCGATGATGGTGTCGCTGGCCGAGGTGTGGCGCTCCCACGGGGTGACGCCGGACGCGGTCGTCGGCCACTCCCAGGGCGAGATCGCCGCCGCCTGCGTGTCCGGCGCCCTCTCCCTCCCCGACGCGGCGCGGATCGTCGCGCTGCGCAGTCAGGCCCTGATCTCACTGGCCGGCCTCGGCGGGATGAGCGCGGTCGCCGCGCCCCGCGCCTGGGTGACCGACCGGCTGGAGAGCTGGTCCGGACGCCTGTCGGTCGCCGCCGTGAACGGGCCCGCATCCGTGGTGATCTCGGGCGACGACGAGGCGCTCGACGCGTTCGCCGCCGCGGCGGCCGAGGAGGGCGTGCGGGTGCGGCGCGTCAAGGTCGACTACGCCTCCCACTCCCACCACGTCGAGCGCATCCGCGAGCGGGTGCTCGCCGACACCGCCGAGGTCACGCCCCGCCGCTGCGCGGTCACCTTCCACTCGACCGTGACCGGCGACGTCCTGGACTCCAGCGCGCTGGGCGGCTCCTACTGGTACGACAACCTGCGCTCCATGGTCCGCTTCGGCGACGTCGTCGGCTCCCTCATGCGGTCGGCCGGCGGTGTGTTCGTCGAGGTCAGCCCGCACCCCGTGCTCCAGGTGGCGATGGAGGAGGCGGCCGACGCGCTGGCCGTCCCACCGCTGCTCGCGAGTACCCTGCAGCGCGGCGACGGCAGCGCCGGCCAGATCCTCGGCTCGCTGGCCGGGCTGCACGTGCGCGGTGTCCCGGTCGACTGGGAGAGCGCGTTCGCCGCCTCCCGTCCGCACCGGATCGCACTGCCCCACTACCCCTTCCAGCGCTCGCGGTACTGGCTGACCGCGCCCGACGACGGCCCGGCGGCCGGACACGGCGCGGCGGGGGAACCCGCGGCGGGCTCCGCGACCGACCGCCCCGACTCGCCGGCCGCGGCCCTGGCGCTGGTGTGCGCCGAGGCGGCCGCCTTGATGAGTACGCAAGAGCGGGATGTGACGGCGCACCAGGTGGCCGCCCGGCCCGACGAGACCTTCAAGGCACTGGGCTTCGAGTCGTCGACGGCCGTGGCGCTGCGCAACCGGCTCGCCGCGGCGGCCGGGGTGCGGCTCGCGGCCACCGTGGCGTTCAGCCATCCGACCCCGCGGGCGCTCTCGCTCCACCTGTTCTCCCTCGTCCAGCCGCCGCCCGACACCCCGGACCCGGCGCAGCGCGCGGTCGAGGCGGCCGAGGAGGCCGCTGGCCTGGCCCTGGAGAGCCGCAGCGACGACGACCTGTACGCCTTGATCGACCGCGGATACGTGTAGCAACACCGTTCGTCATGTCAACTGTTGGGGAGGCCCTGGTGGAGGAAGTCGACAAGCTCCGGTCCTATCTGCGACGCGCCGTCGGCGACGCGCGGGACCTGCGCGAGCGGGTACGTGAGCTGGAGGAGTCCGCGCGCGAGCCCATCGCGGTGGTGGGGGTGGGATGTCGCTTCCCGGGCGGCGTGGAGTCCCCCGAAGCCCTGTGGGACCTCGTGTCCGACGGGGTCGACGCGATGGGCGGCTTCCCCGACGACCGGGGCTGGGACCTGGACGCCCTGTACGACCCCGATCCCGAGGCGCACGGCAGGACGTATACCCGCACCGGCGGCTTCCTGCCCGGACTCGCGGACTTCGACGCGCCGTTCTTCGGCATCAGCCCGCGCGAGGCCCTGGCCATGGACCCGCAGCAGCGGCTCATGCTGGAGACCTCGTGGGAGGCGCTGGAGCGCGCCGGGATCGACCCGGCCCGCCTGCGCGGCTCGGCGACCGGGGTGTTCACCGGGCTGTACGCCGTCGACTACGGTCCGCGGATGGGCGGCGGGGCCGCGGGCGAGGTGGAGGGGTTCGCGATCGCGGGCACCTACACCAGCGTCGCGTCGGGCCGGGTCGCCTACGTCCTCGGCCTGGAGGGGCCCGCGGTCTCCACCGACACCGCCTGCTCCTCCTCGCTCGTCGCCGTCCACCAGGCCGTACGGTCGCTGCGGTCGGGGGAGTGCACGCTGGCTCTGGCGGGCGGAGTCTCCACCCTGCCCACTCCGGGGATGTTCGTGGAACTCGCCCGGCAGCGGGGGCTGTCGCAGGACGGCCGGTGCAAGGCGTTCGCCGACGCGGCCGACGGCACCGGCTTCTCCGAGGGGGCGGGTGTCCTCGTCCTGGAGCGGCTCTCGGACGCCGTGCGCAACGGCCGGCGGGTGTGGGCGGTGATCCGCGGTTCGGCCGTCAACCAGGACGGCGCGTCCAACGGCCTGACCGCACCGAACGAACTGGCGCAGCGACGCGTCATCGAGGCGGCCCTCGCCGACGCCGGGCTGCCGGCCGGCGCGGTGGACGCCGTCGAGGCGCACGGCACCGGGACCCGGCTCGGCGACCCGATGGAGGCGGAGGCCCTGCTGGCCACGTACGGGCAGGGCCGGGAGGCGGACGAGCCGCTGTGGCTGGGCTCGCTGAAGTCGAACATCGGGCACACCCAGGCGGCGGCCGGCGTCGGCGGCATGATCAAGATGATCATGGCGATGCGGCACGGCGTGCTGCCGCGCACCCTGCACGTCGACCGCCCCTCCAGCCACGTCGACTGGACGTCCGGCGCGGTGGAACTGCTCACCGAGCCGCGCGACTGGACCGCCCGCGACGACCGCCCGCGCCGCGCCGGTGTCTCCAGTTTCGGTATCAGCGGCACCAACGCCCACCTCATCCTCGAACAGGCACCCGCGGCCCCCGGACGGCCGTCGGCGGCCGAGGGGGCACCGGCCCGCCCCGAGGGACTGCCGGCGACCGCCGCCGCGGAGGCCACGCCTCGCGGCGCCCTGCCCTGGGTGCTGTCGGCCAAGTCGCCGGAGGCGCTGCGCGAGCAGGCCCGCCGGCTGCACGACGCCGTCGCCTCCTCCACCGGACCGCTCGACGGCGTCGGACGCGCCCTGGTGACCACCCGCTCCCTCTTCGACCACCGCCAGGTGGTGATCGGCGGCGGACGCGACGAACTCCTCGCCGGTCTCGCCGCCGCCGCGGCGGGCGAGGAGGGCACCGCGGGTTCCCTCGTGTCCGGCGTCGCCGGACAGCCCGGCCGCACCGTCTTCGTCTTCCCCGGCCAGGGCGGCCAGTGGACCGCCATGGGCCGCGAACTCTTCGAGACTTCCCCGGTCTTCGCCGAACGGCTGCGCGCCTGTGACGAAGCGCTGCGACCCTGGGTCGACTGGCCGCTCATCGACACCGTGTGCGGCGGCCCGGAGGCGGCCGACCTGGAGGACATCGCCGTCGTCCAGCCGGCCCTGTTCGCCGTGATGGTCTCGCTGGCCGAGGTCTGGCGTTCGCTCGGGGTGACGCCGGACGCGGTCGTCGGCCACTCCCAGGGCGAGATCGCCGCCGCCCACGTCGCGGGCGCCCTCACCCTGGAGGACGCCTGCCGGATCGTGGCCCTGCGGTCCCGGCTGCTGGCCACCGCCGCGGGGGAGGGCACCATGGCCGCGGTCCTGCTCCCCGAGCGGCGGGTGGCCCGGCTGCTGGAGCGGTGGTCGGGCCGGGTCGGCATCGCCGCCGTCAACGGGCCCAACTCCACGACGGTGTCCGGCGAGAACACCGCCGTCGAGGAACTCGTCGCCGCCTGCGAGGCGGAAGGCGCCCGCGCCCGCCTGGTGAAGTCCAGCGTCCCCGGACACTCCCGCCTGATGGACCGGTTCGAACAGCGCCTCACCGAAGGGCTCGGCCGCATCACGCCCCGGCCGACACCGGTCCCCATCTACTCCACCGTGACCGGCGGCCTCGTCGACCCCGCCGACCTCGACACCGCCTACTGGTTCCGCAACCTGCGCGAACCCGTCCGCTTCGAGGCCGCCATGCGATGCCTCGCCGCCGACCTCCGGGACAGCACCGCCGTCGAGATCAGCCCGCACCCGCTGCTCACGCTCAACATCCAGGAGATCATCGACACCACGCCCGACGCCGACGGCCGCGCGGTCGGCTCGCTGCGGCGCGGCGAGGGCGGATTCGCCCGCCTCTACCGGTCCGCCGCCGAGATCTTCGTCGCCGGCACCCCGGTGGACTGGGAGGCGGCCTTCCCCGGCCGCGAGGAGACCTGGACCGAACTTCCCACCTACGCCTTCCAGCGCCGCCGCTACTGGCTGGACACCCCCGCCGAGTCCACCACGGCGAGCACCTCGGACCACCCGCTGCTCGACGCCGTGATCGACCTCCCCGGCGGCACCGGCGACGCCGCCGAAGCCGGCGGCACGGGGCTGGTGGCCCGGGGCCGGCTCTCGCTCGAACGCCACCCCTGGCTCGCCGACCACACCGTCCACGGCGCGATCCTCGCGCCCGCTTCGGTGCCCGCCGAACTCGCCGCCTGGGCGGCGGACAAGTCCGGCTGCCCGGTCGTCGAGGACCTCACCCTGGAGACACCGCTGGTCCTGTCCCGCAGCACCGAGCGCGACCTGCGGGTCGTCGTCGGCGCCGACCGCAGCGTGAGCGTGTACTCGCGCGGCGACGGCGAGAGCCGCTGGACCCGCAACGCGGTGGGCAGGATCGGCACGGGCGCCGCCACCGACGCCGCGCCGGCCGGCCACCCCTCGGCGGCCTGGCCGCCCGCCGGCGCCACCGAGATTCCCCTCGACGCCGAGTACGCCCGCCTGGAGGCGCTCGGCCTCCGGCACGGCCCGCTGCTGCGCGGCCTGAAACACGCCTGGCGTCAGGGCGACGTGTTGTTCGCGGAGGTCGAACCGCCCGCCGACGGCGCGGAGAGCGGGCGCTTCCGCATCCACCCCGCGGCGCTGCACGCGGCACTGCTCCCGGCCGGCCTCGCCCCGGCCGCCGACGCCTCCTCCGCGCCGGAGGGCGGCCTGCCCTTCCGCTACGAGGGACTGCGGCTGGCCCCGGCCCGCCCCGGAACCCTGCGCGTCCGGCTGGCGCCCGCGGGACCGGACGCCGTGTCGGTCAGCCTGTCCGACACCACCGGGAAGCCGGTCGCGTCCGTCGCCGCACTGACCCTGCGCCCCGCCGACGCCGCCCGGCTGACCGAGCTGAGCTTCGACGTCCGCGACGCGCTGTTCCAGGTCGACTGGACCCCGCGTGAGCTGCCGGCCGACACCGCCGCGGAACCGTACGCGGTCCTGGCGGCCCCCGGCGCCGTCGCCGCCCGCGATGCGGGCGTCCACGCCGCCACCCTCGCGGAACTCGCCGCATCGGACGCGGGCGTTCCCGCGTACGTCCTCACCGGTCTTGACGCGGACGTCCCCGCGGACCAGGACGCTGGCCCCGGCGGGCCGGCGGACCCGGACCACCCGGGAGCCGACT
Organism: Streptomyces sp. NPDC048566; assembly: GCF_043199735.1. Taxonomy (NCBI): domain Bacteria; kingdom Bacillati; phylum Actinomycetota; class Actinomycetes; order Kitasatosporales; family Streptomycetaceae; genus Streptomyces; species Streptomyces sp. NPDC048566. The sequence continues at coordinate 52,368 of NZ_JBICWL010000031.1, forward strand.
CCGGCGACCACACGCCCGCCGCCGCCTCCCGGGCCGTGCGCCGGGTGCTGCGCCGGGCCCAGGAGTGGCTGGCCGACGACCGGTTCGCCGGGTGCCGGCTGGTCGTGGTGACCCGCGACGCGTGCGGCGGGCCGGGCGCGGCCCCGGACCCCGTCGCGGCGGCCGTCTGGGGATTGGTGCGCAGCGCGCAGACCGAGAACCCCGGCCGCTTCACCCTCGTCGACACCGACGGCCTGCCCGCCTCCCAGTCCCTGATCGTGCGGGCCGCCGCCACGGGCGAGGCCCAACTCCGCATCCGCGAGGGCGCCGTGACCATCCCCGCCCTGGCCCCCGCCCTGACCGGCCCGTCCCCGGCGCCCGACGAGCGGCCGGGCACGCCCGACCTGGGGACCGGGACCGTCCTGATCACCGGCGGGACCAGCGGCCTGGGCGCCCTCCTCGCCCGCCATCTCGTCGCCCGGCACGGCGTTCGCCGCCTGGTCCTGACCAGCCGGCGCGGCGCGGACGCCCCCGAGGCCGCAGGGCTGGCCCGTGACCTCGCCGAGGCGGGCGCCCACGCCGAGATCGTCGCCTGCGACGTCACCCGCCGCGCGTCCGTCGCCGCGCTGATCGACGGCCTGCCGCCCGAGCACCCGCCGACCGCGGTGATCCACTGCGCCGGTGCCCTCGACGACGGGACCGTGGAGTCCCTCACCGAGGACCGGACCGACGCCGTCCTCGCGCCCAAGACCTACGGCGCCTGGCACCTGCACGAACTCACCCGGCATCTCGATCTGACGGCGTTCGTGCTGTACTCCTCGGTCGCCGGCACCCTCGGCACCGCCGGACAGGCCAACTACGCGGCGGGCAACGCCTTCCTGGACGCCCTCGCCGAGGCCCGCCGCACCGCCGGACTGCCCGCCACCTCCCTGTGCTGGGGCTTCTGGGCCCAGCGCAGCGAGATGAGCGCCGACCTCGCGGAGGCGGACATCGTCCGCCTGCGACGCCAGGGCGTGCAGCCCATGGCGTCGGCGGAGGGACTCGCCCTGTTCGACGCGGCCCTGCGCACGGACCGGCCGGTGCTGGTGCCGACCCGGCTGTGCCTGCCCGCGCACGGCACGGCGCCCATGGGATCGCCGCTGCTGCGGGCCCTGAGCGGCGCACCGGCCGCGGACGGCACGCCTGCCGGCGACCCGGGCGGCGCGGGCCTCGCCGAACAGCTCTCCGCCCTGCCGCCCGCCGAGGCACAGGCCCTGCTCCTGGACACCGTCCGGACGCAGACCGCGGCCGTGCTCGGCCACCCGGACACCACCAGGATCGGCCCCGCGGCCACCTTCAGGAAGCTGGGCATCGACTCGCTCACCGCGCTGGAGCTGCGCAACCGGCTCGCCGCGGCAACCGGCGTGAAACTGCCCGCGACCCTCGTGTTCGACCACCCCAACCCCGGCGACCTCGCCGGATTCCTGACGACCTGTCTCGCTCCCGCACCCGATGCCGCCCCCGAGTCGCCGGCCGATCATCTGGCGCGCGACATCGAGGAGTTGGGCGCCCGCCTGGAGGACGCCTTCGTCCGCCTCGGGGAGCAGGACCAGACCACCATTTCCACTCTGCTCGGCGAGCTCCAGGGCCGAGTCCGTTCACTGGCGGGCGCCGGATCACCGGCCGGTGTCGCCGACCGGATCAGCGCGGCGTCGGCGGGAGACCTGCTCGCGCTGCTCGACCGCGAGCTCGGCTAGGGGAGAGCGATGACCAACGACAGCAACGCCGACGTCCTCGACTACCTGAAGCGGACCTCGATCGAACTGATCGAGACCCGCAAGCGCTTGAAGGAGGTGACGGAGGCAGCCGCCGAGCCCATCGCCGTGGTCGGCGTCGCCTGCCGCTACCCGGGAGGCGCGACCTCCCCCGAAGCCCTGTGGGACCTGGTGCGGGACGGCGCGGACGTGGTGTCCGGCTTCCCCGAGGACCGCAACTGGGACCTGGCCGGCCTCGCCGACCCGGACCCCGACCGCAGCGGCACCTCCTCCACCGCCAAGGGGGGGTTCCTGTACGACGCGGGCGACTTCGACGCGGACTTCTTCGAGATCAACCCGCGTGAGGCGCTCGCCGCGGACCCGCAGCACCGGCTCCTGCTGGAGACCTCCTGGGAGTCGCTGGAGCGGGCCGGCATCGACCCGCACTCGCTGCGCGGCAGCAGCACCGGGGTGTTCGCCGGGCTCGCCTACTTCGGCTACGGCAACCACTTCTCCACCCCGGAGAGCATCTCGGGCTACGCGCAGACCGGTTCGCTGCTCAGCGTGGCGTCCGGCCGGGTGTCCTACGCGCTCGGCCTGGAGGGCCCCGCGGTCTCCACCGACACCGCCTGCTCCTCCTCGCTCGTCGCCGTGCACCAGGCGGTCCAGTCGCTGCGCAGGGGCGAGAGCACCCTCGCGCTGGCCGGCGGGGTCACCGTCATGGCGATGCCGCAGGTGTTCCGGGAGATGTCCCGGCAGCGCGGCCTGTCGGCGGACGGGCGGTGCAAGGCGTTCGCCGACGCGGCCGACGGCACCGGCTTCGCCGAGGGCGTCGGCATGCTCGTCCTGGAGCGGTTGTCGGACGCCAGGCGGGCCGGCCGCCGGGTCTGGGCGGTGATCCGCGGATCGGCCGTCAACCAGGACGGCGCGTCCAACGGCCTCACCGCGCCCAGCGGGCCGGCCCAGCAGCGCGTCATCCGCGCGGCGCTGGCCGACGCCCGGCTCCAGGCGGCCGACGTGGACATGGTCGAGGCCCACGGCACCGGCACCACGCTCGGCGACCCCATCGAGGCGCAGGCGGTCCTGGCCACGTACGGGCAGGGCCGGGAGGCGGACGAGCCGCTGTGGCTGGGCTCGTTGAAGTCGAACATCGGGCACACCCAGGCGGCGGCCGGCGTCGGCGGCATCATCAAGGCGATCATGGCGATGCGGCACGGCGTGCTGCCGCGCACCCTGCACGTCGACCGCCCCTCCAGCCACGTCGACTGGACGTCCGGCGCGGTGGAACTGCTCACCGAGCCCCGCGACTGGACCGCCCGCGACGGCCGCCCCCGCCGCGCCGGGGTGTCCAGCTTCGGGGCGAGCGGCACCAACGCCCACGTCGTCCTGGAGCAGGTGCCCGAGGAGGAGTCCGCCTCCGCCACGGGCGAGACGGTTGCGGCGGACGGCCCGGCAGCCGAGGCGATGGCCTCCGCCCCCCGCGCCCCGATCCCGTGGCTCGTGTCCGCCCGCTCGGAGCAGGCACTGCGCGCCCAGGCGGACCGGCTGCTGGAGGCCGTCGCGGACGGCGCGCAGCCCGATCCCGCCGACGTCGGCTGGTCGCTGGCGTCGAGCCGCGCCCACTTCGAGCACCGCGCCGTCGTCCTCGGCCGCACCCGCGACGAACTCCTCGCCGCGCTCACCGCCCTGAGCCGGGGCGAGGAGTCGCCCGCGGTGGTGCGGGGCGTCACCGGCGACCCCGGCAGGACCGCCTTCCTCTTCCCGGGCCAGGGCTCCCCGTGGGCCGGCACGGCCCGCGCGCTCCACGACGCCTTCCCCGTCTTCGCGCGCAGCCTCGACGAGGTCTGCGCCCACCTCGACGCCCACCTGCCGTTCCCGCTGAAGCCCGTCCTGCTGGCGGAGGAGCCGGCCGGACGCGAGCGCACGGACATCGCGCAGCCGGCGCTGTTCGCCCTCCAGGTCAGCCTCTACCGGCTGCTCACCGACCACCTGCCCGCCCCGGACCGGCTGATCGGCCACTCGGTCGGCGAGATCGCCGCCGCCCACGTCTCCGGCGCGCTGAGCCTCGACGACGCGGCCCGGCTGGTCACGGCCCGCGGACGGATCATGCAGACCGTGACCGAGCGCGGCGCGATGCTCGCCGTCCGCGCCTCGCAGAACCACGTGAGCGCCCTGCTCGCCCCCTACCCGCGCACCGGCATCGCGGCGGTCAACGGCCCGGAGTCGGTGGTGGTGTCGGGTCTGCGCGAGGAGGTGCACGCGCTGCGGGACCAGTTGGTCGCCGCCGGCACCTCGGCGAAGCTTCTCCCGGTCGACCACGCCTTCCACTCCCCGTTGATGGACCCGGTCCTCGCCGAGTTCGGGCGCGCCGTCGCGGGGCTCACGGCCGGCGAGGCGACGATCCCCGTCGTCTCGACCCTGCTGGGCCGCCAGGCCACGGCCGCGGAACTGGCGTCCGTCGCCCACTGGGTGGACCACGTGCGCGCACCCGTCCGCTTCCACGACGCCGTCGAGACCGCCCGCACGGCCGGCGTCCGGGTGTTCGTCGAGGTCGGGCCGGGAGCGAACCTCACCGGCATGACCCAGGAGGCGTTCGCCCAGCAGGGCGTCGACGACTGCCTGGTGGTCTCCGCGGCCCGCCGCGACCGCGGCGGACCCGAGGCCCTCGTCGCGGCCCTCGCCCGCCTCCACGTGCACGGCAACCCCGTCGCCCTCGACGCCCTGTTCGCCTCCCGCCGCACCGTGGACCTGCCCACGTACGCCTTCCAGCGCCGGCGCTACTGGCTGGACTTCCAGGCCGCCACGCAGACGGCCGACGTCGCCTCCGCGGGCCTCGCCGCCCCCGGGCACCCGCTGCTCGGCGCCGTGGTCGACCACCCCGGCACCGGCGAGAGCGTCTACACCGACCTGTGGTCCCTCGGCACCCACCCCTGGCTCGCCGACCACAGCGTGTTCGGCGCGGCCGTCGTCCCGGCGACCGCCTACCTGGACCTCGCGCTGTCGGTGGGCGCACGCCTCGGCTGCCCCGCCGTCGAGGAACTCTCCCTGGAAGTGCCGCTGATCCTGCCCGACCCGGGCGAGGTACGGGTACGCCTCGTCGCCGGCGCCCCCGACGAGACGGGCCGCCGCTCGCTGGACGTGTACGCCTGCCCCGCGGACGGCGGGGACCCGGCGGCGCCCGGCGGCTGGACCCGCCACGCGATGGGCACCCTCGCCCCGCACACCGCACCCGGGACGCCGGACCCGGCCGGAGCACCCGACGCGGTGCCCGCCGCCTGGCCGCCGGCCGGCGCCTCCGCGGTCCCCGTCGAGGGCCTGTACGACTCCCTCGCCGACGGAGGCTTCGACTACGGACCGACCTTCCGCGGCCTGCGCGAGGTGTGGCGCCGCGGCGAGGACCTCTTCGCCCTGGCCACCCTGCCGGTCTCCGGCGACACCGCGGCCGGCGACGGATTCGCCCTCCACCCGGCCCTGTTCGACTCCGTGCTGCACGCGGTGGTCGCGGGTGGCGTCATCGACGTGACCGGGGAGCAGGGCTGGATGCCGTTCTCCTGGTCCGGCGCCGAACTCGACGCCGTCGCCGGGCCGACCGTCCGGGTCCGGCTGGCTCCGGCGGGGGAGGGTGCCGTCGCGGTGACCGTCGCCGACGAGAGCGGCCGTACCGTCGCCCGCGTCCGGGCCCTCACCTTCCGCCCGGCGAGCGCCGAACAGGTGTGTGCCGCGGCCGGCGCCCGCGACCGGCAGCTCTACGAGGTCCACTGGACCCCCGCCCCGTCCGCCGGCCCGGCGCCCTCGGGCCCGGCGCGCCACGGCCGCCTCGCCGTCGTCGGAACGCCGGACGGCCTGGCCGGCCGCCTCACCCGGGACGGCGCGCACGCGGACACCGTCCTGTGCACCGGCCTGGACGAGGTGCCGGCCGGCCCGGCAGCCGAGTACGTCGTGCTGTGCCCCGACGACACGACGGCCGCCGTGGGCGTCGACGCCCTCACCGCGGTGCGGGACACCGACCGCGCCGTACTGGCCCAGGTCCAGCGTTTCCTCGCCGAGGAGGCGTTCGCCGCCACCACCCTGGTGATCCTCACTCGCCTCGCCCAGGACACCGGCGGGGGCGAGGGCGTGCGGAGCCTGACGGGGGCCGCCGTGTGGGGCCTGATCCGCTCCGCCCAGACCGAACACCCCGGCCGTTTCCGGCTGCTGGACGTCGACGACGACCCGGTCTCCCTGGCCGGGATACCGGACGCGCTCGCCCTGGACGAGGACCAGCTCGCACTGCGCGCGGGCGCCGTCCTCCTCCCGCGCCTGACCCCGGCCCGGCCCGCCGCGCAGCGACTCGACCCGCCGGCCGCCGGCCAGCACCGCCTGGGCATCCCCACCAAGGGCACCCTGGAGAACCTGACCTGGGTGCCGTGCCCCGAGGTGGAGGCGCCCCTGACGAGCGGTCAGGTCCGGGTCGGCGTCCAGGCCGCCGGCCTCAACTTCCGCGACGTCACCCTCGCGCTCGGCCTCGTGGACCGCACCGCGCTCGACGCCGGCCTCGGCAGCGAGGGCGCCGGCATCGTCCTCGACGTCGCCGACGACGTGACCGGCCTCGTCCCCGGCGACCGGGTCACCGGCATCTTCCCCGGAGCCTTCGGACGGGTCGCCGTGGCCGACCACCGCCTCCTCACCCACATCCCCGACACCTGGACCTACGCCGAGGCGGCGTCCGTCCCGTCCACCTTCCTGACCGCCTACCACGCCCTCTTCCACGTCAACCCGCTGCAAGCGGGCCAGCGCATCCTCATCCACGCGGCGGCCGGCGGCGTCGGCATGGCCGCCGTGCAGCTCGCCCGGCACGTCGGCGCCGAGATCTACGCCACCGCCAGCCCCGTCAAGTGGCCCGCGCTGCGCGCCCTGGGGATCGACGACGACCACCTCGCCTCCTCCCGGGACCTCGACTTCGCGGGGACGTTCCTCGCCGCCACCGGCGGCCGGGGCGTGGACGCGGTCCTGAACTCCCTCGCCCACGCCTTCGTCGACGCCTCGCTGACCCTGCTCCCCGAGGGCGGCCACTTCACCGAGATGGGCAAGACGGACATCCGTGATCCCGAGGAGGTGGCCGCCCGCCACCCCGGCGTCCGCTACCGGGCGTTCGACCTCTACGAGGCCGGCCCCGAGGCGCTGCAGGACATGTTCCGCCGCGTGATGGACCTGTTCGCCGACGGCCTGCTGACGCTGAACCCGGTCGCCGTCCGCGACGTCCGCGACGCGCGGTCCGCGTTCCGCGAGATGAGCCAGGGCCGCCACACCGGCAAACTCGTCCTCGACGTCGGCGGCGGCTTCGGCGGCGGCACCGTCCTGATCACCGGCGGGACCGGGGGAGTGGGCTCCCTGATGGCCCGCCACCTCGTCGCCGAGCACGGGGTGCGCAGCCTCGTCCTGGCGGGCCGCCGCGGCGGCGCCGCCGAAGGGGCCGAGGAACTCGCCGCGGACCTGCGGGGCGCCGGCGCCGACGTCCACGTCGTCTCCCTCGACGTCACCGACCGGGCCGCCGTCGCCGCCCTGGTCGCCGACCTGCCCGGCCGGCAGCCGCTGACCGCGGTCGTCCACGCCGCCGGGGCGCTGGCCGACGCCACCGTCGAGTCGCTCACCCCCCGCCACCTGGACCGGGCACTGGACGCCAAGGTCGGCGGCGCACTCAACCTGCACGACGCGACCCAGGGCCGCCCGCTGTCGGCGTTCCTGCACTTCTCCGCCCTCGCCGGCACCCTCGGCACCGCGGGCCAGGCCAACTACGCCGCCGCCAACGCCGTCCTCGACGCCCTGGCCGTCCGGCGCGCCGCCGCCGGCCTGCCCACCACCTCCCTCGCCTGGGGCTGGTGGGAGGAGAGCAGCGGGATGACGCAGGACCTGGACCGCGCCGACCTCTCCCGGCTCCGCCGCACCGGCATCGCCCCGATGCCCACGGCGGAGGCGCTGGCCCTGTTCGACGCCGCCTGCGCCAACGGCCGGCCCGTCCTCGTCCCGGCCCGCGTCGACACGGCGGCCCTGCGCCGCCGGAGCACCGGCGAGGTCCCGCCGCTGCTGCGAGAGCTGGCCGCCCAGGGCGGCGGCACCCGCCGCACCCCGGAAGCAGGCGCCGCGAGCGAGCCCGCGGGGCCGGCCCGGCGGCTGGCCGAACTGCCCGCCGACCAGGCCGAGGACGCCGCCACCGACTGGGTCCGCGAGCAGGTCGCCGTCGTCCTCGCCCATCCCTCCGCGGCGGCCGTCGACGCCGACCATGCCTTCACCCAGCTCGGGTTCGACTCCCTGACCGCCGTCGAACTGTGCAACCGCCTCGCCGCGACGACCGGCCTGCGGCTGCCCTCCACCCTCATCTTCAGCTACCCCACCCCCCGCGAACTGGGCCGGCACCTCGTCGCCCTGCTCCGCCCCGACCCCGACCCGCAGGTCGACGACGACGCCCGCATCCGGCAGATCCTGCACGGCCTCACCCCCGACCGCCTGCGCGCGGCCGGCCTCCTGGACCTGGTCCTCGCCTGCGCCGAGCCGCTCGGCGACGGCGACCGGGAAGCCGAGGAGGCGCACCCCGACGGCGGTGCGGAGGAACTGTCGGACCTGGACCTCGAAGCACTGGTCGACCTGGCACTGGACGAGAAGAGGTGACCGACATGACCGACTCCGCAGACCGCACGGCGGACGGCGCCGACCGGGTCCAACGGGCCCTGCGCACCCTCCTGGAGGAGCGCGACCGCCTCCGGCAGGAGAACGACGCACTCAAGGCGGGCCGCGGCGAGCCGATCGCCGTGGTCGCCATGGCCTGCCGCTACCCCGGCGGTGTGTCCACCCCGGAGGACCTGTGGGAGGTGATCCGGGAGGGCCGCGACGTCGTCGGCACCTTCCCGACCGACCGCGGCTGGCGCGACGTCTACGACCCGGACCCCGACACCGTCGGCACCTCCTACGTCCGCCACGGCGGCTTCCTCGCCGACCCGGCAGGCTTCGACGCCGAGTTCTTCGGCATCAGCCCCCGCGAGGCGCTCGCCACCGACCCGCAGCAGCGCCTGCTGCTGGAGACGTCCTGGGAGACCTTCGAGCGGGCCGGGATCGTCCCCGCGAGCCTGCGCGGCGTCGACGTCGGCGTGTTCACCGGCGTCAGCTCCTCCGAGTACGGCTCCCGCTTCCTGGAGGCCGGCAAGAACGGCCTGGAGGGCTACGTGCTGCACGGCAGCACCCTCAGCGTCGCCTCCGGCCGGGTCGCCTACGAGATGGGCCTGACGGGCCCCGCGGTGTCCGTGGACACCGCCTGCTCCTCGTCCCTGGTCGCCCTGCACCTGGCCGCGCAGTCGCTGCGTGCCGGGGAGTGCTCCCTGGCGCTCGCGGGCGGCGCGCTGGTGATGTCGACGACGGAACTCTTCGTGGAGTTCTCCCGGCAGAAGGGCCTGGCGCCCGACGGCCGCTGCAAGTCCTTCGCCTCCGGCGCGGACGGCACCGGCTGGGCGGAGGGCGTCGGCGTGCTCCTGCTGGAGAAGCTGTCCGACGCCCGCCGCCACGGCCATCCCGTCCTCGCCGTGCTGCGCGGCTCCGCCGTCAACCAGGACGGGGCCAGCAACGGCCTGACCGCCCCGAACGGGCGCGCCCAGGAGACCGTCATCCGCAAGGCCCTGGCCAACGCCGGGGTCGCCGCGTCCGACGTCGACCTGGTCGAGGCGCACGGCACCGGCACCGTCCTCGGCGACCCCATCGAAGCGGGCGCCCTGCTCGCCACCTACGGCAAGGACCGCGCACCGGGCAGGCCCCTGTGGCTGGGCTCCCTGAAGTCGAACATGGGCCACGCCCAGGCCGCCGCGGGTGTCGCGTCGGTGATCAAGGCCGTCCTCGCCCTCCGCCACCGGCATCTGCCCCGGACGCTGCACGTCGACGCGCCCTCGGAGCACGTCGACTGGGCCGCGGGCGGTGTGGAACTGCTGACGCGGGGCCGCGACTGGGCCCCGGCAGCGGGTCCGCGGCGCGCCGGGGTGTCGTCCTTCGGCGTCAGCGGCACCAACGTCCACGTGATCCTGGAGGAGGCCGCCGACGAGCGGCAGCCCGAGGCGGCCGACCCCGGGGGAGCGGCCGGCGACGGCCCCGCCGCCGGAGTCGTGGGGGGCCTGGTGCCGTGGGCGGTGTCCGCCAAGTCCGAGGCGGCCCTGCGGCAGCAGGCGCGCAGGCTCGCGGACTTCGCCGGGTCGGGCGCCGGACCGGATCTCGCCGCGGTCGGCTGGTCGCTGCTGTCGAGCCGCTCCCGCTTCGAGCACCGCGCGGTCGTTCTCGGCCGCACCCGCGAGGGACTCCTCACCTCCCTCACCGCTCTGAGCGAGGGACGCGAGAGCGCCTCCGTGGTCCGCGGCCGGGCCGCCGCCCCGGGCGGCACGGTCTTCGTCTTCCCCGGACAGGGATCGCAGTGGGCCGGCATGGGCAGGCAGCTCTATGACGCCTTCCCCGCGTTCGCCGAGTCCCTCGACGCGTGCGCGCAGGCCCTGTCGGAATGGGTCGACTGGCCGCTCCTGGACGTTCTGCGCGGCACCGACGGTGCGCCCGGCCTGGACCGGGTGGACGTCCTCCAGCCGGCCCTGTTCTCCGTGATGGTCTCCCTCGCCGCCCTCTGGCGGTCCTGGGGCGTGGAGCCCGCGGCCGTGATCGGCCACAGCCAGGGCGAGATAGCCGCGGCCCACGTGTGCGGGGCGCTGTCCCTGCGCGACGCCACGAAGGTCGTGGCGCTGCGCAGCAAGGCGCTTGTGGAACTCATCGGGCACGGTGCGATGGCCTCCGTCGCCGAGTCGGCGCGGACCGTGGAGGAGCGCATCGCCCCGTGGAGCGGGCAGGTGAGCATCGCCGTCGTCAACGGGCCCCGCTCCGTGGTGGTGTCCGGGGAGCCGGAGGCGCTCGACGAGTTCGTTGAGAAGATGACGGCCGAAGGCGTCCAGGCGCGCAGGATCTCCGTCGACTACGCCTCCCACTCCCACCACGTGACCCGCGTCCGGGAGCAGGTACGGGGCCCGCTCGCAGGACTCGCCCCGCGCACCTCCACCCTGCCCTTCTACTCCACCCTGCACGGCGGGGTCATCGACACCGCGCGGCTGGACGCCGACTACTGGTACGACAACCTGCGCGAGCGGGTCGTCTTCGCCACGTCCGTCCGCCGCGCCGCTGAGGACGGGTTCCGCGTCTTCGTCGAGATGAGCCCGCACCCCGTTCTGACCGTCCCGGTGCAGGAGGGCGTCGAGGACCTCGACGACGCCCTCGTCCTGTCCTCGACCCGCCGCAACCGCGACGAAGTGGACAGCGTCGTCGGCTCGCTGGCCCGGCTCCACGTCCAGGGCGGCCCCGCGGACCTCACGGCCCTGTTCGGGACGCGCCGCCGGGTGGACCTGCCCACCTACGCCTTCCAGCACCGGCGCTACTGGCTCACCTCCTCCCGCACGACGGTCGACGCCGTCGCCGAGGACGCCGCCGCCGCACCGGCCGCCGACGACGCGCCCGTCCCGCTGCCGCAACGGCTGGCCGGCCTGCCCGCGGACAAGGCGTCGGGCGTCCTGCTGGACCACGTCCTGGAGACGGTCGCCGTGGTCCTCGGACACGACTCCGCCGGTCAGGTGGGGGCCGACCAGGAGTTCAAGGAACTCGGCTTCGACTCCCTGCTCTCGGCCGAACTCAGCAAACGGCTGGCCGCCTCCACCGGACTGCGACTGCGCCCCAACCTGGTTCTGCGCAACCCCTCACCGCGCCGGATCGCCGACCACGTCGGAGGTCTGCTGACCACGGGCCCCGCCCGCTGAAGCGGAACCACCCCACCCGCCGGGCGCCCTGCCCGGCGGGACCGTCCCGCCGGCGGGACACCACCCCGTGGCGTCCCGCCGGCCGCGTCTCCCCTGACGCCCGGCGCGCGATCGCGCCGCACGGCGCGCGGAATCCGCCTGCCCGGCGCCCGAGGACCCGTAACCCGGCAGCGCCGGCTGGCCGGACACCGCCGCGACCCGTTCTCGTCCCCGGGCAGCGCCCGCCACGACAGGCCGCGCGCGCACCAGCCGGGTCCGGACGCGAACGGACCCCGGCGCCCCGCCGTCCCGCCGGGCCACCAGGTCCGTTGAACGGCCGTACCGCGTCCCCCACAGTGGGGGTGACCTGCGAAATCCTCTGATCCGGGCCTGTTTGCTGAGGGGTTGATCTGTATGCCTTCGTTCGGCGCGTCGTCTGCGCACCAAGGGCTGTGGCGGGCACAGGAAATGGCATCCGACACGCCGAACCACGCGCTGACCATGTGGGACGTGGCCGGCGAGCTGGACACCACGGTCATGGAGGCCGCGTTCCTGCACGTGATGGACGAGGCGGAGGTGCTGCGCGTCACCTTCGCCGAGGAGAACGGCGAACTGCGCCTGACACCCCGCGAACTGGGCGACTGGCGCCCCTTCGGGCTCGACCTGCGCGCCGAGACCGACCCCGAACAGGCGGCCCGCGACAAGCTCGCCGACCTGGTGCGCGAACCCTTCGACCTCGAGAAGGACCTGCTGTTCCGCCTCGGCGTGGTGCGGCTCGCCGCGGACCGCTCCCTGCTGGTGATCGCCTACCACCACCTGATATCCGACGGCTTCGGCGCCGGGGGCCTGCTGTCCCGCCGCCTCGCCGAGGTCTACACCGCGCTCGTCCGGGGCGAGAGCGTCCCTGCGCTGCCCCATCCCTGGGACACGGCCTCCTTCACCGCCGAGGCCGGCCGCTACCTCGCCTCGCCGCAGTTCACCGAGGACACCGCGTTCTGGCGCGACTACCTCAAGGACGCGCCCCCGCCCGCCCGCCTCCCGCGGATCGCCCTGTCGGACACCGCCCGCGCCGAGCTCGCCGAGCCGGTCGGCGGAGCCGACCGCTGGTCGCAGGTGGCCGAGGCGATCGGCATGGCCAGCCGCACCCTGACCGTCCCCCGCGCCGAGGCGGCCACCTGGACCGACACGGCGCAGTCGCTCGGCGTGTGGATGTCCACGATGCTGACCGCGGCGGCGGCGGTGTTCTTCCGGCACCGCTGCGACCGGCCCGACTTCCTGCTGTCCCTGGCCGTCGGCAACCGGGTCGGCGTCTCCAGCCGGACCCCCGGACTGGCCGTCAACGTGGTGCCCGTCCGCGCCAAGGTGCCGCTGGAGGCGACCTTCGCCGAGATCGCCGACACGCTCGTCGACGAGACGTACGAGATCTTCGACCACGCCGCCTGCCACTACTCCGACATCCAGCGCGCGAGCGACACCACACTCGGCGACCGGGGCAGCTTCGGCGCCGTCCTGAACGTCGTCGAGTTCGTCCAGCAGCTCCACTTCGGCGACAGCCCGGCACGCTACTTCGGCGCCACGACCGGCACCTTCGACGAACTGTCCATCGGCGTGTACACCGACGGCAGCCCCGACAGCGACCTGTTCATCCGCCTCGACGCCCCCGAGCGCCTCTACAGCCGGCCGGAACTGCGCTTCATCGGCGAGGAACTCATCGCCCACGTCCGCGCCCTGGTCGCCGCGGGCGACCAGCCGGTCGGCTCCCTCGACGTCGGCGGCACCTCGGCCGGCCCCGCTGCCGCGCAGGCGGGTACCCCCGGCGGCCGGGAGCGGCCCGCCGCCCCGGCGGCCACCACCGTCACCGAACTCTTCGCCCGGCAGGCCGAGGCCACCCCCGACGCCGTCGCCCTCGCCGCCGCGGACACCACCCTCACCTACCGCGCCCTGGACGCGCGGTCCGGCCTGCTGGCCCGGACGCTGCGCGACCGCGCGGTGGCGGCCGAGACGGTCGTCGCGGTCGCGCTGCCCCGCTCGGGCGACCTGGCCGTCGCCCTGCTCGCCGTCGCCAAGGCCGGCGGCGCCTGGCTCCCCCTCGACCCCGCCCTGCCGGCCGACCGCCTCACCGCACGGGCCGCCGCCGCAGGCGCGCGCGTCCTGCTCACCGACGCCGCGACCGCCGCCGCCCTCCCCGCCACCGCGGACCTCCCCGTCGTCGTCCTCGACCCCGACGTGCCGGACACCGACGGGCACGGCCGCTCGCCCGCCCCCTCCGGCGGCTCCGCCGCCGACGCGGCCCCGCAACCTGCCCCCGTCCATCCGCACAGCCTGTTCGCCGTCGCGGAGCCCACGGCGGGCGACGGCCCCGCCGGAGCACCCGTCGCGGTCACCCACGACAACGCGGCCCGCCTCGCGGCGGACCCGGTGTGGCGGCGGCCCGGCGACACCGTCGTACTGTGGCACGGCCCGCACACCGTCGAGGCCCTCGCCCTCGACCTGTGGGTGCCGCTCCTCAACGGCGGCCGGATCGTCGTGGCACCCCCCGGCGAAGACGACCATGACGTCCCGGAGCTGCCCGAAGACGAGGGTGTCTCCACCCTCCGGCTGCCCGCCGCCCGCCTCACCGCCGTCGCCGCCCGCCACCCCGAGCGCCTCGCCCGCCTGCGCGAGGTCGTCACCACCGGCGACCGGCTGCCCGCCGCCACCGTGCGCCGCCTCCGCGAGGCATGCCCCCGCCTGCACCTCGTCACCGGCCACGGCACCGCCGAGACCAGCCTGTTCGCCGCCCGCGCCCGGCTGACCGAGGACACCCCCGCACCCCCGGCGGGCAGCCTCGGAACCCCCGCCGACGGCACCACCCTGCACATCCTCGGCCCGGGCCTCGCCCCGGTCCCGGCCGGGGTGACCGGCGAACTGTACGTGGCCGGAGCGGGCCTGTCCCGCGGCTATCCGGACCGGCCCGCCACCACGGCCGCACACTTCGTCCCCAGCCCCTTCGGCCCGCCCGGCGGCCGCATGTACCGCACCGGCCACCGGGTACGAGCCGACGAGCAGGGACACCTCACCCACATCGGCGGCCCCGGCACCCGCGCCGAGCTGCGCGGCACCGGCATCGAACCCGCCGAGACCGAGGAGGCGCTGGCCGAGCACCCCGGCCTGGCGCAGTCGGCCGTCACCGTCCGCCCCGACGCCGGCGGACAGCCCCGGCTGCTCGCCCACGTCGTCCCGGCCGACGACGCGGGCGTAGCGGAGGACGAGCTGCGCCGGTTCGCCGCGGCCCGGCTGCCCGAGCCCCTGGTGCCCTCGGTGTTCGTCACCCTGGAGCGGCTGCCCCTGACCCCCGACGGCCGCGTCGACCGCGCAGCGCTCCCCGAACCCGCCCAGGGCGACGACACCTACAAGGCCCCCCGCAACGACACCGAGCGCATCCTGGCCGCCGCGTTCGCCGACGTCCTCGAACTGGACCGGGTCGGCATCGACGAGGACTTCTTCGACCTCGGCGGCAACTCGCTGCGCGCCATCCGCCTGGTCGGCCTCATCCGCGCCGAACTCAACCAGGAGGTGTCGATCCGCCGCCTGTTCGCCGCCCGCACCGTCACCGGCCTGTCCGACATGTGGCAGGACCTCGCCCGCTCCAGCCGGCCCAGCCTGCGCCGCAGGACCAAGGACGGCGCGGTCCTGTGAGCACGCCCCCCGCCGCGCCGCGGACCCGGCGCGCTCACCCACCCGCCGCTGCGCGCCGCCTCCACCGCGGCCCCGGCGGAGCAGAAAGGCAACCATGGACGCACTGACGCAAGCCCTGCTGGACGGCGCGGGACCCGAGGAGATCGCCCGCCACGACCTGCCCGACACCTACCAGGCCGCCCACACCCTGGCCGCCGAGACCGGCATGTTCGACGGCGTCGACGACAAGGACGTCCGCAAGTCCCTGCACGTCGGCCCCGTCCCGATGCCCGACATCGCGCCGGACGAGGTCGTCGTCGCCGTCATGGCCAGCTCCATCAACTACAACACCGTCTGGTCCGCGACCTTCGAACCCGTCCCCACCTTCGCCTTCCTGGCCCGCAACGCCCGCGAGGGCGCCCACGCGGCCCGCCACGACCTGCCCCACCACGTGCTCGGCTCCGACGCGTCCGGCATCGTCGTGCGCACCGGAGCGGGCGTGCGGCACTTCCGGACCGGTGACCACGTCGTCGCCTCCTGCGTCCAGGTCGACGAACAGGAACCCGCCACCCACGGCGACGCCATGCTCGGCACCCGCCAGCGGATCTGGGGCTACGAGACCAACTTCGGCGGCCTCGCCCACTACGCGGTCGTCCGCGCCAGCCAGCTGCTGCCCAAGCCCGCCCATCTGACGTGGGAGGAGTCCGCGAGCGTCCTTCTGACCGCGACCACGTCGTACCGCATGCTCGTCGGCGCCAACGGCGCCCGCATCAAGCAGGGCGACATCGTCCTCGTCTGGGGGGCGACGGGCGGACTCGGCGCGTTCGCCGTGCAGATGGTGAAGAACGCCGGCGGCATCGCCGTCGGCGTCGTCAGCTCCGAACGCAAGGCCGCCGCCCTGCGCCGCCTCGGCTGCGACGTCGTCATCGACCGCCGCGCGATCGGCATGGACGGCGACGGCCCGCTCACCCCGGAGCGCACCATCGAACTCGGCAAGCGCCTCGGCCGGGAGATCCGCCGCCAGGTCGGCGAGGACCCGCACGTCGTCTTCGACTACGTCGGCCGCGCCACCTTCGGCATCTCGGTGTTCGTCGTCCGCAAGGGCGGCACCGTCGTCACCTGCGGCTCCAGCACCGGCTACGACCACCACTTCGACAACCGCTACCTGTGGATGAACCTCAAGCGCGTCATCGGCAGCCACGCCGCCAACCTCCAGGAACAGGCCGAGTGCAACCGCCTGGTCCGCCTGGGACACATCTCCCCGATCCTGTCCACGGTCTATCCGCTGGCCGAGGTGGGGGAGGCGGCCCGGCTGGTCCAGCGCAACCGGCACACCGGCAAGGTCGGCGTCCTGTGCATGGCCCCCGAGGAAGGGCTCGGCGTCACCGACCCCGCCCTGCGGGAGCGGATCGGCGCCGCCCGGATCAACCCGCTGCGCGACACCCCGGTACCGGCGGAGGGACGCTGAGATGGGTATCGGCATCCTCTCCACCGGCTCCTACCTCCCCAAGCACGAGGTGGGCAACGAGGAGATCGCCGAACGCGTCGGCGTCACCGCCGAGTGGATCGAGGCCAAGACCCAGATCCGCTCCCGCCGCTACGCCGCCCCGCACGAGGCGACCTCCGACCTCGCCGCCGTCGCCGTCGCCGCCGAACGGGCCCTGGACCAGGCGGGCCTGAGTGCCTGCGAGATCGACTACCTCATCGTGTCGACCTCCACCGGCGACTTCCCCCAGCCGCCCACCTCCTACCTCGTGCAGCACGCCCTGGGCGCCCGCAACGCGGCCTGCTTCGACGTCAACGTCGTGTGCAGCGGCTTCGTCTACGCCCTCACCCTCGCCCACAGCCTCATCGCCCTCCGGCCCGGCGCGCGCGCCCTGGTGATCGGCGCGGACGTCTACTCGCGCATCCTGGACGTCACCGACCGCAGGACCGCGATCCTCTTCGCCGACGGCGCGGGCGCCGCCGTCGTCGGGGACGTCCCCGAGCCGTACGGCATCATCGCCGGCGACCTCTCCAGCCGGGGCGACGCCCACCACCTCATCCGCGTCGAGGCGGGCGGCTCCCGCAACCCCGCCTCCGCCCGGACCGTCGCCGAAGGCGGCCACCACTTCCGGATGGACGGCCGCGGCGTCCGCGACTTCGTCGCCGAGCACGTCCCGCCCGCCCTGACCGCGCTCGCCGACCGGGCCGGTGTCGACATCGGCTCCGTCGACCACTTCGTGCCGCACCAGGCCAACGGCGTCATGCTCACCGACGTCGTCGAACGCGCCGGCCTGACCCGCGCCCGGACCCACCGCACCCTGATCCGCTATGGCAACACCGGCAGCGCCTCGGTGCCCGTCGCCCTCGACGAGGCGAACCGCGACGGAGCCCTCGCTCCCGGCGACCTGGTCCTCCTGGCCGGATTCGGCGGCGGCATGTCGATCGGGGCATCACTTCTGACCTGGGGGAACCCGACATGACCACGAACGCGACCACACCCGGCACCGCCTCCCCGACCGGTACCCCGGCCCGCGCCGCCATCGAGCGCGTCGGTGTCGTCGGCAGCGGCATCATGGGCACCGGCATCGCCGAACTGTGCGCGAAGTCCGGCCTCGACGTCCGCGTCGCGGTGTTCTCCGAGACGTCGCTGGACACCGCCCCCGAGCGGCTCGCCGCCTCCCTCGACCGGGGCGTGGCCAAGGGTAAACTCACCCCCGCCGACCGCGACCGGGCACTGGCCCGGGTGTCCTTCACCCGCGATCTCGGCCGGCTCGCCGACCGGCAGCTGGTGATCGAGGCCGTCAAGGAGGACGAGGCGCTCAAGCAGGACCTGTTCGCCACCCTCGACAAGATCGTCGAGGACACCGACGCGATCCTCGCCACCAACACCTCCTCGATCCCGATCTCCCGGATCGCCGCCGCGACCCGCCGCCCCGCCCAGGTCCTCGGCATCCACTTCTTCAACCCGGTGCCGGTCCTGCCGCTCGTCGAAGTCGTCGGCTCCGTCCTCACCGACGCCGCGGTCGTCCGCCGCGCCGAGACCTTCGTCCGCGATGTCCTGGGCAAGCAGCCGATCGTCTCCCCGGACCGGGCCGGCTTCCTCGTCAACGCCCTGCTCTTCCCGTACCTGCTCAGCGCCGTCCGCATGCTCGAATCCGGTCACGCCGACGCCGACACCATCGACCAGGCCATGACCCAGGGCTGCTCCCACCCGATGGGGCCGCTGCGCCTGGCCGATCTGATCGGCCTGGACACCACGGTCTCCATCGCGCAGGCCCTGTACGAGGAGTACAAGGAGCCCCTCTACGCCCCGCCGCCGCTGCTGATGCGCATGACCGAGAGCGGCCTGCTGGGGAAGAAGACCGGCCAGGGCTTCCACACGTACGCGTGAACTGGGCCGGGCCCCGTCTCCCCGCGCCGGTCGGCGGCCGGGGGAGACGGGGCCCGGCCCGGCGCCCCGCGGGCGGGCGCGCGAGCGCCCGGAACGGTGCCCTCCCTCCGGAGCACCGGGTCACTGCTGGGGGACGTCCACGCCGGCCGCCCGCAGGTTGGCCTCCAGCAACTCGGTCAGCCGGACCGCCGCCGGCGCCTGGTCCTGACGGTGACGGTTGATCAGCCCGTAGCGGGTGGCGGCGTCCGGGCGCGCCCGGAACTCCGCCGGCAGCGACAACTGCTCCGGGTGCGCGAGCACCTTCGCGGCCAGCGCGGACGCCAGCTCGTCGAGCCGCGGATCGTCCGGGTCCCAGTCCTCGGCGTCCTGGCAGCGCTTGACCAGCTCCACGTACTGCGGATCGGCGAGCTGGTGCTCCAGGTGCTGCACGAAGCTCTCGAACACCTCCGGCACCAGGGCGCGGGCCAGGACCAGCGCCTCCTGCTGGATGGCCACGTAGGCGGCGCCCACCCCCAGCTCGGCGAGTCTGTCGAGCACCGCGCAGGCCCGCTCGGGCAGCAGCAGCCGGTCGCCGGAGGCCAGCCGGTGCAGCACCGCCCGCCGCGCGACGAGCTCCTCGATCCGCTCGGTGAGGCGCCGCTCGACGTCCTCCAGAGCGGTCGCGAACCCCTCGGGGTCGCCGTCGAGCAGCTCCGTGACCTCGGCGAGCGGCACGCCGGCACCGGCGAGCGTGCGGACCTGGACCAGCCTCAGCATCTGCGCGGAACCGTAGCGCCGGTAGCCCGAGACGTCCCGCTCCGGTTCCTCGACCAGCCCGAGCCGGTGGTAGTGCCGCACCGTCTTGACCGTGACGCCGGCGAACGCCGCCGCCTGGCCGATCGTCAGCCCGTACGCCATCGGCTCAGCCCGCCCCGTGGCCGACGGCGGACGCCGTCTCGCGAACCGCGGCGGCCACCGCGGAGTGGTCCTTGCGCAGGATGTGGGAGTGGTTGCTCGCGACCTTCGCGCTCACCCGGATGTTCGGGTTGCGGGCGAGCACCGGGTCGAGGGAGGCACGCATCTCCTCCATCTCCTTCTCCTCGCCGCCGAGGCTGGCCCCCGTGGCCAGCACGAAGCGCACCGGGCACGTCACCCGGTCCAGGACGGGGCCGATGGACGCGGTGATCTCGTTGGCCTCGATGTTGACGTCGGCGTGCTGGTCGGCGCTCATCCGCGCGGCCAGGCCGAACGGCCGCACCAGCGGGAGCAGCGGGCGCATCCGGTGGAACAGCCGCCGGATGCGGGCCCGGCCCGCCTGGCCGGTCAGTCCGTAGGGAACGGCGCCGTCCACGCAGACCACGCCGAGGGCGCGGCCGGGATGGCGCTCCGCCCAGTGCACGGCGAGCGAGGCGCCGTAGGACCAGCCGACGAGCAGCGGCCGGTCGACGCCGGTCGCGCCGAGGACGGCGTCGACGTCGCGCAGCGCGGCCTCGAAGGAGTAGTCCGCCGACCGGCGCGAGTGTCCGCGGGCCCGCTCGTCGAAGGTGATGTGCCGCCAGCCGGAGCCGAGATCGGCGATGACGGGACGCCAGGGCCTGCTGTCGGCGTAGGCGCCGTTGAGGTAGACGACTGCCTGGCCCGGGCCGCCGGTGTCGGTGGCGGCCAGCGCCGTGTCGTCGACCGGAATCATGCCGGACCAGGATGCTGTGGGGGAAATGGTCATGGGATCAGCGTTCACCCTGACCCCGGGTCAGGGTCAACCGGCCACTTCGAGCCAGCCGCCGACCGGATCGGCCCCGCTCGGCCGCAGGCCGTCCCCGGACGGGGCCGGAGCGGCGGGGGCGGCCGGCGGGGGCCGGGCAGCCGGTCAGCGGGCAGCGGTCCCGGCGAGCAGCCCCTCGGTGACCGTGGTCGCCACGCCCCGGAGGTGGTCGGCGAGGTAGAAGTGGCCGCCGGAGAACACCTTCCGGGCGAAGTCGCCGGCGGTGTGCTCCTTCCACATCGCCGCCTCCTCGACGGTCACCATCGGGTCGCTGTCCCCGACCAGGACGGTGATCGGCGTGGGGAGCGGCTCCGAGGCCTGCCAGGTGTAGGTCCCAAGGGCCCGGTAGTCGGCCCGCAGCCCCGGCAGCACCATCTCCATGACCTCGGGGTTGTCGAGCATGGCCTGGTCCGTGCCGCCCAGCCGGCGCACCTCGGTGAGGACGTCGGAGTCGTCGAAGAACTGGTAGCGGTCACTGGTCTGCGGGCCCGGCGCGCCCCGTCCGGAGAGGAACAGCCGCTGCGGGGCGGGCAGTCCGCGGGCGGCGAGCCACCGGGCGGTCTCGAACGCGACGAGCGCGCCCATGCTGTGGCCGAACAGGGCGTAGGGCCGCGCGGGGTTCGCCACCAGTTCCTCGGACAGTTGTCCGGCCACCGCCTCGACGAGGTCGGCGATCGAGGTGAACGGCTCCTCGCGGTACCGGTCCTGGCGCCCGGGGTACTGCACGGACACCACGTCGAGGTCCGCGGGCAGCGTCCGCGCCAGCGGCAGATACGCCGTCGCGGAACCCCCGGCGTGCGGGAAGCACACGAGCCGCGGCCCGTTGCCCGGGGAGGTGAAGCGTCGGAACCAGGTGGTGTCCACTGTCGGTGTCTCCTTCGTCGGTTGACGGCCGGCCGCGCCCGCGGGGGAGCGGACCGTCCGCCCCGGTGCGGGGCGGCGTCGTGCGGCCCGTACCCGGCCCGAGCCCGGGGCCGCGTCCGGGGGCGGTGCGGCGCGCCCGCCGGGCGAGCCGTGTGCCGGTGACCGGGCCCGCCGATGCCTCCGGGGGGGGTGGGGCGAGGGCGGGCCCGGTCCGGAGCTCCGGATGTCCTTCGTCCGGCCGCATCGGAGCCCCTGGGCCCGAGCATGAGGGGCCTGCCTCGACGACGGCTCGCGGCCCGGTGGAGGAGTGGCAAGGCCCGCCTCGACGCGCCGGACGGGGGAGCGGCATGCGGATCGGGTGCGGGCCTGCGCATCCCTGTCCCGGCCCGGCGAGGAGGTCGGGGCCACGGGGGCGGGGCCCCGTGACGGCGCGAGCGCTCCTCCACCGGCGCCCGCTAGCCTCGCCGCAGACGTACGACCCGGCCGTCCATCGCCCGTCCGGCCGCGCACCCGCATCCCCGGACTCAGACCGACAGGAGCAGACTCACGTATGTCCGAGCACACCACCGCCCCCGCCGTGACCGGGGCACGCGTCAAGGATGTTCGCCGTCTGGACCGGGTCGTGATCCGTTTTGCGGGGGACTCGGGTGACGGGATGCAGCTCACGGGTGATCGTTTTACGGCGGAGAC
>NZ_JBICWL010000032.1:0-64935 GCF_043199735.1 Streptomyces sp. NPDC048566
GGGGGGCGTTTCACCTGGTGTTGGGGCGCGCCCCGCCCGGCTTATGGCCCCCCGCGGCCCGCCGCCCGGGCCGCCGGGGCCCCCGCCGGGAGGGGAGCCGGAAGGGAGCCCGGTCGGCCACCTCTCCCGCGGCCCGGCGCGCCCCTGGTGGGCCGCCCGGGCCGCGGGTCGGGCCGGTCAGAAGGCGGCCCGGATCTCGCCCACCTCGCGGCCCGCGCCCAGCAGGGGCGTTCGGGCTATCTTCGGCAGCACCGGGGACGTGACGTCCAGGAGGGTCAGGGCGCGGGCCAGGACCGGGCCCAGGGCGCGGGTGGCCCCGTCGTCGACCTTGAACGCCAGGGCGCGGCCGTCCGGGAGCGCGACCGCCTGGACCGCCTCGGCGCCCATCTTGGACAGCGCGCCGGGGATCTCCCGCATCAGCCAGGTGTCGGGCCGCCGGGTGCCCGCGACGTACTCGGGGTGCGCGCGCATGGCGTCGGCGACCCGGCGTTCCGCGGAACCGGGGGCGGCCAGGACGAAGTGGCGGAAGGCACGGGCGAGGCCGGTCAGCCCGATGGCCATCAGGGGCGCCCCGCAGCCGTCCGTGCCCACCGCCGCGACCTGTTCGCCCGACGCCTCCTCGACCACCGTGCGGATGAGTTCCTGGAGGGGGTGCCCGGGGTCGAGGTAGGACTCGGTGGGCCAGCCGCGCCGCAGGCAGACCGCGAGCATCGCGGTGTGCTTGCCGGAGCAGTTCATGGTGACCCGGTCCCGTACGGCGCCGGAGGCCAGGTAGGTCTCCGCCTCGACGGCGTCGAGCGGCAGGTCGGGCGGGCACTGGAGCTGGTCCCCGGTCAGGCCGTGCTCGACGAGCATCTTCCGGACCAGGTCGCGGTGGAAGATCTCCCCGGAGTGGCTGGCGGCGGCGAGGGCGAGGCGCTCCCCGGACAGGTCCAGGCCCGCGCGCAGCACACCCGCCGCCTGCATGGGCTTGTTGGCCGAGCGGGGGAAGACCGGCGCGGTCACGTCGCCGAGCGCGAGGTCGACCGTGCCGTCGGCGGCGAGCAGCACCAGGCTGCCGCGGTGGCGGCCCTCGACGAAACCGGACCGTACGACCTCGGCGAGGACCGGCGGGGCGGCGGGCGAGGAGAGGTCCCCGGCGGGGGCGGGCGCGGCGGACGCGCCGTCCGGCGTGACGGGCTCTTCGGGGGTGCGGGGGGCGACGGGCATCGGCGGTGGCCTTCCGGGACGGGACCCGCCCGGAGCGCGGCGCCCGGGGTGTGCCCGGACCGCGTCCGCCTGCGCGGAGCGAGCCGCGCCGCCAGGTCCCGGCGCGCCTCCGGGCCCCGGGGTCGCCTGGGCCGCCGCGTCACATGAGCAGGTCGTCTACTTGTGCTTCGCCTTCACGGTACCTGCGGGCGATCTCGGCGCTGCAGTCGTCCGCCGTGCGCTGGAGCTGCTGCCGCTGCCGGGAGACCTGCCGCTCGTAGCGCACCAGGCGGCCGAGACCCGCGCCCAGCTCGTCGTCCGTCCGGGCGTCCAGGTCCGACAGCTCGACCTCGGCGAGCATGTCGGCGGCGAGCGCGCGGTACTCCTCGCTGTGCGGGGTGCCCACGGTCACGTGCCGCGCCGAGGAGCGGGACCGGGCCGGGGCGTCCGTGAGGATCTCCGAGAGCCGCTCGACGACGGACGGCTCCCCCGCGGGCAGGAACGCCCGGTGCCCGGCGGTGACCCCGGCCGGCCGCGGCTCGCCGCGGCGCACGAGTTCGGCGCGCAGGATGTCGATCCGGCCCTGGAGGAGCCGCCGCACGTAGCTGAGGTCGGCCTCGTCCCGCTGGGCCTCCCGGCGCAGCGTCCGCAGCTCCGGCAGCCGCAGCACCCCGAGGTCGGGCCCGCCGGCACCGGCGGGCAGCGGGCCGCTGTCGACGCGCTGCACCGGCGGCCGGGACACCGTCCGGCCCGCCCGTGCGCTGGTGCGGGTCAACGACACGGCCCCGGGCTGTCGCCCCGTACTCGGTGTGCTCATCTGCCTCTACCGTCCCCTCGACCGGCGCGGTGCGCCCATCGGGCGCACCGCAACACCCCGCATCGTGCCACCCTCGGTGGTCGCTATGTGACCGAGTGCCCCCGATCGGCCCCGGATGGGGGGTTGGTAACCCCCGGAAATCACGCGAAGGGCCCGCAGCGGCTGCCGCCGGCGGGGCACGGCATCATGGTCGCCATGCGAGCGGTGGTGCAGAGGGTGGACGGCGCGAGCGTCGTCGTGGACGGCGAGACGGTCGGCGAGATCACCGGCGAGGGCCTGTGCGTCCTGGTCGGGGTGACGCACGAGGACACCGAGGACGAGGCGGCCCGGCTCGCCCGCAAGCTCTGGTCCGTCCGGATGCTCAGCGAGGAGCGGTCCTGCTCCGACATCGACGCGCCACTGCTGGTCGTCAGCCAGTTCACGCTGTACGGGGACGCCCGCAAGGGCCGCCGGCCCACCTGGAACGCGGCGGCGCCCGGAGAGGTCGCCGAGCCGCTCGTCGACGAGGTCGTGGCGCAGCTGCGCGCCCTGGGCGCCACCGTCGCCACGGGCCGCTTCGGCGCCCGGATGCGGGTGTCCCTCACCAACGACGGCCCGTTCACCGTCCTCCTGGAGATCTGAGGCCCCCGCCCCGCCCGTGCCCGGCCACGGCCCCGCCGCGGCCGGCTCGGCGCACCGGCCGGCCGCCGCTGCCGGCTACGGCTCGACCACGACCTCCTGCGCCGCCGCCGTGGCGTCCGCCGTCAGCGGGGCGTCCACGGGCACGTTGCGCTTGACGAGGGCGAGGGCGATCGGGCCCAGCTCGTGGTGGCGCACCGCGGTCGTGATGAAGCCGACCTTGCGGCCCTCGGGGCCGTCGGCCGTCAGACGCAGCTCGGTGCCGTGCGCGGGCAGGTGGACCTCGCTGCCGTCGAGGTGGAGGAAGACCAGGCGGCGCGGTGGCTTGCCGAGGTTCTGGACGCGCGCCACGGTCTCCTGACCGCGGTAGCAGCCCTTCTGGAGGTGCACGGCGGTGCCGATCCAGCCCAGCTCGTGCGGGATGGTGCGGTGGTCGGTCTCGAAACCGAGCCGGGGCCGGTGCTGCTCGACGCGCAGCGCCTCGTGGGCGAGCAGCCCGGCGGGCGGGCCCGCCTGCTCGGCGAAGGCGTCCAGGTCCGCGCGCGGCAGGAAGAGATCGCGGCCGTACGGCGTCTCGCGAACGACGACACCGTCCGGGAGGTCGGCGATCGAGCCGGCGGGGAGGTGGACGACCGCGATGTCGGCGGTGCGGTCGGCGACGTCGACGCGGTAGAAGAACTTCATCGACTCCAGGTAGGCGATGAGCGCCTCCTGGGTGTCCGGCTCGGTGTGCATCCAGACCGTCGTGCCGTCGTCCACGAGGTAGAGCGCGTGCTCGATGTGGCCGTTCGCCGAGAGGATCAGCGCCTCGGTGGCCCGGCCGGCCGGGAGGTCGGTGACGTGCTGGGTGAGCAGCAGGTGCAGCCAGGAGAGCCGGTCGTCGCCGGTGACGGTGACGACGCCGCGGTGCGAGAGGTCCACGAAGCCGAGGCCGTCGGCGAGGGCGCGCTGCTCGCGGAACAGGTCGCCGTAGTGCGCGGCGACGCCTTCGTCCACACCCTCGGCGGGCACGGCGCCGGGCAGGGACAGGAGGGAGCTCTTCATGGGCATACAGACTACGACGGTGGGCTCGTCGTTTTTATTTCTGCGGGCCGCCCGGCGGGACCGGGGGCGGCCCGCTCCGGTCGGCTCCGGCCGTGCAGTCCTTGCAGCGCCCGAAGATCGCGAAGTGCTTCATGTCGGTCTCGAAGCCGAAGGTGTCCCGGAGCTTCGCGGTGAACTCGGCGGCGACGGAGACGTCGGCCTCGATGACGCTCGTGCAGTCCCGGCACACGAGGTGGATGTGGTGGTGCCGGTCGGCCAGGTGGTACGTCGGCGCCCCGTGCCCGAGGTGGGCGTGGCTGACCAGTCCGAGCTCCTCCAGGAGCTCCAGGGTCCGGTAGACGGTGGAGATGTTGACCCCCGACGCCGTCTTGCGCACTTCCACGAGGATGTCGTCGGGGGACGCGTGCTCCAGGGTGTCCACTGCTTCGAGGACAAGCTGACGCTGCGGCGTCAGCCGGTAGCCGCGCTGCCTGAGGTCGCTCTTCCAGTCGGTGCTCACCACACGGGAAGTCTAGGACCATTCGCCGCCGTGGCGGCGGGACGGACGGCGGCCCGCGGCCCGCGGGCGGACCGGCCGCGGCGCTCGTGGCGGCGGCGGCCGGTCCCAGGGGGCCGGCGGTCGGCCTACTTGAAGAAGGCGATCCCGTCGTCCGGCATGTCGTCGGGCAGGTCCTTGGCCCAGCGCTCGACGTCCTCCGGGGTGACGGTCTTCTTCAGATGGCCGGACATGTAGGGGCGCAGCTCGACCTCGGGGGTCTGCTTCTCACCGACCCACATGAGGTCGCTGTTCACGTAGCCGTAGAGGCGCTTGCCGCCGCTGTACGGGCCGGAGGCGGCGGTGCGCGCCACGGCGTCCGTGACGAGGTCGATCTGGGGCTTCTTGTCGGCGAGCTCGCCGTACCAGATTTCGACGACGCCGTCGTCACGGGTCATCACGACCTCGACCTTGCGGTCGGCGTCGACCCGCCAGAAGCCGGACTCGGTCTCCAGCGGGCGGACCTTCCCGCCCTCGGCGTCGAGCACCCAGCTGTGCGAGCGGTACTCCAGGAAGTTCCGGCCGTCGTGGCGGAAACTGACCTCCTGCCCGAAGTTGCACTTCTCGGAGCCGGGGAAGTCGTGCACGCCGACTCCGGCCCAGTCGCCGAGCAGGAAGGCAAGGGGGACCAGGTCCTTGTGGAGGTCCGACGGGATCTCGATCATGAGCTGGGCAGTTCCTCGATGGGGGTCAGCGCTGGCCCTGGTACAGCTTCTTCACGGTCAGTCCGGCGAAGGCGAGCACGCCGACGCAGACCAGGACCAGAAGGGTTTCGAAGAAGATCTCCACGGGTGCTCCTCGGTGAGCGGAACGGGGTCCCCGACCCGGCGCGGCCGGAGACGGGGGAACGTACACAAGGCCGGGCCCCAGCTTACGCGGCCGGGGCCCCGCCCTCTCCTCCAGGTACGCCCTCCCGGGCCCGTCCGGCTCAGCCGAGCAGCTGGCTCTGCAGGACCACGGTCTGGCGGAACGGCACGCCCGGCGCGCTCCCCCGGCGGGACTGCACGACCAGGGCGATCGTGTCGCCCGCCGACAGATAGGCCTCACGGACCTGCTCGCGGCCGTAGGGCCTGCTCTCCGTGTAGGCGTACCGGGTGATGTTCTCGACCTCGGACTCGGCCGGGAAGTGCTCGTCCCGCTCGGTGGCCGCGGCACCGTCGAGCGCGAACCGCGGGGTGTCGTAGTTCGCCAGTTCGGTGGAGACCACCTCCTCCCCGACGGCGGCGGTGTCGAACCGGAGCAGGTAGATCCGGGTGCGGGTGCCGTCGGGCGTGGTCCACCCGCGCGCGGCGATGTGCCGCACCGCGTAGTCGGTCAGCAACCGGCCGACGGCCTCCCGGTCCGTCTTCTCGGCGAACTGGGACAGGAAGGTCTTCGTGGGCAGCCAGCCGTCGTCGCCGCGCAGCCCGGTGTCCGCGGTGGCGCCCCGCGGCGCGGGCAGCAGCAGCGCCCGCAGGTCGGCGGAGTGCGCGCCGCTCCCGCCGGGGCCGGCGAACGGGGCCGGGCTGCCGGACGGCAGCGGCGGCTTCGTGATCGCCGGGTAGTCCCAGCGCCCGTCGTCGCGCGTCGCGAGTCCGGGCACGTCGGTGCGTTCCATACGCGTGATGCCGTACGCGGCGGACGCTCCGACCGCGGCGAAGACCACCGTGGCGGCGGTCCAGCGCAGCACGGCGCGCAGCACCCGGCGGCCCTTCCGGGCCTTGACCGGGGGCTCCTCACCCACCAGGGGCGGCTCGGCCGGCGGGGGCGGCGCGGCGAACCCCGGGGCCGTGTCCGGCGCGTGGCCCGGCGCCCGGGGCCCGGACGAGGGCTGCGGCGCGGGGGCCGTGTCCGGAGCCGGCGGGGCGTCCGGCGCCGGTCTCGTCTCGCCGACCGGTGTCGTCTGCTCGGTCATACGGCCTCTCCCGGCTCCTGGATGCGGTCGAGCTGCTCGCGGAGCAGGTGCGCGACCCCCTTGGTGTTCATCGGCTTGGCCGCGTACGCGACGGCCTGGACCAGCACGTCGCCCTGGTAGGCGGAGCAGAGCATCATGTCGAGCTTCTGCTTCTCCGCCTTGGGCGGCAGGAAGCACTTGGCGTTCTTGTGGCCCTCGATCCTCGGCCCGGACCGGAAGATCGACAGGGCGTCGAGGAGCCCGTTCTGGAACGTCGACATGGTCCGCACGGCCCGCTTGTCCTCGATCTGGGCGAGCTGGACGCTGACGGTGAAGGTGCCGTCGTCCTTCCGCGTGGAGCCGCTGTACAGGTAGCTCCGCATGGCCATGCCCTTGGTGTGCTGCTTGTCGATCTCCTTCTCGATCCGGCGGCGCTGGGAGCGCGGCAGGTCGCGGACCCCCTCCTTGCGCAGGGCCGCGGCCTCGCCTCCGCTGAGCGCGGCGTCGGAGCCGAACCGGCCCATGTCGGGACCCTGGACGTAGTCGTCGCCGTACGGCACCAGCATCGCGGCAAGCGGCGAGGCGGGCTTGCGCTCGCCCGCCTCGGCCTTCGCGGGCGCCGGGAACTTCCAGGACGGTGCGCCCGCGTCACGGTCGGCGTCCCGGACGGTCACGACGGTGTAGGCGCCGCCCGCGACGACGGCGCCGACGAGCAGGACGGCACCGGCGACGGCGGCGACCCGGCCGCGGCGGACACGCTTCCCGCCGGGCTCGCCCGCACCGGGGGCCACTCCTACGGGGATGTCCTGTGCCGGGGCCTGCGCCGCGCCGGACCCCGCAGCCGCCGCGCCGTCCGCGTTCCCGGGGCTCACAGGGCTCAAGCCGTCCCGCCCGCTCTCCGAACCCTCCGGGCTCTGCCTGTCCTCCGGACGCTTCGGATTCCCCGGGCTCTGCGCGTCCTCCCCGCTCCCCGGGCTCTGCGCGCTCCCCGGGCTCTCCGGGCTCTCCGGGCTCTCCGGCTTCTCCGGCCGCTGCCCGTTCTCCAGGCTCTCCAGGTTCTCCGGGTTCCCCAGGCTCCGCGCGTTCCCCGCGCTCTCCGCGCTCTCCGGGTGGGTGGGTCGGTCGCTCACAGCCGCTCCAACTGACGCTCGGCCAGGTCCATGATCTTCGCCTTCGGGATCGGCTTGGAGTCGAAGATCCAGATCTCCATGGCGATGTCACCGCGTGAGGCCGTCGCCAACGCCTTGTACTGGGGCAGGTAACCGGGCTTCCGCTCCGGCTTGAAGAGGTAGGCCATGCCGTCGTCCGCCCCGGGAACGGGCCAGCCGGTGGTGTCTTCCACGTTCCAGTCGCCGGCCCGTTCGAGGGCGGCGAGGGTCTCGTTCTGGCGGTACTGGATCAGCCGGATCTGGGTGTTGGCGGTGTTGCCGACGGACCAGGTGACGCCGGCGCCCCTGCGGAACTCCGCCTCGATCAGGTCGCCGAACACGCGGTCCGAATGCAGCAGGGTGCTCGCGTAGCCGGCCAGGTCCAGCCAGCCGTCCTGCTCCGGCGCCCAGGCGAGCGCCTTGGTGCCCTTGGGCCGCGGCAGCAGCAGCTTGCGCAGGTCGCCGTCCGTCGTGACGCGGTGGTCGTGGGCGGCGGACAGCGGCTCGGGGCCGTCGCCCTCGGCCTGGGCCACCACGGGCTGGGACAGCGGCGGCAGCCGGGTGGGCTCGCGCCCGGCCTGGACGACGAAGCCGGTACAGGTGCCGGCCACCAGGCCGAGCACCGCGGCCGTGGCGATCAGCAGGGCGGTACGCCCGCGCTTGCGCCGGGCCCGTGGTCCGGCCGCCGGCGGCGCGTCGACGGCGGCGGACTCGCCGGCGGGCACGGTCCCGGCGGGAGCGGCGAACGGCTCCGCGGCTGCGGGCTCCGCGACCCCGGCCGGCCCGGCCGCGGCGGGCGCGGGGGGCGCGACCTCGGCCGCCGGCGCGCTGTCGGGCCCACCCGGCCCGTCCGGTCTATCCGGTCTATCCGGTCTATCCGGTCTATCCGGTCTTTCGGATGCTTCGGGTACTTCCACGACGACCCCCCAGAGACGCAACGGAACGTGAAGCGCGAATTCCGAATCCGCGCGCACAGGAGACCCATGGCCCCTGCACGGGGTTGCCCGGATGATGATCACGATTCCGCATACGATGGCGGCCATGGCGAACAAGCTCGTGATCAAGGTGACGGCGGGGGCCGATGCCCCGGAACGCTGCTCACAGGCCTTCACCGTCGCGGCGGTGGCCGTGGCCAGCGGCGTCGACGTCTCGCTCTGGCTGACCGGGGAGTCCGCGTGGTTCGCGCTGCCCGGCCGGGCGGCGGAGTTCGAACTGCCGCACGCGGCACCGCTGCCCGACCTGGTCGACGCGATCCTGGCGGCGGGGCGCGTCACCCTGTGCACCCAGTGCGCGGCCCGGCGCGACATCACCGAGAAGGACGTCCTGGAGGGCGTGCGGATCGCCGGGGCCCAGGTGTTCGTGCAGGAGGCGATGGCGGACGGGACGCAGGCCCTCGTCTACTGACGGCCCGCGCCTGCCGGCGTCCGCCCGGGCCCGGGGGCCTCGGGGGCGCGGTCCCCGGGTCCCGGCGCCCGCCTCACCGGCGCGGCAGCGGCGCCGGCGCCTGGAGGCGGGGCCTGCGGCGGACGTCGACCCAGAGGCAGAAGGGATGGCCCGCCGGGTCGAACAGCACCCGTACGTCGTCCTGCGGCTGGTGGTCGGCGAGCCGGGCGCCCAGTTCCAGGGCCCGCCCGGTCTCCTCGGCCAGGTCGTCGACCTCGATGTCGAGGTGCAGCATCATGCGCTGGTCGCCGGGGCCGGCCGGCCACACGGGCGGGGTGTAGAGCGGCTCGGTCTCGAAGGCGAGCGCGGTGCCCTCGAAGGGCGGGCCGATGAGCACCCAGTGCGCCTCCTCGGCCCGCACGGAGTACCCGAGCAGCCGCTGGTAGAAGTCGGCGAGCTTGTGGGCGTCGGGTGCGTCCAGCACCACCGTGGACAATCTCGTGCGCGACATGTCAGCCCTCCGCACCGCTCCCGCCGAGCGCCCGGCCGCCGCCGTCCGGGGCGGGGCCGCCGCCGGCTAGCGCTGCCGTCGTTTCTTGCCGTCCAGCTCGTCCCACCACTCGTCGGAGGTCGCGTCGCCGGACGGGTCGTCCCACCACCGGTCCTCGGGCCCGCGCCGGTTGGCCACCATGGCGGCGACCGGCGGGATCACCATGGCCACCACGCACATGGCGACGGCCGCCGGCACCGACCACAGCCGTACGACGCCCCAGGCGAGGACGAACAGCGTGATGCACGTCCCCATCATCGCGAAGTACACGTGCCGCCTGCGTGCGTACATACCTCCAGCGTAGGCCCGGACACCCGGTCCGGCGCCCCGCCCGGCGCCGGCCGTCCGCCGGGCACGGCGAAGGGCCGCACCCCGATCCGGTAAGCGTCCAACCCCCGGGGGTGCGGCCCTTCGCCGTCGCTTCCGGCCGCCGTCCGGGACGGCGGCCGGCGGGTCAGACGGCGATCGCGACCTCGGCGAGGCCGCCCGTCTGCGCCACGACCGTGCGGTCGGCGGTGCCGCCGGGGACCAGCGCGCGGACGGTCCAGGTGCCCTCGGCCGCGTAGAAGCGGAACTGGCCCGTGGCGGAGGTGGGCACCTCCGCGGTGAACTCGCCGGTCGCGTCCAGGAGGCGGACGTAGCCCGTCACCGGCTCGCCGTCACGGGTCACCTGGCCCTGGATGGTCGTCTCACCGGGCTTGATCGTCGAGGCGTCGGGGCCGCCGGCCTTCGCTCCACACATATGTCAGTTCCGTCCTTGAGGCCTTGAGGGGTTACTTGTTGGCGCCGAGCTCGATCGGCACGCCGACGAGGGAGCCGTACTCGGTCCACGAGCCGTCGTAGTTCTTCACGTTCGGCACGCCGAGCAGCTCGTGCAGCACGAACCAGGTGAGCGCGGAGCGCTCGCCGATGCGGCAGTACGCGATGGTGTCCTTGGCGAGGTCGACCTGCTCGCCGGCGTAGAGCTCCTTGAGCTCGTCGTCCGACTTGAAGGTGCCGTCGTCGTTGGCGTTCTTCGACCACGGGATGTTGCGGGCGCTCGGGACGTGGCCCGGGCGCTGCGACTGCTCCTGCGGGAGGTGCGCCGGGGCGAGCAGCTTGCCGCTGAACTCGTCGGGCGAGCGGACGTCGACGAGGTTCTGCGCGCCGATCGCGGCGACGACGTCGTCGCGGAAGGCGCGGATCGCGGTGTTCTGCGGCTTGGCCTTGTAGGCGGTCGCTGCGCGCTCGGGGACCTGCCCGCCGTCCACCAGGTCGCGGGAGTCCAGCTCCCACTTCTTGCGGCCGCCGTCGAGGAGCTTCACGTTCTCGTGGCCGTAGAGCTTGAAGTACCAGTAGGCGTAGGACGCGAACCAGTTGTTGTTGCCGCCGTAGAGCACGACGAGCGTGTCGTTGGCGATGCCCTTCGCCGAGAGGAGCTTCTCGAAGCCCTCCTGGTCGATGAAGTCGCGGCGGACCGGGTCCTGGAGGTCCTTGGTCCAGTCGATCCGGATGGCGTTGCGGATGTGGTTCTTCTCGTACGCCGAGGTGTCCTCGTCGACCTCGACGACGGCCACGTTCGGGTCGTCCAGGTGGTCCTGGACCCAGTCGGCGTCTACCAGGACGTCCGTGCGGCTCATGCTCGTTCTCCTCCGGGGCAGGTGCGGCGGGGTGGTGCGTGGGAGAGGGTGCGCGGTGGTGCAGGCCGGTGGGGCCGCACGGCGCGGGGGGCGGCCCTGACGAGAGAGGTCCAAGGGCCCGGCTCGCGGAAGACGGGAACGCTTCCGCTCAGAAGGTGCGACAGAGCATGGCGGCGACGCGGCACAGGTCGACTGCCCGCCGCTTCGTGAGGTCCGCCTGTCGCTTCATGCGTCCGATCGTAGGGACGGACGGGCGGGCATGTCACCGGCGTGTCGCATGGTGAGACACGATCGTCCGTATGGCGGGACGCGATCCGGTCGAACGCAGCAGCCGCACGGGTCGCGGGCCATCCGCCCGGGCCGCGCGCCGGAAGGGCATCTGCGGTGCGGACACGACCGTCTCGCCCCTCGGACACCAGCTCGCCGCGGACCCCTTCCGGACCCCCGACGGCCCCGGGACGCGCGCCGCCCGCGGGGCCTACCCGGCCTGCCCGACCAGGCTGACGTCCGAGCCCTTCACGGAGATCTCGACGCCGTCCGAGGCCGCCCGCACCGCGTCCAGCTCGATGCCGCCGGGCAGCTTGCGGATCTTCTGCTCGAAGTCGGTGACCGACCGGATCGGGCCCTCCACGAGCTGGGTGTCGCCGATCCTGGGCAGTGAGTCGGCGTGCACCCGCACGGTGTCGCCGGAGACCGTCACGGAGCTGAGCACCGAGACGGCAGGAAGCTTCTTACCGAGGAGCTTCGAGGAAAGGGTGACCTTGATCTTTCCGTTGCCGCCGTCGGACAGCCCGGTGACCTGCGCGCTGATGCCCGGAGCGACGTTGCCCGGCTCCGACCCGGCGGCCTTGAGCAGCTCGTCGTACGCGATCGTGGCCGTGCCGGTGGCCCGCGCGGCGGTGGCGGAGCTGAAGTCGCCGCTGAAGGCGACCCCGTGCATCTCGGCCCGCAGATCGTCGATCCGGACGGTGCCGGCGGAGGTGCCCGTCGACGCCTCGTAGTCCTTGATGCCGATCTTCACGTCGTCCAGCTCGCGGCCGGCGACCTGGGTGAGGAACGGGAAGCCCTCGATGGAGACGTCGGGGGTGTTCGCCAGCCCCTCCGTGCTCTTGATGCGGTCCGCCGCCCGGTCCTCGGCGAAGTTGACCGCCACCCGGTCGGCGATCACGAAGAGGCCGCCCAGGACGACCGCCAGGATCAGGAAGATTCGCAGTGCGCGCATGCTCGGTGTTCCCCCACTAGGACGGCCCCGTCTGGTCGGCCTGGTTGCCGCCTGTCGCGAGCCTAATCACGAAGGGCCCCCGTGCAGGGGGCCCTTCGTGGTGGTTGTCGATCACCTGTGACGATTCGGCACGGCCGGAACGGCCGGAACGCGGTGCCGGGAACCGGCCGTCAGCCCAGGGCCCGGCCCAGCAGGTAGACCGCGGGTGCGGCGGCGGCCAGCGGCAACGCCACGCCCGCCGTGAAGTGCACGAACCGGGACGGGTAGTCGTAACTGGCGACCCGGTGCCCGATCAGCGCGCACACCCCGGCCCCGAGGCCGAGGAACGCTCCTCGGGTGCCCAGGTCCGTCATCCCGCCGACCGCGATGCCGGCACCCGCGGCGGCCAGCAGCGCGACCACCACGGAGGCGGCGGTGGGCAGCGGCAGCGCACGGGCCAGGACCGCCGCCGCGACCGCCGCGGCGCCCACGCTCACCGCCTCGGGCTCGGCCGCGAGGTGCCCGGCCGCGATGACGGCGAGCGCCGTGGAGGCGACGGTGGCCATCAGGCCGTACATCCGCGTGTCCGGGTCCGCGTGGCTGCGCAGTTGCAGCACGAGGGTGAGCAGCACCCACACGCCGAGGGTGCCGAAGATCGCGGCGGGCGCGTTGTCCCGGCCGGCCGCGAGCAGCGCGACGTCGGCCGTCAGCGCACCGGCGAAGGCCAGCGCGATGCCCTGGCGGGCCGGCCACATCCCGTTCAGCCGGAACCAGCCCGCCGCGGTGACGGCCTGGAGCACGACCAGCGGGACGACGAGCGCCCAGCTGCCGACGGCCGCCGCCCCCGAGAGCAGCAGGGCGAGCAGCGCCGTCAGCGCGGCCGGCTGGATGCCGGGCTCGATGATCGGGGAGCGCCCCTCGGCCCGCGCGCGCTGGGCGTCGGTGATCCGGGCGTTGCCGGTGACGGTCGCGGGCCCGTAGGCGGAGGTGGCGTCGGCCGCGACCTCGGCGGGCGTCGCGTCGGCGAGCGGGATGCCGTCGGGCCTGATCCGGACTCCGACCTCCTCGGCGACCGACGGCTGGGACACGGCGGGCGCGGGTTCCGCGTCCCACGGCCGCGCGGCGGCCTCGGCAGGCGGCGGCCCGCCCGCGGCGCCGTGGTGGCCCTGCGGCTCGCCGTGGCCCTCGGAGCCCGGCGCACCGCCGTAGGACTGGTAGCCCTGCGGCGGCAGGTAGGCGGTGTCGGCGGCGGGCACGGAGGTGTGGGTCTGCGCCTCCCAGGTCTGCCCCTCCCACTGCTGGGTGGCCTGCTGCCAGTCGCCCTGCCCCTGCGGCTCCTGCGGCCGGCCCGGGTCCCGGTGCTCCTGGTCCTGGCGGCGCCGAGGCTGCCCGTAGGGGTCGTACTCCTCGTACTCCTCGTAGCGGCCCTCGTACGGCTGGTTGCTCATCGTCTCGCTCACCCTCCTGCGAACGGCGGGAGCACCTCGACCGTGCCGCCCTCGGCCAGCCGTACCGTCTCATGCCCTCGGGTGCCCACGGGGTCACCGTCGACGAGGAACGAGCATCGCCGCAGGACGCGGACCAGCTCGCCGGGGTGTCGCTCGCGGGCCGCGTCGAGGGCCTCGTCGAGCGTGCCCGCCTCGTACGGCTCCTCGGCGACGCCTGCCGCGGCCTTGGCGGCGGCCCAGTAACGCACCGTGCCCTTTGCCATCTCGTTCCTCAATCAGCGGTTCGGTGTCTGCGTGTGCCGGCGTGTGCCGGTGCCCTCGCGCCACGGGTCCCGCGGGCCGGTCCGTCCTGGCCGGCCCGCGGCCTGGTCGCGCGCGGACCCCGCCAGGCTAGCCCGCGCGGGCGACGGCCCAGTCACCGATCCGGGCGAGCAGGTCGTCCGGGGCCGCGTTCTCCGCGTGCCCCATGCCGTGCTCCAGCCACAGTTCGGCGTGGCCGCCGGACGCCTGGGCCAGCATCCGCGGGTGGTCGACGGGGAAGTAGCCGTCCCGGTCCCCGTGCACGACGAGCAGCGGGGTCGGCGCGATGTACGGGACGCACTCGACGGGGGAGGCGGGCACCGGGTCCCACTCCCGGGCCTGGATACGGGTGCGCAGACCCAGCCGGCCCACCATCCGTCCCTCGGGGCGGGTCACCAGCCAGTGCAGCCGCCGCATCGGGGCGGTGCCCCGGTAGTACCAGCGGGCCGGCGAGCTGACCGAGACCACCGCGTCCGTACGCGCCTCCGCGCGCCCCTCGCGCTCCCCGTGCTCCCCGTGCTCCCCCCGGTCGGGGCCGGGTGGCCCGGCCGGGACCGCCGTCCCGTACAGCGCCGCGTGCCGCAGCACCACGGAGCCGCCCATCGAGAAACCCACGGTGACGATCCGGGTGTGCCCGAGCTCCCGGGCCCAGGCGACGGCCGCGGCCAGGTCGTGGACCTCCCGGTCGCCGACCGTGGACCGGCCGCCGGAGCCGCCGTGACCTCGGAAGGAGAAGGTGACGACCGCCCCTCGGGCCGCGAGGACGCCGGCCGCGCGCCGCACGTGCGGGCGGTCCAGATCGCCGGTGAACCCGTGCGCCAGCACGAACGCGAGGTCGCCGCCCGGCCGCTCTCCGGGGTCGTGGGCCGCGTCGATCGTCACGCCGTCGACGGTGCGCAGAGACGTCCGCGCGCGGGCGCGCGGCGCCGTCTCACGGTGTGGACTCTCGGACGATCGCGTCACGTGACCTGCCGGACCTGGGCTCATGTGGGCTATTCTGCTGGGCATGAGGACTCGGGCAGAGTAGCCCCCGGGTCCTTTTGTGCTTTCAGGACCGTTGTATACGACGCGGGAAACCGCAGGTGTACGGGGTCCCGGAGGCGCGGCGGACCCCGGGGCGCGGAGTCCGCGAGCAGAGAGCAGTGCCGCAAACGTCCTCGCAGGGACCGAGGAGGAACCAGACGTTATGGGCGAGCGAACCGTGCACGAACGCAGGACGACCCGGGCGGGTGAGGTGCGATGAGTGCACTGTTGCTCCTGACCAACGCCCTCCAGCCGTCGACGGAGGTGCTTCCCGCTCTCGGCCTGCTGCTGCACACCGTGCGCGTGGCGCCCGCCGAAGGCCCCGCTCTCGTCGACACCCCCGGTGCCGACGTCATCCTCATCGACGGACGCCGCGACCTCCCGCAGGTCCGCAGCCTGTGCCAGCTGCTGCGGTCCACGGGCCCCGGCTGTCCGCTCGTCCTCGTCGTGACGGAGGGCGGTCTCGCGGCCGTCACCGCCGACTGGGGCATCGACGACGTGCTCCTCGACACCGCCGGCCCGGCCGAGGTCGAGGCGCGGCTGCGGCTCGCCATGGGCCGCCAGCAGATCGTCAACGACGACTCCCCCATGGAGATCCGCAACGGCGACCTCTCCGTGGACGAGGCGACCTACAGCGCCAAGCTCAAGGGCCGGGTCCTGGACCTGACCTTCAAGGAGTTCGAGCTCCTGAAGTACCTCGCGCAGCACCCCGGACGCGTCTTCACCCGCGCCCAGCTCCTCCAGGAGGTCTGGGGCTACGACTACTTCGGCGGTACGCGGACGGTCGACGTGCACGTACGGCGGCTGCGCGCGAAGCTCGGGCCCGAGCACGAGTCGCTCATCGGCACGGTCCGCAACGTCGGATACCGCTTCGTCACCCCCGAGAAGGCGGAGCGCGCCGGCGCGGGCGCCTCCCGGTCCGGCGAGGCCGAGCCGCAGGGCGGCCCGCGGACCGCCCCGGCGAAAACGGACGATGCGGACGACTCGGCACACCTGGACGCCACCGCTCCCGCGGAGGCCCCCGCCGCGTCACGGGAAGCCGCCGTACGCCCTGCCCAGAGGTAGGTCCATCCGCGTAGACTCCGCGCGTGGCCAAGGTGACTCGGGATGATGTGGCACGACTGGCGGGTACGTCGACCGCCGTGGTCAGCTATGTCATCAACAACGGACCCCGGCCGGTCGCCCCGGCCACGCGCGAGCGCGTCCAGGCGGCGATCAAGGAGCTGGGGTACCGGCCCGACCGGGTCGCCCAGGCCATGGCCTCACGGCGGACGGAACTCATAGGGCTGATCGTGCCCGACGCGCGCCAGCCCTTCTTCGGGGAGATGGCGCACGCGGTCGAACAGGCCGCCGCCGAGCGCGGGAAGATGGTCCTGGTCGGCAACTCCGACTACGTCGCCGAGCGCGAGGTCCACTACCTGCGCGCCTTCCTCGGGATGCGGGTCTCCGGGCTGATCCTGGTCAGCCACGCGCTGAACGACCACGCCGCCGCCGAGATCGACGCCTGGGACGCCCGGGTGGTGCTGCTGCACGAGCGCCCCGAGGCGATCGACGACGTCGCCGTCGTCACCGACGACATAGGGGGCGCCCAGCTCGCCACCCGGCACCTCCTGGAGCACGGGTACGCCTACGTCGCCTGCCTCGGCGGCACCGCCGAGACGCCCGCCGTCGGCGACCCCGTCTCCGACCACGTCGAGGGCTGGCGGCGCGCCATGCAGGAGGCCGGCCTCTCCACCGAGGGCCGTCTCTTCGAGGCCCCCTACAACCGCTACGACGCCTACCGGGTCGGCCTGGAGCTGCTCGCCGGACCGGACCGGCCGCCCGCCATCTTCTGCTCGACCGACGACCAGGCGATCGGCGTGCTGCGGGCCGCCCGCGAGCTGCGCATCGACGTGCCGGGGCAGCTCGCCGTCGCCGGGTTCGACGACGTCAAGGAAGCGGCGCTGACCGACCCGCCGCTCACCACCATCGCCTCGGACCGCTCGGCGATGGCCCGCGCCGCCGTCGACCTCGTACTCGACGACGGCCTGCGCGTGGCCGGGTCCCGCCGCGAACGGCTGAAGCAGTTCCCCTCGCGGCTGGTGGTACGCCAGTCCTGCGGCTGCGACTAGGACGGGTCGCGGCCGGGACGGTCCCCCGGCGCGCGAGACCCGGCACGGCACCGCGCCAGGTTGCCGCATCCCCCGGGCCCCCCGCCGCGGGGGCGGGGCTCCGCCGTGCGCCGCACCGCCCCGGACGCCGCGAGCCGTCCGGCGGGCCTCTCCACTCACCGCACCGGGTCCGCCGGGTCCCGGCGGACCCGCGGCACGGCCCGCACGCGGCCGGGCACGACCACGACCGTGGGCACGGGCACGGGCACGGGCACGGGTACGGGTACGGGCACGGCGAGGGTCTCCGTACGTGCAGCCGGGGCCGCGGGGCCCCGGGCGTCCCGCGGTCCGCTCCCGCACCCGGCCCGTCGCGCCCGCCCACGACTCCCCGCGGATCACCGCCGCCCGCCCGCCGCGCGGTACCGGGGACGCCCGCGCCGGAGAGCCGGCGGCCTCAGGAGGCAGGGCCCGGCGGACCCGCTCCCCGGCGGCGCGGAGTGGCCTTTATATCGGGCATACGAGGTTCTGTCGGGCTTCTCAGCGGCCGCTCAGGGAGCTCTCATGATCCGGGGACAGGCTTCTCGACATGACCGAGAGCTTCCGCCGCAGCGGCGAGTACCCCCAGGGCGACGACCACGGGTCCGCGTACCCCCGGCAGCAGTCGCACCCCTCCTCATCCCCCGTTGACCCCGAGTGGCCCCCGCCGCCGGCGCACCGGCCGGCCCCGCCGTACCAGGCCGAGCCGGGCACCACCGTGTGGCCGGGCTCCGGTCACGGCGGCGGCCACGGCGGTGACGGCCACGGGGCCGGCCCCCACGGCGGACACCCCGGCGCCGACGCCTCCGGCTCCACCGCGGTCTTCGCGGCGCCGCCCGCGCCGCCGGAGGGACCGGCCGCCACCCGGCGGCGGCGCTCCAAGGGCCCGTTCGCCCTGCTCGCCGCCGTCGCGATCGTGGCCGCGGCGATCGGCGGCGGCACCGCCTACGGCATCCAGGAGCTGACCGGCAACGACACCGCGGCCTCCAGCAGCACCAGCACCAGCGTGGTGCCCACCAGCCAGAAGGGCACCGTCTCGGGCGTCGCCAAGGCGGTCGGCCCGAGCATCGTCGAGGTCGGCGCCACCTCGAACGCGGGCTCCTCCACCGGGTCGGGCGTGATCATCACGACCGGCGGCGAGATCGTCACCAACAACCACGTCGTCTCGGGCGCCTCCGCGATCAAGGTGCGGCTGAGCGACGGCACGTCGCACGCGGCGAGCGTCGTCGGCACCGACAGCAAGAAGGACCTCGCGCTCATCAAGCTGGACGACGCCCCCTCCGGGCTGAAGGCCGCGACCCTCGGCGACTCCGACGGCGTCCAGGTCGGCGACCAGGTCGTCGCGATCGGCTCCCCCGAGGGCCTGACCGGCACCGTCACCAGCGGCATCGTCTCCGCCCTCGACCGGGACGTGACCGTCTCCACCGACGAGAGCCAGGGGCAGCGGCAGGGCGGCGGCGAGCAGTGGCCGTTCGAGTTCGGCGGACGCCAGTTCAACGGCGACACCGGCTCCTCCACCACCACGTACAAGGCCCTCCAGACCGACGCGTCGCTCAACCCGGGCAACTCCGGCGGCGCCCTCATCGACATGAACGGCAACATCGTCGGCATCAACTCCGCGATGTACTCGGCCGCCTCGGACTCCTCCTCGTCCTCGTCGAGTGCCGGAAGCGTCGGCCTCGGATTCGCCATCCCGATCAACACCGTCAAGTCCGACCTGGCCTCGCTGCGGGCCGGCGGCTCCGACGGCTGACCCCCCGGAGGTCGCCATGAAGATCCAGCACGTCGCGCACACGGCGGCCGGCGACGACCCGGCCGGACTCGGCCTGGCCCTCGCCGTCGCCCGCGCGCTGCACGCGCCGGCACGCAGGGCACCGGAGCTGGCCCCCGCCGCCTCCCGGCCCGCCGCGCGCCGCGCCCCGGCCCGCCGCCGTACCGTACGGAGCTGATCCCTGCCGGGCCCGCCCGGAACGTGCGAGGCTGACAGCACCGCGACGCCCCCCATCCCACCCGAGGACCCGCATCCATGAGCTCCGCCGAAGGCGACCGTGACCCCCAGCGCATCCTGATCGTCGACGACGAGCCGGCGGTGCGCGACGCGCTCCGGCGCAGCCTGGCCTTCGAGGGGTACGACACGGAGGTCGCGGTCGACGGCGCGGACGCCCTGGAGAAGGCGACCGCCTACCGGCCCGACCTCGTCGTCCTCGACATCCAGATGCCCCGCATGGACGGCCTCACGGCGGCCCGCCGGATGCGCGGCGCGGGCACGACGACACCGATCCTGATGCTGACGGCCCGCGACACGGTCGGCGACCGGGTGACGGGACTGGACGCCGGCGCGGACGACTACCTGGTCAAACCCTTCGAGCTGGACGAACTCTTCGCCCGCATCCGGGCGTTGCTGCGCCGCAGCTCCTACGCGGCGTCCGCGGGCGCCGTCCCCGAGGACGACGCCCTGACCTTCGCCGACCTGCGCATGGACCTGTCCACCCGCGAGGTCACCCGGGGCGGGCGCCCGGTGGAACTCACCCGCACCGAGTTCACGCTGCTGGAGATGTTCCTCGCCCACCCGCGCCAGGTCCTCACCCGCGAGCAGATCCTCAAGGCCGTCTGGGGCTTCGACTTCGAACCGTCCTCGAACTCCCTGGACGTCTACGTGATGTACCTGCGCCGCAAGACGGAGGCGGGCGGCGAGCCGCGCCTCGTCCACACCGTGCGGGGCGTGGGGTACGTCCTCAGGTCGGGCGGCGCGGAGTGAGGGTGCTGCGCCGGTTCCGGTCCCTGCCGCTGCGCTCCCGGCTCGCCCTGCTGGTCGCCGCGGCGGTGGCGTTCGCGGTGGCCGCGGTCGCCGTGACCTGCTGGTTCATCGTGCGCGGCAAGCTGTACGACGAGTTGGACAACGCGTTGCAGTCCTCGGCGAACCGCCCGCAGGGCGGAAAGCTCGTGAGCACCATCAACAACTGCGGCAACGCGGAGAACGACCCCTCCGGTCAGCCGCCCGCCGACTCCGGAGGATTCAGGGCGCAGTTCGAGTCCTACCTCCAGGTCGTCACGGCGGACGGCCAGTCCTGCGTGGCCTCGGTGTCCCCCGGGACGATCGAGGTCACCCGCAGCGACACGGACCTCGCCAAGCACCCGGTGGCCGGACAAGGAGCCTTCCGGGACGGCACCGACACCAAGGGCAACCCGGTCCGCGTGCTGACCGTCCCGCTGACGATCGCCAACGCCGACGGCACCACCGCGATCGTCAACAACGCGGCGACCATGTACGCCGTGCCCCTCAAGGGCACCAACTCCACCCTGAACGAGTTGGCCCTGGTCCTGCTCCTGGTGGGCGGCATCGGCGTGATCGGCGCCGGAGCCGCCGGGCTCTGGGTCGCGCGGGCCGGGCTGCGCCCGGTCGACCAGCTGACCGAGGCCGTCGAACACGTCGCCCGCACCGAGGACCTCACGATCCGCATTCCCGTCGACGACGAGAGCGAGGACGAGATCGCCCGGCTCTCGCGGTCGTTCAACTCGATGACCGCCTCCCTCGCGAACTCCCGCGAGCTGCAGCAGCAGCTCATCGCGGACGCCGGGCACGAGCTGAGGACCCCGCTGACCTCCCTGCGGACCAACATCGAGCTGCTCGGCCGCAGCGAGGAGACCGGCCGCCCCATCCCGCCCGCGGACCGCAAGGCCCTGCTCGCCTCGGTGACGGCGCAGATGACCGAGCTGGGGGCGCTCATCGGCGACCTCCAGACGCTGTCCCGCCCCGACGAGGCGCACACCGGCGACCGGGTGGAGGTCGTGGCGCTCCAGGACACCGTGGAGGCGGCCCTGCGCCGGGCCCGCCTGCGCGGCCCGGAACTGACCATCACCGCCGACCTCGCCCCCTGGTACGTCCGGGCGGAGCCCTCCGCCCTGGAGCGCGCGATCGTCAACATCCTGGACAACGCGGTGAAGTTCAGCCCGCCGGGCGGAAGCATCGACGTGCGGCTGCGCGACGGGGAGCTGACCGTACGCGACCACGGCCCCGGCATCCCCACCGACGAACTCCCCTACGTCTTCGACCGCTTCTGGCGCTCACCGACCGCGCGGGCGCTGCCCGGTTCCGGCCTCGGACTGTCCATCGTGGCCCGCACGGTCCGGCAGGCCGGCGGCGAGGTGAGGCTGGGCCCGGCCGAGGACGGCGGCACGATCGCGACCGTCCGGCTGCCGGGAGCCCCGGCCGCTCCACCCGAACTGCCCTGAGCGGACCGCCGTGTCGGGAGGCCGCGACGCGGCGGTACCGCCCCGCGGACTCGTGCCCGCCCGTCCCCCGGACGCCGCCCCGCACGCCCCGCAGGCCCCGCACACCCCGCAGGCTCGCGGTGCCCCGCCCGCGGGGTGCAAGACGCCCGGTCCCCCGAGGGGATCCGGACGAGGATGCGGGACGGCCCGAGGAGCGCGCGCACGGCCTCGGCGGG
The DNA here is from genome assembly GCF_043199735.1 of Streptomyces sp. NPDC048566. NCBI lineage: Bacteria > Bacillati > Actinomycetota > Actinomycetes > Kitasatosporales > Streptomycetaceae > Streptomyces > Streptomyces sp. NPDC048566. The sequence continues at coordinate 21,322 of NZ_JBICWL010000032.1, forward strand.
CCGTGCGCACCGCTCGCGACCGCAGCGGCGACCGCCGGCGCGGTCGACGCCACCGCCCTGGCGGTGTCCCCCGGGACGGCGCTCCGGGGGACACCGCGCCAGGACGGTCCGGCGACTACTTGACGACCGTGATGCGGTCGGCGGACGGAACCGGGTACGGCGCCGTGGCCGAGGAGCCGCTCGTCAGGTAGCTCTCCAGGGCCGCGAGATCGTCGCCGCCCACGCGGACGTTGCCGCCCTTGCCCAGCTCGGCGAAGCCGTCGCCACCGCCCGCGAGGAAGGAGTTCATCGCGACGCGGTACGTGGCGGCCGGGTCGATCGCCGCGCCGTCGAGGCGGATCGAGTCGACGACGACACGGGCCGCGCCCGTCTTGGTGAGGTCGAGGGTGTAGGTGAGGCCCCGGGAGATCTGGAGGATCTTCGGCGATGCCTCGTTGGCCCCGCTGACCTGCTGCTGGAGCGCGGTGACGAGCTGGGCGCCGGTGAGGTCGACCAGGTTGACGGTGTTCGCGAACGGCTGGACCGTGTACGCCTCCCCGTACGTCACCACCCCGTCGCCCTCGGAGCCGCTCGGCGCGTAGGTGAGGCCGGCCCGGATGCCGCCCGGGTTCATCAGGGCGAGGTCGGCCTCGGGGTCGACGGACGTGGCGTAGGCGAGCTGCGCGTCGGCGATCAGGTCACCGAGCGGGGACTCGGTGCCGGTGTTGCCGATGTCGCCCGCGATGTAGCCGATGGGACGCGAGGCGATGGGCGCGGACAGCGTGTTCCACCTGGCGATCAGCGAGGTCATGTCCGCCGCCTTGGCCACGTCGCGGGTGACCACGTGGTTCGCGGACCTGACCGCCGTCCGGGCGATGTCGCCGGTCCACCGGTCGTACGTCAGCGTGGTGTCCGTGTAGAGCCGGCCGAAGGAGGAGGCCGACGTGACCATGCGGGGCCTGCCCGCCGGGTCGGGGATGGTGCACGCGTACGCCTGGTGGGTGTGCCCGGTGACCAGGGCGTCCACCGCGGGCGTGACGTTCTTGGCGATGTCGACGATCGGCCCGGAGATGCCGTCGCCCGCGCCGGGGCTGTCGCAGTCGTAGTTGTAGGACTGCGAGGCGGGCGCGCCGCCCTCGTGGATCAGCGCGACGATCGACTTCACGCCCTGCCGCTGGAGCACGCGGGCGTACTTGTTGATCGTCTCCACCTCGTCACCGAACTTCAGGCCCTTGACGCCCTCGGCGGAGACGATGTTCGGGGTGCCCTCCAGCGTCACGCCGATGAAGCCGACCTTGACGCCGTTCTTCCTCCAGACCCAGTACGGCTTGAGGATCGGCTTCCCGGTCTTCTCGTCGGTGACGTTCGCCGCCAGATAGGGGAAGTCGGCGCCCTTGAACCTGGCCTTCTTGTCGTAGCAGCCGTCCGTCGGGTGGCAGCCGCCCTTCTGGAGCCGGGCCAGCTCCTTGGCGCCCTCGTCGAACTCGTGGTTGCCGACGCTCGTGACGTCCAGGTCCAGCTTGTTCAGCGCGTCGATGGTGGGCTCGTCGTGGAACAGCCCCGAGAGCAGCGGCGAGGCGCCGACCATGTCGCCGGCGGCGGCGGTGATCGAGTACCGGTTGCCCTTGCGTGCGTCCCGCAGGTGGGTCGCCAGGTACTCGACGCCACCGGCGTCGACGCTCTTCGTCGTGCCGTCGGGCTGGAGTTCGGTGACGCGGCCGGAGGAGCCGGTCGGCGGTTCCAGGTTGCCGTGCAGGTCGTTGAACGACAGCAGCTGGACGTCCTGGTAGCGGCCACTGCCGTGGTGGTGCAGCGGTGTCGCCTTGTCCTGGTGCGCGCTCGCGGGCATCGCCGCGGCCAGCGCACCCACGGTGGCGAGGCCGGCGGCGGCGGCGAGGAGGCGGCGAGTTCGTCGGTGCCGGAAGGTGGGCGGCATGGTTCCCCCCTGGAGAACGTGAGAGGCGAAAGCGGTGTGTCGTCCCGCCTGAGCCGACGTCCCGCACACGGGTGCGAGCGCGGCCGTGCGGCCTGTGCGGTCGCTGTGACCGCCGCAGGTTTGCACGCACTTTAGAATCAACGCGCGTAGCGCAACAGGGGTTTCGGGGTTACGGACTGGTTGCCATCGGCGCACCACCATCTGACGAACCGCCCCCGGGGAGCCCGCCCGCCTCTTCCGCACCCCCCGCCGTGACCGCCTCGCGGCCCGGTGCCGGGCCCCTCCCCCGCCACGTTCCGTCCCGACTCCGCCGAACCGCTCGTCCGCCAATCACCGCGCCGTACCCTCGTATCCATGACCAGCGACAACACGTCACCCTCCGCCCGCTCCATCGCGACCTACCCCGCGCTCTCCCCGGACCAGGCCGAGGACGTGCTCCGGCTGCTCGCGGAGGCCGCCCTGGAGGACGGGCAGCAGGCGGTGTCCGAGCAGGGACGGCTCCAGCTGAGGGGCGGTGCCCGCGAAGGCGTCCGGCATCTGCTGCTGAGCCTCGGCGACGAACTGGTCGGCTACGCGCAGCTGGAGGACACCGACCCGGTCGAGGCGCCGGCCGCCGAGCTGGTCGTCCGTCCCTCCCACCGGGGCCACGGCCACGGACGGGCGCTCGGCACCGCGCTGCTCGCCGAGTCCGGGAAGCGGCTGCGCGTGTGGGCGCACGGCGGCCACTCCGCGGCCCGGCACCTCGCCCAGGTCCTCGGCCTCACCCTGTTCCGTGAACTGCGGCAGATGCGTCGCTCGTTGGAGGGGCTGGACCTCGCCGCGCCGAGGCTGCCGGAGGGCGTGCGTCTGCGGACCTTCGTACCGGGGCAGGACGACGCCGCCTGGCTCTCCGTGAACGCCGCGGCCTTCGCCCACCACCCCGAACAGGGCTCCCTCACCCAGCGCGACCTGGACGACCGGATGGGCGAGGCGTGGTTCGACCCGGCGGGCTTCTTCCTCGCCTTCCGCGGTGACGAACTCGTGGGCTTCCACTGGACCAAGGTGCACGCCGAGGAGGGGCTCGGCGAGGTGTACGTCCTCGGCGTGCGTCCGGGCGCCCAGGGCGGCGGGCTCGGGAAGGCGCTGACCACGATCGGCCTGCGGCACCTCGCCGCCCAGGGCATGCCCACCGCGATGCTCTACGTCGACGCCGACAACAAACCGGCGGTCACGGTCTACGAGCGCCTCGGCTTCGTCACCCACGAGACGGACCTGATGTACCGGACCGAGTCCTGAGGGACCCGCCCGGTCGGTGGGTCCGGGCAGGGTGGTGACGGTCGGGACCGGTGACCGGCCCCGACCGCACGCCCGGGCCGCGCCCCGGCCCGACCGCAGGCGACGGCACCCTCGGCGTCAGCGACGCCCGAGGGCGGTGGGTCTCCGTCTCCGCAGGGGTTCGCACAGGGAGCAGGCCCCCGCCAGGACAGCCACCGCCAGAACCCCCGCCCATCGCCGGTGCGCGTCCCCCCAGTGCGGGTCGCCCGGCGCCACGAAGACCGCCCAGCGGGCGGGGAGCAGGACGGACGCGGCGAAGGCCGTGCCGATGAGCCCGGCGGAGACCGCGATGCCCGGTTCGCTCGCCCCGGAGTGGCGGATCACGACCACGGCCGCGGCCACCGCGACCGCGCCGAGGGCCGCCGCCTCCAGGGTCACCGCTCCCAGCGGGGGCCGGGCCTCGCCGGGTACGAGGAGCAGGGCCGCGGCCCACCACGCCGCGACGAGCGGGGCCATCAGCCCGAGCCGCAGCCCGGTGCGGAGCGGGCGCCGGGTCGGCACGACCGCCGTGGTGTGGCGGGCGGGATCGTCCAGCACGAACGCCAGGCCGAGGGCGACGGCGAGCGCGGCGGCCCGCAGCAGGTTGAGGCAGAGCCATGGGTCGGAGGGCCCGGAGGCCATGCGCGGTGCGGCGGCCAGCAGCAGCCCGAGGCCGCCACTCGCCGCCGGCGCCAGCCGCGGCATCGACCGCCACACGGGCCGGACCAGCACGCGAGCGACACGGGAGGCGCCCGACCGTCCGGGCTCCCCCGCGGGCCGTGCGGCGTCCCCACCAGGGCCGCGCGCGCCCCGCGCGAACCGTCCGGCGTCCCGCCCGGTCCCCGGGGCACGGTCCGCGGTGCCGGCGGCGGGGCCGCCCGCCGGCCGTGCGGCGCCGTCCGGGCGGTCCGCCGCCCGGGCCGGTCCGCCCGCCTCGTCCGGGCCTACTCCTCGCACGACCCGCTCCCCGAGTCCGCCGGTGCCCCCTTGCCCCCGGCGTGGACGCCGAGCAGTTCGGCCACCCGGGCCGTGGAGGTCCGGGGGGAGGTCAGTTCCGTCCAGTGGGCCTTGACCTTGGCCGCCACGCTGTAGTGCGGCTTCATCAGCAACTCCCGCACCACCGTGGTCTGCTGGGCCGACATGGACAGGGGGTCCGTGGGGGCCAGCACGATGGCCGAGCCTTCGATGCTGTCGTCGAGCCGCACCCGGCGCAGGGACGCCATCGGGTCCGGCTGGGTGCTCAGGGCGAGCCACATGACGGTCACCGCCCGGGCGTCGCACATCTCACCGGCGCTCCGCTCGTCTCCGGCGACGAGGACCGAGGCCACACCGACCGCGAACTCGGGAACGCGGTTGCCGCCCCAGCGGGTGCCGACGGTGACGGTGCCGGGCGTGCCGGAGGGCGTGAGGGCGGCGTCGCCGTCGAGGCCGTAGCGCGCGTCGACACGCTGACGGACGGTCAGGCGCGCTCCCCCGGCGGGACCACCGGCGCGGGACTGGATGCGGTCGACGACCCGGGCCCAGTCGGCGGTGCGGCCGGACCACTCGGGATAGGCGCAGTAGGTGGACCGGCCCCGCTCGGTGCAGACCTGCACCTTCTGCGGCGCGGTGGACGCCTCGGCGCGGGCGGCGATCAGCGAGGCCGGCTCGCCCGGGGACTGTCCGGCCACCCCGGCGGCGAGGACGCCGACGGCGGCCACCGTCACGGCCGCGACGAGCCGGGTCCTGCCTCCGCTCAGCAGGACGGCGAGGCAGAGCAGCAGGACCACGAGGCCCGTCAGGTAGACGGCGTGCCAGGCGGCGGGCCGGCCGACCAGGTCGGAGGGGAAGGGGTCGGCGCCCTCGTCGGAGACGACCGGGCCGAGCCAGCTCACCCAGTGGCTTCCCTGCGTCGAGGCGGAGACCAGGATGGTGACGGCGTAGGCGCCGATCACGAAGGGCGGCGCGACGAAGCCGACCGGGATCAGCCGGGCCAGCAGGACGCCGAGGACCCCGGCCAGCAGGATCACCAGGGGGCCCACGGCCAGCTCGGCGGGCGAACCGTGGCCGACCGCGCCCGGTTTCAGCGCCGCCCAGCCGAACTGGAGGCCGACGACGAGTGCGGTGATCGCGGCGAACGGAAGGACGGACAGGGCGTGGGCCGTGGTGCGCGCCCAGGGCTCCATGACGAGGACGTCGAAGTGCCGGTCGGTGGAGTGCCGTCGCGAGCGCAGTACCGCGCGGTTCACCCCGGCGAAGAGGGCGATGGCGAGGAGCAGGGGGGCGGACTGGGTGGACCGGTCGACGTCCTGGAGCGCGGGGAAGTCGTCCATGCCCTCGCCCCCGGAGAGGGTGGTCCATCCGGTGTAGCCGATGTAGAGCGCGAGGAAGAGCAGGACGGGGATCTGGAGGAGCAGTTCGCGTGCCTCGAAGCGGGCGAGGGCGAGGACGGCCGCCGTCCGGGACTCGGGGCTCGGGGCGGTCCGCCGTCCGTCGGCGGGGGCGGGGTGCGGGAGTGTGCCGGTGCTCATGCCGTCACCTGCGCGTGCTCGCCGTCGAGGGTGAGGACGTAGCCGTCCTCCAGGGTGGGTTCGAGCAGGTCGGCGCCTTCGGGAGGGTCGCCGACGTGGCGGAAGGTGCCGGTGCCGGTGCGCCATCCGGCGCGGGCGGCCGGGTCACGCTCGGTCCCGCTCCACACGCGGCCGACCGCGCGGGCGGTCAGGTCGGCGGGCGTGCCGTCGAAGCGGACGCGCCCGCCCGCCATGACGATGACGCGGTGGCAGAGCATCGCGACGTCCTCCGTCTGGTGGGTGGAGAGCAGGACGGTGCGGCCCTCTCCGGCCTGGGCGATCAGCTCGCGGAAGCGCATGCGCTGTTCGGGGTCGAGTCCGACGGTCGGCTCGTCGAGGACGAGGAAGCCGGGGTCGCCGACGAGGGCGGCGGCCAGGGCGACCCGCTGGCGCATCCCGCCGGAGAGCCGCTTGATGCGCTTGCCACGCACGTCGGAGAGGTCGACGGCCTCCAGTACGCGCCGCACCTCGCGGTGCCGGGCGGTGCGGTCGGTCAGCTCTTTGAGGATCGCCACGTAGTCGACGAACTCGAAGGCGGAGAAGTCCTGGTGGAATCCGGGGTTCTGCGGGAGGTAGCCCAGGGTGCGGCGGATGTCCAGGCGTCCGGCGGCGCTGTTCGGGTCGTGTCCGAGGACGGTGAAGGCGCCCCGGTCGGCGGGCACGGCGGTGGCGAGCACCCTCAGCAGGGTGGTCTTCCCGGCGCCGTTGGGGCCGAGGAGTCCGGTGACGCCGTCCCCGAGGCGCAGCGACACGTCGTCGAGGGCGCGGGTGCCGCCGAAGCGCAGGCTCAGGCCGGAGGCGGAGACGGTGGGGATCATGCGCTGTTCCTGTCGGTGAGGTCGGTGAACGGGAGGCGCGCGGCGTCGAACCGCTCCCGTGCGAGGTAGAGGAGCGCGGCGGCGAGGACCGCGACGGCTCCGGCGACGGCCTGGCCGGCCGGGGTGAACGGCGCGAGGGTGCCGCCCGAGGCCGTGCTCGCGCCGGCCACGGCCAGCACGGCGACCCAGCCGCCCGCGACCAGCGCGGGGGCGAGGACGGGGCCGATGCGGGAGGCGAGCGCGAGGCCGCTCGCGGTGAGGGCGAGCGCGGGCAGCAGCCAGGCCAGCGCCCGCAGCCCGTAGGAGGGGAGGGCGAGGGTCGCCGCGCCGTTCAGGCCGAGCCCGACGGTGAGCACCGCGACCGTGCGGATCATCAGCAGGCGGAATCCGTGCAGGGGGGAGACCACCGCCATCTCGTAGGTCGGGTCGAGCCTCGGCCCGTACGAGAGCGCCACCCCGGCGAGGGGAAGCAGCGGGGCGAGGGCGAGGAAGAGGGTCGGGGTGGCGCCCGCCCGGACCGCGTTGGCCGCGGCGACCGTCATGGCCAGGACGGCGGCGACCGCGCCCAGCCAGGAGCGGCGCAGCACCGGGGCGGAGGCGAGCAGCCGCGCGGTGTGGTCGGCGACGCCGATCCGGACGAGCAGGGCCTCCACCCGCCCGGGCCGGGGTGCGTCGAGTTCGGCGTCGAGGCGCTCCCAGCCTGCGTCCAGGGCGGCCGGGTCGCCGAGCGCGGCCAGTGCGGCGCGGCAGGGGGCGCAGGCGGTCAGGTGGGTGTCGGCGGACCAGAGGCGGGGCGGGGCCAGGGTGCCCCTCTCGTAGGCCGCCAGGTCCTCCTCGGGTGGATGCCAGGCCGTCCGGTGCCGGCCGGCGTCGTGCGCGTCGGCCCCGTTCGCCGCGCCGCCGTGGGGCAGGTCACCGGTCGTGCCGTCGTCGTCCCGCATGTCGCCGTCCTCGCTCTCTCGCCTCGCGCCGCTCATGCCAGGGCCTCCCGCAACTGCCTGCGCGCACGCAGTGCCCGCGTCTTGACCGTGCCCGGTGGGATGCCGAGCAGGACGGCCGCTTCCCGGGTGCTGAGCCCGTCGATCACCGTGGCCTGGAGGACCGCCCGGAGTTCGGGCGACAGGCGGGTCAACGCGCCGGCCAGGTCGCCGTGTTCGACGCCTGCCAGCACCCGCTCCTCCGCCGAGACCTCGTCGCGGTGCCGGAGCCGGGCGAGCGCGGCGCGCAGCCGGCCGCGGGCACCGTCCGTGCGCATCGAGTCGACGAGGCGCCGGGAGCCGACGCGCCACAGCCAGCCGGCCGGGTCGCCCTCCTCTCGGTAGCGCGCGGTGCCGCGCCAGACCGCGAGGAAGGTCTCCTGGACGACGTCGTCCACGATCCCGGCGTCGGCGCAGCGGGCGCGCAGCCGCGCGGTCAGCCACGGCGCGCACCGCCGGTACAACTCCTCGAAGGCGCGACGGTCCCGGTCCGCCGCGATGGCCCGCAGCAGCTCCCCGTCGCTTCTCGTTGTCCTCACATCCCCTCATCGGACGAGCCCCGCCGATCGGTTCACGTTCCGCCCGCGGATTTCCGGATCTCCGCTCCGCACCTGGTGGGAGCGGTGTGCGGCGGTGGTGCGGGAGGCGCGGTGCGGCGCCGCGACTTGACGGCACCCGGCCTCTTGCACCACCCTTTCACTACTCAATTAGTGAAAGGGTGGTTGCCGAGTGGTCGCGTACCGCATCGACCGGCGCAGCGGCGTCGCCACCTACGTCCAGATCGTCCAGCAGACCAAGCAGGCACTCCGCCTCGGCCTCCTCGAACCGGGCGACAGGCTCCCCACCGCCCGCGAGGTCGTCGAGGCCACCGCCATCAACCCGAACACGGTGCTGAAGGCCTACCGCGAACTGGAGCGCGAAGGGCTGGTCGAGGCCCGGCGCGGGCTCGGCACCTTCGTCCGCCGGACGCTGGGCGCCGCCCCCGCCTCCTCGCCCCTCGGCGAGGACCTCGACGCCTGGGCGCGCGCCGCCCGCGCGGCCGGCCTGGACCGCGAGGACGTGGCCGCGCTGTTCACCGCCGCCTTGGACACACACTTCCCGAAGGGGGACCAGTGAGCTCCACCCGCACCACCCGCCCCGCCGTCGCCGTCGAGGCGCGCGGTCTCACCGTGCGCTACGGCCGGCGCTCCGCCGCGGCCCTGGACGACTGCTCCTTCCGCCTCCCGGCGGGCCGGGTCAGCGCGCTGGTCGGCCCCAACGGCGCCGGCAAGTCGACCCTGCTGGCCGCCGCGGCCGGACTGCTGCGGCCCACCGCCGGCACCCTCACCGTGCTCGACACCCGGCCCGCCGAGGCGCGCGAGCGGATCGCCTACCTCGCGCAGGACAAGCCGCTGCACGCGCAGCTCACGGTCGCCGAGACCCTGAGGCTGGGCGCGGAACTCAACCCGGGCCGCTGGGACGCCGCCTGCGCGGCGGCGGTCGTGGAACAGGGCGCGCTCGATCCGGGCACCCGGGTCCGGCGGCTGTCCGGCGGGCAGCGGACCCGCGTCGCCCTCGCCCTCGCGCTGGGCAAGCGGCCCGACCTGATGCTGCTGGACGAGCCGATGGCCGACCTGGACCCCCTGGCCCGGCACGAACTGCTCGGCACGCTCATGGCGGACGCCGCCGAACGGGGGACCACCGTGCTGCTGTCCTCGCACATCGTCTCCGAACTGACCGACGCCTGCGACCACCTGCTGCTCCTGGGCGGCGGACGCGTCCGGCTCGGCGGCGGCCTGGACGACCTGCTGACCGCCCACACCCTGGTGACCGGCCGGGGGACCCCCGCCGACCTCGCCCCGCACCTCGTCGTCGAGTCCCGCGCCACGGGCCGCGGCCTCACCGCGCTGATACGCCGGGACGGCCCCGTGGACGACCGCTGGCAGAGCGAACAGCCCTCCCTGGAGGAACTCCTCCTCGCCCATCTGCGGTCCCCGGCCGCACCCGCGCTGCTCACCCCCGGCACGACCGCGGCCCCCCTGGCGGTGACCCGATGAGCGCCGCACTCGCGACCGCCCCCGCCGCCCGCCGGGTGCCGCTCCGCCCCCGCGGCCTGGCCTGGGCGCTGCTGCGCCTGCACCGGACCGCGCTGGGGATCTGGACCGGCTTCGTGCTGCTCACCGCCGGCCTCGTCCTGTGGCTGTACGGGCCGGGCGCCGCCCGCACGCAGCACCTGTTCGACACCTTCGGCTACGCGGGCGTGCAGCAGGACGCCTGGAGCAACGGGATCATCGGGTCCGTCTTCTCCGGCGCCTACAACGACCTCTTCTACGACCCTGCCTCCCTCCTGACGGCCGCCTCGTTCGCGGTCGCCCTGTTCGCGGCCGGCCCGCTGACCGCCCGCGAGCTGGAGAACGGCACCGCGCGGCTGGCCTGGACGCAGTCCGTGACCCCGGCGCGCTGGCTGGCCGCCCGACTGGCCCTGCCCGCTCTGCTCCTCACCGCCGGCACCGGCCTGCTGGTCGTGCTGTACCGCATGCTGTGGTCCGCGCACGCCGACCTCCTACTCGCCGGCTACGCGCCGCAGCAGCTGTACTTCTCCATCGGCCCCGCCACCGTCGCCACCCCGCTGCTCGGCCTCGCCGTCGGCGTCCTGGCCGGCCTGGTCCTGCGCCGCACCCTGCCCGCCCTCACCGCCGCGGGCCTCGCGCAGTACGCCGTCGTCGCCGTGCGCGCGAACCTCTGGCCCTTCCAGCGCGCCTACGGGCAGCCCGGGCTGTCCGTCCGCAGCCGGGCCACCACCTCCGCCGGCACGGAGATCCACGACCCCGGCTGCTACCTGAGCCGCGCCTGCCTCGCCCGGCACGACGTGGTGGGGTTCACCCGGCAGTACCTCCCCTCCCCGGACTACTGGCCCCGCCAGCTCCTGGAGACCGGCGTCCTGCTGGCCGTGACCGCCGTCCTGGTCGCCGCGGCCTTCGCCGTCCTGAGGAGGACGTCCACCTCATGACCACCCCCGCACCGCCCCGCTCCGCCGCCCCGGCCCCGCCCCGCCGCCGGGCCCCGCGCGGCCCGTCCGGCCTGACGTGGACCGTGCTCCGCCTGCACCGCACCGCCCTCCTCGTGTGGGGTGCCGCCCTGCTCACCGGCGTCGCGGCCCTGGCCTGGATGCTGGTGCTGGGCCCCGAGGCCCGGGCCGCCCTGCTGTCCTGCGGCCCGCCCGGCGGGGCCCGGCCGGACTGCCCGGCACTCTCCACCGGCACCGCGGAGGGGACGTACCGCACGGGTACGGAGCTGATCGGCACCGCCGTGACGTACCTGGCGGTCCCGGTGGCCGCCTGGGCCGGCGGCGCGCTGGTCGGCCGGGAGCTGGAGGACGGCACGGCGGGCCTCGCCTGGACCCAGTCCGTCGGCCCGGCGCGCTGGCTGGCCGCGAAGCTCGCCGTACCCGCCGCCGCGCTCGCCGCGGGCACCACCGTCCTGGTCCTGCTCGCCGTGCGGGTCCGCCGCGGCGGCGGACCCTCCCTGGCCGGCGCCTGGTACGCCCCGGACGTCTACGGCTCCACCGGCCCGGTCGCCGTGGCGTCCGTGCTCGCCGGGCTCGCCCTGGGCGCCCTCGCGGCCCTGGTGGCGCGCCGGGCGCTGCCCGCCGCCGCGGCGGCGGCCCTGACCGTGCTCGCCCTCACGTCCGCGCTCCGGGCGCTGCGGCCGCGGCTGTGGCCGGCGCGGACGGTCACCGGGCAGGCGGCCCTCGCCCTGCCGCCCGACGTGCTGGAGGTGGGGCACGGCGTCGTGACGGTCGGCGGACGGCGTATCGACGGGGACCCGCCCTGCCTCGGACGGGGCACCGCCGCACAGGTCCGGGACTGCGCCGAGCACTTCGGGCTGAGCGGCTTCCGGGCCGGCTACCACCCGCGGTCCCACTTCCTGCCCCTCCAACTGGTGGAGAGCGGGGTCCTGCTGGCCGTCACGGCGCTCGCCACCGCCGCCGCCTTCGCCCTGCTGCGCCGCCGCACCGGGTGACCGGTCCGGCCCGCGGACCGCGAAGGCTCCCGGGCGGGTGGCCGGCCGCGGCTCCCGGACGCACGGACGTCCGGGAGCCGCCCCCCGATAGCCCGCACGTCATGTCCTCGTAACCGTCGATTCAGGTGACCTTGCGACCCTCGGGGAATGCAGCCCGCCGTGCCCGAGCCCTCTCCCCCACCGGAGACCGCGTCCTCGCCGACCGCGCGGAACGAGCGTACGCCGGTGCCGCGGAACGGCCGTTTCCGCGCCGGCGCGGCGGGAGCGGCTCTCTCCGACGCGCCGCTCCCGCCTCCGGCACGGAACAATGGGGCCATGAACCAGCCAAGCGCCCAGGCACCCGTGCAGCATCCGCAGCCGTCCGTCGGATCCATCGCCGCGCACCGGCCGCACACCGTGGCGGCCAACGTCTCCGACCTGGAGCCCGACCTCGACGCCGACCTCGACGAGTACGAGGACTCGGTGCAGGACGGGATCACGCTGCCGCAGGGCCGGTTCCTGGACCGTGAGCGCAGCTGGCTGGCGTTCAACGAACGCGTGCTCGAACTCGCGGAGGACCCGAACACCCCCCTCCTGGAGCGCGCGAACTTCCTGGCGATCTTCGCCAGCAACCTCGACGAGTTCTTCATGGTGCGCGTGGCCGGCCTGAAGCGCCGTATCGCCACCGGCGTCGCCACCAAGTCCGCCTCGGGCCTCCAGCCCCGCGAGGTCCTGGAGATGATCTGGGCGCGCTCGCGCGAGCTGATGGCCCGGCACGCCGCCTGCTACCAGGAGGACGTGGCGCCCGCGCTCGCGGAGGAGGGCATCCACCTGGTCCGCTGGAGCGAGCTGACGGAGAAGGAGCAGGCCCGCCTGTTCACCCTCTTCCGGCACCAGATCTTCCCGGTCCTCACCCCGCTGGCGGTCGACCCCGCGCACCCCTTCCCGTACATCTCCGGCCTGTCGCTGAACCTGGCCGTCGTCGTCCGCAACCCGGTCAGCGGCCACCGCCACTTCGCGCGCGTCAAGGTCCCGCCACTGCTCTCCCGCTTCCTGGAGGCCTCCCCCGACCGCTACGTCCCCATCGAGGACGTCATCGCGGCCCACCTGGAGGAACTCTTCCCGGGCATGGAGGTGCTGGAGCACCACACCTTCCGGCTGACCCGGAACGAGGACCTGGAGGTCGAGGAGGACGACGCCGAGAACCTGCTCCAGGCGCTGGAGAAGGAGCTCATGCGGCGCCGCTTCGGCCCGCCGGTGCGCCTGGAGGTCGAGGAGTCCATCGACCGGTACGTCCTGGACCTCCTCGTCCGCGAACTGAAGATCTCCGAGGCCGAGGTGTACCCGCTGCCGGGACCCCTGGACCTCACGGGCCTGTTCGGCATCGGCTCGCTCGACCGGCCCGAACTGAAGTACGCCAAGTTCATCGCCGGCACCCACCGCGACCTCGCGGAGGTCGAGTCGGCGTCCCCGCCGGACATCTTCGCCGCGCTGCGCGAGCGGGACGTCCTGCTGCACCACCCGTACGACTCCTTCTCCACCTCCGTGCAGGCGTTCCTGGAGCAGGCCGCGGCCGACCCGGACGTCCTCGCCATCAAGCAGACCCTCTACCGGACCTCCGGCGACTCCCCGATCGTCGACGCGCTGATAGACGCCGCCGAGTCGGGCAAGCAGGTCCTCGTCCTCGTCGAGATCAAGGCGCGCTTCGACGAGCAGGCCAACATCAAGTGGGCCAGGAAGCTGGAGGAGTCCGGCTGCCACGTGGTGTACGGCCTGGTCGGCCTGAAGACCCACTGCAAGCTGTCGCTCGTGGTCCGCCAGGAGGGCGACACCCTGCGGCGCTACTCCCACGTCGGCACCGGCAACTACCACCCGAAGACGGCCCGGCTCTACGAGGACCTCGGTCTGCTCACCGCCGACCCCCAGGTCGGCGCCGACCTCTCCGACCTCTTCAACCGGCTCTCCGGCTACTCGCGCCGCGAGACCTACCGCCGGCTGCTGGTCGCCCCCAAGTCCCTGCGCGACGGCCTGATCGCACGGATCAACAAGGAGGTCCAGCACCATGCCGCCGGGCGTCCCGCGTTCGTCCGCATCAAGGTCAACTCGATGGTGGACGAGGCCCTCATCGACTCCCTGTACCGCGCCTCCCAGGCCGGCGTGCCGGTCGACGTGTGGGTCCGCGGGATCTGCGCCGTCCGGCCCGGCGTCACGGGCCTGTCCGAGAACATACGGGTGCGCTCCGTCCTCGGCCGCTTCCTGGAGCACTCCCGGGTCTTCTCCTTCGGCAACGGGGGCGAGCCCGAGGTGTGGATCGGCAGCGCCGACATGATGCACCGCAACCTGGACCGGCGGATCGAAGCCCTGGTCAGGGTGACCGACCCGGCTCACCGGGCAGCCCTGAGCAGGCTGCTGGAGACCGGTATGTCCGACACCACCGCCTCCTGGCACCTCGGCCCCGACGGCGAGTGGACCCGGCACGCGACCGACGCGGACGGCCAGCCCCTGCGGAACGTCCAGGAGATGCTCATAGACGCCCGGAGGCGCCGGCGTGGCACAGCAGCACCTTGATCCCCCCACCGGCCCGTCGGCCGGGACCGCCCCCACGGTCCCGGCTCCCCTCGGCCGGGAGGGCTCCCCCACCGGTGACGCCCTGGCGGGCTACCTGCGGGCGCAGGCCGCGGAGTTCCTGCGCTCGCTGCGCCGGCACCGGGAGAGCGGCGGGGCGGCGGCCGGCACGGGGGAGTCGGGCGACGCGGCGCGGTCACTGCGCCGCTCCGCCCGCCGCATCAGCGGAAGCCTGCACACCTTCCGGCCGCTGCTGGAGGCGGACTGGTCGGAGGCGATGCGCCCCGAACTGGCCTGGCTGTCGGGCACCCTGGCCGGTGAGCACGCCTACGCCGCCCGCCTGGAGCGCCTGCTCGGCGCGCTGAACCGGCTGTCCGGAACCGCCGCGCTGCCCCTCCAGGCGGGATCGGCGCCGGCCGCCGCCCCCAAGGGCAATCTGACCGTCGGCGCCGCGAAGGCGGGCGCCCTGCTGGACCGGCAGCTGACGCTCGCCCGGACCCGCGCCCACTCCGCCGCCCTCCAGGCGCTCGGCTCGTCCCGGTTCCACGCGGTCGCCGACAGCGTGGCCGTCCTCGCCAGCGAGGTCCCGCTGGCCCCGGCCGCGGACGGCGCCGACCTGCGCCCGCTGGCGACGGCGGCGCAGGACAGGCTGTCCGACGCGGTGGCCGCGCTGCCGCTGGTCACCGCCGGACACCCCTACAACGCGGAGGCCCTCGTGCACGGCCTCGCCGCCGACGCCGTCCCCCAGCCGCAGGACGCGCCCTGGCACCAGGTCCGGCTGCTGCTGCGGCTGCACCGCTACGCGGTCGAGGTGCTGCACCGCGGGGAGTGCCCCGTCGACGGACGGCTGCTCGGCGCCGGACGGGCGCTCGACCGGCACCGCGACGCGGCGGAGGCCGCGTCCGCCGCCGCCGCGGCGGCGCGCACCCCGCGGATCGCCCCGGCCACGGCGTACGCGCTCGGCGTGCTCCACGCCGACCAGCGGCACGAGGTGGAGGCGGCCCGGTTCGCCTTCCAGCAGGCCTGGCAGAAGGAAGCCGTACCCACCCCGTGAGGGAGGTCCCATGGCCGACGACCCCATCCTCGCCGCGGGCTGTGTCCTGTGGCGCCGCTCCCCGGCCGGCTCCGGTCTGGAGATCTGCCTGGTGCACCGGCCCAAGTACGACGACTGGTCGCATCCCAAGGGCAAGCTGAAACGCGGCGAGGCCCCGCTGGCCGGGGCGCTGCGCGAGGTCGCGGAGGAGACGGGCCACGGCGCGGTCCCGGGGGCCGTCCTGCCCACCCTGCGCTACGAGGTCGCGGGCCGCCCGAAGGAGGTCCGCTACTGGGCGGCGGAGGCGGCCGGCGGCGCTTTCACGCCGAACGGCGAGGTCGACCGGGTTCTGTGGCTCTCCCCCGGCGCGGCCCGTGACCGCCTCACCCAGCCGCGCGACCGCGACCTGGTGGACGCCCTGCTGGACGCGCTGCACGTGAGCTGAGGCGGTCGCGGGCGGAGGCCACCGCACCCGGCTCCGGGCACGGGCGCCGATCCGCGACCGGGCGGACCGCGTCCCGGGGCCGGTGGGAGCGGGGACGGGGACGGCCGGGCGCCGCGGCCGGCCCGTACGGGTGACGCGGGCCGCGCCGGCGACCGCCCCCGCGCCCGGGGGCCTCCCGGTCCGAACGCACCGGAGCGCGTGCCGCATGAGGGATGGCGGACGCGTGCGTACGCTGAGACGAGGGCCCCCTGCCGGCAACCCGGAGTTTCCCCGGGGGACCCCTGGGCCGGAATCCCGCCGTGTCCTCGACGTAAGCGTTCCGTGACCTCACCGCACCGTCCTCAGGGGTTCACCCCCCGTTCACTTACGGCCATCGACGGCTTCACCTGATCTGCCTAATTTCGGCCGTGCACGGTGCGAAGGACGTCTCCGGACGTTCCCCCCGCATCGGCACCGACCACAAGAACGCAGACTTCGCACGCCGCCACCAGACGGCGGCTCCTGGAAGGAACTCCCGAAAGTGAAGCTTCAGCGCATGAACCGGCGGGCCCTCACCCTCGGTGCTCTCGCCGTCTCCGGCGCCCTGGCCCTCACGGCGTGCGGCTCTGACGACACCGGCAAGAACGACGCCGGCGGCAGCTCCGCGCCGACCGCCGCGGCGGGCTCGATCAAGTGCGACGACGCCAAGGGCCAGCTGCAGGCGTCCGGCTCCTCCGCGCAGAAGAACGCGATCGACGCCTGGGTCAAGGCGTACACGGCCGCCTGCAAGGGCGTTCAGATCAACTACAACCCGACGGGCTCGGGCGCCGGCATCACCGCGTTCACCCAGGGCCAGACCGCGTTCGCCGGTTCCGACTCGCCGCTGAAGCCCGAAGAGGTCACCGCGGCCAAGAAGGCCTGCGGCGGCAACAACGCGGTCGACCTGCCCATGGTCGGCGGCCCCATCGCGGTCGGCTACAACGTTCCGGGCGTCGACAACCTCGTCCTGGACGCCTCGACCATGGCCAAGATCTTCGACGGCAAGATCAAGACCTGGGACGACGACGCGATCGCCAAGCTCAACCCCGACGCGAAGCTCCCCAGCACCAAGATCCAGGCGTTCCACCGCTCGGACGAGTCCGGCACCACGGACAACTTCACCAAGTACCTGAAGGCCGTCGCGCCCTCCGACTGGAAGTACTCGGGCGGCAAGGCGTGGCAGGCGCAGGGCGGCCAGTCCGCCCAGGGCTCCTCGGGCCTCGCCCAGCAGGTGAAGCAGACCGCCGGCTCGATCTCGTACTTCGAGCTGTCCTACGCCGCCGACGGCATCAACACCGTCGACGTCAAGACCGAGGCGTCCGAGCCGGTCAAGGCCACCGTCGAGAACGCCACCAAGGCGATCTCGACCGCGAAGGTCGCCGGCGTCGGCAACGACCTGTCGCTGGAGCTGAACTACAAGCCGACCGAGGAGGGCGCCTACCCGCTCACCCTGGTCACCTACGAGATCGTCTGCGAGAAGGGCAACAAGGCCGACACCCTGGCCGCCACCAAGTCCTTCCTCTCCTACATCGCGAGCGAGGACGGCCAGAAGCAGCTGACCGCCGCGCAGTACGCGCCGATCCCCGACGAGATCATCACCAAGGTTCGCTCCACCATCTCGAACCTGAGCTGACCCGAGTGTGCGGCCCGTCCCACCGGGACGGGCCGCACCGTCCGGTGCACCGCCGCCTGGAGCCGCCACTCGACCCGGCTCCGCAGACCGGAGACTCCTGATGGACATATCGACGCAGAACACCGAAGCACCTCCCCCCACCCCACCGTCTTCCCCGATCGAGAGCCCGCGGGCGTCCCGGGGCGCCACCCGCCCCGGCGACCGGGTCTTCCTCGGCCTGTCCCGCGGGTCCGGCATCCTCCTGCTGGCGATCATGGCCGCCATCGCGGTCTTCCTGACGTACCGCGCCGCGATCGCGATCAGCAAGGACCACGCGAACTTCCTGACGACGTTCGAGTGGAACACCAACGTCGACCCGCCGGTGTTCGGCATCGCGGTGCTGGCCTTCGGCACGGTCGTCTCGGCGATCATCGCCATGGCCCTCGCGGTCCCCGTCGCCGTCGGCATCGCGCTGTTCATCACGCACTACGCGCCGCGCAAGCTCGGCGGCCCGGTCGCCTACGTGATCGACCTGCTCGCCGCCGTCCCGTCCATCGTCTACGGCCTCTGGGGCGCCCTCGTCCTGGTGCCGCACATGAGCGGTCTGTTCGGCTGGCTCGACCACTACCTCGGCTGGACCGGCATCTTCCGGTGGGAGGGCGGCGCCCCCCGCTCCATGCTCACCGTGGGCGTCCTGCTGGCCATCATGATCCTTCCGATCATCACCAACGTCAGCCGTGAGGTCTTCCGGCAGGCCCCGATGATGATCCAGGAGGCCGCGCTGGCCCTGGGGGCCACCCGCTGGGAGGTCATCCGCATGGCGGTGCTGCCCTTCGGCCGCTCCGGCGTGATCTCCGCCTCCATGCTCGGCCTCGGCCGCGCGCTCGGCGAGACGATGGCCGTCGCCACCGTCCTGTCGCCGACCTTCGGCATCGACGCCAGCCTGCTCGACCCGGGCGGCGGCACCTTCGCCCAGAACATCGCGAGCAAGTTCAGCGAGGCAACCCCGTTCGGCCAGGACGCCCTGATCGCCTCCGGTCTGGTCCTGTTCGTCATCACCCTGCTCGTCAACGGCGCGGCGCGCGTGATCATCAACCGCCGCAAGGAGTACTCGGGGGCCAACGCATGAGCACCGCACCCGTCACCACCCGAGCCGCGAGTTCACTGCGCGGCGGAACGCTTCCCTCGTGGTCCCCGTGGGCCATCGCGGCCGGCGCCGTGGCCGTCGCCGTCGGCATCGGCCTCGGCGCCGGGCTCGGCAGCAAGGTCCAGTGGGGCCTGATCGCCGCGGTCCTCTTCGTCCTCGGCACCTACGGCATCGCCGCCCGCGTCGAGGGCCGCCGCCAGGCCAAGGACCGCGTCGCCACCAGCCTGGTCTGGGTCTGCTTCATCGTCGCCGTCATCCCGCTGGCCTCCCTGATCTGGGAGACCCTCAAGCGGGGCGTGAAGGTCTTCGACGTCTACTTCCTGACGCACTCGATGGGCGTGGTCGCCGACACCGAGACCGGCGGCGGCATCTACCACGCGATCGTCGGCACCCTGGAGCAGGTCGCCATCGCGAGCCTGATCGCCGTGCCGGTGGGCGTACTGACCGCGATCTACCTCGTCGAGTACGGGCGCGGCAGGCTCGCGAAGGCCGTCACCTTCTTCGTCGACGTCATGACGGGTGTCCCGTCGATCGTCGCCGGCCTGTTCATCCTCAGCTTCTGGATCCTGATCCTGGACATGGGCTACTCCGGCTTCGCCGGCTCGCTGGCCCTCGCGATCCTGATGATGCCCGTGGTGGTCCGCTCCACCGAGGAGATGCTGAAGCTCGTCCCGAACGAGCTGCGCGAGGCGTCCCTCGCCCTCGGCATCCCCAAGTGGCGCACCATCATCAAGGTGGTCCTGCCGACGTCCATCGGCGGCATCACGACGGGTGTGATGCTCGCCGTCGCGCGCATCACCGGTGAGACGGCCCCCGTGCTGCTGCTGGTGTGGGGCACCAACTTCATCAACACGGACCCGTTCTCCGGCCCGCAGGCCTCGCTGCCGCTGTACATCTACCAGCAGTACGCGAACAGCGCCGGCTCCGGAGCCGCCTACGACCGGGCCTGGGCAGCGGCACTCGCCCTGATCGCCTTCGTCATGATCCTCAACATGGGGGCACGCGCCATCGCGCGCTGGAAGGCCCCCAAGACGGGCCGCTGACGCGGCCATCAGCGACCCGAACCCTTTCGAAAGAAGCAGTGACTGACATGGCCAAGCGAATCGACGTCAGCGGACTCACCGCCTACTACGGCGCCCACAAGGCGATCGAAGACATCTCCATGACCGTCGAGCCCCGCTCCGTGACGGCCTTCATCGGCCCGTCCGGCTGCGGCAAGTCGACCTTCCTGCGCACGCTGAACCGCATGCACGAGGTCACCCCCGGCGGACGTGTGGAGGGCAAGGTCCTCCTCGACGACGAGGACCTGTACGGCAGCGCGATCGACCCGGTCGCCGTGCGCCGCACCATCGGCATGGTGTTCCAGCGCCCCAACCCCTTCCCCACCATGTCGATCTTCGACAACGTGGCGGCGGGCCTGAAGCTCAACGGCAACTACAAGAAGTCCGAGCTGGGCGACATCGTCGAGAAGTCCCTGAAGGGCGCGAACCTCTGGAACGAGGTCAAGGACCGGCTCAACAAGCCCGGCTCCGGCCTGTCCGGCGGCCAGCAGCAGCGTCTGTGCATCGCGCGGGCGATCGCGGTGGAGCCGCAGGTGCTCCTGATGGACGAGCCCTGCTCGGCCCTGGACCCGATCTCCACCCTCGCCATCGAGGACCTGATCGGCGAGCTGAAGGAGCGGTTCACGATCGTCATCGTGACGCACAACATGCAGCAGGCCGCCCGCGTCTCCGACCGTACGGCGTTCTTCAACCTGGCCGCGGTCGGCCAGCCCGGACGCCTCATCGAGATAGACGACACGGAGCGGATCTTCTCGAACCCCTCCGTCCAGGCCACGGAGGACTACATCTCCGGTCGCTTCGGCTAGACCGGACGCCCCCCGAAACCCCTCGCGGTGCTGCATGGCGGTGCCACCGCGAGGACGAAAAGGGCCCGCCCCCGGCTCCCGGGGGCGGGCCCACTCGTCTCTCCGCCCCGAACCCGCCGGGGGAACCCGGTCCGGCGCGACCGGCGCGGCGCCCCGAGCCACACGCACCCGAGCCGGACCGCCGGGCCCGCCGCCCTGCCCGGCGAAGGACACCGGCCCGCCGAGCCGGCGCCCGGCTCGCCGAGCGGGCGGAGCCACCCCGCCCGGGGCCGGGCCCCGGCCGAACGGGCGTCCCGGACCACCCCCGCCACGACCTCCCGCGAAGCCTGATCGCTCCGTCCGGCCTTCGAGGAGCACGGCCGCCGGAGCGAACCGACCCCACCCGGCCGGCGCAGAGAACAAGGAGAACCGGGAGGACCGGGAGAACCGGGAGAACCGGGAGGACCGGGAGGACCGGGAGGACCGGGAGGACCGGGAGGACCGGGAGGGCCGGGAGGGCCGAGAGCGGATGGGTCGGCGGGAACGGGAAAGGGTCCGGCGCCGGGAAAAACCCCGGACACCGGACCCTCGGAGAACAGGAAGCGTGCGACCGCGTGGCCCCGCGGGAAGCCGTCCCGCCCCTCCGGCGTGGCCGGAATCCACCCACGGCAGGGGGACGTCCAGCCTCGCCGGGCGGCTAGAGGATCGCCAGGTTCACGACCCAGAAGCTCGCGGCTGCGACCAGCGCCGCCGCCGGCATGGTGATGAACCAGCCGAGCACGATGTTCTTGGCGACACCCCACCGCACGGCGTTCACCCGCTTCGTCGCCCCCACACCCATGATCGCCGAGGTGATCACGTGCGTCGTGGAGATCGGCGCCTTGAAGAGGTACGCGGTGGCGAACATGATCGACGCACCGGTCGTCTCCGCGGCGAAGCCCTGCGGCGGATCGAGCTCGATGATCTTCCGGCCGAGCGTCCGCATGATGCGCCACCCGCCGGCGTAGGTGCCCAGCGACAGCATCATCGCGCAGACGATCTTCACCCAGACCGGGATCGGGTCGCCCGCGCTCTGCACGTCGGCGATGACGAGCGCCATCACCACGATGCCCATCGTCTTCTGGGCGTCCTGGAGTCCGTGCCCGAGCGCCATGCCCGCCGCGGAGACCGTCTGGGCGATACGGAAGCCGCGCTTGGCCTTGTGCGGGTTGGCCCGACGGAACAGCCACATGATCGCGGCCATCACCAGATAACCGACGAGCAGGCCGACCACCGGCGACAGGAACATCGGGATGATGACCTTGTCGAGCACGCCGTTCCAGTAGACCGTGGTGCCACCGGCCAGCGCCGCGCCGACCATGCCGCCGAACAGGGCGTGCGAGGACGACGAGGGCAGACCGAAGTACCAGGTGATCAGGTTCCAGGTGATCGCGCCGACGAGGGCGGCGAAGAGGATGCCCATCCCCTTCGAGCCCTCCGGTGTCTGGATCAGCCCTTCACTGACGGTCTTGGCGACCCCGCTGCCGAGGAACGCGCCCGCGAGGTTCATCACCGCGGCCATCGCGAGCGCGGCCCGCGGCGTCAGCGCGCGCGTGGACACGGACGTGGCGATGGCGTTCGCGGAGTCGTGGAAGCCGTTCGTGTACGTGAATCCGAGCGCGACCGCAATGGTCACGATCAAAGCGAAGGTGTCCATGAACGGGTCAGGACTCCTTGACGGCGATGGTCTCCACCGTGTTCGCCACGTGCTCGAACGCGTCGGCCGCTTCCTCCAGCACGTCCACGATCTGCTTGAGCTTCAGCACCTCCATGGCGTCGTACTTGCCGTTGAAGAGGTGGGCCAGCAGCTTGCGGTGGATCTGGTCGGCCTGGTTCTCCAGGCGGTTGACCTCGATCCAGTACTCGGTGAGGTTGTCCATCGTCCGCAGGTTCGGCATGGCCTCGGCGGTCAGGTCCGCCGCCCGCGCCAGGACCTCGATCTGCTGCTCGACCCCCTTGGGGAGCTCCTCGACCTGGTACAGCACGACCAGGTCGACGGCCTCCTCCATGAAGTCCATGATGTCGTCGAGGGACGAGGCCAGGTTGTAGATGTCCTCGCGGTCGAACGGCGTGATGAACGAGGAGTTCAGCTGGTGGAAGATCGCGTGCGTCGCATCGTCACCGGCGTGCTCGGCAGCCCGCATGCGCTCTGCGATCTCGGCCCGTGCGGACGCGTCCGCTCCGAGCAGTTCCATCAGGAGTTTCGAGCCCGTGACGATGTTGTCCGCGGAGGCGGAGAACATGTCGTAGAAGCTCGTCTCCCTGGGGGTCAGACGAAAGCGCACGTTGGGGTCCTCGGGGTGCTTCGGTTCGGTCAGGCTGATGCTAGGTGCATCATCCGGCCACGGCTAATGGGCCGTCCCCCAGTGTCGCCCATCGAGCACAGTGATCAGCACAGGGTCCGGTACCGGCGTCCGGCAGGGGCCCTGTACCCGGCAAAGTTCGCTACCATATACCCACTAGGGGTATATATACAGGGCGTATCGGACAGGATGTGGCCCGGCGTACGAGCCGCGTCCCGACCGGCATCCGGGACAGTCCCCGGACAGGGTCCTGACAAAACCATCGAGCGGATCACCAAGGGGACGCGATGACGACCAGCGAGGCCGGCGCACCGGCGCCCTCCGGCGACGGAACCGAGGTCGTGACCGACCACGACCGCGGGATCCACGGCTACCACCAGCAGAAAGACGAGCACCTGAAGCGGCTGCGGCGGATCGAGGGGCAGATCCGGGGGCTCCAGCGGATGGTGGACGAGGACGTCTACTGCATCGACATACTCACCCAGGTCTCGGCGTCCACGAAGGCGCTGCAGTCCTTCGCCCTCCAACTCCTGGAGGAGCACCTGCGGCACTGCGTGGCGGACGCGGCACTCAAGGGCGGCGCCGAGATCGACGCGAAGGTCGAGGAGGCCACGAAGGCGATCGGCCGCCTGCTCAGGACCTGACCGGTGTGACGCACGCGACGCGGGGGACGTATGTGACATCCGCGACCCCCGTGACGTTCCGGACGTGCGCCGTGCCTCCGGCCGACGGGTCCGCGCTGCGGGAGCAGCGGCGAGCCCACCCGGCCGGCAGGGCCGCCCTGTCCGGCCCGGCCGAGGCGGTCACCGGCCGGCAGGGGTGCCGGAGCCGGGAAGGCGCCGGAGCCGGGAAGGCGCCGGGACTCGCCGCCCCCCGATCCGCTCCCCGATCCGCTCCCCGAACCGCTCCCCGAACCGCTCCCCGATCCGTCCCGCGAGCCGCCGGACCGGCCGGGGTACGGACCCTCAGCGTGCGGGCGCCGGGCCGGCGGCCCGGCCGGTGTCCCGGCCGTCCGCTCCGCACGGACGGGCGCGCTCTTCGGCCACTTTCAGGACCTCGTCGATGCTCTCCAGGCTGAGCCGCTCCTCGTCGGCGGCCGAGGCGGCGATCATCAGCTCGCCGCACAGCTCGATCTCGGCGAGGGCCACGTGGTCCTGAACTGCCGTACCGCCGACCGGAGCCACGCGCGCTCACCTCTTCCTGCCGTCACCGACTTCCTAGAGTAGGGAGTGGTCTACACACCGCGCATGGCACGGAAGGGCCATTTCCGGCCCCCCGGTGACGCTACGGCTCCGGATGCTCTTGCCCCCGCCACCGGAATCCACTACTCCGCGATCTTCCCGGCGAAGATGTCGCCGGCCTGCGGCAACCGCACGTCGGCGGCGGTGCCGAAGCCGTACAGCAGCGTCGTCGAGGCGACGTCGACCGTGCCCTGCTTCCGGTCGTTGACGAAACGGAAGCGGTGGCGGACCTTGCGCAGCCGTCCCGCGTCGTCGAGGTAGGCGTCGAACGGCACCCGCGTGGTGGCGAACCCTTTCGCCGCCGCGGCGAGCGCGGGCCGCTGCCCGGCCGAGGCGCCCCGGGCGGCCACCAGCAGGTCGGCGGTTCCGCGATAGTGCCGCACGGAGGTGCCGCCGATCTCGGCCCGGCCCACGTACGTCGCCGTCCGCGCGCCGCGCAGCAGCTCGGCCGCCGCGCAGGGGTCGGTGGCGCCGCCCGTCACCAGGTTCCCGTCCGTGAGACCGGCCGTCTCCACCCGGACCCACTTGTCGGCGGGCACACCGGCGCCGCGGTTCTTCATGAACAGCGCACCCGGGGCCAGCAGTTCCGTGATCGGCCGGTGCTCTTCCGTCCCCGCGGGGTCCTGCGGCAGCAGCACCGTGAGCCGCCCGGTCTGCTTGCGGAAGTCGTACACGCCCCGGCCGCGGATGGTGACCCGGGTCCCGCCGGTGGCCATCTCCATGGACGTGCCGGCCTTCGCGGTCCCCGCGCGCTCCAGCGCTTCGGCCGCCCGTCGCAGCGTCCCCACGGTGTCGGCGCCCGCGCCCCTGTCGTCCGCCGCCGCCCCGCCGCCCGAGCACCCGGTGCCACAGACCACGAGTCCCGCCACGACGAGCGCCACCGCGGCCGCCCGCCCCTCCTGCTGCGCCACCATCGTCCGCCGACCCCCAGCCGGTCCGTCCGGGTCTCCCTGTCGTCCCGCTTAACGACGGGTGGGGGCACTCGTCACGCGGAGGGGGTCCGTTCACCTGCGCTGGGTAACGTGGTCGGTGTGGAGCAGCAGGACGTCACCGAACCGGTATCCGAGCACCGCGCGACCACCGTCGAACAGGGGCGCTTCTGCCTGGCCCGCTGCACCTGCGGCTGGCGGGGTCCGGCGCGCCGCGCGAGAAGCCAGGCCCGCGCGGACGGCGCGGCCCACGCGACCGACCTCACCTCCTGAGCCCCGCCCGCCCCAGGTTCACCCGCCCCGCGGCCCCTCCCCTCCTCTTCCCTCCTCTTCCCTCCGCTTCCGCCGCCCGCTCCTCTCGCTCTCCCCCACTCCCCCGTCGCCTCCCTCGCACCCCACTCCGCGGTGCCCCGGGCCGTGCGCTCGGGCGGGGATGCGGGATCGTGGCCGTTTCGCGACGGCCGCGCGTGGAACCTGCGGGTCCGAGGGCCCGTCTCGTTCCACGGAACCCAAGGGGAGGCGCACATGCAACGGCGTACGTTCATCGGCGGGACCGCCGCCGTCCTCACCGCGGCGGCGACGTCCGCGTGCAACAGCGGTGGCGAGAGCGGCGCTTCGGGCGCCTCCGGCACCGCGGACGGCACCGCCGCCGCGGCCTCGGGCACCCGCACGGCGACGGCCGGCGGGCACCCGGCCGCTGACTGGACGGCGCTCTCCCACGACCTGGACGGCAGCCTCGTGCGCCCGGGCGACCGCGACTGGACGACCGCCCGCCGCCTCTACAACACGCGGTTCGACGGGCTGAAGCCCGCCGCCGTCGCCTACGTCGCGCACGCCGACGACATACGGACCGCGCTGGCGTACGCCCGCGCCCACGATGTGCGGGTGGCGATACGCAACGGCGGCCACTCCTACGCCGGTTGGTCCTCCGGGGACGGCCGCCTCGTCGTCGACGTGTCGAAGCTGAGCAGGATCCGGTCCTCGGCGAACGAGGCCGTCGTCGGCGCAGGCGCCAAGCTGATCGACGTCTACCGCGCGCTGGCCGCCAAGGGCGTCACCGTCCCGGCGGGGTCCTGTCCCACCGTCGGCATCTCCGGTCTGACGCTGGGCGGCGGGCACGGAGTCGTGTCCCGGGCGTACGGGCTGACCTGCGACAGCCTCACCGGGGCGACGCTGATCACCGCCGCAGGCAAGCAGCTGACCGCCGACTCCACCGAGAACAAGGACCTGTTCTGGGCCCTGCGGGGCGCGGGCAACGGCAACTTCGGCGTCGTGACCGAACTGCGTTTCCGGACCCACCCGGCGCCGCAGGGCGTCTCCGCCTACCTGACCTGGCCGTGGACGAAGGCCGCCGCCGTGGTCAGGGCGTGGCAGGAGTGGGGTCCGGGGCAGCCGGACGAGATCTGGTCCTCCTGCCATCTGGCGGGCTCGGCCGGGGGCACCCCGACGGTCTCGGTGGCCGCCTTCTCGCTCGGCACGTACGGCGAACTCCAGAACGCCGTGGACCGGCTGGCCGACCGCGTCGGCGCTCCGGCGCGGAGTGTCTCCCTCAGGAAGCGGTCCTACGAGGAGTCGATGGAGGTGTACGCGGGCTGCTCGTCCTTCTCGGCGGACGCCCAATGCCATCTGCCCGGCTCGACGCCGGGCCGCAGCGCGCAGGGCGCCCTCGGCCGCGAGACGTACGCGGCCCGCTCGGACTTCTTCGACCGGTCGATCCCGGCGGCCGGCGTCCAGACGCTGCTGAGCCAGGTGTCGGCGGTCCGCGGCGGCTCCGGCAGCATCGCGCTCACGGCGCTCGGCGGCGCGGTCAACCGGGTGTCGCCCACGGCGACCGCCTTCGTGCACCGCCGGTCCCGGATGCTCGCGCAGTACATCGCGTCCTGGCGGGCGGGCACCTCCGGCACCACCGCCCGGTCCTGGCTGACGGGCGCGCACCACGCGATGGCCCGGCACGCGTCGGGCGCGGCTTACCAGAACTACACGGACGCGACGTTGACCGACTGGCGCACGGCCTACTACGGGGACGCGGCGGCCCGCCTCACCTCGCTGAAGCACCGGTACGACCCGGACCGCTTCTTCTCGTTCCCGCAGGCCCTGTGACCCTCCCGCGGGCCGGGTGACCCTCCCGCGGCCGGCGGGCTCCGCCGGCACGGTCACGGGGTCGGCGTCCGGCGGTCGCCGCCGCAGCCTCCCGGCCTCCCGGCCGAGGGGGCCGGGCCCGGGCGGCGGGCCGGTCAGGCCGCCAGGTCCCGTTCCTCGGCATGCTCGGCCCGTGCTCCGGGGATGAGCGTCTCCCGCCCGGAGCGCGCGGTGCCCCGGGCGCGGATCAGCCGCCCCGCCCGCGGCGACCGCTCCACGGCGGCCGTCAGCGGGGTCAGCAGGACCATGGCGAGCGGGGACAGCAGCAGGGCCACGGCGGTGCCGAGGGCGAAGCCTCCGACGACGTCCGTCGGATAGTGCACGCCCATGTAGACCCGGCAGAAGCCTTCGAGCAGCGCGATCCCTATGCCGGCGAGGCCGAACCGCCGGTCGGCCACGAAGAGCCCGACGCCCATCGCCATGGTGAGCGTCGCGTGGTCGCTGACGAAGGAGAAGTCGGTCTTGCCGCCGATCAGGACGTCGAGGCCCTGGTGGTCGACGAAGGGCCGCGGCCGCTCCACGAAACCCCGTATGGGGATGTTCACGAGAACGGCGATGCCCGCGGCGAGCGGAGCCCAGACGAGGGCGGCCACGGAGGACGCCGCGTCGGCGTCGGCCCGCCGGCGGACGGTCCACCAGCAGCCGACGAGCAGCAGCACCATGGCGACGAGGAGACCCCACTCGCCGACGAACTCCATGACGCGGTCGAACCAGTGCGGCGCGTCCTTGGCCAGGCCATTGATGTCGTACAGCAGATCGACGTCGGGGTTCGACCCGGATTCGGCGAGTCCAGCCATGGTGCTGCGGGCCCCTTCGTCGTCTTTCCCGCGGTCACGCCCTGTCGCGCGCCGCCTGATCCACCCCCGTGGTCGTAGAACGGTTCTCTACGTGGAACAGGAACGCACAGTTCCCTCCGGTGGGTTCCGCACTCCACGGAACGATCACGCAGACGTTATCGAAGAGAGACACATCGCCGCAGCTCAGGGGGTTCTTTCAGATGGAGGTGGGCAATGCTTTCGCGCCATCTTCCGTCACCCGGGTGGCCCCGAAGTAGTCGGGGGTGTCGACGGGGTCGAAGCGGATGACGGCACCCGTGCGGGGCGCGTCGATCATGTACCCGCCGCCCACGTAGATGCCCACGTGCCGGATGGCCCGGGAGTCGGTGAGGTCGTCGGAGAAGAACACCAGGTCCCCCGGGAGGAGTTCGGCCCGCCTGGGGTGCGGCCCCGCGTTGTACTGGTCGTTGGCGACCCGGGGCAGGGTGATGCCCGCGTCGGCGTAGGCCGCCTTGGTCAGACCCGAGCAGTCGAACCGTCCGCCCTGGTCGGCGGTGCCGTTGCCGCCCCACAGATAGGGCGTGCCGAGCTTCTTCTGCGCGAAGGTGATGGCCGTCGCGGCCTGCTTCGAGGGGTCGACCCGGGTCACCGGCGCGGCGAAGCTCTTCGCCAGCGTGGTGATCGTCTTCACGTAGTTCCGGGTCTCCCGGTAGGGAGGAACACCCCGGTACTTGATGACCGCGTAGGCGCCCGCGTTGTAGGCGGCGAGCATGTTCTCGGTCGGGTTCCCGGGCGCGTCCTTCACGTAGGAGGCGAGCTGGCAGTCGTAGGAGGCGGCCGACGGAATCGCGTCATTCGGGTCCCATACGTCGCGGTCGCCGTCGCCGTCGCCGTCCACCCCGTGGGTGGCCCAGGTCCCCGGGATGAACTGCGCTATCCCCTCGGCCTTGGCGGGGCTCCTGGCCTTCGGGTTGAATCCGCTCTCCTGGTACAGCTGGGCGGCGAGCAGCGCCGGATTGATCGCCGGGCACAGGGTGCCCCACTTCTGCACGAGCGGCTGGTACGCGGCGGGCACGGCCCCCTTGGCGAGGCCGACGGCGCCGCCGCCCGCGAGGTTCCCGGCGACCAGGTAGACCCCGACGACGAGCAGCATCACGAAGCTGATCGCCGCGCCGACGACGGCGGTCGCCGCGATCCACGTCTTACGCACCGTCAACCGCCCCTCACCGCCCAGGAGTCCGCCGGGGTCAGTGTAGAGGCGGGCTCCGCGGGTGGGGGAGGTCGCGCGCGGGCGGGGCGTCCGTGTTGCGCCGGACAGGCGTCAACCGGCCGAATCGGCCCGCTCGTAGAGGTCGGCGGCCTCGGTGCCGAACACGGCGCTGTAGGAGACGTCGGCGGTCCTGCCGCCCTCTTCCCGGCCGCCGATCACGCCGACGACGGCGCCGTCGCCGTTCACCCAGGGGCTGCCGCTGGTCCCGCCGGGGAAGCCGGGGCAGGCGATCCGCTGCTGCGTGCCGCTCACCGCGGTGGGCTTGTCGGTGCAGGTGACGGCGGTGCCGGCGGTGCGGGGGTAGCCGGTGACGGTGACCGCGGTGGCCCCGGTGGCGCGGTGCGCGGCGAAGGCGTTGCCGCCGACGGCGTCCTCGACCCGTCGGCCGTCCCGCTCGTCGAGGGCGACGAAGGCGACGTCGCTGTCCTCGTGCCGTCCGTCCGTCCACCCGCCGGGCAGGAACACCCGCCGCACGTCCCAGAACCCGTGCGGCGCGGTTCCCTCGCGGTAGCCGGGCGCGAAGGACAGCCTCCCGTCCCCGTCGAGGCAGTGGGCGGCGGTGACGAGCAGGTCGCGTCCCGTGCTGTGCACGACGGAGGCGGTGCAGAAGTGCCCGTCGCGGCCCCGGTCGGCCGCGGCCCCGTGGAAGAGGGCCCCGATCCGGGCGGTGCGGGCGTTCGCGGCGGCCTGGACGGTCACGCCGAACGGCCCCGGACCGTCGTCGGCGGCGGCCACCGACGAGGTCGTCACGGCCAGCAGCACGGCCACCGCGCCGAGCAGCGCGGGCCGCCGGGCGCCGGCGAAAGGGGTGACGCGGGTGCGCTTCATCGCCTCCCACCTTGCCCCGAGCGGGTGAGCAAAACCCTGGACGCGTCCGAGTATCACCCGGGACCCGCCGGGCCGCCCGTCCGCACCCGGCGGGCCCTCCCGGCCCCCTCCGCGGCCCCGGGCCCCCGTCCCCCGCGTACACCCACACGGGTGAACGCCCGGGCCGCGACCGCACACGCCGGGCGGGGTCGGGCGAGCTGCCGCCCCGCGGCCCGGGGCGGCCGGGACGGGGATACGGTGGCCGCGGACGTCCCCCGACCGGGGACCCGGGGTCCGGAGCGACGAGGCAGCGGCCCGCTTCCGCCTGTCCCGAGAGGAACACCACCGTTGACCGACATCCCCCCGGGCCTGGACTGGGTACGGGCCGCGCCGGCGGGCGTGACCGGGCCGGGACCCTGGATCGAACTCGCCTTCGGCGCGGACGGCCTGGTCCATCTCCGGGAGACCGGCGACCCGGAGAACGTGGTGACCACCACCCGCCGGAAATGGGACGCGTTCGTCCTGGGCGTCCGCGCGGGCGAGTTCGACCACTTCGTGACGGGCGCGGCCGACCAGCGGCCGCCGGCTCCGGCCGAGGACCGCCCGTGACGGACGGCGGACGGGCCGGACGCCCGCGCCGCGACCGGAACGGCTCCACTCGCTCGCACCGCCCGGCACGGCACCGCGCCGCGTAGCCGCACCACCCGGCCCCGTCGGGAACGCGGGCGACGCTCCGCCCGTGCGCCGCACCGCCCCGGACGCCGGGGACCGACTAGGCGGGCTCGGCGCCCGTGTAGGCGGCGGTGGTCCGGTCCGCCGCGCCCCGCGCGCTCGCCTCGGGCTCGCCGCCGGCGACGTTCGCCGCGTACCAGCCCTCACTGCTGCGGACGACGAAGTCGCGGCCCTCGTCCGAGGCCAGCCAGGCCATGCCGTCCTTCGGGTCGAGGACGCCCGCGGGCGAGCCGAGGTGGCCCGCCAGGCCCAGCAGGCCGAGATCCCAGCCGACCCCCACGGCCCCCGGGCCGAACTGCGCCCAGCGCTCCTCGTCGACGTGCGCGATGTGGTCGAGCCGGAGGCGGGTGCGCCCGCCCTCCGCCGTGAGCCGCACCTCGATCCAGCTCACGTCGCCGCCGTGCTCCCAGGTCGCGGCGAAGCCCTCGGGCGGGTCGCAGCGCTCGACGGTGCCGCCGGCGTTGCCCTCCAGCTGATAGCTGCCGCCGAGCCGCAGGTCGCCGGAGACGGGCAGGAACCAGCGGGGGATGCGCTCGGCACGGGTCACGGCGTCCCAGACGTCCTCGACGGGGGCGTCGTACGTCTGGGCCAGCGTCACCACGCGGGCCTCGCCCGCCCCGTGGACGCGGGTGTCGACCGTGCGCCGCACGGCGGCGATCTGATGGTGGACGTCGATCACGGTTGCTCCTCCTCGGTGCTGTTGCCTCCGTCGCCGGACGCGCGCCGGCGACACTCCCGCCGGCCGTGGGCCGTCGACCGCGGGCGCTCTGGCCGTCGGCACGGGCCGCGGGGGAGTTAGCCTGGGGAACGACGAGCCGTCAGAACCGGTACGGGTGGCCCGCGTCCGCCCTCGCATGGTCGGCGGAGGCCATAGAAGGGGACAACGACAGAACCACACGCCAGGTTTCGCTCCCACTTCATTGCCCGGCGTGACCGGCCGTGATACACAGAGTGACGATACGACTCTTCACATACCGCCGTACGCCGCCCGAAAGGGCCCCGCGCACGCCGGTGGCAAGGGATTCGCACGAAACCCGCCAACCAATGACGTCAAGTCGACATACGAAGGCGTCATTGTCGGCGAGAATGGGCCCGACCTCTGCGCAGTGGCAGAGGGTGCAGAACTACCCACTAGGGGCGGTGACTTACATGCTTTTCGCAGCCGACAAGGGCGACATCAACACGATCATCGGCGGGATCGCCCCGGACTGGGGCCCCTTCGGCAGCCTGGGCAACGAAGCCAAGGTGATGGTCGAGGTGGTGATGGCGGTCGCCATCCTGCTGTGCCTCGGCATCGCGATCTGGGGTGCGGCGAAGCAGCGCATCGGCGCGACCGCCCTCCGCGACACCTTCAGCGCCGAACAGGGCAAGGGCCTCATCATCGCCGGGCTCACGGGAGTCTTCATCATCGGCTCCCTCGGCACGCTCTTCACCATCGTGTACGGCATGGCCGTGTAGCCCGGCCGGAGCGCGCCGCGGCCGGCGCACCGCCAGTCCCCGGCCGGGCGTGCCCGGACAGCCCGTCCTCCGACCCACCCGTCCGTCGTGCCCACCGGCTGAGGTTGCGTTTCCCTGATGTCGAGTCACCACACCGCGTCCGCGCGGGAACCAGCACGGCTACCGTCGTACCACGGGGTTCGGCGAGAGGTTGAGGGGGCGTACCCGGCATGAGTCTCGGAGACGAACCCGGCTACGGCGACGCCCCGCGCGGCGCGGACCGGGGGTACGGCGGTTCCGGCCAGACCCGCACCCGCCTGCCCGAACGCGACGGCGACGTCTACGGCGGCGCCCGCCGCGGGCGGGGGTCCTCCTCGCGGAGCCTGATCACGGTGGTCGGCGTCGTCGTCCTGCTCATCGCCGCGATCGCCTTCGCCAACCGCGGCGGCGACGCGCCCTCGTCGGGCGGCGAGGGCGGCGACAAGGCCGAGACGTCCCCGACGGCCGCCTCCGGCGACCGCCCCGTGGACGCGAAGTCCGCCGGCATCCCGTCGGGCTTCCCCCACACGGGAGAGGGCGCGCAGAGCGCGGCGGCGAACTACGCGGTGGCGCTGGGCTCGACGGCGATGTTCAACAAGGCCGATCGGGACAGAATCCTCGCCACGGTGATGGTTCCGTCCAAGGTGGCCGAGTACGAGGCGACGCTGGACAAGGCGTATACAGCTCAGTTCAACAAGAACGTGGGTCTGAACGAGGACGGCTCTGCGCCGCAGGGCTACACGTTCGTCTCGCGGACGAGCGCCATCGGTACCAAGACGACCGCCGTCTCTCCCGATGCGGCCACCGTGGACGTCTGGTGCAGCGGTCTGCTCGGCCTCGCGGGCGAGAACTCCGCCAACCCGGTCACGAGCAGTTGGTTCACGATCACCATGAAGATGGAGTGGGCCGGCGACGACTGGAAGATCGTCACGCACAAGCAGAAGGACGGTCCCGCGCCCGTGCCGGGCGACGACCGAGCGTCCGGAGCAGACGACATCGCGAAGGCTGTTCAGGAGTACGGAGGGTTCACGTATGCCCGCTAATCGTCGCGTACTCAATCTGGCCGCTGCCGTGGCGGCACTCCAGACGGCTGCGGTGATGCTGGCCACGAGAGCCGTCGCGGCGCCCACCCCGTCGCCCTCTCCGAGCAGCGACGCCTGCGGGCTGATCCACGGCCCGGCGAAGAACTACTGCGAGGGTGACAGTAACCGTTCGGGCCTCACCAAGGACTCCCCCCTCGGCTCCACCCTCGACCCCCTCTCCTCCCTGGCGCGGGGCTGCGCCGACGCCGCCTCCTGGACCGTCGACAAACTCTCCGCCGCGGTGAACGACACCGCGAACGTCGACTTCACCAACCCCAAGTTCCTCCAGCAGTACGCCGTCGTCTTCGCGGCGTCCACGATCCTCACCCTGCTGCTGTGGCTGCTGGCCGTGGCGAAGCGGGCCGTCCGGGGCGTCCCCCTCGGCACGGCCCTGTCCGAGGCGATCGGCTTCCTCTGGCTCACCGTGCTCGCCTCGGCCTTCACCCCGCTGATCCTCTACACCGTCGTGTCGGCGACGGACGGTGTGACCGAGGTGCTCGCGAAGACCACCGGCAACCAGACCGACGCGTTCTTCGGGACGTTCTCCGGAGCGCTCGGCAAGGGCGACGACATCGGCGGCGGCCCGATCATGCTGATCGTCGTCTCCCTGGTGTCGATCCTGGCCGCCGGGGTCCTCTGGCTGGAGCTGGTGATCCGGGCCGCCCTGCTCTACGTCGGCGCCCTGCTGGGCACCGTCGTCTACGCGGGCCTCGTCGACAAGAACCTCTGGGGTCACGTCCGCCGCTGGGCGGGCATCATGATCGCGGTGATCCTGGTGAAGCCGGTCATCGTCATCGTGCTCGGCCTCGCCGGCGCCCTCAGCTCCGACAGCGGCCCCGACGCGTTCTCCGCCGTCGTGTCCGGCCTCGCCATCATCCTGCTCGCCATCTTCGCCAGCGCGATGATCTACCGCTTCGTCCCGGGGTTCGGCGACGAGATCGCAGGATCCCGCAGCAACCGCATCATGCAGGGCGCCGAAGGCAAGGCAGCCGCCGTCATCAGCTCTCCGGCGACCATGGTCGCCCAGGGCATCAAGACGCACAGCGCCCGCGCGGACAACAACGGAGGCGGCGGCGGAGGCAGCCTGTCCCGTCCCGCCAACCCGGTGTCCGGTGGTGTGGCCGCGCACAGCACCCGTACGCCGAACGGAGGCGGCGGATCTGTCCCCTCCGCCGCACCCCCACCGCGTACCAGCCCGGTCAACACCCCGCACGCCGCAAACACCCGCAACAGCAGCACCAACAGCACGGGAGGTGAAGGGCGTTGACGACCGAGTCCCACGTGTCCCACGCGGTCACGCCCCGCCGGACGTATCTGATCGGCCGCGCCCGGCCGAACGCGATCGTCGGCCGCAACCGCGAATCGGGCGAGATCGCGCTCATCATCGCGGGCGCCTTCCTCGGCATGATGTGCGGACTGATCGTCCCGGTCCTGTCCCTGCGGATCGTGCTGCTCATGGGCTTCCCGCTGCTCGCGCTGGCGGCCGTCTACGTCCCGTACAAGCGCCGCACCTTCTACAAGTGGTTCGAGATCAACCGCAGTTACCGGCGGAGTCTGCGCCGGGGCGCCGCCTACCGCAGCCAGGTGATGGAGGCGGGGGTCCGCATCGACGGCAAGGAGGTCGAGATCGGCCCGCCGCCCGGCATCGGCCGGATCTCCTGGCTCGCCGCGCCGTTCGGCCCCGACGAGATCGCCGTGCTGCTGCACGCCGACCGGCGCACCGTCACGGCCGCCATCGAGATCGAGGGGCCCGGCGTCGGTCTGCGCGACAGCGAGGACCAGGAGGCCCTCGTCGACCGCTTCGGCACGCTCCTCAAGCACGTGGCCAACGGCGACGGCTTCGTCACCCGCCTGCAGATGCTCGCCCGCACCCTGCCCGCCGACCCCGACGCGCACGCCAAGGACGTCACCGTCCGCGGTGACGAGCGTGCACCCGGCTGGCTCCGGCAGTCCTACGACCAGCTCCAGTCGATGGTGTCCACGAGCAGCGAGCAGCACCGCGCCTACCTCGTCGCGTGCATGCACTACTCGCGCGAACTGGCCGCCGAGGCGCAGGCCATGGCGCGCGCCGCCCGGCCGCAGGGCGGGCGGCGGCTCGACCGTGACGCGGGGCTGGCCGTCGTCATGGCGCGCGAGCTGACCGACATCTGCTCCCGGCTCCAGGAAGCCGACATCCGGGTACGGCAGCCGCTCGGTCAGGGCCGGCTCGCCTCGCTCGTGCACTCGATGTACGACCCGGATCACCCGATCGACCACATCCAGGCCATGACCAGGCGCAACGCCTGGCCCGCCGAACTGGACGCCACGGAGGCGACGTACCTCCAGGCGAAGACCCGCGAGTCCTCCACCCGCGCGCCCTGGTGCCACTCCACGGCCTGGGTGAAGGAATGGCCGATGACGCCCGTCGGCGTCAACTTCCTCGCCCCGCTCCTCGTCCACACCCCGGACGTCATCCGCACGGTCTCCGTGACGATGGACCTCGAACCCACCGAGATCGCCATCGAGCGGATGCTGACCGAGAAGACGAACGACGACGCGGAGACCAGCCGCGCCGCCAAGATGAACCGGACCGTCGACCCGCGCGACATCGCCTCGCACAACCGCCTCGACCAGCGCGGCGAGGACCTCGCGAGCGGCGCGGCGGGCGTCAACCTCGTCGGCTACATCACCGTGTCCTCGCGCAATCCCGAGGCGCTGGCCCGCGACAAGCGCACCATCCGCGCCTCGGCGGGCAAGTCGTATCTGAAGCTGGAGTGGTGCGACCGCGAGCACCACCGGGCCTTCGTCAACACACTGCCGTTCGCCACCGGAATCCGCAGGTAGGGGCTGATGCACTGATGCGGGATCCGCTGTCCGTCGCCACCGACGCCTTCACGTCCTTCCTCTTCGGCAAGGTCGAGACGACCCGGCTCCCGGTCCGCACCTCCACCGGGCAGGCCCAGGCCGTCTACCTTCCGACCGCCGCGCCCGGCCTGGGCGACTCCGGCGTCATCATCGGCCGCGAGGTCTACTCCGGGAAGGGCTACATCTACGACCCCTTCCAGCTGTACGGGCAGCAGCTCCCGGCCCCGCACTGGCTGGTCCTCGGCGAGTCGGGCAACGGCAAGTCGGCGCTGGAGAAGACCTACGTCCTGCGCCAGCTCCGCTTCCGCGACCGCCAGGTCGTCGTCCTCGACGCCCAGGGCGAGGACGGCGTGGGCGAGTGGAACCTCATCGCGGAGGAGCTGGGGATAACTCCCATCCGGCTCGACCCGACGGCCGCGCTCGACATGGGCATCCGGCTGAACCCGCTCGACCCCGCGATCACGACGACCGGCCAGCTCGCCCTGCTGCGCACGATCATCGAGGTCGCCATGGGGCGCGGCCTGGACGAGCGGTCGGGCTTCGCCCTGAAGGTCGCGCACGCCTACGTCAACGAGACGATCGTGGAGCGGCAGCCCGTCCTCACCGACATCGTGGAGCAGCTGCGCCACCCCGAGCCGGAGTCGGCCGAGGCGATGAACGTCGCCATAGACGACGTGCGGGCGTGGGGCCTGGACGTCGCGCTGGTCCTCGACCGGCTCGTCGACGGCGACCTGCGGGGCATGTTCGACGGTCCGACGACGGTGGGCATCGACCTGGACGCCCCCCTCATCGTCTTCGACCTCTCCCACATCGACCGGAACTCCATCGCCATGCCGATCCTGATGGCGATCGTCGGCGTGTGGCTGGAGCACACCTGGATCCGGCCCGACCGCAAGAAGCGCATCTTCCTGGTGGAGGAGGCGTGGCACATCATCAACAGCCCCTTCGTGGCGCAGCTCTTCCAGCGGCTGCTGAAGTTCGGCCGGCGCCTCGGCCTGTCCTTCGTCGCGGTCGTCCACCACCTGTCCGACGTCGTCGACGGCGCGGCGGCGAAGGAGGCCGCCGCGATCCTGAAGATGGCGTCGACCAGAACGGTCTACGCCCAGAAGGCCGACGAGGCGCGCGCGACGGGAGGAGTCCTCGGCCTGCCGCGCTGGGCGGTCGA
This sequence comes from Streptomyces sp. NPDC048566, assembly GCF_043199735.1. Lineage (NCBI taxonomy): Bacteria > Bacillati > Actinomycetota > Actinomycetes > Kitasatosporales > Streptomycetaceae > Streptomyces > Streptomyces sp. NPDC048566. Next base: position 58,324 of record NZ_JBICWL010000032.1, read on the forward strand.
GATCATCCCGACGCTCACCCCGGGCATCGCGGTCTGGGACGTCAACGGCAACGTCCAGGTGGTCAAGCATCTGATCACCGAGACGGAACGTCCGCTGGTCTTCACCGACCGCGCGATGACGGAGTCCTCGGCCGACCATCTGTCCGACGACGCGATGCGCGCCGCCGAACGGGAGGCGGAGGAGCGGGCGGCGGCGTTCATGGAGCAGCATCTCGCCGACCTCGACGGCTCCTCCGAGTCGACGGTGGCGTGAGGCGGCCTGCGATGAGACCGGACGACCGGCACGGCCCGCGCCACGAGCGGGACGGCGGCATCCCCGACGGACTGCTCGTCGGGGTGCTCGGCTTCCTCCTCGGCATGACCCTGATGGTGTGGACGGCCACCGGCCTCGCCGGGCTGTTCTCCCGCGGCGCCTGGCCGGACGCGGTCACCTTCCCGCGTACGCCCCTGGCGATGCGGCACCTGATCGGCGCACCGCACGACATGGCGGGGGCCTGGCCCGACACCCCTGCCGCCCAGCTGTCCGGATACGGCCTCTTCTGGGGCCTGTTCATCGGCCAGCTGATGGTGCTGCTGGTCCTGACGGTGTTCGTGATGGGGACGGCGGCCCGGTGGCGCGCGGGCCGGGCCCGGCGGCGCGCCGAAGCCGCGGCGGCGCGGGCCGCCGGCCCGGTGGTGCCCCCGGCCCGAGCGGAACAGCGAGCGTGGCCGGAGCAGTCGCCCCCGGCCGCGGCCGGACGTCCCGAGGGTCCAGAGGAGGCCCGGCCGACGCCCCCAGCGCCCCCGGAGACGGCGCGCACGGCCTCTGGGGCCGTCGAGGACGCCCGGCCGGCGCACGGGGCCGCCGAGGACGCCCGGGCGGCGCGGGAAGCCGGACAGGGCACCGGCGCCCATACCCCGGCCGGCCCGCCCGCGGCACGGCCGCACGAACAGCCCGCCCCGGCACGCGGCGGCCGACCCGGCGGCGCACCGCCGCACGCGGCCCCCTCCCCGGCCGCGGCGCACACCGGAGCGGCGGCCGACGCCGGACACGGGGCGGACGGCGGAGCGGCGGTCACCGCCACGGCGGCGACGATGTGGGCGGGCGGCAGAGAGGCCGCGCCGACCGACGGAGCCGTCCCGCTCACCGCCACCCCGGCCCAGCCCAGGCAGGCATGGGAGAACACCCACGCCGTCGTCCTCGCCCCGGCCGAGGTCCGCAGGTCCACCGCGTCCCAGGCCGTGCGCGACGCCGAGGGTCCGGCCCTCGTCGTCACCTCCGACCCGCGCGTCTGGTCGGAGACCAAGGACGCCCGCGCGAAGCTCGGCCCGGTCCTGCTCTACGACCCGACCCACCGGTGTGACACACCGGCCCGCCTCCACTGGTCGCCCACGACGGGATGCCAGGACAAGGAGACGGCCGCCGCACGGGCCGCGGCCCTCCTCGCGGCGGTGCGTCCCACGGCCCGGGCCGACCAGCCGATGGCCGACGCCGCGGAAACGCTCCTGCGCAGCTTCCTGCACGCGGCCGCCGTCGAGGGCAAGGGCTTCCGGCACGTCCACCGATGGAGTCAGGGCACCCAGGTCCAGGACGCCGTCCGGGCCCTGCGGACCAACCCCAAGGCGGCGCCGGGCGCGGCCGGCGAGCTGGAGGCGGCCCTCACCTCGCATCCCGAACGCCGTGACATCGCGCAGGAGTTGACGACACGGGCGCTCTCCTCGTTCGGCACGGTCAACATCCGGGAATCCTGCACGCCGCACCGGACCGACACCCTCACCCTGGATTCCTTCGTGGCGGAAGGGGGCACGCTCTATGTGGTCGGTGAACCCATCGAGGACCCCAGGACCCGTCCCGGCGCCATGCCGCTCCTGACGGCCCTCGTCTCCAGCGTGGTCGAGCGTGGCCGGCGCATGGCCGAACGGTCATCCTCCGGTCGGCTCGACCCACCACTCACCCTGGTCCTCGACGACGTGGCGGCCGTCGCGCCGCTCCCCCGGCTCCCGGACCTCCTCACCACGGGCCCGGCCCGCGGCCTGCCGACGCTGGCCCTGCTCCGCTCCCGCGAACAGCTCCGCTCACGGTGGCCCGCGTACGAACTGCCGGACTGAGCGGCCGGGGACCGGCGAGCCACTCCGGCTCCTCCGCCGACCCCGCCCCGCGCGGAGGACGGGCCCTCGTCCGCCCTCGCCCCCGTCACCCGGGGAGCGGCCGGACCGCCGGCTCGCCCGCCGGCCGTCCGCACAGCAGCCGTACGGACGGTGCCGGCGCCCCGGCGCCCCCGACCCGGCCGGCCGGCACCGGAACGTGCAGGACCCGCAGGTCGCGCAGGCCCGCCAGCGCTGACACGTCTAGAGCTCCCGCCACGGCCGGGTCCCCCGCCACCTCGCAGACCGCCAGCCGCGGAAACGCCGCCGGCAGCCGGTCCAGGGCGGCCTGGACCGTCCCCGCGTCTCCGCCCTCCAGGTACAGCGCGGCCACGGCTGCGAGCTGCCCGCCGGGCTCCAGGGCCGCGAGCGAGGCGGCCGTCGTCGTCAGCTCGGTGAGGGCGGGCAGAGCACCCACCTCCCGCCAGTCCGCAGCGGAAGCCGGAGCCGAGGCCGGGCAGAACGCGACGACCTCGAGCCCGGGAAACGCGCCGAGGCCGCGGAGCCCGCTCCGCGGTGCCGCGTCGTGCAGCAGGCGCAGGCTGCGCAGCGGGGCGCCGGCGGGCAGCTCTGCGGGGGACCAGACCACGTCTCCCCCGACGGCGAGCGTCTCCAGCAGGGGCAGCTCGCCCAGCGCCCCCAGATCGGTGCGGGCGCCCAGCCCGGTGAGGTCGACGTGCCGCAGCGGCAGGCCGCCGATGCCCGTCAGGTCCACCAGGCCGGGGCAGTCCCGCACCGTCAGCGTGGTCAGCTCGCGCTGCCCGGACAGGGCCCGCAGGGCCGTCGACCGCACCCCCCGCAGGCTCAGAGACGTGACCCGGTGCCCCTCCAGGTATGCGCTCAGCGCCGCCCCGGACACTCCCGCCCGCACGTCGAGCCGCTCCGGTGCGACGCCCAGGCGCCGCAGGTGGCCGAGCTGCTCGTCGTTCCGGACGGTGTGGATGAGCCCGTCCGGCGCCAGGCGGGCGACCACCTCGTCCGCGTACCGCCGGCCGTCGAACCGGGCCCAGGCCCAGAGCAGTTGCGCCCGGACCGGGATGAAGGGATGGCGGGCGAAGCGGCTCAGGTAGGCGACGGCTGCGTCGGACCGTACGTGCGAGGCGGCGATGACCGTGTGGTACGCGGCCAGGTCGTCCAGTTCCTCCGGCCCGGGCAGGAGACGCAGGATCAGCGGGCCGACGTCGGCCAGCGCTCGCGCCTCCTGCTCGTCGGCCGGCGGCAGCAGCGTCGCGGCGGCCCGTTCCACGGCGTCACGGGTTCCGGGGCCGAGGGAGGTCGCGTGCTCCAGGCAGGCAGCGGCGAGCAGGACGATGCGCGCCCGGGTCCGCGCGTCCGGTGCCCGTTCGCCGCGGGCGAGGAGGTCCAGCAGGATCGTCTCGCGCTCCCGCGGCCGGGCGAGCGCGACGGCCATCCGGATCACGTCCTCCCACTGGTCGTCGTCCGCGTGCTCGACGAGCAGCCCGAAGTCCCCCTCCTCCACCGCCGCCCGCGCACCGAGGAAGTCCTGGAAGCTGCGGTGCACGAAGTCCACCGTGCCGGGGACGGGTTCCCGCAGCAGCCCGCTCCGCTGGAGCAGGTGCTCGAAGACCGCCGGCGCCTCCCCGAGCGCCGCCAGCTCGGGCGTCCCGGGCAGCGCCCGGCCGACGATGCTCTCGGCCCGTGAACGGTCCATCTCGGTACGGCCGTTCTTGATCAGCCAGTAGGCGAGCCGCTGGAGCACCTCCCTTTGCGGTTCCTCGCGCAGGGCGGGCGCCGCCACGTCCCGCTCCCGGTCCCGCCGGCCGAGCAGCATCGACAGCGCGGCCTCGTACAGGTCCTCGCGCGCGTGGGGCAGATAGCCGTGCCGGTCGCGGTGCAGGGCGCAGACGAGCCCGCACATCAGCGGGTTGGTGGCCAGCCGCCCGAGGTCGGGATGGGTGCGCACCGCCGCGAGGAGCCGGGCCTCGTGGTGCTCGGATCCGTCGTCCTCGGCCGCGCCGGAGCGGGCCGCCGCATGCCATCGCCGGATGAATCCGGCGATGTCCGGGGCGCTCATCGCGGACATCGTCAGCTCGGCGAAGTCCTCCTCGGCCAGCCAGTCGTGCCGCACCGCGGAGGGCCGCGAGGTGACCAGCCAGCGGTTGTCCCCGTCGTAGGTCTCCACCAGGTCCCGCAGCCAGGTCCGGGCCCGTTCGCGCTCGCCCTCGGGAACCTCGTCGATGCCGTCGACGAGGACGAGGCCGCGCCCGGCGGCGAGCACCCGGTCCTCCCAGCCGTCGGGCTGCGCGCCGGCCAGCGGGCAGCCGGTCGCGGACAGGAACGCTCGGGGAGCGGGCAGCCGGCCGCCGTCGCGGGTGAGGGTGCGCAGCGGCAGGACGAAGGGCACCCGCCCGTACAGGTACGCGTACCGCCCGCCGAGATCACCCCGCGCGGCGGTCACGGCGAGCCACTGCACGAGCGTGCTCTTCCCCGAACCGGCCTCGCCCCGCAGCAGCACCCGCCGATCGGTGGCGAGCGCCTGGTCGGCCGGCCGGCCGGAGTCCCAGGAGACGTCCGCCGGCACGCCGAGCCGTGCGGGGCCCGTGGCGGAGCCGGCCGGGGGCCGGGCCTCACCGGCCTCGTCCGGGCCGGCGGGCGGCTGGTCTCCCGGGCCCGCCGGCAGGTCGCATCCGGCCCGCAGCCGCGTGCCGAGCACATACGCCGGATGACGGCCGTCGCGGCCCGCACCGGGGGCTCCCGGCACAGGCGCCGCCGCCTCCGCGTGCGGCGCCGTGGCCCCGCGCCCGTCGCGCACGGGCCGCGCCGTCCGCCAGGCCGGGGTGGTGCCGGTCGCCTCCAGGCTGAGATAGCCCGCGTCCAGCGGCCACCGGGCCGGGGACCGCAGATCGATGCCGTGGATCGTCAGCCGGCCGTGCTTCCTGCGCAGGTGGTCCCGGTACCGCTCCTCGAAGGAGGCGTCCTGCCCTTCGGGAAGCGGGGTGCGGCGCAGCAACTCGTCCATGCTCCGCACCAGTTCGTCGAGGTGCCGCGCCTGCTCCACCAGAGCGTGCGCGACGAAGGTGGAGCGCTGCGTGAAGAACTGCAGGATGTGCAGGCAGGCGGTGTCCACGAGGCTCTCGTGGAAGTACGTCGCCTCGGCGCTCAGTTCGCGTTCCGGCCGGCCCGCGGCACGGCGCAGTCGCCGCGCGAACTCCCGGTGCCCGAGGCGGACGGCGTCCAGGTCGGTCAGGGTGAGGTCGCCGAGGGCGTACAGCGTGGCCCCCAGGGCGTCGGCCACGGCCCGCTCCTCGTCGGGTTCGACGGGACGCTCACCGGCGCTCACCGCCCTGCGCACCAACTCGGCGGCCAGCGACCGTACGTCCGCCTCGGTGAGGGACCGCTTCTCCCCCCGGAAGGAGAGCCGCCCGGAGATCCGGATCGGCCGGTCGACCAGACCGGCGCCGGGTCCCTCGCCCGCGAACAGCCTCCTCACCAGGGGAGCCACGGCGGCCGACGCCAACTTGACCCCCACAGAGCCGAGTTCCACGTGTGCTCCCCCGAGACGACGGCGATCCCACCCGGAATCCTAGGGTGCCGCGACGCCCCCGGAGGGCCCGCCGTCACTCCCCCCGGGTGATCACGAACTCCAGCTCCCGCTGCCCGGTGTCCCCGGGCATCGGCACGCTCCTCCCGGTGGGGCGGAATCCGGCCTTGCGGTAGAACGCCTCCGCCCGGCCGTTCTTCTCGTGCACGAAGAGACGGACCCGCTCCAGTCCGATCCCCCAGGACCACAGCAGGGCGGCGTCGAAGAGCGCCCCGGTGACCCCGGCCGCGGCCCCCCGGTGCTCGGGCCGCACGAAGACGCCGACGAGGTGCCCCTGGTTCTCCTCGACGAGCTGCCCGAACGGGTCCACCGATCCGGCCTCCTCGACCAGGACGGTCACCGATCCGCCCCACACGCCGTCGTCGCCGACCGCGACGAGCTGCTGCCGGTCCACCACCCCCACGGCGGCACCGGCGGTGCGCTCCTTCCAGAAGGCGTCACTCTTCGCGGCGGCGTCCTCGTAGGTCTCCAGGAACGCGAGGTGGGCGACCGGGTCCCGCAGGGCGTCGAGTCGCAGATCCCTCACCTGACGCCACTCGTCGGGCCACACGGAACGGATGACGTGGTTCATGGTGGTCACCGTAGTACGGGTCCCCGGCGGCGCTCACGTGGATATCCGCCCTGCCGAAGGCGCGGCCCACAGGGCGCGCCATGCTCGTCCGGCCTGCGGAAGGCCACGGACGAGTCCGTGGTCCCGCGCGCGGACGGCCTCGCCCGGGTCCGCCGGCTCACCTCCGCCGTTGCCTCCACCGCTTGGAGAAAAGGGGGAGGGCGGTCACCGCACCGTGACCGCCCTCCCCCTTTTTCGACTTCGACCCGCATGACTGCCTGGAAACGCAGAAAACCCCCGTACCGGTATCCCCGGTACGGGGGTTCTCTCACAAATAGTTCGGCGGCGTCCTACTCTCCCACAGGGTCCCCCCTGC